>JBMOMX010000001.1:0-42202 GCA_049323435.1 Pseudomonadota bacterium
TGCGTCTAGCGTCCCCTCCCCTTGCAAAGGGGAGGGACAGGGAGGGGATCAACGGGTTAAATCATACCGCTATAGAGGAAAATGATGATGAAGAACCCGCCGCATCCAGGGCTTATGGTCCGCCCCGCCTGCGGGCGGGTTTATTCCGCTATGGCAGGCGCAGCGGGCGCAACGGGGTCTGGCTTGCGCAGGCGCAGCCATACCAGTGCGATATTGAGATAGCGCTTGGCGTCATCCAGAAAGGTATAGGCTACCGGCACCACGACAAAGGTCAGCAGGGTGGATGAAATCATACCGCCCATCAGCAAAAAGCCCAGCGAACTGCGGAACTCGGAGCCCTGACTGGTGGAAAACGCCATTGGCACCATGCCAAAAATCATCGCGAAGGCGGTCATCAGCACCGGCCGCAGGCGCATCGGGCCGGCGCGGTGGATGGCTTCGCGCGCGCTCAGGCAAAGTGTCTCGCGCAATTGATTGGCCTGATCCACCAGCAGAATGCCGTTTTTCATCACCACGCCCATCAGGCCGATCAGGCCGATCTGGGCAAACATGGTCATCGGCTGCCCGCTGAAATAAAGTGCGACATATGCGCCCAGAAATGAGAGCGGCGCCGTCAGCATGATCACGACCGGCTGGGTGAAACTGTTGAACTGGCTGGCCAGCACCATATACAGCGCCACAATCGCAATCGAAAAAGCAAAGCGGATGGCTTCGCTGGAATCGCGCATGCGCCGCGACTTGCCTTCATGGCTGCCGGAAAAACCTTCCGGCATGCCAATTTCCTCAATGATTTTATCAACCCCATCCGTCGTCACCGAAAGCGGATAACCAAATGCCGAGGAGGCATAAATATCGATGGCGCGCACCCGGTCCTTGCGGTTGATTTGCGCGGGCGAGACATTGACCTTGATATCCGCGACATTAGGCAGATCCACCAGCCCGCCGCCTGCCGCGCGCACCTGTATCTGCTCCAGCTTGGCCAGATCGTTGCGCTGACTTTCCTCCAGCCGCAGCCGCATATCATAGCGCAACCCGTCTTCTTCATAGGTTGCGACATCAATGCCGCCAACCAGCGCGCGCACATTTGACGCCAGGGTGCGCACCGACACGCCCTGATCCGCCGAGCGTTGCCGGTCTATGCCCACCTGAATTTCCGGCTTGCCGGTTTCAAAGCTGGATTGCACATCGACATACATGCCGGTTTTGCGCATCCGCGCCATGACCTCGTTGGCGAATTTTTCAAGCTCCTCCAGATTATTGCCGCGCACGACATAATCAATATCAAAATCGTCAGCGCTCGCGCCGGAAATCCAGGGCACTTCCGCAACCGAAGATTTCCGCAATTCAGGAATATTCTGCAAAAGATTCCGGGTTCTTTCCATGACGACAAGAAAGCTTTCATTGCGTTCCTGTTTCGGCGTCAGGGCGATGTAAAAATTCATCTTGTTAACGCGCGCCTGCTGATCCGCGCCAATGGTGACAAAACTGTTCGTAACATGGGTCAATTTGCGGATTTCGGCGGAAATATGGTTGGCGACGCGCTTGGTTTCCTCAATGCCGGAACCAAATGGCACTTCCGCCGTTGCCAGAAATTCGCTGCGGTCCGATTTGCCGCCAAGCTCATTCGGCACCAGTCGTGCAATCATGACGCCGCCAGCGATTGTCACAACGCCCGCCAGAACAATCACCCAGCGATGGGCCAGCGCAAAACCCAGAACGCGCCCGTAAATTTCCTCAACCCGTTCATGTATGCCCTCAAGACGGCGCGCCAGCGGCCCGAAAGACGCATGCGGTTTAAGAAAACGCGCGCACAGCGTCGGCGTCAGGGTCAGCGACACCAGCAGCGACACCGCAATGGCGAAGGTCACCGCCAGGCCATATTGATAGAAAAAGCGTCCGGCAATACCTTCCATAAAGGCAATCGGCACGAACACCACCAGCATTGAATTGGTGCCTGCGACCACCGCGCCGCCGACGCGCTTGATGCCAATGCTTGCGGCCTGCATCGGCTTGTGGCCTTCGTCGATGGCGCGGAAAATCGCCTCCAGCACCACAATGGCGTCATCGACCACCAGCCCGACCGCAACGCTCAACGCCATCATGGTCATCATGTTCAGTGTGAAACCTGCGATATAGAACGCAAAAAATGTCGCCACAATCGATGTCGGCATGGCGATGGCGACAATCGCGGTGGCGCGGCTGCTCAGCAGAAACACCATCGTGACGACCACCACCAGAACAAGCCCGATCAGCAGATCCTTGGTCACGTCTTCGACCGAAGCTTCAATGAAGGTGGAAATATCGCGCGCCACGACAATTTTAAGGCCGGTGGGCGCCAATTTCTCGATACCGGTCAGCGCGGCCTTGATGGCCTTGGCAACCTCCAGCGTGTTTTCGCCCGACTGGCGGCGCACCTCCAGCGAGACACCCGGCTGGCCATTCAGTTCGGCATAGGTGCGTTCATCTTCCATGCCGTCTTCGACGCGCGCCACATCGCGCACGCGCGTTGGCGCATTGTCGCGGAACGCCACGACGATTTCGCCTATTTCGGCGATCGACTTTACCTCGCCCATGGTCTTGACGCCAAATTCCGAGGTGTTGCCTTCGGTCTGTAGCTGGCCGCCGGGCAATTGCGCATGTTCATTCTGAATGGCGCGGATGACATCATCGGCGGTGAGCTGATAGGCGCGCATCTTGTCCGCATCCAGCCAGATGCGGACTTCACGATCGCGCCCGCCGACCAGGGTCACGGAACCGACGCCGGGCAGGCGCTGAATCTGTTCTTTCACGACGGTATCGGCAAACTGGGTAATGTCACGGATCGGCAGATCACCGGCGACCATGACCGACATGATCGGCTGCGCGTCCGGGTCTACCTTGCTGACCACAGGCGGGTTCACATCGCGCGGCAGATCGCGGATGGCGATCGACACTTTGTCGCGCACATCCTGTGCCTTCACATCGACATTTTCGCTTAAATCAAATTCAACCGCGACGGTGGAGCGGCCCTCGAAACTTTGCGAGCGGATGCTTTTAATCGAGGCGATGGTATTGACCTGTTCCTCGATAATTTCGGTGACTTCGGTTTCAATTGTCTCGGGCGCTGCGCCTTCAAGCGTGGTGACAATGCTGACAAACGGAAATTCGACGCTGGGAAACAGGTCATAGCCGATGCGGGTGATCGAAACCAGGCCAAGCGCGACCAGCGCCCCGATCAGCATGACTGCAAATACGGGGCGCTTGATCGAAAGTTCGCTAATCCACATAGGCCATCTCCACCGAGATCGCGTCGCCGTCGCGCACCCGGTTGAGATTGGGGCCTGTCAGCACTTGATCTTCAGGCGTAAGGCCGGACAAAATTTCGACCCGGCGCGCATCCAGTTCACGCGAGGTAATTTTCGTCTGCCTGGCATGGCCGTCCACCGCAACAAACACATATTGCGCTTCCTGCGGACCAAGTACTGCGCGCCGGTCCAGCGTCAAGGCCGGGCGCGGATCAGATGTCAGCGTGGCGCGCGCGAACAGGCCGGGCTTGATGGCATAGTCCGGGTTCAGAATCGCCAGGCGCAACTGCACCTTGCGGCTGACCGGATCAACCTGATCATTAATGACATGCACCTGGCTCGGATATTCCTTGTCCATGCCGTCAATGCGCACAATGCCGGGCGTGCCCAGACGCACAAAGCGCAATTTGGTTTCCGGAATTTCGACAATGGCGGCCACCGTGTCTATCTTGGAAATATCGAACACCCCGCGTCCGCCACCTCCGCCGCCGCCGCCCGCACCGCCGCCCATATCCCCGCCGGGCATGCCCATGACGGACAGATATTCGCCGCGATATTTGTGCTGATACACAATGACCCCATCATAAGGGGCGCGCACGGTGGTGTCGTCCAGACTTTGTTTGGCCTTGGCGAGATTGGCTCTGGCGATGCCCAGCCGGGCGTCTGAGATTGAATATTGCGCCTGGATTTTATCCATCTGACCCTTGGAGACCACGCCGCTGGCCTTTAATTCGCTGATGCGCTCATACTCGCCCTTGGCATTGGCGAAATCGGCTTCGGCCAGCTTCACCTGGAACTGCGCTTCCTGCAAACGGGTGAGATAATCCGTCTGGCGGATTTCGAACAGCGGATCGCCCTGTTTGACCCGGTCGCCAACCGCCACAAATGTTTTATCCAATATGCCGGACACGCTGGGCCCGATATTGGATTTCTGCGAGGCCGAAATGCTGCCGGTGCCGACGACGGGTTCCTGAATTTGCTCCGGAACCGGCCGGACAATGCTCAGCTCAATGGGTTTTTGTTCAACGGCAACCGGTGCCTCCGCCGTGGCAGGGGTCTGCTTGGAAAGTTCCGCCGCTTTTTCTTCCTCTTTGCCGCAAGCGCCCAGCGCCAGCAGCAGGGCAAAGCCGGAAACCATCAATTTACGCATCTTGTTTACTCCATTAAATTTTTTCATCTGGCTGAAATTGGGTGTGGTCATGTTTGTTTGCCTCCCGATGCCACCAGAAAGTGGCAATTTGCCCGCGCCACGGGCCGCGCCATATCATCCTGCCAGACGGTGGCGACGACCGTGGCCAGCCGCGTGCCCAGGCGGATGATTTCAGCCCGCCCATAAGTATCCTTGGGCCCCGCCGGGCGCAGATAATCTACTGTGGTGCTGATGACGCGCGGAATTTCCTTACCGCAGCGGGCGGCGGGATTGTTTTGCGCATCCACGACCACGGCAAGCGCCGTCGCCTCCAGAAATGTGGCGACCATGCCGCCATGCAGGGCGGGCAGAAATGGATTGCCGATCAGGCGCTGGGCGAAAGGCATGGTGCACAATACCCCGCCGGCATCCTTGCTGGCCTGCAAGCCCAGCCAGCGCAGGAACGGAATCGCCTCAAACAGGCCGCCTATATCGCCCGTGACCACGTCCGCCAGTGCCATATCAGGATGGTTCATGCGTTTTGCCCCTTCAGCATCGCCGCCATTGGCGGCGGGTCGCCCGCAGTGCCCAGCATGAATGTGCCATTGGCAATCGCAGCCGGGTCTTTGGGGTCGGTGGTGTAAATGGCGCCACGCGCAAAACCGACATTGCGCCCGATTTTGTAGCAATTGGCGGTGACATACAGGTCCTGGTCCGCGGGCACGGCCCGCAAATAATCAACCCGCAGATCCAGCGTGGCAATGGCCGATGGCGCGGCCATCTTCTGAATGATGGAAATCCCGCACAGACTGTCGAGCAGGATCATCAGCAGGCCCGAATGCACGGCGTTCCACGCCGTATCGCCGACCATGACCGGCTGACATGGTACCCGCACGCGGATTTCATCCGCGTCCAGACATTCGATCATGGCGCCCAGTTCGCCCATAATACCCGTATGGCCGTTCGGCGCACGCCCGGAACGGCGCCGGAATTCAGCCCAGGAAATTGGCAGGTCATCATACATTTCAGTCACATGCCTGGTTGCAGTGCGTGGTAAAACTGCGCGGTAAAACTATGTGGAAAGGGTATCGCCCGGAACGTCCCGCAATTCAGGCGGACCAGAGTTTGCACCATTCCCCGTTAAGATTTAGTATAGCATTATATAATAATTATATATATAATATCAAATGATTTTGTTTTTCAAATGACGGTTCAAATGTCACAAAATGTTCATTCAGCTGGGTCCCCGACTAAGCCGGACGCTTTTGAGCTTCGGCGTGAGATCGGCTGGCTGATCTATGATGTTTCACGGCTATTAATGCGCGCGATTGAACATAAAGTCAGTGAGGCTGGCGTAAACCCGCAACAATGGCGTGTCCTTGTGCAACTTGCGCGCGAAGATGGCCAGACCCAGAGCCAATTATCGGAAGAAACTGAAATCGCCCCGGCGCCCTTGGGCCGCATGCTGGACCGGCTGGAGGATCAAAAAATCATTGAGCGCCGCGCAGACCCCTCTGACCGGCGCGCGAAACGGATATATCTCGCCGGCGGCGAACAGGGGGCTTTTTTCGAGCGGCTGAAACAGCTTGGCATGCAGCAGTTCGACACCGTCTACAAATCCATGCAGGAAGGTGATCTGTCCGAATTGCAGCAACTGCTGCAACGGCTCAAAACCAATATGCTGGAGGGCGGGGCGGAATCTCCCCGCCGGATGGAGTGAATACTCGATTAATAACCGCGACCAGAAAGAAAATTCTTGTCAGGGATTGACTGACAATGTTTTGTGTTGCGCAAGAAATAGCCTGACGCTAGCCGTGCGGGCGGACTGCACTATAAATCTCGAACAGGGTGGACCTTTGATATGAATTTCGATTTCTCCGACGACCAGAAACTGCTGAAAGATCAGGCCAACAAGTTTCTAAGCGACAAATCCAGCCTGAAAGTGGTGCGGCGTATCCTGGATACGGACGAAACCTATGCCAAGGAAGTCTGGAAAGGCATTGTCGAAATGGGCTGGACCGGCACGACGATCCCCGAAGCCTATGGCGGCATTGGTCTCGGGCATCTGGAACTGTGCATGATTGCAGAAGAGCTGGGCCGCTCATTGGCGCCGGTGCCGTTCTCATCCTCTGTGTATCTGGCTACCGAAGCGCTGCTGATCGCGGGCAGCGAGGAACAGAAGCAGAAATATCTGCCGGCCCTGGCAGCAGGCGAAATGATCGGCACGCTGGCTTTGTCCGAAGGCACGCAGGCCGCCACCCCCAAGACCATGAAGGTCAGTTTTGAAGGCGGCAAGCTGAATGGGACTAAATTGCCGGTGCCCGATGGCGATATCGCCAATTTCGCCATTGTCGTGGTGAAGACCGGCAGCGGCAGTGATGAAAAATCCGTATCGCTGGCGATTGTGGATCTGGCTGGCGCGGGCGTCACACATGCGCCGCTCAAGACGCTGGACCCGACCCGCAATCTTTCCACGGTCACGTTCAACGGCGCGCCGGCGGAATTGCTCGGCAAGCAGGGTGAAGGCTGGGCCGTGGTGCAGCAGGTATTGGACCGCGCCGCCGTGCTGGTGGCGTTCGAACAGATCGGCGGTGCGGATGCGGCGCTGGCGGCGGCGAAAGATTACGCCATGAACCGCTATGCCTTTGGCCGCCCCATCGCTTCGTTCCAGGCGATCAAGCACAAGCTGGCCGACATGTATATCAAGAACGAGCTGGCCCGCTCCAACAGCTATTACGGCGCCTGGGCGCTGTCCACCGGCGCGCCCGATCTGCCCGCCGCCGCCGCCGGTTCGCGCGTTGCCGCCACCGAGGCGTTCAACTTCGCCGCCAAGGAAAATATTCAGACACATGGCGGCATGGGCTTCACCTGGGAATTTGACTGTCACCTGTTTTACCGCCGCGCCAAATGGCTCAGCCTATGTCTGGGCAGCCATCTGTCCTGGAAAGACAGGCTGGTCAGCGAACTTGAAAAGCGTAACGCCGCCTAGAAAAGCCGCCTAGACTAGAAACGCCGCCTAGAGGAGACAGGGCAAATGGATTTCGAAGACACACCGGAAGAAGCCGCGTTCCGCAAACAGGTGCGGGCCTGGCTGGAGGCGAACGCGCCCAAGGGCGCGGGCGCGGGCATGTTTTCCGCTGACCTGAACGAGACAGAGGCGTTGAAAATCGCCCGGGCCTGGCAGGCGAAAAAGGCGGCGGCGGGCTATGCCAAAATTACCTGGCCGAAGGAATTTGGCGGCATGGGCGGCACCGGCATTCAGAATGTCATCTACAGCCAGGAAGAAGCCAATTATAATATTCCCGGCGGGTTTTTCGATATCGGCCTCGGCATGTGCATCCCGACCGTCATGGCGCATGGCAAGCCGGAGCATCTGGAACGCTATGTCAAACCGGCGCTTTATGGCGAGGAAATCTGGTGCCAGCTATTTTCCGAACCGGCGGCGGGCTCCGATCTGGCCGGTATTCGCATGCGCGCGGAGCGTGAAGGCGGCGAAGGCAGCGACTGGATCGTCAATGGCCAGAAAATCTGGACCTCGGGCGCGCATTACAGCGATTTCGGCATTGTCGTCACCCGTTCCGATCCCACCGTGCCGAAGCATAAGGGGCTGACCTTTTTCTTTGTCGATATGAAATCGCCCGGCATAGAGGTCAAACCGATCAAACAGATTTCCGGCGGCGCCAATTTCAACGAAGTGTTTTTCACCAATGTGCGCATCCCGGATTCGCAACGGCTTGGCAAGGTTGGCGATGGCTGGAAAGTCTCGCTGACCACTTTGATGAATGAACGCCTGGCCATTGGCGGCGGCGGCGGCGCATTGGGCACCGATCAGCTGATTGAACTGGCGCGCAAGACCATCATGCCCGACGGGCAGCCCGCCATCCGCAACGCTGCCGTGCGCGAAAAGCTGGCCGACTGGTATGTGCAGGGCCAGGGCCTGAAATATACCCGCTTCCGCAGCCTGACCGCGCTCAGCAAGGGCCAGACGCCGGGACCGGAAAACTCCATCGGCAAGGCGGTCAGCGCCCAGCGCGGGCAGGATTACTCCGCCTTCGCCATGGAACTGATGGATATGGGCGGCATCCTTAACGAAGCCGAACTCGTGCATTATAAGGCCGGCTTTCAGGCGTCCTGGCTGATGGCGCCCGCGATGCGCATTGCAGGCGGCACGGATGAAATTCTCAAAAACATCATTGCCGAACGTGTGCTTGGCATGCCCGGCGATATCCGCGTGGATAAAGACATTCCCTATAATCAGTCACCGGGTGTGAAATAATGGACTTTGAGGATACACCGGAAGAAGCCGCCTACCGCGCAAAAGTGCGCGGCTGGCTGGCGGCGCATGCAATGTCCGTTGCGCCCGGCGCCCGTGTCGGCGTTACCGAATCCAAGGCCTGGCAGAAGGTCAAGGCTGAGGCGGGTTATGCCGCAATCACCTGGCCGAAGGAATATGGCGGCCAGGGCGGCACGAGTATGCAGAACGTCATCTATGGCCAGGAAGAGTCGCAATATAATCTGCCCGGCAATGTGTTTTTGATCGGCCTCGGCATGGCCATGCCGATGCTGATGGTGCATGGCGCCGCAGAGCAGAAACAGCGTTATATCAAACCCGCATTATATGGCGAGGAAATCTGGTGCCAGCTATTTTCCGAACCGGGCGCGGGGTCCGATCTGGCCGGCGTGCGCAGCCGCGCGGAACGCGATGGCCCCGAAGGCAGCGACTGGATCATCAATGGCCAGAAAATCTGGACATCCGGCGCGCATTATTCCGATTTCGGCATTCTGGTGGTGCGCACCGATCCCACTGCCGTCAAGCATAAGGGCCTGTCATTTTTCCTCGTCGATATGAAATCGCCCGGCATCCGGGTGGAACGTATCCGGCAGATTTCCGGGCAAAGCCACTTTAACGAAGTGTTCCTGGAAAATGTCCGCATCCCGGATTCGATGCGTGTGGGCGCTGTGGGCGATGGCTGGAAAGTCGCGCTGACCGTGCTGATGAATGAACGCTCCGCCGTCGGCAATATGGGCGCGGGCATCGGCATTGACGAAATGATCCAGTTGGCCCGCGACACCGAACTGCATGACGGCCCCGCCATCCGCAACGCCGCCGTGCGCGAAAAAATCGCCGACTGGCATGTGCAAAGCCAGGGCCTGAAATATACCCGCTTCCGCAGCCTGACTGCGCTGAGCAAAGGCACGACACCGGGCCCTGAAAATTCCATCGCCAAACTGGTCAGCGCCGCACGCCGCCAGGACCTGTCCGCCTTCGCCATCGAAATGATGGACATGGGCGGCATCATCCGTGACCGGACACTCTCCCCCTACCGCGCCTCCTATCAGGAAGACTGGCTATCCTCCCCCGGCATCCGCATCGCGGGCGGCACCGACGAAATCCTCAAAAACATCATCGCCGAGAGGGTATTGAAACTGCCCGGCGAAATCCGCGTCGATAGCGACCTTCCATTCAACGAACTGCCTTCGGGCCGCGCCTAAGCAAAAGAGAAACAACATGGATTTCAACGATACGCCGGAAGAAGCGGAATTTCGCACAAAGGTGCGCACCTGGCTGGAGGCGAACGCGAAACGCAAGGTGGCGGGCGCCAATTCCGGCGGCTCGATCCTGTCGATGGAGGCCGCGGGCGGCGCGACCGTGGCGCGCTCCAAGGAATGGCAGAAGAAAAAAGCCGCACAGGGCTATGCCGCCATCACCTGGCCGAAGGAATATGGCGGCATGGGCGGCACCTCCATGCAAAGCGTCATATACGGCCAGGAAGAAATGCGCTTTGACGTGGCCAGCGATATTTTCATCCTGGGCATCGGACTGGCCATGCCGATGCTGATGGTGCTGGGCACACCCGAACAAAAAAGCCGTTTCATCAAACCCGCACTGTATGGCGAGGAAATCTGGTGCCAGCTATTTTCCGAGCCGGGCGCGGGATCGGACCTGGCCGGCGTGCGCACGCGGGCGGAAAAGCAAGGCGATGAATGGGTTGTGAACGGCCAGAAAATCTGGACCTCTTTTGCGCATCTGGCCGATTGGGGCATTCTGGTGGCGCGCACCGACCCTTCCAGGCCCAAGCATAAGGGCCTGTCATTTTTCCTGGTGGATATGAAAACCCCGGGCATCACGGTGAAGCCGATCAAACAGATTTCCGGCGGCAGCGGCTTTAACGAAGTGTATTTCGACAATGTGCGCATCCCGGATGCGATGCGCGTTGGGCCGGAAGGCGAGGGCTGGAAGGCCGCGCTGACCGTGCTGATGAATGAACGCTCCGCCATCGGCTCGATGGGGGGTGCGGGCATTGACGAAGTGATCAAACTGGCGCGCGATGTGATGCTGATGGATGCGCCCGCCATTAAAAATGGCGCGGTGCGCGAAAAAATCGCCGACTGGTATGTGCAGGCGCAGGGCCTGAAATATACCCGTTTCCGCAGCCTGACCGCGTTGAGCAAAGGCATGACGCCGGGGCCGGAAAATTCCATCGCCAAGGCGGTCAGCGCCTCGCGCGGCCAGGATATGTCGGCCTTCGCCATGGAGCTGATGGATATGGGCGGCGTGATTTTTGACCAGAACATCTCGCCGTTCCGCGCCGCGTTTGAAGAAGACTGGCTGACCGCGCCAGGCATCCGCATCGCGGGCGGCACCGATGAAATCCTGAAAAACATCATCGCCGAACAGGTGCTGGGCCTGCCCGGCGACATCCGCGTCGACAAAGACATCCCGTTCAGCGCCCTGCCGGTGGGGAGGTGAGGGGGGCTGATAGGGGACTTTCGTTTGTCCGTGAAATTAAAGGGTAGCGTCCCCTTTAACCTCCCCCTTTAACCGTGAAATTAAAGGGTAGCGTCCCCTTTAACCTCCCCCTTTAACCTCCGAATCGAGTCTGACTCCATTGATTGTTGTTCGAAGCCGTCGAGTTCGCAACGCTGGAATGGGTCCACTGGTTCAATCACCGGCGGCTGCTGGAACCCATCGGCAACATCCCGCCTGTTGAGGCTGAAGAAAATTATTACGCCATGCTGGACGAAATCCCCATGGCCGCATAACTTAAACCAAATAGCCTCCGGCAATCCCGGGGCGGCTCAAACATGGGGAAGGACTATGCTGCGCACGGTCAAGGTCATGCTGATTCTGACGATCGGTATCTGGGGGTTAATCGGGGCATTAGGAAATCTAAGCAATTGGCACGGCGTCATCGAAGCGGTGAAGATGACTACATCCATGTCGACTTGGCAGGGCGGTGAGTTGGACTGGCGCGCCACGAGCAATCCGATAGTAATATATCTCGGCGCGGCCATGATACCCGCCGCTAAGTTACTTTCCGGGATACTTTGCGTCACTGGCGCATGGCGGATGTGGAGTGCCAAGACCGCGGGCGGCCTCGCCTTCGAAAAGGCCAAAATGCTCGCCCTAACCGGTTGCGGAATTGCTCTTTTGATGCTGTTTGCCGGATGGATCGTCATCGCCGACACCTGGTTTCAGGGGTGGCGGTCCGAGACATTGCGGGACAGCGCACTCGGCACGGCGTTTCGCTATGCTGGTTTTGTGGGGCTCATTGCCCTTTTTGTGGCTGCCAGGGACGATAGCGGTGAAGCCTGAATAAAGGGGAATAAAGGGAAGGGAATAAAGGAAGGGCGAAAATGGGGTCAGACTCGATTAAATGATAAAATTAAACGCTGAGAAAATGGGGTCAGACTCGATTAAATGAAGAGCAGACTCTACAAAATGGGGTCCTACAAAATGGGGTCAGACTCGATTAAATGATCAAATTGAACGCAAAATTAATCGAGTCTGACCCCATTTCTACCTACCCAAAATTAATCGAGTCTGACCCCATTTCTCCGCACTTTCTACCGCCCTGACCCCATTTCTACCGCCCCCATTTCTACCTGACCCCATTTCTACCATTTTCCATTTCTACCATTTTGCATTTCTTCCCATTTCTACATCTACCATTTCTACATCTAACCGGACAGTAGTGGGTCAGCCCCCTTTACTTCCAGACCCCTTTACTTCCAGACCCCTTTACTTCCACACCATGGACAGGGCCTGAATTCTGTGATACTGTGAAAATATGAAAAATATCACAGTTACTGTGGACGATGAAACCTATCGCCGCGCCCGCATAAAGGCTGCCGAAAAGGATACTTCTGTCTCCGCGCTGGTAAGGCAATACCTCACCGCTTACGCCAGCGCCGTAACGCAGAACGAAGCGCTGAAGCTTGAGGAGAAGGCGCTGCGCGCCGCCATCCGCAACTTCCGCGCTTCCGGCAACATATCGCGCGATGAACTTCATTCGCGCGAGCATTAGTTTTGCCAATTTTCATTGATACCAGTATTTTGATTTATTCGATCAGTACGGCCACGGATGAGGCGGTAAAAGCCGCAAAGGCCATCGCCCTGCTTGATAGAGATGACTGCGTTCTGTCGGTGCAGGTGCTGCAGGAATTCTACGTTCAGGCAACGCGCACCTCACGCCCTACCCCGCTGGCGCACAAGATAGCGGCAGATCTGATCCGGACATGGTTGCGATTTCAGATTCAGGACAACAATGTTTCCATCCTGCAAAGCGCATTGGAGATTAAGGCCGCGCACGGGTTTTCGTTCTGGGACAGCGCGATCCTTGCCGCCGCCATTGCCACGGGCTGCCCGGAACTTTATACGGAAGACCTCGCGGACGGGCGCCAAATAGGGAGTGTACGGATTATCAATCCATTCCGCTCCTGATTTTGGATGATAATTAATTCTACTATTAAAGGGTAACGTCCCCTTTAAATACGGAAGACCTCGCGGACGGGCGCCAAATAGGGAGTGTACGGATTATCAATCCATTCCGCTCCTGATTTTGGATGATAATTAATTCTACTATTAAAGGGTAACGTCCACTTTAAATAGTCCCCTTTAAATTTCAGCGGATCATCCGGCGTGGCGTGTGCATTTGCGGATGCAGGAGCGTGCGCCGCGCTATGGTTTTGACAGTGCGGCTTGGCGGGAGGGGTGCATGCTGGGCGGCTGAAACCGGGTCCAGGAAGCAATTTTTTTATCACCTCGCATCACCCCCCGAAGTCATTACCCGGCGCAAAACGCGCGTCATTCAAAAGCGCTGAAACCTAAGCTGCGGGGCGCTTCAATTATGGCGAGAAAATAATGCATGCCGGGCGCTTTGCCGTTAAAATGAGCAGCTAGCCGATGGCGGCGGGGCGATGAAGCGAATTTAGCAAGTCTTTTCAGTCTGCTATGATTTTGGCATGATGCTTGCTGCGTTTTAGCTGTTCAGGTTTTCCGGAAGGTGTAACCCATGCAGCCCGAAACTTTACCGGCCATATTCGATGAAATGGGGGCCGCCGGGACATGCCGGGCGCCCTATCGGCTGATACAAGACTGGATGGCGTCTGTCCCGGCTGAGACGCTGGAGCTGAAGCGCCGCGAAGCCGAGTTCATTTTCCGCCGCACGGGTATCACTTTTGCGGTCTATTCCGATGGCGGCGATACCGAACGGCTTATTCCCTTTGACATTATTCCCCGCGTGCTGGCGCAGTCCGAATGGCGGTTTCTGTCGCGCGGGCTGATCCAGCGGATAAAGGCGCTGAACGCGTTTGTTCATGACACCTATCACGCGCAGGAATTTATCCGTGCCGGGAAAATTCCGCCGGAGCTGGTGCTGCATAATCCGGGGTTCATGGCGGAAATGATGGGGCTGCAAACCGCCGCGGGCGTTTATACGCATATTTCCGGCATCGACATTGTGCGCGTCGGGCCGGAGGAGTTTTATGTGCTGGAGGATAATTGCCGCACCCCGTCCGGGGTTTCCTACATGCTGGAAAACCGCGAGGTGATGATGCGGCTGTTCCCCGATCTGGTCAGCCGCGCCCGCATCATGCCGGTTTCGCATTATCCCGAAGACCTGCTGGAAACGCTGCGTTCGGTCGCGCCGCGCAATTGCGAGGGCGCGCCCGTGGTGGCGCTGCTGACGCCGGGTATCTTCAACAGCGCCTATTACGAGCATTCGTTTATCGCCGACGAGATGGGGGTGGAACTGGTTGAGGGTTCCGATCTCGTGGTGATGGACATGTTCGTTTATATGCGCACCACGCGCGGCTTGCAGCGCGTGGATGTGATTTACCGCCGCATCGATGATCCGTTTCTCGATCCGCTGGTGTTTCTGCCCGATTCAATGCTGGGCGTGCCGGGCCTGATGGCCGCCTATCACGCGGGCAATGTGACCATCGCCAATGCGCCGGGCGCGGGCATCGCCGATGACAAGGCGGTGTATACTTTCGTGCCGGAAATGATCCGCTTCTTTCTGGGCGAAGAGCCGGTGTTGCGCAATGTCGAAACCTGGCGCTGCGATGTGCGGTCCGAGCGCGCCTATGTGCTGGAGCATCTGCATGAGCTGGTGGTCAAGGATGTCAACGGATCGGGCGGTTATGGCATGCTGGTCGGGCCGCACGCGACCAAGACGGAACGGGCAGAGTTCGCCGAAAAAATCCGCGCGCATCCGCAACGTTATATCGCCCAGCCGACACTGGCGCTGTCCACCTGCCCGACATTCACGGCCAATGGCGTGGCGCCGCGCCATGTCGATCTGCGCCCGTTCGTGCTGATGGGGCGCGAGGTGCGCCTGGCGCCGGGCGGGCTGACCAGGGTGGCGTTGCGCGAAGGGTCGCTGGTGGTGAATTCCAGCCAGGGCGGCGGCACCAAGGACACCTGGGTGCTGGAAAATGATCCGGCTCCGGAAGTGGAGGCATAAGACGATGCTGAGCCGCACTGCTGAAAATCTGTATTGGCTGGCGCGCTATATTGAGCGCGCCGAAAATATTGCGCGCCTGCTGGATGTAACCCTGCGCATGGCCAGCCTGCCGCAGGAGAAAGACACCGGCGACAGCGAATGGCGCTCGGCCATCATCGCCTCCGGCTGCGAGGAAAGTTTTTTTGCAACCCGCGAAAGGGCTACGCCAGAGACGGTTTTGTATTATCTGACCTGCGACCGCGATAATCCTTCTTCGATCATTTCGTGCATGTCCACCGCCCGCAACAATGCGCGCATGGTGCGCACGGCGCTCAGCATCAGTATGTGGGAAGCGATCAATTCCACCTGGATCGAGATGAACACGCTATGCCAGGCGGATTTTACGCCCGAGCGGGTCGGGCGCTTTCTCGACTGGGTGAAGGAGCGCTCGCTGCTGTTCGGCGGCACCGTCGCCAGCACCCTGCTGCGCAGCGATGCGTTCTGGTTCTGCCGGCTGGGCATGTCCATCGAGCGCGCCGACAACACCTCGCGCATTCTCGATGTCAAATATAATATCCTGCTGCCGGCCTATGAGACGGTGGGCGGCACGATGGATTACTATCAGTGGGCGTCCGTGTTACGGTCTGTCTCGGCATTGCGGGCCTATCACTGGGTGTATCGCGACCGGGTCAAGCCCTGGCTGGTGGCGGAGCTGCTGATCCTGAAACCTGAAATGCCGCGCTCGCTGGCCTACTGCATCAGCGATGTATCCAGGCAGCTGGAAAGCCTTGCGGGCGCCTACGGGACCCGCGGCGAATGCCACCGTCTTGCCGGGCAGATGGATGCGCGCCTGCGCTACAGCACGATTGAGCAGATATTCGCGCTCGGGCTGCATGAATTTCTGACCGGCATTGTGGAAGACACCCGTATGCTGGGGGATGAAATCACCCGGCAATATCTGACCTGATTGGAAGTGAAAATTATATGCGCATCACCATAACGCATTCGACATTCTATCAATATGACAGAGATGTTCCGTATACGGCGCAACTGATTCGGCTGCATCCGCGCAGCCATCAGGGCCAGCAGGTGCTGTCCTGGCGCGTGGTAAGTGAAAATGGCCGCGCGCTGCCTTCCACATTTGACGGCTATGGCAATATTCTGCACATGCTGACGCGCGACAAGATGCATGACACGGCCACCATCATCGCAGAGGGGGAGGTGGAAACCACCGACACGTCAGGCGTCATTATGGGGGCGGTGGAAACATTGCCGGCGCTGTATTATCTGCGCCAGACCGCCTTTACCCTGCCGGATAAGGTGATCGGCGACATGGCGGAAGAATCCGCCGGCGCCCCTGAAGGCATTGAGCGCCTGCACCGGCTGATGATGATGATCCGCGGCCGCGTGGCCTATGAGATAGGCGTAACATCCAGCGGCACCACGGCGGCAGAGGCGCTGGCGCAGGGGCGCGGCGTTTGCCAGGACCACACGCATATTTTTTTATCAGCGGCCCGCGCAATGGGTTTTCCCGCACGCTATGTTTCCGGCTATTTGTGGGAGCATGGCCGGACAGAGCAGGGCGACGCCGGGCATGCCTGGGCGGAGGCGCTGGTTGAGGGGCTGGGCTGGGTTGGCTTTGATGTGGCCAATGGCATCTGCCCGGATGCCAATTATGTGCGGGTCGCCATTGGGCTGGATTTCCTTGAGGCCGCGCCCATTCGCGGCGTGCGGCGCGGCGCGGGCGCAGAAAAAATGCGCGTCTCGGTTGATATCCGCCAGGCGCATCAGCTACAACAGCAATAATAGCAATCACATCGTGGCGCTGGTGATTCGATGACTTATTGTGTTGGGATCCGTCTGAGGGATGGGCTGGTGATGCTGTCGGACACGCGCACCAATGCGGGCGTCGACAATATTGCGACCTTTGGTAAAATGCATGTTTTCGAGAAGCCGGGCGAGCGGATGATCGCGCTGATGACGTCGGGCAATCTGGCCATATCGCAAGCGGTGATCAGCCTGCTGAATGATGGGGTGGTGTTTGCGGAGGGCGGGGCGCCGGCAACCCTGTATACGGCGCCCAGCATGTTCCGCGCCGCCCAGATCGTCAGCGAGGCGGTGCGCCAGACCTATAATATTCACAAGGAAGTCATGCAGTCGCAGGGTGTCAGCTTTGAAGTTGGGATGATGCTGGGCGGCCAGATCCGGGGCCGCGAAATGCGCCTGTATCAGGTCTATTCGGCGGGTAATTTTATCGAAACCACCGAGGACACGCCGTTTCTGCAACTGGGCGAGCATAAATATGGCAAGCCCATTCTGGACCGTGCGGTGACCTATGACGTGCATCCCTATGACGCGATCAAGCTGGCGCTGGTGTCGATGGATTCAACCCTGCGCAGCAATCTTTCCGTTGGGCTGCCGCTCGATCTGCTGGTCTACCGGCGCGATGCGCTGCACACCGGCATCCGCCGCCGCATCAATGAGGATGACCCCTATTTCCGCCATGTGCGGGAATATTGGTCAAACGCCCTGCGCGAGGCGTATCAGCGCCTGCCGCGGCCGGAATGGGCACACGACTAAAATATTTAATCGGGCGGTGTTCACCCCTACACTGGCGGAAAAAGGTGGCCGGATAATCCGGATGCGGACTATACCGGCCTGCCAGAAGGGGCGGGCGTGTATAGGGGGCAACAGACTGGTGCGGAACGGTCCAAAAAAACGTTGGCGTGTGGGCGGGGCGGTGCAACCGGCCTTGCCGCCATTCGCGCGCGAGGTAGATGATCTTGCGGCGCTGCGTGACGCGGTGGCCGGCAGCGCCGGTTAGGCCGGGGATTTAGGCCGGGCTTCGGGGGCCCCGCGGGCGTCTGCGGCCTCCGTTACATCCGTCACGTCAAATGTATCGGGTGCGCTGCGGCGGCCGGCGAGGAACTGGTCGAATTCTTCCTTGTCCTTGGCAAAGCGCAGCCGTTCCAGGAAGGCCTCGAATTCGGCCTGTTCCTGTTCCAGCCGTTTGATGGTCTCCGTGCGATATTCATCAAAGGCGCTGTTGCCGCTTGGGCGCGGCCCGAAATTCCAGGCGCTGCGGACGCTGCTGGGGGCTTCGCCCTCGGCCGGTTCAAAGCGCCAGCGGCCGGCGCCGTATTTGCGCCTTTTCGATCCCATTCTGCCGCTCCATATCAGAAATGCCAGCAGCGCAAGCCCGGCCGGCCAGAACAGAACGAAGCTGAGCACCATCAGGCCGATCCAGGCCCCTTTTCCCATATCGTCAATTTTGTTGACGACTGCATCCAGACGATGTGTTTGCATTCCGGCCTCCAAGCCTTCAGGTTAAAACAAATGTTAATGTTATTAACATTCACAAAAATAGGCAGGGCAAGGGTTTCTGTCAAGGCCCGGGAAATAATTTTTCATCCTGCCGGTCGTGGGGGGCCGCCCAGGCCAAGCCCATGCAGATAGACCAGCACGCCAGCCTCCAGAAGGTCCTGCGCGGGCATGGGCAGGGCGCGGCGGCCCTCGTCGCCGCGGCCAAACAGCGATGCAATGCCATGCGACAGCGCCCAGATATGCAGCGCGATCATACGCGCGGGCGGCCGCCCCGCCGCGGGCAGCAGCAGCGTCAGCGCCTCGGCGGCGGCCAGCAGCACGCCAAAGGCGCGCTCGCCCGCCTGCGCCAGCGCGGGATCGGCCTGGGCGGGGATGCCCGCCTCAAACATCGAGGAATAATAAGCGGGTTCGGCGCGCGCAAACTCCAGATAGGCGGCGCCCATTCTTTGCAGCGCGCGCAGCGCATCCGGTTGGCCGCGATTCCAGGCCTTTGACAGCGCGGCCTCAAATTGTTCAAAGCCGCGGCGCGCAATATCGATCATCAATTCGTCGCGGTCGCGAAAATGCCGGTAGGGCGCCGCCGGGCTGACACCCGCCGCGCGCGCGGCATCGGCAAAGGTAAAGCCCGCATGGCCCTTTTGCCGGATCAATTCCAGCGCGGCCCGGACCAGCGCCTCGCGCAGATCGCCATGATGATAGGTGCGGCGGCTCATTGTGAATCCTGATTGGCCGAATCCTGCGTGGTTCGCTTATGTAAGCAGCTTTTACATCAGGATGGCCGGCAATGCAGCCGCTAACTTCCAGTTGCAACGCCGGTTCAACCGGCGGATCGGCAAATTGAAATAAATCCATCACAAAACTGAAGCATAGCCCGGCTAGTTACCTAGTTACAAAGTACGGCCATTCACCAATTTGCGGCGCCTGTGCGCAATCCGTTAATCCAATAGAAAAATTGAGGGAGTTATCTGGATGTTTAAATCTTCTGTTATGGGGAAATCAATTTATGCCAATGCGGTGAGCGCGGCGGCGCTGGTTCTGACGATGGCCGTGCCTGCGCAGGCATGGGCGGCGCCGTATAAGTTCGTCAACCAGCTCAACGTTGCGGGAGAAGCGCTGGATTTAGCGCCCGGCGCGCCCGATGGCACCACACCAAACCAGAACCGCCTTGGCGGATTTGGCTCGGACCTGTTTTATGATAACGCCAACAATGTCTGGTACGGGCTGGTGGATCGCGGCCCCGGCGGCGGTTTGATTGACTTCGAAACGCGCGTCGAGAAATTCAGGATGGATGTTAATCCTTCATCCGGCGCCATTTCCAATTTCCAGCTTCTGGACACTATCAAATTCAGCAATGCCTCGGGCGCCTATAATGGCCTGAACCCGGGCCTGCTGAATGGGAACAAGTCCGTGCTGGGCAACAGCTTTGATCCGGAAGGCCTGGTGGTGAACAAGACCAACGGCCATTTTTTTGTGGCGGATGAATATGGGCCGTCGGTGATTGAATTTGATCATACCGGCAGCTTTGTGCGTCAATTTACGACACCGGCCAATCTGGTTCCGACCCAGCCCGATGGTGCTGACGCAGGCACGGCGCCGGATCTGAACTATGTGGATGGCCGCCCCACAATCACCAAGGGCCGCCAGGACAATCGGGGCTTTGAAGGGCTGACCATCAGTGATGACGGCAGCAAAATGTATGCCGTGTTGCAGGACCCGCTGGTCAATGAAGGCACCGCCTCGGAAGGGACGGAGCAGACCGAAGGCCGCCGCTCGCGCAATGTGCGCATTGTTGAATTTGATGTGGCTACGGGAGAGGCCACCAAACAGGTCATTTATCAGCTGGAAGCCCGGGCCGATATTAATGACCGCACGCCGGGCACGGGCGTGAATGATTTCTCAGCTACCCAGCAGGGCCGCAGCATCGGCGTCAGCGCGATTCTGGCGATGGGCGGAGATAAATTCCTGGTGCTGGAACGCGACAATCGCGGTATTGGCGTTGATCCCGACAACAATGCGCTGCCTATTGGCAGCAAGCGGATTTATCAGATCGACATCAGCGGCGCCACGGATGTGTCGGCGATCTCTCTGGCGGGCAGCAACAATCTGCCGGCGGGCGTGACCCCCGTGAGCAAAACCCTGTATATCGATATTCAGGCGGCCTTGTTGGCTGCGAATCTGCCCGTCTTTGAAAAATATGAAGGGTTGATGTTCGGACCCGCGCTGGGGAATGGCAGAAGGTCGCTGATGGTCGCCAGTGATAATGACGTCAGTGTCACACAGACAGGCAGCGGAGAGCAGTTTGATGTGTGCAGAAATCCCAGCACCGGCGTATATACCTATGATAACGCTTTCGGCGGCGGTTGCCCGGCCGGGTCTTTCCTGATCCCGTCCACTATATTGTCCTTTGCCCAGGTGCCGGAGCCTTTCACCAGTGCATTACTGCTGACCGGCCTGGGCGGGATGGCCTGGTTTCGGCGGCGCAAACAGATGGCGGGCTGAATTATTCAGCCGCCGCGCTAAAGAAGCTTTATGACCAGAGGGCATTGTCCCATCAGCCGCGATGGGACAATAAGTTAAACCTGACGTTACCCTTTATTCGAGCTGTTAAGTGCCGGTTGCTATATTAGCCGGCATGATTAAAGGGTAGCGTCCCCTTTAACTTGATTAAAGGGTAGCGTCCCCTTTAACCTGTCAGTAGTCTTGGGGGAGGCGCTAATAGCAATTCTAGGCGTAAATAGTGGATATAAATATAATACAGGTTTCGGCTCTCATCGTCGGAATTGCTGCGGTGTTTGGCACTGCTTACGTTATGTTTCAGCTGGTGAGGACGACGGTGGCGATTTACCGGAAATGATGCGGTTCAACGCCCATTACTACAAGCTATTCGGTCTTTCGTTTGTCGTGTTTTCGTTACTCCTGACATCTCTATTTATGCTTGCCACCGTTGGTGGAACTCTGCCGAAGCCGGATAAGGCGCAATTTTTAAGGCTTATCTGGATCATTCTGGGGGTTGGGTCTTTTGCGGGTTTTTTAATGGTCCTGCTGGGCTCCAGAAGATACTTTTTGATTGTTAACAAGGCGGAAGAGCCGATCGTCTGTGTTTCGTTGGTTATTTATGGCCGGACGATCATGCTTAAGAACATCCGGCCCAACACAGAGAAGAAAGGCACATATAAAGTGATTGGCAATGAGGCTATGACTGAGGGTGATCATTATCCCTGCCCCATTTCAGTTGAATTCCTGTCGGGAAAGAAATTACAGAAGATATTGCAGTTAAAAAACGAAGATTTCACATCTAACAAATCTGTAGGCTATCACCTCTACGAGATAACAATTACCAGCAGTGATATTAACGTCACTGATAGCCGGTCAGTGTGACGGCGCCCGGACCAAGGACGGTTGGTTAGGACGGATCAAAGGGGACGCTACCCTTTGAATCAGATCAAAGGGGACGCTACCCTTTGAATCGGAGAGAATGGTGAGAACAAGCAGCCTCAACTGGGGACGCTACCCTTTGAATCGGAGAGAATCATCAAAGGGGACGCTACCCTTTATTAAAGGAGTTAAAGAGGACGCTACCCTTTATTGTTTTTATTCTGCGGCAATCTGGCGTGGATGTCCGGATTGGGGCGGGCAAACCGCACGGGCTTATGACTGGAAAGCTAGATTGCGGCCTGACGGCGCGATTCCTCAATCCGCGATTCCTCAATCCACCATGCTGCCCTTGACCGGCAATATGTCGTCGAACTTCGGATCGCGTTTCTGGGTGCGGGCCTCCATGGCTTCTTTTGTATCCTGGGAAAAGAACATGCCGGCCTGCCAGGTGGCGTTGTAGTTAAGCCCATCGGCGACGGAATGGTCGCGGGCATAGTTCAGCATTTCCTTGGTGCCCGCAATCGCCAGCGGTGATTTACCGGCGATTTCGCGCGCCACCGCCATAACGCCGGCCAGCATATCGGCCTGGTTGGCGAATACCTCATTGACCAGGCCGCAGGCCTTGGCCTCGTTTGCAGGCATCCGCCTGCCGGTATAGGACAGTTCGCGCGCAATGCCCGGGGCGATGATTTTAGGCAGGCGTTGCAGCGTGCCGACATCGGCGGTCAGGCCGATATTGATTTCCTGAATGCAGAAAAATGCATCGGCGGTGGCGTAACGCATGTCGCAGGCGGTGATCATGTCCACACCCGCGCCAATGCAGCCGCCCTGAATGGCCGCGATCACCGGCATGCGGACGCGCTCAAAGGCGGTAAAACAGTCTTGCAGGCGCAATATATCCTGGCGCAGATGCGCGCGGCGGCGGCCGATTTCGGCTTCCTTATAGGGGCCCGGCTGGCCGAACACGCTCAGATCCATGCCGGCGGTGAAATGTTTGCCTGCTGCGGATATCACGATCACCCGCGCCGATGCATCCACATCTATGGCACTAATGGCGGCTGGAATTTCGCGCCACATGTCCCGGTTCATGGCGTTCATCGCCTCGGGCCGGTTGAACATCAGATGCGCGATCTGATCCTTGATCTCCAGCGTGATTGCGGCATAGCTCATGATGCTTCCTCCTGATCCCGCCTTGTTTGGCAGTCTATTGGCCCAGTCTATTATATTGAGACGTTAAAACAAGCTGTGATCAAAGCGGGCAAAAGCACACTAAAGCGCGGATTATTGCGCCTCAATATGCTGCATGATCAGCGTCCTGGCTTCTGCCTGATCCCATTCCGCGGGGCCGGTCAGGCGGCCGATTTCATCGCCCTTGCGGTTCAGCAGCAGGGTAACCGGCAGGCCCAGCGCGCCCAGTTTGCGCGCCGCCTTGATGCCGGGATCGACAAAGCTGGTCAGATTTTTGACGCCGATTTCGTTCAGAAACGCCGCCGCCTTGGCGTAACCGCCACGGTCCAGGCTGATGATCAGCACGGTGAAATCCGGCCCGCCCAGGGCCGCTTGCAGCCGGTCGAGCGACGGCATTTCCTCCCGGCATGGGGCACACCAGGTGGCCCAGAAATTCACCAGAACTATTTTGCCCTTATATTCCGCCAGATTATGGAACTGACCCGCCGCATCCTGAAACTGCACCTCGGGCAAAGGCGCGGGCACGGTTTTGGTGACGAAATTTTGCAGGCCGGCAGGGGCCCCAGCATCCGCCGCCGCAGCAACATTGCCAGCAAGCCCCGCAATGGCGTATACCGCAATCAGCAGCGCCGCTGCGGATAGCCTGGCGCAGGCGCGCCTGAAATTATCCCTGCTTTCTGCCGTTTCCGTGTAACTTGCCGGCATTACTTTCCATCACCCCTACTTTCCATCATCTCTGTCAGGCCGATCCGACCCATGCGCAAAAGCCCCTCCTCCCCGCCAGACACCGGTAGCGCCAACAGCCTGTGGGGCGGCCGCTTTGAAGGCGGCCCCGCCGAAATCATGGCGCGCATCAACGCCTCGATCGGCTTTGATCACCGCCTCTATGCCCAGGATATAGCCGGTTCCAAAGCGCATTGCGAGATGCTGGTTGCGCAGGGCATTATCACAGCCGCGGACGGGGCGCAAATTCTGGCCGGGCTGGACACTATTCTGGCGGAAATCACGGCGGGCAAATTCACCTTCAGCGAGGCGCTGGAAGATATTCACATGAATATCGAAGCCCGGCTGGCCGAACTGATCGGCCCGGCGGCAGGACGCCTGCATACCGCGCGTTCGCGCAATGATCAGGTGGCGGTGGATTTCCGTCTGTGGGTGCGCGATGCGATGGACCATCTGGAGGCTGCGCTGCGCGATCTGCAACGCGCCCTGCTGGCGCGCGCCGGGGAACATGCGGACACGCTCATGCCCGGATTTACGCATCTGCAAAGCGCGCAGCCCGTAAGCTTTGGCCATCATCTGCTGGCCTATGTGGAAATGTTCGGCCGCGACCGCGCGCGCCTCAGCGATGCGCGCGCGCGCCTGAATGAAAGCCCGCTGGGGGCCGCCGCTCTGGCCGGCACCTCATTTGCGATCGACCGGGACGCCACGGCCCGGGCGCTGGGTTTTGCGCGGCCCATGCGCAATTCGCTGGATGCGGTTTCAGACCGGGATTTCGCGCTGGAATTTCTGGCCGCCTGCGCCATTGCCGCCACCCATCTGTCGCGGCTGGCGGAAGAAATTGTATTCTGGTCCTCGGCGCAGTTTGGATTTATTCAGCTTACGGATGAATTTTCCACCGGATCATCCATCATGCCGCAAAAACGCAATCCGGACGCTGCCGAACTGATCCGCGCCAAGACCGGGCGCATCTGCGGCGCGCTCAACGCCCTGCTGATGGTGATGAAGGGATTGCCGCTGGCCTATTCCAAGGATATGCAGGAAGACAAGGAACAGGTGTTCGGCGCCGCCGACACCATGAATCTGTGCATTGCGGCAATGACCGGCATGATCCGCACCATGATCATCAAGCCTGACGCGATGCTGGCGGCGGCGGGCAGGGGCTACAGCACGGCGACCGATCTGGCCGACTGGCTGGTGCGCACATTGAATATCGCGTTCCGTCAGGCGCATCATATTACCGGCGAGGTAGTGAAGCGCGCAGAGGCAAAATCCCTGACGCTGGAGCAATTGACACTGGCTGATTTACAGGCCGTGGAGCCGCGCATTACCGGGGCCGCGCTGGACGTGCTTTCGGTACAGGCGTCCGCCGCCAGCCGCACCAGTTTCGGCGGCACCGCGCCGGAGCGTGTGCGCGCCGCCATTGCAGCGGCAAAGCAGGAGATCGGCTGATGCGCGTAACAAAGCTGCTGCTGCTGGCGCTGCTGCTGCTTCCTGGATGCGGAAAAAAAGGCCCGCTGGATGCGCCGCCGGGCGGTTCCGAAGATGTGCGTGTTGAACGCGAATGGAGCAAGGACCGCAACAAAGATCAAATCACAAGATAGCGAAATAATTTTCATGCATCATTTTCACTATCGCAAGGGCTGGCTGTATGCCGAGGATGTGGCGCTGCGCGATATCGCGCAACAGGCGGGCACGCCGTTTTACTGCTATTCCAGCGCAACGCTGGCGCACCATTACAGGGTTTTTGCCGGCGCTTTTTCCGGGCAGGATACGCTGATCTGTTATTCGGTGAAGGCCAATGGCAATCTGGCGGTGCTGCGCACGCTGGCGCAACTGGGCAGCGGGGCCGATATTGTTTCCGAAGGCGAATTGCGCCGTGCGCTTGCGGCGGGGATACCTGCCGGTAAAATCGTTTTCTCCGGCGTGGGCAAAACCCGCGCTGAAATGGCCGCAGCCCTGGATGCGGGCATTCTGCAATTCAATGTGGAATCAGAACCCGAACTGCGTGCGCTCAGTGAAGTGGCGCAGGCAAGAGAAGCAATCGCCGCCATCGCCATCCGCGTAAATCCGGATGTGGACGCAAAAACTCACGCCAAGATCGCCACCGGAAAATCGGAAAATAAATTCGGCATTCCAATTTCCCGCGCGCGTGAGGTCTACGCCCAGGCGGCGCGCCTGCCCGGCTTGCGGGTTGACAGTGTGGATGTGCATATCGGCAGCCAGCTGACCGATCTGGCCCCTTTCCGCCAGGCCTTCATCAAGGTGCGTGAACTGACAGAGGCGCTGCGGGGCGATGGCCATGTTATTACCCGGCTTGATCTGGGCGGCGGCCTCGGTATTCCCTATGTGCAATCCAACGCCAACCCGCCTTTGCCGTCCGATTATGCCGCCATGACGGCGCAGATATTCAAAGGCCTGGGGTGCCGGCTGATCTTTGAGCCGGGGCGTCTGATCGCAGGCAATGCCGGTGTGCTGGTGACCCGTGTGATCTATGTAAAACAGGGTGAAAGCCGCCAGTTCGCGATTGTGGATGCGGCCATGAATGATCTGATCCGGCCAACTTTATATGACGCCTATCATGAGATATGGCCGCTGCGGGAAACCGGGGCCAATGCCGCCCTGAGCCGCTATGACGTGGTGGGGCCGGTATGCGAAACCGGCGACAGCTTTGCAACGGATCGTGAATTCGCAACGCTTGGCGAAAATGACTTATTGGCGATATTATCTGCGGGCGCCTATGGGGCTGTGCAGTCGGGCACTTATAATGCCCGGCTGCTGATCCCGGAAGTGCTGGTGCGGGGGGATGCGTTTGCCATAGTACGCCCGCGCCAGACTTATGATGATTTGCTGGCGCTGGACCGTTTTCCGGACTGGCTGAACAAGGAAACCTGACGCAATTGACCCGGCCCGAATCTGCGCCGCCATCTGAACCATCCAAAACTGTACCGGGTCTGGGCAGGCAGGTGGTGCTGGCGCGGCTGGCGCTGTTATGGGAGGCGGTGTGGCGGCAGCACTGGCCGGTTGCCAGCGCGCTGGCGCTATATCTGGGCATTTCCCTGTTTGATCTGTGGCGGCTGGCCCCCTTGCCTGTGCATTGGCTGGTCCTGCTGGCGCTGCTATTGTTTTGCAGCTTTGTTCTTTTCAACGGGCGCGGCAGTTTCGTGCTGGCGCGGCGGGCCGGCATTCTGGCGCGCATTGAACGCGACAATGGCCTGGCGCACCAGCCCTTGCGGGCGCTGGAAGACCGGCCGGAATTTGGCCTGCAAACCAGTGACGGGCAGCTTTTATGGCGCAGGCATCTGGCGCGCCTGCGGGCGGCGATACCGAAGCTCAAACCGGTCCTGCCGCGCCCGATGGCCATCCGGCAGGACCGTAATGGTCTGCGGCTGATGGCGGGCATTTTTCTGCTGGCGGGCTTTCTGGCGGCCGGACCCGAATGGCAGGCGCGTATGCTGGCGGGTTTCATGCCCGCCAGACTGGACTCGGGCGGCGCGGATTTCAGGCTCGAAGCCTGGATTACCCCGCCGGCCTATACGGGTGCGGCCCCGGTGATGCTGGCCGGGGCGGCAGCGCCGGTGTCCGGGCCCGCGCCCGCCACCCCTCATCAGGCGAATGGCCCGGCTATGTCCGGCGACCCGATCCGGGTTCCCGCCGGCAGCGAACTTTCGCTGCGGATGTTCGGCGCGCGGGAGGTGGAAATTTATCTGATACCGGAATCCGGTGAAAGACAGCGCCTGCCCGTGACACGCATAGACACGGCCAACAGCCATGCCAGCGCCAGGCTGGAGCGCAGCCAGCGCGTGCAGATCCGGCACGCGGGCGCAAATAATCTGGAATGGCGGATCGCTGCCATACCGGACAATCCCCCGATTATCAGCCTGCTGGAGGATATCACGGTCACCCGGCAATTCGGGTTACGCCTTAGATATGGCGTGAGCGATGATTATGGCGTGCTTGGCGCAGGCGCTGAAATAACTTTGGCGCAGGACTCCGGAGCGGCATCTGATCAGCCTTTAAAGGTGGCGTTTCCCGCCCCGCAAAAAGCCGCGAAGAATGGACAGATTGCTTTTATGGATCTGGCGTCGCACCCTTGGGCGGGGCGAAAGGTGCAGATCCGGTTGAGCGCGCAGGACGCCGCCGGACAGACCGGCCGCTCGCCCCCGGTTACGCTGATCCTGCCGCAACGGCCCTTCGAGGATCCGCTGGCCAGAGCGCTGATTGAACAGCGCCGCAATCTTGCCGATGGCCAGGAAAAGGATGAACAGGCCATTCGCGCGCTGGATGCCCTGAGCCTGCATCCCGAAAATTTCTTCCCGGAAATAAAACCCTATCTGGCGCTGCGGGTGATCCGTCACAGGCTTTCGCATGCGCATGGCCAGCAGGATATCCGCGATGAAGTGTCCGGTTTGCTGTGGGCGCTTGCCTTGCAGCTGGATGAAGGCGATCTGCCGCTGGCCGGCAGTGAACTGGCAGCCCTGCAAAAAGCCCTGATGCAGGCGTTGGGCGATGGCGCCAGCGACGAAGAAATTGCCGCGCTGACCCAGGCGCTGCGTGAGGCGCTGCAACGCTATCTGGAGGCGATGAGCGCGCAGGAAATGGAAGAAGGGCTGCCTCAGGCGCCGGCGGAGGATCAGGATAATTCCGCCATGATCAGCAAATCCGATCTGGATGCGATGCTCAACCAGATTGAAAGGCTGAGTAAATCCGGCGCGCGCGGCGCGGCGCAGGAAATGCTCTCCAAACTTCAGAACATTCTCGAAAATATGCGCCCAAGCCGGACCGCCGGACAGCAATCTCCAACACAAAAAAAATATGGCGAAGCGTTGCGGGATCTGTCGCAGATGATGCGCCGGCAACAGCAATTGCAGGACCAGACCCATCAGCAGCGCCAGCAGGGCCCCGGCCCCGGAAATGACGAGCTGGCCCGCAATCAGGAACGCCTGCGCGGCGCGTTGGGGGAATTGCGCGGTAAAATGGGCAAGGCGCCGCCCGAAGATATGCCAAACGCGCTCGGACGTGCCGAAGGCGCCATGCGCGATGCGGCCCGCGCCCTGCGTGATGGAAAATCAGATGACGCCATAGCCCGGCAGGGTCAGGCAATGGATCAATTGCGCGCAAGCGCCGATGCGCTGGCCAGAATGTTGCGTGAAGAAGACGCTCAGGCGCAGAAAAATTCCGGTGACGGTGATGACGCCGCGTCAGATCAGCAAACCGATCCGCTGGGCCGGCCCATTGCCAGCGATTCCGGCGGCTCCACGGCAATCCCCGAACAGTTTGATATTGAACGCGCGCTGCAAATCCGCCGCGAACTGGAACTGCGCGCCAGCCAGCGCCGCCGACCCGCGGAAGAACTGAAATATATCGACCGGTTGTTGAAACAGTTTTGATGCCAGCCCGCTACGCCGCCAGTGCTGCGTCCACGGCCTTGTTGATTTCATCAATGGTGAAGGGTTTCAACACCACATCATGGATCAGCTCTTGCAGATTATGGGCCCGCTGGCGTTCGGCTGAATAGCCCGTCATCATTAAAATGCGCATGGCGGGATCATCATGTGACGCCTTCAGCGACAATGCGATGCCATCGACGACAGGCATCACAATATCCGTCAACAGCAGATCATAGCGGCCGGCCGACAGCGCCCCCAATGCTTCGGAACCATCGGCAACCGCAAGCACATCATGCCCCTTGCGCCGTAACGCAATGGTCAGCAATTCGCGTACCGATTGTTCATCTTCCGCAACAAGTATTTTAGCCATTAGAGTACGCCCGGCAACAAGGGTTGATAGTGCGGGTCCGCAATCGGCGGCCCAATATCCGTGTATAGCGGGCAATAAATTAACAGGGTGTTAACTCAGGTAAATAAATCCGAAAAATAGAAAATGAATTATTCGGCCTGTTGAAAGGTGACTTCCAGATTGCGCGCTTCTGCGGGCGGGTCGGCCAGGCTGGTTTCAAATTCTATTCTGGATCCAGCCTCCAGCGTCTTCTCAGGCAATTGATGGGTCCATGTGTAAATATCCCGGCCAGCGGCATTATGTAATTTCACCAGCACCGGCGGTACGGCCACGGTGCTGCTTCCCTGGTTCAGAATCACCCCTTTGACGGTCAGCGCCGGGCGCCCCGCATGCATGCCTTGCGAGAAACTTATCTCTTGCAGCGCCAGGCTGCTGGCGGGCGCGTTAATCCCGAGGGCGGCATATAGCGGCGCGGTTTGCGGCCAGGCCGTCATGATCTGCTGGCGCAGCAGGCCCGCTGCCGCCAGTAATGCCGCAACGAAAAGGCCCAGCATGAGCCAGCCAAGCCTGTCGCGGCGCCCGGCATCGGGCAGGGCCGGCAGATTTGCCCCCTGGCGCAGCGGCGCCGGCCGTCTGGAAGGCGTTGACCCCGCTTCCTGGGCGGGCGATTCCGCGCCTGGGGATGCCGCCCCGCCTGACGCCGCCCCGCCTGAAAAAGATGGCACAGAGCGCGGCAGGTCCACTGCCGGTTCCTGAAACCAGCCATGCTGGCAGCGGGCGCAGCGCACCTGACGCCCGGCCGGGCCAATTGCGGCCGCATCAACCAGAAAGCGCGTTGCGCAAGAAGAACAGGTAAGAATCATCCGATTGCGCGTTTCCGTATAAAAAATCCATAATAACGGCGAGACAGGGTAACGGCTGGAAAGTAACCGCCGCTATAAGCTTTAACAAAACATTATCCAGGCAAAATCAACATCCAGGCGGCATCAATATCCAGACAGAATCAATGCGCGCCCGATTTTATACAAATCAAACAGGCCCCGCCAGAATCGTGCCCCGGAATCCTACCCCTGAGGATGAAAGTTCACAAGCATAGCTGCCGCACCGGGTTAAATACAGTTCTTAATGCCCGCAGGCTGTTCGCAACAGGGCATAAATGCTTTAGCATGGCATTGTTTTTTGCTGGAGGGCGGTAAATGATTCGCGTCAAGAATGTGGGCCTGCACTATGCCGAAGGGCCGGAGGTGCTGAACAATATCAGTTTTACCCTGGCGGCCGGCAGCTTTCATTTTTTGACGGGCCGGTGCGGTGCGGGTAAAAGCACCTTGTTGCGCATGCTGTATCTGGGCCATCGCCCGTCGCGCGGCGTGATGGAAATGTTCGGCCGGGATATCTCGCAGCTTGACGCTTCCGAACTGCCGGAGATGCGGCGGCGTATCGGGGTGATCTTTCAGGACTTCCGGCTGGTCAGCCATCTCAGCGTATTTGAGAATGTGGCGCTGCCGCTGGCCATTGAAGGGCGGGCGGAACAGGATTACCGGCGCGACGTCGAAGAATTGCTGGACTGGGTCGGGCTGGGGGATAAATTGCATCATTACCCTGAACTTTTATCTGGCGGCGAACAGCAGCAGGTGGCCATCGCGCGCGCCGTGGTCGCCAGCCCGCAATTGCTGCTGGCGGATGAGCCTACCGGCAGCGTCGATGCCAAAATCGGCGAGCGGCTGCTTGGCCTGCTGATCGAGTTGAACCGTCAGGGCGCAACGCTGCTGATCGCCACGCACGACACCGGCCTGCTGGAGCGTCACCGCCACCATGCCGGCGAATTGCAGCTGGAAGAAGGCGGGCTGTTGCGGCAGCTTCCTCCTGTCAGGGTGAAAGCCAGCGGATGATTATTCCACATTCCAAAATCCTGCCGCGTAAAATGCTGGGCTCGCTGCTGCTGCCGCTGGTTATTGCGGTCAATGTCTATCTGGCAAGCCTGGCGATTCTGGGCGGCCTGGCGCTGATTGGCGCGACCGGCCAATGGTCGGACGAGCTGGCGCAGATGGTGACGGTACAGGTGCCGCCAGAATCAGGCGTCAGCAATAAAGCCATTGAGAAATCCCTGCTGGGCGTGTTGCGCGATCATCCCGCCGTTGCACAGGCGCGTCCGATTGACGCCGCCGAGATGGAAAGTCTGCTGGCGCCCTGGCTGGGGCAAAGTGCGGTCATACGCGAATTACCGCTGCCGCAACTGATTGATGTTGTCATTCGCCCCGAAGGCGATATCGACTCGCTGCGCAAACGGCTGGATGCGGAATTTCCAGGCGTTGAAATAGATGACCACCGGCAATGGCGCGAACAGATGCAGGATGTCACTGCGGCGGCGCGCCTGGTCTGCCTGTTGCTGGTCGCCATGATTTCCCTGGCGGCCATCGCCGTGATCATTTTCGCGACACGGGCCAGCCTGCAAAGCCAGTATGAGCTGGTGGCGCTGCTGCATATGATTGGCGCGCATAACAGTTTTGTCGCCGGAGAATTTCAGAAGCATTTTCTGGGTGTTGGCATTATCGGCGTCCTGATCGGCCTGGTCCCGGTTTTCCTGACCCTTGCCGCCATCATCTATCTGACGGGAAATGACCCGGCCCCCTGGCTGGGCCGGGTGCAGTTCGGGCCGGGCGATTATCTGCTGGCGCTGACGCCCGCTTTGAGCGCCGCGCTTATCACCATGCTGACGGCGCGGCTGACGGTGCTGCGTACGCTCGCAGATTTCGACTGAAGGCTGATTGCGACATGCTGTGGCTGCGCTCCTTGCTGTTTAATATTTATCTCTACATGGTGACGGGGCTGCTCGCGGTGCTGGGTTCGCCCAGCATGCTGATTTCCGAGAGTGCCGCGTTAGGGGTGATGCGGCTATGGTCACAATCGGTAAATTTCGGGCTGAGACTGATCTGTAATATCCGCATCGAAATTCGCGGACTGGAATATCTGCCCGCGCAGCGTCCGGCCCTGATCGCCTGCAAACATCACTCCATGTGGGATACGATCATTTTTCTCAGCCTGCTGCCCAAGCCGGTTTATGTTCTGAAGAAAGAGCTTGGCCTGATCCCGTTTTTCGGCTGGTACACGATCGCGACCGGCATGGTGCGTGTTGATCGTGGCGGCCATGCCAGCGCGCTCAAGAAAATGATCGCTGATTCGAAACGCTGTATCGCCGAAGGTAAAAGCCTGGTGATTTTCCCCGAAGGCAGCCGCGCCCCGGCGGGCGGCAAGCTGGAATACAAGCCCGGCATTGCCGCCATGTATCATCAGCTTGGCGTGGATTGTGTGCCCGCCGCGCTGAATTCCGGTCTGTTCTGGCCAAGGCGCAAATTCCTGCGCCCGCCAGGCACGATTGTGCTGGAATTTTTACCACATATTGCGCCGGGGCTGAACCGCCGCGATTTTATGGCCGCCCTGGAAGAACGCATCGAGACCGCGACCGGCCGGTTGCTGGCGGAGGCCGCAACAGATAATGGCGCTGACTGAGCCAGGCCTGATCGCGCCGGATCGCAGCCCGCGCCGGTATTTTTCCGCGCTTTTGTGACGGAAACATAACAAGAACATTTTTCTTGATTTTCAGGATGACACTGCTAGAGTGCTGGCTGATGCTGCTGAAAGGCACAAGAATGACGACTCCAATGGCCCCCTTTTCCCGGCAGATCTGGGATATGAAATACCGCCTGAAAGGGGCGGATGGCGTGCCGGTTGAGGCGGCGCTAGACGATACCTGGCGGCGTGTCGCCAACGCCATGGCCGCGCCGGAGACGCCAGCCGCGCGGGACCAGTGGGCCGGACAATTTTACCAGGCCATGCAGGATTTCAAATTTCTGCCGGCGGGGCGCATTCTGGCTGGTGCGGGCACGGATCGCTCCGTGACGCTGTTCAACTGTTTCGTCATGGGGGCCATCCAGGACGATATGGGCAGCATATTCGAACATCTGAAACAGGCGGCGCTCACACTGCAACAGGGCGGCGGCATTGGCTATGATTTTTCCACTTTGCGGCCCGCTGGCGCGCCCGTGCATGGCGTTGGGGCCGATGCTTCGGGCCCGGTCAGTTTCATGGATGTGTGGGACGCCATGTGCCGCACCATCATGTCGGCGGGATCGCGGCGCGGCGCGATGATGGCGGTGCTGGCCTGTGACCATCCCGATATTGAAACTTTCATTGACGCCAAACGCGAAGCCGGGCGGCTGCGCATGTTCAACCTGTCGGTGCTGATAAGCGACGCCTTCATGGCCGCGCTCAAATCCGATGGCCCGTGGCAGTTGCGCTTTAACGGTACGGTTTACAAAACCATTCAGGCGCGCGCCCTGTGGGACAAGATCATGCGCGCCACCTATGATTACGCCGAACCCGGCGTGATTTTTATCGACCGCATCAATGCCCGCAATAATCTGTCTTATTGCGAAACCATTTCCGCGACCAATCCCTGTGGCGAGCAGCCGCTGCCGCCTTATGGGGCCTGTCTGCTGGGATCGGTCAATCTGGCGCGGCTGGTGCGCGATCCGTTTGGCGCCAGCCCGGAAATTGATCTGGCGGAACTGGACGCGCTGGTCCGGCTGGCGGTGCGCGCCCTCGACAATGTGATTGATATTGCGCATTTCCCGCTGCCACAACAGCGCGATGAGGCGCTGGCCAAACGCCGCATCGGGCTGGGCGTCACCGGGCTGGCGGATGCGCTGGCCATGTGCAGGACGCGCTATGGCGGCGATGGGTCCGTGGCGCTGACGCGGCGCTGGCTTGGCGCAATCCGGCGCGCCGCCTATCTGGCGTCCTGCGATCTGGCGGCGGAAAAGGGCAGCTTTGCGCTGTTTGACGCCGAAAAATATCTGGCTGGCGAAACCGTGCGTGCGCTTCCCGAAGAGGTGCGCCAGGCCATTGCCGCAGTAGGTATCCGCAATGCCCTGCTGACTTCAATCGCGCCCACCGGAACAATTTCACTGCTGGCCGGCAATGTGTCCAGCGGGCTGGAACCCATTTTCAGCTATACTTATACGCGCAAGGTGTTAATGCCGGACGGAACAACACAAAATCAGGAAGTATGCGATCCCGCCTGGCAATCCTATCGCACTTTGTTCGGCGGCACGGCCGTCCTGCCGGATTATTTCGTCACTGCGCAGCAGTTGACCCCTGCTGATCATCTGCGCATTCAGGCGGCGGCGCAGGATTATATCGACAGCTCGATTTCCAAAACCATCAATTGCCCCGAAGACATTTCCTTTGAGGCATTCCGCAATATCTATCTCGATGCCTATGCGATGGGCTGCAAGGGCTGCACCGCCTACCGGCCCAACGCCATTACCGGCGCAGTTCTGTCGGCGCCGGAAAGTTCCGGCGCGCCCGCCCCCGCACAAAGCGGCAGCGTCGTTTACATGACCCAGCCGCTGGACCGCCCCGGCAGTCTTCCGGGGAATACTTACAAAGTGCGCTGGCCGGAATCGGACCATGCCATTTACATCACGCTGAATGATATTATCCAGGATGGCCGCAGGCGGCCCTTTGAAATTTTCATCAATTCCAAAAATATGGAGCATTTCGCCTGGACCGTCGCCCTGACGCGGATGATTAGCGCGGTGTTCCGGCGCGGCGGTGATGTGTCTTTTGTGGTCGAGGAACTCAAGGCGGTATTCGATCCGCGCGGCGGCCACTGGATAGCAGGGCGTTACGTGCCCTCGCTGCTCGCGGCCATTGGCGAGGTGATTGAGCAGCATCTGATTTCCATCGGCTTCATGACGCCGGGTGCATCTGCTTATTTTTCCCCTGACGCGCCCGGTTTGGCGCGCGCCCATGCCAGGGGTGACACCGGCACTATCGCGCCGGCTCTGCGGCAGGAACCGGAAAATCTGCATTTGCGCCCTTGCCCCAAATGCCACGCCCCCTCCCTGATCCGGCAGGAGGGTTGCGATTCCTGCATGAATTGCGGTTTTTCGCGCTGTGGTTGAGGCGTCATGTCTGCATATCAGGGGTTTTCTTTTCAGGCTGACGCATTTTCCGCTTGCGTCCGGGGCCAGTTCGCGTTTGAATCTCTGATTATAGAATTGCCGCCGGGGAAACGGCACAGGGCAACCAACCTAGGGAGCAAGCACATGATCAAGAAGCCCATCTCGTCGGACAGCCACATTACCGAGCCGCCAAATTGCTATATTGATTTTATTGATCCGAAGTTTCGCGACCGCGCCCCGCGCATTGTCGATGATGGCAAGGGCGGCGATGCGTTTCTGGTCGAAGGCATCAAGCGTCCTATTAATGTCTCTCTCGCCGCCGCTGCTGGCCGGGATCCGAAGGATCTGCGCGGGCGCGGCCAGAAATTTGCCGATTTGTGGCGTAGCGGCTGGGATGGTTCGGTGCGTTGCGCGGATCAGGATCGCGATGGCGTCTGCGCCGAAATCATCTATCCGACCGTTGGCATGATGCTGTGCAATCATGATGATTTTGATTACAAAAAGGCCTGCTTTGACGCCTATAATCGCTGGCTGCAAACTTTTGTGGCGCCCGCGCCCAAGCGTATTTTCGGGCTTGGCCAGATCGCCATGCGTTCCGTCGAGGAAGGCATCAGGGAGCTGGAAGAAGTCAAGAAAATGGGCTTTGTCGGCGTGATGATGCCTGGCAATCCGGCGGTCGCGGATTATGACAGCCCGATCTATGATCCGTTCTGGCAGGCTTCGATCGATCTGAAATTGCCGCTCTCGTTCCATATTCTTACGGCGAAGGCGGCGGGCGTCGGTGAAGGCCGCGGCCCCGCGATCAACAGTTTCCTGTCGATCATCCGCGGCAATCAGGACATTCTCGGGATGATGATTTTCTCGGGCGTGTTTGACCGCAATCCGGATCTGAAAATCGTCTGTGTTGAGGCCGATGCCGGCTGGGCGCCGCATTTCATGTACCGCGCCGATCACGCCTATAAGCGGCACCGCTTCTGGATGAAAGGCACGGAACTGAAAAAGCTGCCCAGCGACTGCTTCAGGGATCATATCTATCTGACCTTCCAGGATGATTGGATCGCCTTCAAGATGAAGGATATGGTGAATATCGAACGCCTGATGTGGGCCAATGACTTCCCGCACAGCGACAGCACCTGGCCCTGGTCGCAGGAAATTCTGGCCGAGCACACCAAGGGTCTGACCGAGGAAGAGCGCAACAAGATCTGCTTCGACAATGTCAAGGAGCTCTACAATCTTCCGGTGGAAGCGCAGCCTCTTATGGCGATGGCCGCGCAGTAATCCATGAACCGGCGTCCTGCAATAGGGCGCCGGATCCGTCTGCGGATAATGATCCGCTGAACCCAGAAAATAACGGGAGAGCACAATGGAATATGATATCAAAATCACCGGCGGCACCATCGTAGATGGCACGGGCAATCCCGGTTATCTGGGCGATGTCGGCATCAAGGACGGCAAGGTGGTTGCACTGGGCCAGGCTCCGGGCAGCGCCGCAAAGACCATCGACGCCACCGGCAAGGTGGTTTCGCCCGGTTTTGTTGATATTCATACGCATTATGATGCGCAGGTAATGTGGGACCGGATGATGACCATTTCACCCTGGCATGGGGTGACGACGGTGGTTGTCGGCAATTGCGGGTTTGGCATTGCGCCCACCCGGCCCGAACACCGCCAGCTGATCGCCGAAACGCTGGAAAATGTCGAGGGCATGAGCGTCGCTGCGCTGAAGGCCGGGCTTGGCGCGGACTGGGGCTTTGAAACCTTTCCGCAATATCTTGACGCCATCGAGCACAAGGGCATCGCCATCAATATGGGCGTGCTGATCGGCCACACGCCGGTGCGCATGTATGTGATGGGCGAAGACGCGACCGAGCGCGAGGCAACACCCGGCGAAATTACCAAAATGCGCGCGCTGGTTACCGAGGGCATTCAGGCGGGCGCCATCGGTTTCGCCACCTCCAAGGCCGCAACCCATGTCGGCTATCGCGGCAAGCCGGTGCCAAGCCGCGCTGCAAGCAATGAAGAAATGATGTCGCTCATGGGCGCATTGGGTGAACTGAAACAGGGCATGATCCAGATCACCATTGGCAAAGGCCTGTCCTATAAGGAATTTGCGGAAATTTCTCAGGCCACCGGACGGCGCATCAGCTGGACGGCGCTGCTCTCCGGCGCAAATATTGCCGGGCCGGGATCGCATCAGGATCAGTTGCGCAAATCCGAAGAGCTGATCGCTGCGGGCCATGATGTGGTGCCGCAGGTGACCTGCCGCCCGCTGAATTTCGAGTTCAATCTCAAGGCGCCGTTCCCGTTTGAGGCGTCAAAAACCTTCGCGCCGATTTCGCAGGCGGATTTTGAAGGCCGCAAGAAAATCTACGCATCGGCGGAATTCCGCGCGGAGTTCCGCAATCTGATCGACCGGCCGGACATTAATCTGGCGCGTTCGTTCAAACGCGCGGTGATATCCTATTGCCCGAGCGATACATCCGTCGAAGAGCGCCCGATTGGTGAAGTGGCCGAGGAACGCGGCGTGCACCCTGCCGATCTGGCCATTGATCTGTCGCTGGCGAATGAGTTGGCGGTACGCTTCCGGATGCCGGTCGCCAATGCCGATGAGGAAGCGGTGGAAGAACTGCTCAAGCATAAGGATACAGTGCTCGGCCTTTCCGATGCGGGCGCCCATGCCAGCCAGCTCTGCGATGGCTGTTATTCCACCTATCTGCTGGGCCGCTGGGTGCGCGAGAAAAAAGCCATCACCATCGAGGCCGCCATCCGGATGCTGGCGTCGCGCCCGGCGGAAGTGTTCGGCATTACCGATCGCGGATTGCTGGCTGTCGGCCGTCCCGCCGATGTGGTAGTGATCGACATGGCGACCGTTGGCGCCAGCCCGCTGAAGCGGGTCAATGATCTGCCCGCGGGCGAGGATCGTTTGATCTCTGAAGCCACCGGCATTGACGCGGTTATCGTCAATGGCGAACTGCTGCGTGAGAAAAATGTCGATATGCTGGATGTGGCCAGGGGCAAACTGCCGGGCCGCCTGCTGCGCAACGGGGCCGCTGCCTAAATCATTATTTGTAGTGATTGATGCACATCCGTCTCCTCATGTGTCATTGCCCGATTTAATCGGGCAATGCAGGGGTGGAATCCCGGGCTTTTGCGCGTGACTCCCTTGCCATGCCGTAGCCAGCCTTCTGGCGAAGGCTGGTGGATTATCCGGTCAAACCGGGTAGTGACGATGCCTGTGGGGTGGATCAAGACGATTAAAAAATACGCCAAGGACAGCAAAAAACAGTCGCTATCATCTGCCCCAATGCGCCATAATCGGCCCAACTAATCATAATGGCGCGGGAACATCCGCGCCCATGTCTCAGCAATAGGGAGGATCCGGATATGAAGGCAGCCGTGCTGCGCGAGGTTGGCAAACCGCTGACCATCGAAGATATCGAAATCATGCCGCCAAAGGAAAACGAGGTTCTGATCAAGACCGTCGCCAGCGGCATCTGTCACAGCGATTATTCCATGCTGCATGGCAAGCTGCGCTCGCCTTTGCCGATCGTGCTGGGCCATGAAGGTGCTGGCATTATCGAGGCGCTTGGCCCCGGCGTGACCGGGCTGAAGGTTGGCGATCATGTGGTCTGCTCGCTGTCGCCCAGTTGCGGCAAATGCGAAATGTGCCAGGAAGGCCGCGAATATATCTGTCAGGAAATGACCAAGGTTTCATCTTATGGCTGCATGCTGGATGGCACCACGCGCCTGCGCAAGGGATCCGAGGAAATCCGCCAGCTTTGCGCCATCGGCTCCTTCGCCGAGAAAATGGTGATCCCCGCGGGTTCCGCCATCAAAGTGCGCGACGATGCGCCGCTGAAAACCGTCTGCCTCATCGGTTGCGGCGTCACCACCGGCACGGGGGCCTCGGTCAATACGGTGGATATTCATCCCGGTGACGGGGTGGCGGTTATCGGCTGCGGCGGCGTCGGGCTTTCCATCCTGCAGGGCGCGCGCATCAAGGGCGCCAATCCGCTGATCGCGGTGGACCCGGTCAAGGAAAAGCGCGATCTGGCCATGTCGCTGGGCGCCACCCACACGATTGATCCGTTCACGGAGAATCTGTCACAACGCATCATGGAAATCACCGGCAAGGGCGTGCATTTCGCGTTCGAGGCGCTGGGCACCATGGGCACCATCAATGACGCCTTTTCGATCATCCGGCCCACAGGCTCGGCGGTCATTGTCGGCATGCCGAACCTGAAGGAAGTGTTTGAACTTCCTGTGGGGCAGCTGTTGACGGAAAAGGAATTCCGCGGCTCGGTCTATGGTTCTTCACGGCCAAAGCGCGATCTGCCGAAATTCGTGGACTGGTATATGAGCGGCGAATTGAAGCTTGATGAAATGATCACCAAGCGTATCCGCCTGGAAGACGTCAATCAGGCCTTTGAAGAAATGGGACGCGGCGAAGGCGCGCGTTCCGTCATCATGTTCGATTGACGCCGGCACAGGGAAGGGAGACACAAAATGAAAACCAAATCAGCCGTAATGTATGAACAGAACAAGCCCCTCGTCGTAGAGGAGCTCGATCTGGAGGGCCCCAAGGCCGGCGAGGTTCTGATCAAATACACCGCCAGCGGTATCTGCCATTCCGATTATTCCGTTGTGCACGGCGTAATCGGCGGCAGGGCGCCCATGGTGCTGGGCCATGAAGGGGCAGGGATAATCGCGGATGTCGGCCCGGGCGTCACCAGCCTGAAGCCGGGCGATCATGTCATCGCCGTGCTGACGCCAAGCTGCGGCACCTGCTGGATGTGCAAGGAAAACAAGCATCATATGTGCAGCCAGATGGGCAAGCTGATGGCGACCGGCCGGATGCTGAGCGGCGAAACCCGTTTCAGCAAGAATGGCAAACCGGTCTATCACATGGCGGGACTTGGCACATTCTCCGAATATTCGGTCATTCCCGAAGGTTCGGCGATCAAGGTCGGCGACAATGCGCCGCTTGGCACGGTGTGCCTGATCGGCTGCGGCGTCACCACCGGGGTTGGCGCCGCGGTTAATACCGCCAATGTGCAGAAGGGTTCCACGGTCGCGGTGATCGGCTGCGGCGGGGTGGGTCTGTCGATCATTCAGGGCGCGCGCATCAATGGCGCCAGGATGATCATTGCCGTTGATCCCGTGCCTGAAAAGCGCGCTTTGGCAATGCAGGTTGGCGCGACGCATGGCGTCGATCCCTTCGCGCCGGAAGGCCCCGTCAAGCAGGTGAAAGCGCTGACCAACGGGCTTGGCGTCCATTACGCCTTCGAGGCGCTTGGCCGTACCGATACGGTAGAGCAGACCTGGAGCATGATCCGCCCGGCGGGCCAAGCCATCATCGTGGGTGTGCCGGACGCGAAAGCGAAGGTCAAGCTGAGCATGACGGGCATTTTCGGGGAAAAGCGCATCAAGGGGTCGGGCTATGGCTCGGCGTCGCCAAAGCGTGATATCCCGCGTTTTGTCGATTGGTATCTGAACGGCGAGTTGAAGCTGGATGAGATGATCACCAAACGCATCCGGCTTGAAGATGTTAATCAGGCGTTCGATGAAATGGGCCGCGGTGAAGGCGCGCGCTCGGTGATCATGTACTGATCTGTTTCCGGGGGCGGCACATGATACCGCCCCCGGAACGAATTATTCCAGCCGCACGGCGGTGCCGGTGATGCTGACCATCAGCATGCTGCCTTTGGCGCCCAGCGATTCATAGTCTATATCCACCCCGATCACCGCATTGGCGCCCAGTTTTTCCGCCTCTGCGATCATATCGGTCATCGCCTTGTCGCGTCCGTCTTTCAATACGCGCTCATAGGCGGTAGACCGTCCGCCCACAATGTCCCGGATGCCGGCGAAAATATCGCGGAAAATATTTGCGCCGTAAATCGCCTCGCCGCTGACAATGCCAAAATATCCGGTAATGCGGCGTCCCTCGATCGTGTTGGTGGTGGTGGTCAGCATGGTCTGTTCTCCCTATGCGCGCCTATGCGCGAATTAATTTGCCGCCAATGCTGCGCTTTGCATGCGGCCCGCCGGACAGTGCAAGTCCTGTAGAGATTGTGCTGCAATAATAGAATTTGGCGATTGCGTCCGATCCAAATAGAATCCCATGATTGATTATGGCGCCGCCGGGCTGCAAATGCCCGCTGCGGCACGTAGTTTAATGGCGCAATCCAGCATAGGGAAGAAACAGATGACTGAATCCGAACGCGATCTGATTGAGCGGGCCTGTGAGAAATTATGCATTGCCTATGCGCGGCATGTCGATTTTAGCGAGGCGGAGGCCTTTGCCGATACTTTTATTGAGGAAGGTGAACTGGAAGTTTTTGGTCAAAAACTGAACAGCCGCCAGGCCCGGTTGAAATTTATGGCGAATCGCCCCGCCAACCGCAAGGCCCTGCATCTTGTGACCAACATCCATGTCAGCGTGCTGGATGAAAATCATGCGGAGGGCATATCCTATATCACTTTGTTCCGCGCCGATCATGATGGCCCCGGCCCGGTGCCGGACACGCTTCCCATGCTGGCAGGTTACATGGAAGATAAATATGTGCGCACGCCGGCAGGCTGGAAATTTTCCGCACGCAAGGCCAGCATGCTGTTCATGAAAAGCTAGAGCGTTTCATTATTTGACGGAAGCGTATCCAGCGTTTTGGAAATAGTTTTCGCATTCGTCTTTGCTGATAGTGCTGACGAGGCTTCCGACATGGCGCCAGGTGTCTTCAATCGTCCTCTTTT
>JBMOMX010000002.1:0-41321 GCA_049323435.1 Pseudomonadota bacterium
TTTTTTTCTAGCACAAAGATTTATGATTATAAACCGGGCAGTCCGCATGCCGGTGAACCTGATTGCATATTATGCTGCACCGGGGGCCTAATATTACTTGCATTCGGGCGCCGGACACCCTTGCAGTAGGTTAAAAATCGCGCTACTAGCCGTATGGTTAATTGAACATTTCTTTTCAGCGGAGGAAGCCATGGCGCGCAAGAAAATAGCCCTTATCGGAGGCGGACAAATCGGCGGTACCCTGGCCCTGCTGGCGGGGCTGAAAGAGCTTGGCGATATCGTCATGTTCGACATTCTGGAAGGTCTGCCTCAGGGCAAGACCCTGGATCTGGCGCAGACAAGCGCCGTGGAAGGCTATGACGTAAAACTGTCCGGCACCAACAAATATGCCGGAATCAAGGGCGCCGATGTAGTGATTGTCACCGCCGGCGTACCGCGCAAGCCGGGCATGAGCCGTGATGATCTGTTGGGCATCAATATCAAAGTCATGGAGCAGGTCGGCGAGGGCATTCGCAAATATGCACCCAAGGCCTTTGTCATCTGTATCACCAATCCGCTGGACGCCATGGTCTGGGTGCTGCGCGAAGTTTGCGGCCTGCCGCAGAATATGGTGGTAGGCATGGCCGGCGTGCTGGATTCGTCCCGCTTTCAGTATTTTCTGGCGGAAGAATTTGGCGTTTCCATCAAGGATATCTCGACCTTTGTTCTGGGCGGCCACGGTGACACCATGGTGCCATTGACCCGCTATTCGACGGTGGCGGGCATCCCCCTGCCCGATCTGGTGAAAATGGGCTGGACCACAGCCCAGAAGCTGGACCAGATCGTGCAGCGCACCCGTGATGGCGGCGCCGAGATTGTCGGCCTGCTCAAAACCGGTTCAGCCTTTTACGCGCCTGCCGCCAGCGCCATCGCCATGGCGCAATCCTTTCTGGGCGACCAGAAACGCCTGCTGCCCTGCGCAGCACATTTGACCGGGCAATATGGCGTGAAAGATCTGTATGTCGGCGTTCCGGTCATCATCGGCGCCGCAGGCGTTGAGCGGGTGGTGGAGATCAGTCTGACCCCTCCGGAAAAGAAAATGTTCGATCATTCGGTCGCTTCCGTTCGCGATCTGGTGGCAGCCTGCAAAAAAATCAATCCGGCGCTGGGAAAGAACGGAAAAAGCGGAAAAAGCAAGAAAAGCGGGAAAAAATAATAATTACTGCTGAACAAGGGAAACGAAACGTTAATCTTCCAAGGATAAGGTTGTTAACCAAATCCTTGGAGGCGGGGAAAGGGGCCCGGTTATTGCATAATATTGCATAATAATGTTCCACATCCCTGATTTTGCTTTTCAGGGAGACCGGAGAAGCGGTTGCTGCCTGTTTTTTTAACTGCGGCTGCCCAAAAAATGGATCCCTGTTGCTATGAATATCCACGAATATCAGGCCAAGCAGGTGCTGAAAGGCTTTGGCATCACGGTGCCGCGCGGGGGCGTCGCCTTTACCCCTGATGAAGCCGTCAAGGTCGCCAACGCGCTGCGGACACGAAGCTGGGTCATCAAGGCGCAAATTCATGCCGGCGGGCGCGGTAAGGGCGGCGGCATCCGAGTCGTCAAATCCATCGGGGAAGTCAGCGTCGAGGCCGAACGCATGCTGGGCATGACCCTGGTTACGCCTCAGACCGGTCCCGAAGGCAAAATCGTTCACCGCATTTATGTCGAGCAGACCTGCGATATCGAGCGTGAACTGTATCTGGCCTGTCTGGTGGACCGTGAAACCTCGCGCATTGCCTTTATCGCATCAACAGAAGGCGGCATGGATATTGAAGAGGTGGCGGCAAAGACACCGGAAAAAATTATCACGCTGACCATTGATCCCGCCGCTGGCGTGCAACCGCATCACGGCCGGCGCATCGCCTTTGCGCTGGGGCTGGATTTTGATCTGGCCCGCCAATGCCAGGAACTGGTGGAACGGCTTTATTACGCATTTGTGGAAACCGACGCCAGCCTGATCGAAATCAACCCGCTTGTCGTCAGCAAGCAGGACAATCTTATCTGTCTCGACGCCAAACTGAACTTTGATGACAATGCCCTGTTCCGGCACCCGGATATTGCCGGCCTGCGCGATGCCATGGAAGAAGATCCGGTGGAACTGGAAGCGTCGAAGCGCGATCTGAATTATGTGAAGCTGGATGGCGAAATCGGCTGTCTGGTGAATGGCGCGGGCCTGGCCATGGCGACCATGGACATTATCAAATTATATGGCAGCTCTCCCGCCAACTTCCTGGATGTGGGCGGCGGCGCGGACAAGGAAAAGGTTACGGAAGCCTTCAAAATCATTCTGCGCGATCCGAATGTGAAGGCGATTCTGGTCAATATTTTCGGCGGCATTATGCGCTGCGACATTATTGCCGAAGGCGTGGTCGCTGCCGCCAAGGAGGTCAAGCTTGCCGTGCCGCTGGTCGTGCGCCTGGAAGGCACCAATGTAGAACAGGGGCAGAAAATTCTGGCCGATTCCGGCCTGCCAATCCTATCGGCCCATGATCTTGCAGAAGCCGCTGAAAAAGTGGTTTCAGCCGTAAAGGAAGTCCGCTAATGGCCGTGCTTGTCGATAAAAACACCCGCGTCATTTGTCAGGGCTTTACCGGCTCACAGGGCACCTTTCATTCTGAACAGGCAGTGGCCTATGGCACCCGAATGGTGGGGGGCGTAACCCCCGGCCGTGGCGGCATGCGCCATATCAATCTGCCGGTATTCGACACTGTGGCCGAGGCGGTGGAAAAAACCGCCGCCAATGCCAGCGTCATTTATGTACCGCCTGGATTTGCCGCCGATGCCATACTTGAAGCGGTTGACGCCGGCGTGCCGCTGGTCGTGACCATTACCGAAGGTATCCCGGTTCAGGACATGGTCAAGGTAAAGCGTGCGCTGGTCGGAAGCAAAACACGCCTGATCGGTCCCAATTGCCCAGGGGTGATTACGCCGGGCGAATGCAAGATCGGCATCATGCCGGGGCATATTCACAAACGCGGCAGTGTAGGCATTGTGTCCCGCTCGGGAACGCTTACCTATGAGGCGGTGGCGCAGACCACAGCGGTTGGACTGGGGCAATCCACCTGTATCGGCATTGGCGGCGATCCGGTCGCGGGCACCAATTTCATCGACTGTCTGGAACTGTTTCTGGCCGATGATGAAACCCAATCCATCATCATGATCGGTGAAATTGGCGGCTCCGGCGAGGAAGAAGCCGCCGAATTTCTGAGGCGTTCAAAAATTAAAAAGCCGGTGGTGGGATTCATTGCCGGGCGCACGGCGCCGCCAGGGCGGCGTATGGGCCACGCAGGGGCCATCATATCCGGCGGCAAGGGCGGGGCCGAAGACAAAATCGAAGCCATGCGCAGCGCCGGAATCACCGTTGCGGATTCACCCGCAGCACTGGGCGTAACCCTGAAGCAGGTTCTGAACGGATAACAGATTTCATGGCATCAGAGAAAGGGGCGCGGACGACATCCGCCCAGGACGAAATGACAAGTGAGAGTGACACCGGGCTATTCGAGCAGAGTTCATTTCTGTTTGGCGGCAATGCCGCATTTATCGAAAAACTATACGCCGATTATCAGGCAAATCCCGCGTCAGTAGATACAAGCTGGCAGCAGTTTTTCGCCTCGCTGGGTGAGGCCAATAAAGCGCTGAAGCCCCCCGCATGGCAGCGTCCCGGCTGGCCGCCCACCGCCAATGGCGAACTGGTCAGTGCGCTGGATGGCGACTGGACGGCGCTGGAATCGGAAATAACCGCGAAGCTGCGCGCCGCTGCGCCAGAGGCCAGCGAACAGCAGCTCAATGCCGGCGCCCAGGATTCCATCCGCGCCATCATGCTGATCCGCGCCTATCGCATTCGCGGCCACCTGATGGCGACGCTCGACCCGCTAGGCCTGGTCAAGCCCGCCGAACATCCTGATCTGCTGCCCTCCGCCTATGGCTTTGGCGATGCAGATATGGACCGGCCCATTTTCATCAATAATCTGCTGGGCCTGCAAACCGCCACGGTTCGGCAGATACTGGAAATCGTGCAGAAGGCCTATTGCGGCCATATCGGCGTCGAATATATGCATATTTCCAACCCCGAAGAGCGGTTATGGATTCAGGAACGCATTGAAGGCGCAGACAAGGAAATCAGCTTCACCCGGGAAGGCAAGCGCGCCATACTGCGCAAGCTGGTGGAGGCGGAGCATTTCGAAGGGTTTCTGGCCAAAAAATATACCGGCACCAAACGCTTTGGCCTGGATGGCGGTGAATCGCTGATCGCCGCGCTGGAACAGATCATCAAGCGGGGCGGCGCGCTGGGCGTGAAGGAGATCGTCATCGGCATGCCGCATCGCGGACGCCTGAATGTGCTGACCAGTGTGATGAGCAAACCCTATCAGGAAGTGTTTCATGAATTTCACGGCGGTTCTTCCACGCCGCTGGATGTTCAGGGGTCGGGCGATGTCAAATATCATCTTGGCACATCAGCCGACCGCGAATTTGACGGCAATGTGGTGCATCTGTCGCTGACCGCCAATCCGTCGCATCTGGAAGCGGTTGATCCCGTCGTGCTGGGCAAGGCGCGCGCAAAGCAGGAAATTTATGGCAATAGCCGCGATGCCGTGCTGCCGCTGCTGATGCATGGCGATGCCGCCTTTGCCGGGCAGGGTATCGTGGCCGAGTGTTTTGGCCTGTCCGGCCTGAAGGGCCATCGCACCGGCGGCACCATTCATGTGATCGTCAATAATCAGATCGGCTTCACAACCTCGCCGCATGCCAGCCGTTCGTCACCCTATCCTTCGGACGTGGCGAAAATGGTGATGGCGCCGATTTTCCACGTCAATGGCGATGATCCCGAGGCGGTGGTTTTTGTGGCGCGCCTGGCGACCGAATATCGTCAGACCTTTCACAAAGATGTTGTCGTGGATATGTTCTGCTATCGCAGGCATGGCCACAATGAAGGCGATGAGCCGTCATTTACCCAGCCGCTTATGTACCGGCTGATCCGCAATCATCCGACCACGTTGCAGATTTATTCCAAACGCCTGATTGCCGAAGGCAGCGTCAGCGAAGCGGAATATGCCGCAATCATCGACGAATTCCGGGTTCATCTGGAAACGCAGTTTGAAGCCGCATCTGGCTACAAACCGAACAAGGCGGACTGGCTGGAAGGAAAATGGCGCGGCCTGGACATCGCCAAGGGCGATGTCCGCCGGGGTGAAACCCATATACAGCCCAGTTGCCTGAAAATCATTGGCGATGCGATTACCACCTATCCCGAAGATCTCAATGTGCATCGCACCATTCAACGGCTGCTGAAAGCCAAGGCGGCGATGTTTCAGACCGGACAGGGGTTTGACTGGGCGACCGCAGAGGCGATTGCCTTTGGCTCGCTTGCGCTTGAAGGCCATAAGGTGCGCCTGGTCGGGCAGGATTCCGCGCGCGGCACTTTCAGCCAGCGCCATTCGGTGCTGGTCGATCAGGAAAATGAGCGGCGCTATATACCGCTAAATCATATCAAGCAAGGCCAGGCCCGTTTTGAAGTCATTGACAGCATGCTGTCGGAAATGGCGGTGCTGGGGTTTGAATATGGCTATTCGCTGGCCGAACCGGATGCGCTGGTGCTGTGGGAAGCGCAGTTCGGCGATTTCGCCAATGGCGCGCAGGTGATCATTGATCAGTTTATTGCCGGCGGTGAAAGCAAGTGGCTGCGTATGAGCGGCCTGGTGATGCTGCTGCCGCATGGCTATGAAGGTCAGGGGCCGGAACATTCCTCGGCGCGGCTGGAGCGCTATCTGCAACTTTGCGCGGAAGATAATATTCAGGTGGTGAACTGCACCACGCCCGCCAATTATTTTCATGTGCTGCGCCGGCAGCTGCACCGCAATTTCCGCAAGCCGCTGATCATCATGACGCCGAAATCGCTGCTGCGCCACAAGCTGGCGGTATCAAGCGCGCCAGAGTTCACGCAAGCTTCGTCCTTTCACCGCATCCTGTGGGATCTGGCCGAAACCAGCCCCGGAATCAGCCTGAAACTGGCTGCGGACAAGGACATTGAACGGGTCATCCTGTGCAGCGGCAAGGTCTATTATGATCTGTTCGAAGAGCGCGAAAAACGCGGACTCGACAAGGTGCAGATATTGCGCATCGAACAGCTTTATCCCTTCCCGTCCAATGCATTATTGCGCGAAGCGGGACGTTTCCCCAAGGCGAAGTTCATCTGGTGCCAGGAGGAGCCGCGCAATATGGGCGCCTGGAATTTTGTGGACCCGCAGATTGAATGGGTGCTGGCCACCCTGAAAATGGAACAGCCCCGTCCACACTATGCAGGGCGGATGGCCACGGCTTCGACCGCCACAGGCTTTGGTTCGCGCCATGCACAGGAAACCGCTGCATTTCTGCAACGCGCGCTGACTGAATAAAATAATACGACGTTCAAGGATGAAACGATCATGAGTATCCAAATTCAGGTTCCCGTTCTGGGTGAATCGGTTACCGAGGCGACAGTCGCCAAATGGTTCAAACAGCCGGGCGAACCGGTCAATGCCGATGACCCGCTATGTGCGCTGGAAACCGACAAGGTGACGCTGGAAGTTCCCGCCCCCGCCAATGGTTCGCTATCGGAAATTCTGGTGCAGGAAGGCGAAACCGTTGAGGTGGGCGCCATTCTTGCCGCCTTCGTCGCGGGCGCGGGCGCGGGCGCCGTCAAACCCGTTATCGTAAAAGAACAGGCAACCATAGCCGTGGGCAAAGCCGCCGCAGCCCCGCAAATGGCCGCGCCGCGCGCGCTGGCGGTTGGGGAATCGCCGATGGCGCCATCCGTGCGCCGCATCGCCACGGAATTTCATATTGACCCGGGCACGGTTGCGGCATCCGGCAAAGGCGGCCGCGTCACCAAAGGCGACATGCTGGCTGCCGCCGCCAATCCGGCGCCCTTGGCCGTGAAAGCGCCCGCCGCGCCGGATGCGCGCGAAGAGCGGGTGCGCATGAGCCGGTTGCGCAAAACCATCGCCAAACGCCTGAAGGATGCGCAGAACACCGCCGCCATGCTGACCACCTTCAACGAAGTGGATATGAGCGCGGTCATGGCGCTGCGCGATCAGTACAAGGATGTGTTTTTCGCCAAACATGGCGTGCGCCTCGGTTTTATGGGCTTTTTCGTCAAGGCCTGCATACAGGCCTTGCGCGAAATTCCCGCCGTCAACGCCGAAATCGACGGCGAGGATCTGGTTTACAAAAATTATTACAATATCGGCGTGGCGGTCGGCACGCCTTCCGGTCTGGTAGTTCCGGTGGTGCGCGACGCGGATATGCTGGGTTTTGCCGCCCTGGAAAAAACCATTAACGCGCTGGGCGTGAAGGCGCGCGACGGCAAGCTGGGAATTAATGATCTGCAAGGCGGCACCTTCACCATCTCCAATGGCGGTGTGTACGGATCATTAATGTCCACACCCATTCTTAATCCGCCGCAATCGGGCATTCTGGGCATGCACAAAATTCAGGAACGCCCCATCGCCATAAAAGGCCAGGTGGCGGTGCGGCCGATGATGTATCTTGCACTTTCCTATGACCATCGCATCATTGACGGGCGCGAGGCCGTGACCTTTCTGGTGCGGGTCAAGGAATGTATGGAAGATCCGCAACGCCTGTTGCTGGATTTATAGTCATGGCGGATAATTTTGATCTGGTGGTGATTGGCGGCGGCCCGGGCGGCTATATCTGCGCCATCCGCGCGGCGCAACTGGGCATGCGCGTCGCCTGTGTGGAAAAGCGCGGAAGCCTGGGCGGCACCTGTCTGAATGTCGGCTGCATTCCGTCCAAGGCGCTGCTGCATGCATCCGAACTGTTCGCGCATGCAGCGGACATGGCGGCGTTTGGCGTTAAAACCGGAAAGATCAGCCTGGATCTGCCCGCCATGATGGGGCACAAGGACAAAACCGTCAGTGAACTGACAAAAGGCATTGAATTTCTGTTCAAGAAAAACAAGGTCACCTATATAGCGGGCACGGGAAAGCTGGCCGGGCAAGGCCAGGTCGAAGTGCGGCTGAACGAGGGTGGCGCGCAGGTTCTAGCTAGCCCGCATATTGTGATCGCCACCGGATCGGCCCCCGCATCCCTGCCCGGCATCATCATTGATGAGGACCGGATCGTTTCAAGCACCGGCGCACTGGCGCTGAAAGCCGTTCCCAAACATTTACTGGTTGTGGGCGGGGGCGTTATCGGCCTGGAGCTTGGTTCTGTATGGGCGCGGCTGGGCGCGCAGGTGACTGTGGTGGAATTTCTGGATCATATTATTCCGGGCGCCGATCGTGACGTGGGCAAGAATTTTCAGCGCATGCTGAAAAAGCAGGGCATGGAATTCAAACTGTCCACCAAAGTCACCGCCATTGAAAAATCGGCCAAAGGGCTGAAGATCAGCATGCAGGCAGCGGCGGGCGGCACAGAGGAAACCCTGGAAGCCGATATCGCGCTGATCGCTATTGGCCGCAAACCTTATACGGATGATCTGGGGCTTGAAAGTGTTGGTGTCGCCATGGATCGGGGCATGATCGTGACCGATCCGCATTACCGCACCAGCGCCGAAGGCATTTACGCCATCGGCGATGTGATTGCGGGCCCGATGCTGGCGCACAAAGCGGAAGATGAAGGCGTGGCGCTGGCGGAGCTGCTGGCCGGCAAAGCGGGACATGTCAATTACGCCGTCATACCAAGCGTGATCTATACCGCGCCGGAAGTCGCCTGGGTCGGTAAAACCGAGGAGCAGTTAAAGGCCGACGGCATTGCCTATAAGGCCGGAAAATTCCCCTTTGCCGCCAATGCCCGCGCCAAGGTGGCGGGCGACACCGAAGGTTTTGTCAAAGTGCTGGCCGACGCCACAACCGATCGGGTTCTGGGCGTGCATGTGATCGGCCCGGATGCCGGCAATATGATCGGCGAGGCCGCCCTGGCCATGGAATTTGGCGCATCCAGCGAAGACATCGCCCGCACCTGCCATGCCCACCCGACCCTGAGCGAGAGCCTCAAGGAGGCAGCACTGGCGGTAGATAATCGCACGCTTAATGCGTGATTGCCCTTCGTCTTTATTCTGGTTTATGCTTTGAGCGGGCATAAAACGGAATTGGGGGACGATACGCATGCCAAAGAATATACTGCTTTGCTTTGATGGAACCAATAATCACCCAAAGGACGCCGAGCAGGAGCGTGAATGGTTCGGCCGCAATAAAATTGAGGATAGCGGCATCACCAATGTCCTCAAACTGCACCTGATTTTCGGCGGCAATCTGGATAACAAGCCCGCCTCGGCTTCACAACACAGCTTCTATTATCCCGGCGTTGGTACTTATGGCAGCAAATTCCGGCAGATTTTCAATGCCGGTCTGGCGCCGGAGAATCTCGATGTGGGGCGCATCATCCTGAACGCGGCCAGTGATTTGAAGTCTGTCTATCAACCCGGCGATCATATATTTATATTTGGTTTCAGCCGTGGCGCGGCAATCGCGCGAAAATTCGCCTCGGTGATCGGCAAGCATATAGATTGCATCGCAAATCCAAAACCTGTCCGTTTTTTAGGCGTGTTCGACACTGTCGCGTCTATGGGCGTGCCGAACCTGGATAAAAACGACATGCCCCGTTCGGATGTCGTTTTTGAGAATCAGTTCATTTCACCGCATATTCAGGAAGCGCTGCATCTGGTTTCCATTGATGAAAACCGCGTGGTGTTTCAACCCACTTTGATGAATGCAGAAGAAGATCGTGTCACCGAAGTATGGTTTCCCGGCGCGCATTCGGATGTCGGCGGGGGGTTCTGGTATGATGGCCTGTCAGATACCACACTGCAATTCATGCTGGAACATATCAAGCGCAGACAGTTAGGCGTCACCCTTTATAACCCGGCAAATCTTGATTTCGCCAATCTCGTCGCAGCCGGGGGCAGGTATCATATTGATTTTGACGATGTACGCATTCTTCCGGATATTCTGGGGAAAAGCCATCCCAAGGACCGCTGGGGGCCCGTTGCCGGCTTAACCTTGTCGCCCCGCAGAATTTGTGTGCTGGCGGCCGGGAAGCCTTCGGCCGCACATTTGCCGCTGGTTTATGAGGGCACCAAGACAAGGATTGAAAAAATAGCCGAATACCGGCCGCATGCCCTTAAAAATGTGCAGCATAAACAGATCACTATGGCGGGTAATTTGCTTATGGATGCGGCCGGAAATGTGAGAGTTTTCGACGGTATCCGGGAGTTTGAGGCTATAAACGAATATATACCCTGATCGCTTGTTTACCCTGATCATAAGGCCGCATATCCGGCTTTTTCCCGGCGCTTGATTTCAGACCTATCCATGCATGGCCCTGCAATGGTAGATGGGTGCGCTTGTAAACGATCAGGAAGCCTGCCAGAGGAACCCCCCCATGCCGATCACCGGAATGCCCGAATATGATAACGGGACATTGCAACGCCTGCACACGCTGGACCACAGCATTGCAGAGGTGTTCGCGCGCCATGGATATGGCTTTGTCGAACCGCCGATACTGGAACCCGCTGAAATTTTTCTGGAGCAGTCCGGCGAGGAAATTCGCAACCGCATGTATGTCTTCAGCGATCCGGCGGGCAATGAATTGTGCCTGAGGCCGGATCTGACCATCCCGGCCTGCCGCATGTATTTGCGTCAGACTGCCAATGCGGGCGAGGAGCCTGCCCGCCTGTGCTATAATGGCCCGGCCTTCCGGTTCCAGCCGGCCGGGCGTGACAGGCCCTGCCAGTTTTTTCAGGCCGGTGTGGAATGCCTGGGCGACGGGGATATTGCAGGCGCCGATGCCGAGGTTCTGGCGTTAACGGTGGAAGCATTGCAGGCCGCCGGACTGATGCGTTTTGAAGTGCTGATCGGCGATCTGGCCCTGTTCCGTGCACTGATTGATCAGCTTTCACTTCCGCCGCGCTGGCGGGACAGATTGAAGCGGCAGTTCTGGCGCCCGGACGGGCTGCATGATCTTCTGGCGCGTCTTTCCAATCACAATGCAGAGGCCGCCTCGGCGCCGCGTGCCGCATTTCTGGAAGCGATCGGCAGCCTGGATGAAACCAAGGCCCGCCTGGCGCTGGAGGAAGTATTGGCCATGTCCGGCATGGTGACAGCGGGCGGCCGCGGCAGCAGGGAAATCGCCGAACGCTTTCTCGAACAGGCGAAGGATGCGCAGACCCTGGGCCTTTCGAAGGAAATCACCGATCTGATTAACAGCTTTTTAGCCATTGCGGGCACGCCGCAAACCGCGATCTCTGAAATAAACAAGCTGGCTGACGCCGCCGGGCTGAATTTAAGCGAGGCCAGGGGGCTGTTTGAAAAACGGCTGACCCTTATGGAGAAACGCGGCCTTAGACCCGAAGAATTTCAGTATGCGGCACAGTTCGGGCGCACGCTGGAATATTATACCGGCTTTGTCTTTGATCTTCGTGCGCCCGATATGGGGGAACAGGGGCAAATTGCCGGCGGAGGACGCTATGATGCCTTGTTGCAGCGGCTGGGCGCGGCGAAAGCTATTCCGGCAATCGGAAGCGCCATCCGTACCGAAAGACTTATGGCAGCTATCGAGGCGGTACAATGAACAGCGGCGCATTGATCCTGGGCCTGCAAAGCAAGGGCCGTCTGGCGGAACAGACCCATGAATATCTTGCCGCCAGCGGCCTGGCCATTACCGGCGGCCAGGGGCGGGAATATACCGGGCGCATGCGCGGGCTGGACGGCGTGGAAATTGTCTTTCTGCAATCCAGCGAGATTCCCGTACAACTGGAATCCGGCAGCATCCATCTGGGCATTACCGGCGAAGACCTGTTGCGGGAAAAGACGCTGAATATGGAAGCCTGCATGACGGTGCTAAAGCCCCTGGGATTTGGCCGCGCCGATCTTGTCGTCGCCGTGCCGCGCGCCTGGATAGATGTGCGCAATATGGAAGACATGAACGAAGTCTGTACGGATTTTCACCGCCGTCACGGGCGCAGATTGCGTGTGGCGACGAAATATCTTTCGCTGACGCGGGCGTTCTTCGCCAGCCATGGCATAACTGATTACCGCATCGTGGAAAGCCTGGGTGCGACCGAAGGGGCGCCCAATTCCGGCGCCGCAGAAGCCATTGCCGATATCACCTCCACCGGCAGTACGCTTGCCGCCAATCACCTCAAACTTCTTGAGGATGGGCTTATTCTGCGCAGCCAGGCCTGTCTGGCGGCTTCGCTGACGGCGCAGTGGGGCGATGGCGCGCGCGCGGCGCTGCGTCAAATTCTGGATATGATCGCGGGACGCAGCCGGGCAAATGAATTAAAGCTGGTGCAATTCGCCACCGGCGGCGGCAAGCTTCTGGCGCAAACGCTGGCGGCGCTGGAAAAGCAGTTTGGCGGCGCCGTGCTGCTTGACGGGGCGGGCGGCAGTCTGCACTGCCCGGGCGCAAGCCTTTACACGGTAATGACGCAATTACGCGCCGCCGGGTGCCGTCATATCAGCGTGTCGCAGCCTGAATATATTTTCGAGCCGCATAATCCGCTATATGATGACTTTATCGCGCGGCTGGACAGCCCGTAATTCTAAAAAGGCAAAACAGGGAGGCAGAAGATGGGCAGGCTGAATGGAAAAGTGGCGACGATCACCGGGGCGGGCTCCGGCATCGCGCGCGCCGCAGCGGTCATATTTGCCCGCGAGGGCGCCAAAGTCGGCATACTTGAACTGAACCCGGAACTGGGCAGGACCTGCGAAGCGGAAATCCGCGCTTCCGGCGGTGACGCCACTTTCTTTCAGACAGATGTCACGCAGGATGCCAGCGTCAAAGCGGGCATCGACGCCACTGCCGCCAAATATGGCAAGTTGAACGTGCTGTTTAACTGCGCGGGCGGATCGATTGCGGCGGACAATAAAGTAACCGAGGTGGACCTTTCGGTCTGGGATTTCACCATGAATTTCGATCTTAAGGGACCATTCCTGTGCTGCCGTCACGGTATTCCGCATCTGATAAAGGCGGGCGGCGGCGCCATCGTCAATGTCTCATCTGCGGCCGCCTTGCAGGGCAGCTTTCCGGCAATGATCTATTCCACTGCCAAAGGCGGCATCATCTCGTTCACCCGCTCGCTGGCGGGGCAATATTACAAGGACAATATCCGCTCAAACGCCATCTGTCCGGGCGTCATCATGACAGACCGGGTCAAAAGCCGTTTTGGCGGCAATCTTGAAGGCGGCAATAGCGATCAGTCAAAGGCGATCAGCGCATTGGGAATGTCGCGCTATCCGTTTGGCGTCGGTGAACCCGAGGACATTGCCAATATTGCGCTGTTCCTGGCTTCGGACGAGTCGCGCATGATCAATGGCGCCAGCGTCCCTGCCGAGGGTGGCATGTCTGCCTATTAAGGCGTGATGCAGTCAGATCAAGCCGTCTGGGCTCTGCTTGTTGTCATTACCCAATCTGTCTTGCGTTGCCGCCTGATCCCCTCCCTGTCCCTCCCCTTTTGCAAGGGGAGGGGACGCCAGACGCAAGGACTCCCCCCCTGAAAGGGGGAGGGCCGGTGTGGGGGTCAGCGAGATGTCAAAGGGGCCGATTCAGTCAGGTCACAAATACACCAGAGTAATTCCTGTTTAGATTGAACCGTGTTAATCGGGTGTGATGACAGAAATATTCACGCCGGAAAATGAAGCCCAGGTAAGAGAGCTGGTTGCCTGGACGCTGGAATCGGGTGCATCCCTGCGGCTGCGCGGCCACGGCAGCAAGGCTGGTCTGGGCCGCCCCGTAGATGCAGCGCATATTGCCGATCTGTCGCGCCTGAACGGCATCATATCCTATGCGCCGGAAGAACTGGTGCTGACGGCACAGGCAGGCACGCCACTGTCAGACATTGCCGCCGCACTGCGCCCGCACCGTCAGCACCTGGCGTTTGAGCCGCCTGATTGGGGACGGCATTTTGGGGCGGCAAAAGGCCGGGGAACCCTGGGCGGTACGATGGCCTGCAATGCTTCCGGCCCGCGCCGCTTTACTGCGGGTGCTGCACGCGATCATTTTCTGGGCTTTAACGCCGTGAATGGGCGCGGTGAAAGTTTCAAGGCCGGCGGCCCCGTCGTGAAAAATGTCACAGGCTTTGATCTGCCAAAATTATTTTCCGGCGCCTATGGCACACTTGGTATCATGACGGCGATTACGGTAAAAACCCTGCCGGCGCCAGCCGACAGCGCCACACTGGTTTTATACGATCTTGAAGATGAAATGGCGCTGATGGCCCTGCGCCGTGCGGCCGCCAGCCCGCTGGAGCCTTCTGGTCTGGCGCATCTGCCTGCCTGTGTGACGCGCAGCAGGGCGCAAACTTTGTTCCGGCTGGAAGGGCCGATGGCGGCGGTCACGGATCGCCATAACCGTCTGAAAAGCCTTTTGAGCGCGTTTGGCAAGGCTGAAAGCCTGGGCGCAGACGCCGCCACCGCACTATGGCAAAGCGTGCGCGATGCGGATTTTTTCGCAGATGACGCCTTGCCCCTGTGGCGGCTGTCGGTTCCGCCAGCGGCCGGTGCGCAAATAGCGCAGATGGCCGCAGCGGCCAAATATTTCTTTGATTGGGCTGGCGGCCTGATCTGGCTGCTGAGCAATGCGCATGAAGCGGTGCGCGCAGCCGTCAAGGCCGCCAATGGTCACGCCACATTGTTCCGCGCACCGGATCAGTATCGCTGCGGCGTGCCGGTGTTTGAACCGCAGACAGACGCGCTGACGGCGCTGGAACAGCGGGTGCGCGCGGGCTTCGACCCGCAGGGAATATTCAATCCCCCCGCCCGGTAATCACCATACCAGATGGTGCATCACCGCGTCAGGCATCCGGATTTTCGCGGCGGCGCAGGCCTGTTTCAGCGCGGGCAGCTGATTTTCAGGCTGGGCCGGATCCACGCCAAGCTCCTGCGCATGAATGCCGCCGCTCAGGAACAGGGACGGAAATCCCGCCGACTGCGCGCCAGCAATATCCGTGTACAGACCATCGCCGATGGCCAGCACAGTAGACGCCAGAACCGGATGGCCCAGAATCTCCGCCAATGCGTCCAGGCACAGCCGGTAAACGCCGGGATAGGGTTTGCCAAAATAAGTAACAGCGCCGCCAATTGCGGCATAGGCGCGGGCCACGGCGCCGGCGCAATAAATCCGTTTTCCCCCGCGCATGACCAGTTCATCGGGGTTGGCGCAAAGCATTGGCAGCCCGCGCGCCAGCAGATTTTGCAGCAGATCCCGGTAGTCATCGGGGCTTTCATGTTCGTCATCATAAAGGCCGGTGCACAGGGCAAAGTGGCAATTGCCGATCGCGCCATATTCAATATCCAGCCCCTCAAACAGCGGCATGTCACGATCCGGCCCGATATGCAGCATGCAATTTCCGTAATAACCGCCCGCCAGCGCCGTGCGTGCAGCGTCACCGGAAGTAATCAGCCGGTCATAATGCCCATCAGGGCCAGCCTCATAGCCGAGCCCGGCCAGATGGCGCATCACCATGACCGCTGGACGCGGCGCATTGGACAGCAAAATCACCGGCTTTCCCAATTCCCGCAGACGGCGCAGGCATTCGGGAACACCCGGATAAGCAGAGACGCCATCATGCAGGACGCCCCAGACATCGCAGATAAACCCTTCAAATCGCCCCGGTCCGCTGCTGGCGGCGGCATCCAGCAGCGCCTGCATGCCGGTAGCCGCCAGCACCGGTCCTGTCATTGCGGAAAAATGATGCGCATCTGTGGCCATCCCGTTGAGATAAAGCGCGCGCCAGCCCAACGCAATCAATATTGACAGGGATCAGGCTGCCGATTGCGCTGTGCTTTGTAATTCATCCGGCCCGCGCGAGCGGCGCGGTTCGCCAAACAAATAGCCCTGGCCAAAATCAAGTTCATATTCCAGCAGGCCGACGACTGTGGCTTCTTCCTCGATTTTTTCCGCAATCAGGTCAATGCCGAAACGCCGCATCGCCTGTTTGATATCGCTGGATAAAAACCGCGAGCGCGCCTCTTTCATGCCCGTCAGCAGGGTGGCGGCCGGCACCTTGATATAGCCGAAATGACGGCTGGATAATTCTTCCAGATCAATATCCAGATGCGTCAGATTATCCATGGAAAAACGGTAGCCCTGTTTGGCCAGGCGCGCCAGCTGGCGCCATTCCAGCGCCGTATTGCCTTCCACCGTCGCCTGGGAAAATTCAAAAATCATGGAACCGGCAAGATCCTTGTTCTGCTCCATAAAATCCACAAATTGCGGGAAGAAACCCTGATCCCGCAAAGAATGCGCAGAAATATTGCAGAATATGATCACGCCGCGATTTCTATTGTGCAACCGCCGGATCAATTGCACACAGCGCAACAGCAGGAAATTATCAATGGTTGATACAATTCCTGCCGCTTCGGCAACACCGATATATTGCGCCGGTTCAATCAGCGTTCCGTCCACATTGCGTAAGCGCGAATAGCCTTCATAGGAGCGCACCTTGCGTTGCGGCAGGCTGACAGTGGGCTGTAGATAAAGATCAATACGGTTCTCTTCCAGAGCTTCATTGAGCGCGCGCAAGGTCACTTGGGGTTTGTGCCGGGCAATCTTGCGGGCATCCTCATCGCCGGCGGCCGCCTGCTGCTGTGAAACGGGCGTATCGCGTTTTTCGGCCAGCCGCTGAAGCAGGCCTTCCAGCACCCGCATTTCATTGACGATTTCACGATTGGATTTAAGATCAAGCGCATCAAACATTTCAGCCAGATGGCTGGTGTCACGGATGGCGTGATTAATATCCTGTTGCAAGGACATCTGGCTATTGCTGAGGCCGCTCAGCCTGCGATGAACGCCACGCATTTCCCGCATCATATCAACGCGGCTGTGCACAAGCCCGCATACCAGAAACAAATTCATCCCCAGAACCGCCGCCAGGCCATATGAAACGCCAAACGTGCTCGGCAGAATGGCTGCTAATAACACGCTGAGTATCGCGTAGGAGCCTGCCGTTAGTATATTTGAGAGTGAATTCATGCTAGCTGCATCTGACCCATTCATGGGTGGCTTTTAAGGCCCCCGGATTCGACGAAGCGACAGTCTTTCCAAATTGGTTTGATATATGGTTAATCTCTTAAAAATAATTGCATCGGGGATCATATGCGGCATTTGACCATGGCTGCCATCCAGATGGCCTGCACACCGGACAGAAGACATAATATTGCCGTGGCCGACGCCCTGGTCCGTGAGGCAGCGGCAGAGGGGGCAAGGCTTATTCTGTTGCCGGAATTATTTGAAACACCCTATTTCTGCAAGGATATGGACCCGGCCTATCTGGCGCTGGCCCGGTGGCCGCATGAAAGCCCGGCCCTCATACATTTTCAGTCTCTGGCGGCGGAACTTGGGGTTGTGCTGCCGGTCAGTTTCTTTGAGCTGGGGCGCAATTGCTGCTTTAACAGTCTGGCCATGTTCGATGCGGATGGCGCCATGCTGGGGATTTACCGCAAGTCCCATATTCCGGATGGTCCGGGCTATAGCGAGAAATATTACTTTGCCCCCGGGGATTCGGGTTTTTGTGTCTGGAACACGCAGGCCGGCCGCATCGGCACGGCGATATGCTGGGATCAATGGTTTCCCGAGGCCGCGCGTATCATGGCCCTGAACGGGGCGGAAATTATCTGCTATCCGACCGCTATCGGCTCTGAACCGCTGGAGCCTGACTATGATTCCAGCGGCCACTGGACACGTGTCATGCAGGGCCATGCCGCCGCCAATATGATGCCCGTCATCGCCGCCAACCGCACCGGCCATGAACAGGGGGCAAGCTGCGCTATCCGCTTTTACGGCTCATCCTTTATCACCGACAATTTTGGAGCCATTGGCGCGATGGCCGGCCGGGACGACAGCGGCCTGGTGCTGTTCAGCGCCGATCTGGACCGCTGTGCGCAGCAAAGACGCGGTTGGGGTCTGTTCCGCGACCGCCGCCCATCGCTATATTCGGACTTGCTCAGTCTTGACGGGAGCGTATCCTGAAGTGGAAAGCAGGGAGAACCGAATCGGCCTGCCACGTCCCGGACAGATGGGAAGCTTTTTTGAATGAATATCCTGCTCTATATTATTGGCGGCTTCATGATGGTGCTGGGGCTCAGCACGCTTGTTGTGCAGGATCCCGGCAAGGGGCTTGTTTTTATTATTGTCCTGGTGCTTGCCATTATCGTCGCGGCATTTGTGGTTCGGGCGGATGACAGGGGTCCTCCCACACTGGAAGATTAGTTAATCTGTTCTTTATGACCGGCGAATAAAGTTCGCCGGTTCGGGGACGGGCACGATGATAAATCTTGGCCTTTGGCAGGGAGAGCAGACATGCATATTGGAATACTGACCGGCGGCGGGGATGTGCCGGGGCTTAACCCCTGCATCAAATCCGTTACGCGCCAGGCATTGCGCCTGGGCTGGCAGGTAACCGGGTTTCGCAAGGGATGGGCCGGCCCCTTGTCGCTGAACCCCGATGATCCGGATAGCGCCGCAGCGTGGACGATGCCGCTGGATGCCAATGCGGTGCGTACCATTGATCGCAGCGGCGGCACCATTCTGCACACTTCGCGCACCAATCCCGGCAAGGTCAAAGCGGCAGAAGTTCCGGCCCATATTGATGTTTTGAAACTGCCCGTCAACCAGAATGGCACGATTGATTGCACACGTCAGGTGCTCAAGGTGCTGGAACATCTGAAGATAGATGCGCTCATTCCTATCGGGGGTGACGATACTTTGTCATATGCCGCCCGGCTGGGGCAGGAGGGCGTACGGGTGATGTCGGTGCCCAAGACCATGGATAATGATGTGTTCGGAACGGATTACTGCATTGGCTTTTCCACTGCCGTCAGCCGCTCGGTGGAATTTATTACGGCGCTACGCACCCCGACCGGCAGCCATGAACGCATCGCCGTCATTGAATTATTTGGCCGCAATTCGGGCGAAACCGCCCTGATTTCGGGTTTCCTCGCCGATGCCGATCGGGTGGCCATTCCGGAATGTGTGATAGATCTTGACCGGTTGGCCGAGCAATTGGTGGCGGACCGGGCGGCCAACCCATCCAATTACGCCATTGTCGTGGTATCGGAGGGCGCCGTACTCCAGGGCGCCGGTCCCATAGAGCGCGGCGAGGCCGATGCTTATGGCCATCGCAAACTGGGGGGTGTTGGCGAAATTCTGGGCGAAGAACTGAAACGCCGCACAGGGGTCAATATTGTCAGCCAATCGCTGGCCTATCTGATGCGCGCAGGCAGCCCGGACGCACTGGATCGCATGGTGGCGGCAAGTTATGGCGCGATGGCGGTGCAATTGCTGGCCGATGGCGAACATGGCAAGATGATGGCGATCCGCGATGGCAATTACACGACCGTATCCAGCGACACCTGTATTCAGGGCGAGCGCAGGGTCGATGTGCAGGCGCTATATGATGAAATCGCGTATCGTCCGCAAATTTCGCATGTTCGCGGCAAGCCAATGTTCCTATATTAAGGGGCAATGCGCAGGCAGCCTGGCGCGCTGGCGGCCAGGTCCGGATAATCACAAGAATGGAATCTCTATTGGCGTCGTTTAGGCAAGGCACTGACATAAAAAGGATATTGGCGGTAATTGCCAGGCATGGCCTGGCTGGCGCCGCCCTGCTTCTGGCCGCTTGTTCGGAGCCCCAGACTGAGGCCGGCGCGGATGAGAAAATACCTGCTGTGGTGGAAAAAAGCGGCAGCGACGCTGTTCCATTGGTTGCTGCCGTGCATTATGCCCCTTCCGTCTATGGCAATTATCTGGCCGGCATTCATGCCCGCGCCCAGAACGATAGCGCAGCCGCCTCGTCCTTCATGAACCAGGTTCTGAAGGAAGATCCAAAAAATGTCAGCGTATTGCAGATGGCGTTTTTACTCAGATTGCAGGAAGGCGCGGCCGAGCAGGCCCTGCCGCTGGCCAGGCAATTGCTATTGAGCCAGCCTGACAATCAGCTTGCAGGCCTCAACCTGATCGGAGACGCCTTCCGGAAGCGGGATTACACCCAGGCAAAGACACTGATTGACGCGCTGGACGAACAGGGGTTGGGGGAATTGCTCAAACCCCTGCTTGGCGCATGGGCCACTGCCGGGATGGGAAATATCGACGCTGCGCTGGCGGCGCTTGATCCGGCATCCAAACGCAAATCGTTCCAGCCCTTTTACAGTTTTCATCGTGCACTGCTTGCATCCCAAGCCGGGCGCGATGCGCTGGCGGAGAAATATTTTACCGATCTGCTTGGCGATAACGGCAACCGGTCTATCCGGGGAGCGCAGGCGTTTGGCGCATATCTGGAGACACGCAATAACTATCCGCGTGCCGCCGAAATTTACCGCAGTTTCCTGCAACCGGCGCAGCCGCATCCGATCCTGACTGCCGCGCTGGCGCATAATGCCGCCGGGCGCCCCGCGCAATTACTGATCAAGGATCCCGCGTCCGGGGCCGCCGAAGTGCTGTATGGGCTGGCCAGCGTGCTCAGCCAGGATGCAGCACCCGGCGCGCTGCCATTGATTTATTTGCGGCTGGCGGCGTTTATAAGGCCAGACTTTGAGGAAGCGCGGATTCTGCTTGCAGGTGTTCTGGACGGCCTGACGCGCCTTGAAGAGGCCAATACCATCTATGCCGGAATTACGGAAGGCTCTGCGCATTTTGAAACCGCGCAAATTCAATGGGCGATCAATCTGGACGCGCTGAAACAAACAGATGCCGCGATCAAGCATCTGCGTGATTATGTGTCGAAATATCCTGACAGGTCACGCCAGGCGCTATTGGCGCTTGCCGATCTGTTGCGCACGCATGAACGCTATGACGAGGCGATACCGCTCTATAACCGGGTGGTATCTGATCTGGGCGCCATTCAACCGCATCATTGGCCAACGCTTTATGCCCGTGGCATCACTTTGGAGCGCGCCGGTAAATGGCCCCTGGCCGAACGCGATCTGCTGCACGCGCTGGAGCTGCAACCGGATCAGCCGAATGTGCTGAACTATCTGGCTTATAGCTGGATTGACCAGGGCCTGTATCTGGATCGCGCCATGACCATGATCGAGAACGCGGCACAGCAGCGTCCGGACGACGGGGCCATCATAGACAGTCTCGGATGGGTTCAATACCGTACCGGAGATTTCAACAAAGCGGTGGAGACGCTGGAAAACGCTGTGCGTCTGATGCCGCAGGATGCCGTGATCAACGACCATTTGGGCGATGCCTACTGGCAGGTAGGGCGCAGGCTGGAGGCGCAATTTCAATGGCAACGCGCGCTGAGCTTTGATCCCGAACCGAAGGTCAGGCGCGATCTGGAGAAAAAACTGCAATCCGGATTGGAAACCATTGCCACCCCGCCAGCGTCAACACAGCCCAGTGCACAAAAATCCTGAACTCCTGCATAGGCTGGCGCCTGCCAAGTTAAATCTGTATCTGCATGTACTTGGCCGTGCGCATGACTATCACCAGATAGAAAGCCTGGCGGTGTTCACCCATTTTGGCGACCGGCTTGAAGCCCGCCCCGGCGCGGATATCAGCCTGCACATTGAAGGGCCTTTCGCGGCCGAGTGCGGCCCGTTACAGGATAATCTGGTCATGCGGGCCGCACATGCATTGGCGGCGCATGTCAAGGGGCCAGCGGGCGCGGCCTTGACCTTGTACAAAAATCTGCCCGTCGCCAGCGGACTTGGCGGGGGATCTTCGGATGCGGCGGCGGCCCTGCATTTACTGGTGCAGCTCTGGAATTTGGACATTGCTGACAATGTTCTTGCGGGGCTGGCGCTGGGCCTGGGAGCCGATGTGCCGGTATGCCTGCGCCGGACCCCATCCTTGATGCACGGCATCGGCGAAGTTTTACACCCAGCGCCCGCATTGCCGTCTTGCTTTGTCCTGCTGGTCAATCCAGGCGTGGCCCTGTCTACAAGGGCCGTGTTTGAAAAACTGAACGGGCGCTTTGGCGAAACCCTGCCGCCATTGCCGCGCAACCTGTCCAGCGCGAAAAAACTGGCGGGCGAACTGAAAGTGCGGCGCAATGATCTGCAAAATCCGGCGATTGAACTGGCGCCGGAAATTCAGACAGTGCTGGAGGCGCTAGGGGCGCAGAAAGGCTGTTTGCTGGCGCGCATGTCCGGCAGTGGCGCCACCTGTTTTGCGCTGTTTGCAAGTTCGGGCGACCTGGCCGATGCCGCCCGCAATATGGCAAGCCGCCACCCGTCCTATTGGATGGTACAGACCCGGCTGGCCTGAGCGGCGTTATTGCGCCAGTTCGCGCGAACGCCGTGTGGCCGCAAGCACCGCAGCATTCATCAGGCGCTGCATGCCATCGGGCCGCATCAATATATCAAGGGCGGCGGCAGTGGTGCCGCCGGGACTGGTGACATTCTCGCGCAGGGCCGAAGCCGGCAAATCCGATTGCGCCGCCAGGGCGGCAGCACCGCTGACCGTCTGCCTGGCGAGACGATAGGCAAGTGCCGCATCCAGTCCCGCCTGCGCACCCGCACTTGCCAGCGCTTCGATCAGCAAAAACACATAGGCCGGGCCGCTGCCTGAAACTGCCGTCACAGGGTCCATCAGGGCTTCATCTGTAATCCATTCCACCGTCCCAACCGCGCGCATCAGGGCTGCGGCCAATTCCTGTTGCGCCGCTGCCGCCGCCTTATTGGCGCACAAAACCGTTATCCCCTGCCCGATGGCGGCAGGGGTATTGGGCATCGCCCGCACAATTGGCCTGCCGGCAAAATAATGTTCAAGGAAACTTATCGGTTTTCCCGCCGCAATCGACAGCACCAGCGCGCCGCCTTGCGTCAGAGGTATAAATTGCGGCAGCACATCCTGCATGATCTGGGGCTTTACCGCCAGCACCAGCACTGCCGTTCCGGTAACATCGGACAAAGCCGGATTGAGCCTGATAGGATGCGCGGCGGTGAGCGTCAGCAGATCAGCCCCGGGCGCGGGTTCGAACAAAACAATCTGCGCCGGGTCAAGACCGCGCGCCAGCCATCCGCGCAACAAAGCTTCGCCCATTTTGCCCGCGCCGATCAGGACGACAGCGCCGGCAAAGGATAATGCCGCCTCCTGGGATGTGCTGTTCACGCCTCTCCTATCGTTTCCATCATACAGGCATTGACCGCCTCGCTGGCGGCCATGCCGCCCCATAATACATATTGCAGCGCCGGAAAGAAAATTTCACAGGCCTCCAGCGCGAGATCAATAATATCTTCCGCCTGGCCTGACGACATCGCCGCGCCGCGCATGGGCGCCCCATAGCGGAACATCACCACACGCTCTTCTTCCCACCAGTCGAAGTGCCCCAGCCAGTTGCGCGCATTGACCAGCGCCAGCAAGTGAAAAACCTCATTCTGGCGCGGCTCCGGAACCTTCACATCAAACATCAAGGTCAATTGGATCGCGTCACAATCACGCAGAAAGTTGAACCCCAGACGAAAATCCGTCCATTTGCCGCCGCCGATCAAGGTCAATTCATCATCTGATTCCCGCTCGAAGGGCCAATCCCGAACCACGGAAACCTGTTCAATCATATCAATGGGATTTGATTCCTGATGCTCATATTGGTGTGTATTAAAGGCCGGACTGCCGTTGCCCATGTGCGGCTCCCTCTGTGAGACGGAAAAGTCATCGAACCGGTCTAGATTTGGTAGCTGGTTTACCTGCTGCCACAACCCAGTGTAGCCTGCCCTGTTCGCGCCGTCCATGAGGCAAATGCCGCTTTGCAACAAAAGTTTGTGGAAATCTTGCCGGGCCGGGGGGTGATCGCGTGCCTATACCGGCGCATTGCGTGCGGCTATCTCGCGCGCCGCCAGCCGCTCAGCTTCCCGCCACCCTGCGGGTATGCCCGGCCCAGTGGGGTTCGCGCAATTGCTTGCGCTTGATTTTGCCGACCGGGGTTTTGGGCAGTGCTTCCTTGCGTAAAATCACCTGTCCCGGTTTCTTGTAGGAGCCCAGCGCATCGGCGCAGAGTTTGGTGATTTCCACCGCGCTGACCGGCTGGTCATTCGTCACGCATATTGCGAGCGGCGTTTCGCCCCATTTGGGGTGCGGGATACCCACCACCGCCACTTCAATGATCGCAGGATGGTTGGCAATGACATTTTCGAGTTCCGCCGGCCAGATATTATAGCCGCCGGAAATGATCATATCGTCGGCGCGGTCGAGCACATAGAGATAGCCATTCTGATCAAGCCGGCCGATATCGCCGGTCTTGACCCAGCCATTGATGACACGTTCCGCCGTCGCCTCTGGATTGTTCCAGAAACCGGTCATCTGGCCGTCTGTTTTGCAGACGATTTCACCCGGATCGCCCAGCGGCACGGGTTTATTGTCCTCGTCCCAGATTTCCAGCTCTGCAAAGGGCAGCGGCATACCGCAGGCGCGCAGCGGCGTTGAGCCTTCCACTTCCGCAAACCATTGCCGCGGCCCCATCATCGCCACCGGCAGCGCCTCGGTCTGGCCATAAAGCTGATACAGCGTATCGCCAAAAATCGCCCGTGTGCGAATGGCGGTGTCGTCCGAGATTGGCGCGGCGGCGATCTGGATGCATTTCAATTTCGACCAATCGCGCCGCCCCAGATCGGGCGTATTCACAATCGCATTGGCCATGGTCGGCACCATGAACATATAGGCGATGCCTTCACGTTCCATCAAATCGACTGTGCCGCGCGCATCAAAATGATCCTCCAGCACATTGCAGCCGCCACCCAGAAACACCGGCAGAAACAGATAGCCCGAGCCGTGCGAGATCGGCCCGACATGCAGGCATTTATCGCCCGGCTCCACCGGCGGCGCCAGATAGAACCAGTTGCGCGCCGTATCCAGCCAGGCCTTGTGGGTATAGGACACGCCCTTGCTTTTGCCCGTGGTGCCGCCGGTATGACGGATGATGTAATTATCCTCCGGCCGGATCGGCAGATCGGGATCCACAGCGGATTGCCGCGCCAGCCATGCCTGATAGGCCGCGTCGCGCACGATCACATGCTGCATGTCCGGCAGTTCGGCCTGAATGCCCTCCAGCTCATGCGCATAGCGTTCCATTACCAGCACGGCGCGGCAATTGGTATGGCCCAGCATATGCAGATGCGCTTCCCTTGTGTTGCGCGGATACATGGGAACACGGACAATATTGGCGATGGCGCCGGCCAGAAAGAAATCCGCCGCCTCGACGCAATTATCCTCCAGCACCCCTACCCGGTCCCCCGGCTTGATGCCCAGCGCCAGCAGGCCATTGGCCAGCCGCACCCCGCGCTCCCAGGCCTGTGCGAAAGTCAGGCGTACATCGCCGGAAACAACGGCCTCGCGGTGACGGTTAAAGGTGACGGTGCGGCGCATTAATGTCCGGACATCCATGGCTTTCACCCCTGTATTATTGTTTGGGGGATAATGGCGCACACGCCCTTGGCTGGTCAATCGCGGTGGGGTGTCACTCGAAAATAGCGGTTAGCCGGCCTAACACTTCCTGCACGATGTTATCCGGCGTACGTTCGATGAATTTGCCGTTGCGGGCTTTAAGGTCCAGCGCGCGCAACTGGTTGACCAGAACGACGCCCTGGGTGCTGGTTCCGCTGCCGCTTAACGATACGGCAAAGCCGCGGTTACGGGCAAAATCGCCGCCTTGTGTGATTGGGCAGACAATTTGCGTTCCCAGCTCATTGAACTCGCGGATCGAAACCACCAGCGTGTAACGCGCGCCCTGTTGCTCGCGCCCCTTCACGGGCGCCAGATCGCAATGATAAATATCGCCCCGGTTAATGCCGCCCTTGGCCATTAGGCTATATGACCTCGTTGCCGGCCGGGCTGTCATTCAGCCATGCCTTGTCTTCGGCCGTTGATTTTGCCTTCGCGTCGCACTGCGCGATCAGGTCGGCCAGACGGTATTTCGGGCGGGCCAGCGGTTTGGCGACCAGCGCGCCGCCGCTTACGGAGATGTCGAGAGATGACGATGATGTCAGCCCCAGGCTTTCCAGAACCGGTTTGGGGACCGGGAACATCACCGAACCACCCACTTTGCGAAGTTTAATGGTATGCATAGCCAGCCTCCATATTATATTTGAATATAACATGGAGGGTTTGTGAAGGCAAGCGCCAGCAGCCTGCCGGTGATAAAATGTCACTTGACAGCCCGGCGTCAATTTCTGATCATAGATTGCAAAAGCACATCCAGACAATGAAGGGAGAACGCCATGATCGGTAAAGGCGCCATTTCAGCCGACAGCCATGTGTCCGAGCCGCCGCATTGTTACATTGATTTTATCGACCCGAAATATCGTGACGATGCGCCGCGCATCGAGGCGCTGCCCGACGGATCGGAACATTATGTTATCAAGGGGCTGAAAAAGAATGTGCCGCTGGCGCTGCTGGATGGCGCGGGCTATTCGATCCCCGACAGAAACGCCCGCGTCGGCAAAATCAAATTTTCCGACACCCGCCCGGCGGGATGGAACCCCAAGGCGCGCGAGGCCGATCAAATCCGCGACGGCATTGCCGCCGAAATCATGTATGCCTCGGTCGGGATGGCGCTGTGCACCCATCCGGACCCCGATTATAAAAATGCGTGCATGCAGGCCTATAACCGCTGGCTGGAAACTTTCTGCGCCGGCCTGCCCAACCGGCTGTTCGGCCTGGCGATGACCGCCGTCATGGATGTCGATAGCGCCATAGAGGATTTCCGCCGCGCCAAGGAAATGGGCTTTGTCGGCATGATGATGCCGGGCGAGCCGGTGCATGAGGATTATGATCATCCTTCCTATGATGCGCTGTGGGAATGCGCCGCCGATCTGGGCCTTCCGATCTGTTTTCATATTCTGACATCGAAAAGCGGCGGATTTTCCCGCAAGAGCAATGCATTTCGCGGCCATTCGATGAATGGCTTCATGACCATTATCCGCGCGGTGCAGGATGTAATAGGCATGATGGTGCTGGGCGGCGTGTTCGAGCGGCACCCGAAACTGAAACTGGTCTGCGCCGAGGGCGACGCGGGCTGGATGCCGCATTATATGTACCGCATGGACCATGCGGCGAAATTCAATGTGGTCGGCGGCCTGCTGCGCGGGCTGACCAAACTGCCCAGCGAATATCTGAAAAGCAATGTGTGGATGACCTTTCAGGATGACTGGATCGCGTTTGAAACGGCGCATCTGCTGAATGACCGGCAGCTGATCTGGGCCAATGATTATCCGCACACGGATTCCACCTGGCCAAAATCACAGCAGCTTCTGTCGGAGCACGCCAGCAAACTGACCGAGGAACAGCGCCAGCGCATCATGCGCGATAATGTCGCCCAATTGTTCAATCTGCCCGCAGGCAATGAATCCTGGCAGATGAACAAGATGGCGGCGGAATAATTGTCAACATAGAGGAAGCATTAGATGATCCCGCAAGGCACCATTTCCGCCGACAGCCATATTGTCGAACCGCCAAACTGCTATACCGATTTTATCGATGCGAAATATCGCGACGAAGCCCCCAGGGTGATTCAGCGCGAAGACGGCGCCGATATTTATTACGTCAAGGGCATGAAAAAATCCGCGCCCATTGGTTTTATTGACGGGGCCGGTTTGACCGTCGCCGAACGCGCCAAACGCGCCCAGGCCATGAAGTGGGCCGAGGTGCGCGACGGCGGTTATGACGCCAAGGCGCGCGCCGCCTATCAGGATCGTGACGGCATCGCCGCCGAGATCATCTATGCGTCGCTGGGCATGGCGCTGTGCATTCACCGCGACCTGGATTACAAGGACGCCTGCATGAAGGCGTATAATCGCTGGTTGCAGACCTTCTGCGCCGATTCCCCCAATCGTCTGTTCGGCCTGGCCATGACGGCGGTGCGCGATGTGGACAGCGCCATTGAGGATTTCCGCAAGGCGAAGGAAATGGGCATGGTCGGCATGATGATGCCGGGCTTTCCGGGCTATGAGGATTATGACCATCCGGATTATGACGCGCTGTGGCAATGCGCCAGCGATCTGGACCTGCCGGTATGCTTTCATATCCTGACGGCGCGTGGCGGCGGCATTTATGACAAGCCGCGCGGCCATCCGATCAACACATTCCTCGGCATTATCCGCGCCGTGCAGGATGTGGTCGGCACCATGGTGCTGGGCGGCGTGTTTGAGCGCAATCCAAAGCTGAAACTGGTTTGCGCCGAAGGCGATGCCGGGTGGATGCCGCATTACCGCTATCGCATGGACCATGCGGCGTTCAATCATGCGCAGAACGGGATTATCCGTGGGCTGAGCAAGCTGCCCAGCGAATATCTGAAAAGCAATGTCTGGATGACCTTTCAGGACGACTGGGTGGCGTTTCAGGCCGTGGCCGCCGGGATGATGGATGCGTCACAATTGCTGTGGGCCAATGATTTTCCGCATACGGATTCAACCTGGCCGCGTTCGCAGGCCCTGCTGGCGCAGCATACCGGCGCGCTGAGCGAGGCGCAGCGTCAGGCGATCATGCGCGATAATGTGGCGGGCGTGTTCAACCTGCCCGCCGGAAAATTGTCCTGGCAGATGCAGAAACAGGCGGCGGAATAGGCCGTGTGGGCGCACCCGGTTAACGGGAGCGCCCCACTTTCAAGCAGACTGGCTACTACTTCTTTAGCGTATCGCGAATTTCGGCCAGCAGCACTTCAACCTGTGAAGGCGCTGCCGGGGCTGCGGCCTCTTCTTTGACAAGTTTCGCTTTCAGCGCGTTGACATTCTTCACCAGCAGAAACACGACAAAGGCCACAATCAGAAACTTGATGATGGCGTTGATAAACAACCCATACATGATCAGCGGCGCGCCTGCCTTTTGCGCATCGGCCAGCGAGGCATATCCGCCCATCGACAGGTCCAGATAGTAATTCGAAAAATCAATGCCGCCGATAATAATGCCGATAACGGGATTGATCACATCGGATACCAGCGATGTCACGATAGCGGTAAATGCAGCGCCAATAATAATGCCGACCGCCATATCGACAACATTGCCTTTGGCAATAAAGGTTTTGAATTCCTCCAGCACGTCCAGTCCTCTCCGTTCAGTGTATCAAATGACCTGACAGGCATGTACGGCCTGCCCGGCAAACTGATCCTTTATATATCAGATTACAGGCAGGCCTTTGTGCCCCTATCGCGGCGCCATGCGGATGGCGCCATCGAGACGGATGCTTTCACCATTCAGCATTTCATTTTCGCAGATATGCCGCGCCAGACGCGCATATTCATTGGGATTGCCCAGGCGTGACGGGAACGGCACCTGCGCGCCCAGCGCCTTTTTCACATTTTCCGGCGCGCCCGCCAGCAGCGGCGTATTGAAAATACCCGGCAGAATGGTCACGCAGCGGATGCCTTCCTGCGCCAGATCGCGCGCGATCGGCAGGGTCATGCCGACAACGCCGTTCTTCGATGCGGAATAGGCGGCCTGGCCCACCTGCCCGTCTTCGGCGGCAACCGAGGCGGTGTTGATGATCACGCCGCGTTCGCCATCTTCCATGATCGGATCCAGGCTCATCATGCCGGCCGCCGATTTGGCGATGCAGCGGAACGTGCCGACAAGATTGATCTGAATGATCATGTCGAAACGGTCGATCGGGTGCGACAGAATGGCGCCCGCATTTTTCTTGTCGCGTGACGCGGTTTTCATGGCGATGCCGGTGCCCGCGCAATTGATCAGAATGCGTTCCTGGCCGATGGCGGCGCGCGATTTGGCAAAGCCCGCAACGACGCTGACCTCATCGGTCACATTGACATTGCAGAACACGCCGCCAATTTCCTTGGCGACTTTTTCGCCTTTTTCGGCGTTCATATCGAACAAAGCGACCTTGACGCCCTGTGACGCCAGTTCGCGGGCTGTCGCCTCGCCCAGGCCCGATGCGCCGCCGGTGATGATAGCTGAAACTTTATTGCTGAGGTCCATGGAACGCTCCCTGCTTTTAGTGGTTTTTCATCGGGCGTTTGTAGAACAAAACCGGACAAATGGGAACAATACTTGTCCGGATTGATGCAATCGCCTATATGCAGGCCATGGACATGGAGAAACCCGGTATTTACCTGCCTGCGGCCGTTGCGCGGAATAGAAGCACGGTCAAGGCGCGATTCTGGCCCAAATTCCGGCGCAGCCTGGCGCGGATACCGTTCGCGGCGGATCTTCTGGCTGCCTATTATTGCGCCTTTGACCCGCAAACTCCCGCGCGTGTGAAGGCCGTGCTGTTCGCGGCCCTGGCCTATTTCATAATGCCCGCCGACGCCATTCCCGACTTTATTGCGGGCCTGGGATTTACCGATGATCTGACCGTGCTGATATCCACCATTGCCCTGGTGCGCAATCATATGACACAGCAGCATCTGGATAAGGCGGCCGAATATCTGGACCGGCTAAAGGGCTGAACCTGCGCCCGCCAGGCTGGCCGGCCAAACTGTGTGACGGATGTTTCAATCCTGCCGGTTAGTTCCAGCCATGGTTAAAAATTCCGCAATAAATATGTCCCACAGTGATCCCTGTCACTCGTGCGTTCCCCCAAAAAAATTATGTTCCAAACGTGGCGTTAAGATTCTTCAGGCCACAATGGGGTACAGAGAAATTAGGGGTACGGACAATGGCTGCACCAGTGGATATTTCGGTCTCGCGCGGGAAGAACCGTTTGGCGGACCGCGAACCCAGGCACTCGGACGCTGGGGTTGAAATATTCATGCTGCCCTCTGATCTGCCTGTAAGTCTCTCCATGCATGACATTGCAGCGGTTCGCGAGTCGTTCGAGGAACATCACCGGCATGGGCTGTGGTGCGGATTTACGCTTATTGGTGAAAAACGTGATCCGCAAACCGGCGATCCGATTCGCGCCTCGCGCGTGGTATTATTTACGTTTGGAACGCGCCAGCCCTATTTCAATCTTACCCGCTGGCTGGACGGCAGCTTCGTTCTTGCAGACCGCAGCGGGCATGTGCTGCGCCGTACAAATAATCTGCGTCAGTTATTATCCGTGTTCGAACTAAATCTGCCAACTTTCCATTAGCTGTTTCCAGCACTTTCCATTTTCAGCCAGTTAAGGCTTTCATGCAGGCGCGCAACCGGGCCCGCCACCATCATGGTCGGCGGCTGCAACCCGGCCTCCTGCGCCGCACTGGCGGCACGGGCGAGCGTGGTCAGCAGCACCCGCTGCTCTGGCATTGTCGCCTTTGAGACCAGCGCCACGGCTTCATCACCTGAGCGGCCTGCTTCCATCAAATGCCGCGAAATTGCGGCCAGTTGCCGCAATGCCATATAGATCACAATGACCGGCGACCCTCTGGATATGGCCTGCCAGTCCAGTCCGGCAGGAACATTGCCATCCGAATCATGTCCCGTCACAAATGTGACCGAAGAATTCATACTGCGATAGGTCACCGGAATCCCGGCATAGGCCAGGCCGCCAATGCCTGCCGAAATCCCCGGCACAATGCGGTAGCAGATCCCGTTTTGCGACAGGCTCAGGGCTTCTTCACCACCGCGCCCGAACACGAAGGGGTCGCCGCCCTTGAGGCGCAGCACGCGCAGACCGGCTTTGGCGAGCGTGATCAGCCGGTTGGAAATATCCGGCTGGCTGGCGGAGGGGCGCCCGCCGCGCTTGCCGGCATAAATCAGCGTCGCATCGGCGTGCGCCCATTTCAGGATTTCAGCATTCACCAGCGCATCATAAACAATCACATCCGCATGACACAGCGCATGATGCGCCAGCAGGGTCAGCAGACCGGGATCCCCCGGCCCCGCGCCCACCAGCCAGACCGTGCCTGGCATAAATTCGGGCATCTCAAACACCGGCGGATCGGCCATGCTGAACTGTTCCTGTTTTCTGCGTCTCAAGAATCTGCGCGACAAAGGCTTTTATCACGCCGGGGTGATTATTCAGATACCCCGCCTTGATAAACCGAATGCCGGGGTGCTGCGCCGCCACAATATTGGTCTGGTCATAAATTCGCGTTACCAGCATGCCGCTGAAAAGGAAATAGGGCAATATGACCACTTGTTTGCAGCCCAGCGCCGCCATCGGCCCCAGCGCCTCGGGAACAGCCGGTGCAGCCAGGCCGGCATAGGCAATCCTGACATGCGGAATTTTCAGACGTTCCTGGATCATCCGCACCGCTGTTTCCATGCTGGCCAGAACGCTGCTGTCTGATGCCCCGCGCCCGGCCACCAGCAGGCCGGTTTCAGAAAGTCCGGCAGAGCCAGCAGCCGCATTAATGGCGTCGAGAACCCGCGCGCAAGCGGCATCCGCCAAATTCGCGTCCGCGTCGAAGGCGCGTCCATAGCGGATCTGAACATCGGGCGCCTGACCCGAGAAATTTTGTATTATGGCTGGAATATCGCGCGACGCATGCCCGCCGCTGAACAATGTGCCCGGAATGACCAGAATGCTCCGGCACCCCGCCTGACGTAATTTTTCAAGTCCGTCAGGAATTGCCGGGGTGGAAAACTCCAGAAAACCCGTCTCTATCCTGAATTGCGGCAATCGCGCCGCCACATCGCGCGACAGTGCCGTAAATTCACGCACGGTGCCGGCCTCGCGCCCGCCATGACCGCAGATCAGGACGCCCGTTGCAGTCATTTCAGCGCCGCAAAATGATGCGGCTTTGCATATGCCGATATTCCCATCCGTTGCGCTCCAGTTCAGGCGTGATGTCCTGCATACGGGGATAACCGTACAGGCCGCAAATTTCCAGCCTGCTGAATACAGATAGGCATTTCCTACCCATATAGTATTCTGAATTGGCCATGCCAGATTAAATACACGGAAAGGTAATGCATGCCCGCCAGGCAGATCAGATTGTTCCGGCTTTTTGGATTTGAGGTCAAGCTTGACGCCAGCTGGGTCATCCTGGCGCTGCTTGTCAGCTGGTCATTGGCGACGGGCTATTTCCCGGCGGAGCTTCCCGGTTTTTCAGCGCCCCGCTATTGGGGCATTGCGGTTTTGGGGGCATGCGGGCTGTTTGGCTCCATCATTTTTCATGAGATGTGCCACGCGCTTGTCGCGCGATATTATGGTTTGCCTATTCACGGCATTACCCTGTTCATTTTCGGCGGCGTAGCCGAGATGGAGGACGAGCCGCAAAACCCCAGGGTCGAGTTTTTGATGGCGGTTGCCGGACCCATTTCCAGCTATTTTCTGGCATTTGTCTTTTTCAGCATGCTGCATCTAGCCGGGCCGGATTCCGGTGCAACGCCATTTACGGCGCTGCTGGGCTATCTTGTCATGATCAACACCATGCTGGCGACATTCAATCTATTGCCTGCCTTTCCCTTGGACGGGGGGCGGATGTTGCGGGCCGCGCTGTGGCACTGGAAAGGCAATATGCGCTGGGCGACCCGGCATGCGGCCCGGATCGGTGCGGGTTTTGGCATGGGGCTGGTACTGCTCGGCGTTCTAGCCGTGTTGCAGGGGGATATTGTTGGCGGCATGTGGATTGCGGTTATCGGCCTGTTCCTTCATCATGCCGCGGATTCATCCTATACCCAGTTGCGCGCGCGCCAGAATCTTGAAGGCCAGCCCGTTTACCGCTTTATGACCCGCAATCCCGTAAGTGTGCCGCCCAGGCTGAGCCTGCACGATCTGGTGCATGATTATGTCTATGTCTATGGTCACGATATGTACCCGGTCGTGGAAAATAATTTGCTGTTGGGCAGTATCGGGTTGAGCCAGATCAAATCCGTTCCCCAATCCAGCTGGCATGATGTGCGGGTTAGCGAAATCATGGTACCCTGTTCATCAGACACCGTGATTGACGCTAATGCCGATGCCGTGCGGGCCATTGCTCTTATGGAGCGCAGCGGCAACAGCCGCTTGCTAGTGACAGACGCGGGATATCTTGCGGGTGTCGTCGCCCTGAAGGATGTGTTGCGCCTGTTGGCCCTGAAACTCGATCTGGAATCACCGGAATAGACAAATGAAAATCAAGCACAAAAAAACATGGGTCGTTGTCGCCGATGGGGCGCATGCACGGATTTTTCTGAACCAGGGTCCTGGGACAGGACTGGTTCCTGCCCTTGATCACGATCTGATCGGCGTCAGGCTGCCCAGTCATGAAATTGGTTCGGACCGCCCCGGCGTCACTTTCAGCAGCGCAGGTCCAGGGCGCCATGCCATGGCGCCCTCTACAGACCCCCATGAGCATGCCGAGCACGAATTTATCAAACAGGTCGCCAAAGCCATCAAGGATGGACTGAACACAAAGGCCTATGAGCAGCTTTTACTGATTGCGCCCCCCAAGGCGCTTGGCGCATTGCGCAGCGATCTTGATCCGCAGGCGGCAAAGCTGGTTATTGCGGAACTGCATAAAGACCTGACGCATCTGAGCGTTCACCAGCTTGCAGAACATATCCAGGATAGTTTGAAGGTCTAGCGCATCTAAGGTCAGTTGAGAATTAACCCGCGATTGTCATTCCGGATGTTTGGCGAGCCCAAAAACCGCAGGTTTTTGGGTGGCGTGCCTTACAGTCCGGAATCCAGGGGGCACATGGTAATGCCTTTATGTGTGGTGCCTGGATTCCGGACAGCTCGCTTTTCCAGCGAAATCAAAGATTTCGGGAAAACCGGCTTCCGGAATGACAGCAATTCTCAACAGCCCCTAATGCACCATCATGACGGCCAGTTTGGCGTTATAGATGACATGGCGGGTGGCGCCGCCCAGGATGAGTTCACGGATGCGGCTATGGCCATAGGCCCCCATAACCAGTAAATCCACCCCCAGATCCGCCGCTGTGGACAGGATGACCTGACCCACGGGCGCATTGCCCAACGGCACCTGCTTTGCCTGCACCGTAATGCCGTGGCAACTGAGATAGGATTGCAGGGACTCCATGGCAAAGCTGTCCATCTCGCGGTTCTGCGCTGTCACGACAATGACCTCAGCCGCCTCTTCCAGCAAGGGCAGCGCGCCCGACAAGGCGCGTGCGGCCTCGGGGCCATTGTCCCAGGCGATCATCACTTTTTTGCCGATTTGCAGATTGCTCTGGGCCGGGATCAGCAGGCAGGGGCGTTGCGCCTCCATCAAGGTCGGCTCGATTTCATAGGCAAAATCGGAAATAGGGAACAGAGTCATATCCGCCAGACGGGCCGCGACCGCGGTGCGCTCCGCAGGATCGCCCATAGTCTCGATGAAAGCCGCTGTAGCTTTGTTTTTGCCCGGCAGGGGGACGGATTCTTCAATGCCGGCTTCTTGCAGCGCACTCAAAAATGCCGCTTTCGCGCGCGCGCATTGGCGTTTGTTGGCTTCGCTGACGGCGTTGACCAGTTCCGCGGCAATCTGCCCGGTAAGCGCCTCACCGGCAATGGGCAGGGCGTCTGTCGGATTACGGTTCACAAACAGGCATTCAACATGGGCCGCATAACGCTTGGCGGTATTCAATCCTGTTCGCAGGACGCGCTGATCGGAATCGGCGCCGGTCAGGGGAATTAATATTTTTCCGAGTCTCATGCGCTTTCTCCATCTTGCTGGGGACTTCCCCATTGAATGATACTTATTATTGACAATAACAACTTGATGCAGATCAACAAATCATCAAATGAATGCCGGGTCTGATATCCTGGCGGCCTGAGGGCGCCAGGATGATTAAGGGCAACAGATATAGTTCACGCCACGCCCAGAAACCTGAGCGCATTGCCGCCCAATATACCGGGCAGTTCGGCCGCGCTGACGCCGCTTTCGCGCAGAAAATCGCCCGGTTTTTGCTGGCGGATCGGGAACGGATCATCGGTGCCGATCATCAGCCGGTCCGCGCCGAACAGATCCTTGATCGCACGCAGCAGCGCCGGTTCATAGACCAGCGTGTCATAGTAAAACCGCCGTGCGGTTTCAAGCGGCGCCTCGGGCATCGCAGCCGCCATTTGCGGTGCGCTTTTATACACTTTTTGCAGCCGGTTGATAACCGTCATCGCCGAACCGCCGCCATGGCTGAACCCCAGCCGCAATGCCGGATGCGCCTGCATCACCTGGCCATTAATCAGCGAAGCGGCGGCGATCGCGCTATCGAGCGGATAGCCGAGCAGCCCGCCCATCAGCGGATTGGAACCCCAGCGTTCCTCGCCGACCGGTTGCAGACCATGCGCAAATACCGCCATGCCCAGTTCGGCTGCCGCCGCGAAAAATACCCTGAAACGCGGATCGCCCAGATCCTTGCCCATCACATGCGTGCCGATCTGCACCCCCTGCAAACCATAATCGCGTTTCAGCACCAGCAGTTCCTCTGCCGCGCGGTCCGGGTCCTGTAGCGGCACCATGCCAAGCCCGTAAAAATGCGCGGGCGCGGCATCCATCATATTGCGCAGAGTTTGCGCCAGATGCCGGCCCATCACCACGGTTTCCTCGACATTGAACCAGTAGGACAGCAATTCCGGCATGGGCGACAGCACCTGAATATCGACGCCATCCTCGGCCATCGTGGCGAGGCGCGCATCGACGTTCCAGCAGCGTTCATCCACCGGGCGGAACGGTTTGCCGCCGATCATCACCGTGGCGCGCGAGGGGTCTTTCGCGTCGCATTGCATGGAAGGCCAGCGATTGTTCTTGCCGCCCGACGGATCGGCGGGAAAATTCTGCGGCACAATATGGGCGTGGATGTCGATGGTTTTCATGACGCGGATAATCCTTGTTTCTCAGCCCACTCCTGACCCCCTATTGATAGCCGCATCTCCCGGACTCAACAAGGGAGTGGAATAAGCGCGCTTTGTAATGCGTGAATGAACCGGAACAAAACATAAACAAATCTTGACATTGGGGATAAAATCCTATAGAGTGCGACGTGGATTCGACCTTGAGGGGATGACGATGCCGCTTTCCGCCGCCATGTCAGACGATCTTCAGCAGTTGCGCGTTGACCATGCGGCGCTGCGCATGCAGGTGGCGCTGCTGAAACTGGAACTGGCCTATGACCGGGCGGTAAAGGCCGAGGCACGGGCCGCAGCGGCAGATCCGTTTGAAGAGATGCTTACCGTCTCAGCCGGGCTGTCGTTAATTGAAGGCGTTATGAGAGGCGCTGAAAACATCACGCAAAGCGCGGCTGAAGATCATTTACATAATTTCACACAGCAGATGCGCGATACATTTGGCCTGCGCGTGGTTGTGCCGGATGAACCTTACCTTCCCGTGTTCCTCAAGCAGCGTGAAATTGAATTTCTCACCACGCTGGGAAAAATATTCGACCGGGTTGACAGTGCGCCCTGGCCATTGGCGGAAAAACATTTCCTGCATCATTCGCCCATGCGGCTGGAATTCAAGGCGCTCACCCCCGGCCAAGCCTTGTTCGGGCAAATTGAGGCGCGTCTTGAATCAGAAACGCTGCGCCATGCGCAACGCCTGAGCCAGGGGCTTGACCGGAAACGCCAGCAGGCCATTGGCCTGCGGAAATATGTCTGGCGGACGCGCGGCGACGCCAAGGTGCGCACTGCGCACGCCGCCAATGATGGCAAAATATTTGAATGGCGCAACCCACCCGCATCCGGCCATCCCGGCGATGATTTTGGCTGCCGCTGCCGGGCGGAGCCGTTACTGGATGGCGCGGGCGATCCGTATTTTGAGCCGGTGGATGCGGTGCAGGTGGCGGGCCTGGGCAAGGTTATTTTTGAAATCATCCGGCGGGTTGCGGCCAAAAGAGCCGCACGGGAAGCCGCCGAACGCGCCGCCAGGGATGCGGCGAGAAAGCCGAAACCGCCGCCGCCTTCGAAGCCAGCACCGGGCGATATTTTCAAACGGCCCAAAGACGTTCCGGAGAATTGGCGGCAGGCGCCAAGCAACAAGGGGGAAGGAACTAAATTTGTTGATCCAAAGAATAAAAATAATGATGTTAGAATCCAGAAAGGCAACCCCGATTCAATATGGGAGAACCAGCGGCGGGATTATGTGCGCTGGCAGCGCAATGGCAGATATCTGGACAAGAACGGCAAACCGTCGGTTGACCGGGCGGAAACGCATATCCCACTCGACCAGTTTATCTTCAAGCCGGAGCTATTCAAATGACCGAAAAATTCATAATTAATCTACATATCCTTATCCCAGCGCTAGAAAATCTGGCGAGTGAGGCGCGGCAGCGCTACACCTGGTTTCCGAATGCGGAAGGCGACATGTCTTCTTTCGTTGAAGACGTTAATGGTGTATTTGATGATGCGTTAGTCACATACGCGCTTGAAGATAATCAGATCATCTATGATCGAAAAGTTACGGAAGCGTTACACGAATTAGATGATGCAGTGATGCCGGTGGATGAATTTCGTGGCCCCGAGGAGATTATCAATGATCCGCTGATGCGAGTGGTGCGCGAGAAAGCCGCGCGCGTTTTAGAGCTGATAAAAACCAGCAAACGCGAGGGGAACACGGTAGAATTCTGGCACGATGGTGAACCGGAGAGATAAGGGCGAACCGGCCATACCGGTGGGCATTTAGCCATGTTGAATATCAAATATATCGAAGAATTCAAGGCTGGTCATCCTTACCTGGTTGTGACAAGCGACAAGCAAGGTTTTATAGATGCCTATAATTTTTTCAGGAATAAGCCTGGCGGTTTCTTAAACGACAAATCCATTACCGGGCGCACCGATCTTGGCGCTTTGCGGAGCAATTCGCTGTATCTGACTCCGGAAGAATGCGTGGAGATTGCGGATCATTTTAAGAACGTAGTTGCCAGCGAAAAGCCGCAACATGCCTATTTCGACACTAAAGCACTACCGGACATCGAGATTATAATTTCTTATCGGGAATATGATGATTTATTTCAGATGTAAATTATGAAAAGCAAACCTAATTCCAGGTGGGAAAACCAGGGGCAGGATTATGTGCGCTGGAAACGCAATAAAAGATGGCTGGATAAAAACGGCAAGCCATCCGATGATTTAGCGGAGACGCATATCCCGTTCGACCAGTTTATCTTCAAACCGGAGATATTTAAATGACTGAGAAGTTCAAGATATCCCAGGACATACTTATCCGGGCGCTGGAGATTCTGGCGAGTGAGGCGCGTCAGCGCTACACTTGGTTTCCGAATGCGGAAGGCGACATGTCTTCTTTTGATGAAGATGTAAATAATCTGTTGGATGACGCACAGGTCTTTGATGCGATTGAAGATAATCAGATTATCTATGATCGAAACGTGACTGCGGCGTTACGCGAGCTTCGTGATGCTGTGATGCCGGTGGATGAATATCGCGATCCCGAAGAGATTATCAATGATCCGCTGATGCGAGTGGTGCGCGAGAAAGCCGCACGCGTTCTGGAACTGATAAAAGCAAGCTCGCGCGAGGGAAACACAGTCGAGTTTTGGAGCCGGGGCGAGCCGGAGAGATAAGGGCGAACGGGTCATAAGCAAAATGGTTGCTACAGCATCGTGCTGCCGCCATTGACGCTGACCGTCTGGCCGGTGATGAAGGAAGCCTCGGCGGACGCCAGATAGCTGACGGCGGAGGCCACCTCGGCCATGTCGCCGGGCCGTCCCATCGGAATGACACTGAAGAATTTCTCCACCAGCGGGTGGCCGGTTTTCACGAACGCATCCAGTTGCGGGGTCGCCACCGCGCAGGGCGCAATCACATTGACCGTGATCCCGTCGCCGGCGAATTCGCGCGCCAGCCCGGTGGTTAATCCGTGCACGCCGCCCTTGGCGGCGTTATAGGCCGCATGGTCCCACAAGCCGTTGCGCACACTGTCGGCGCCGATGCTGACGATGCGGCCATATTTCGCCGCCTTCATAGAGGGAAGCACGGCGCGGCAGCACCAGATCGCGGTCCACAGATTGCGGTCGATGGTGAGGCGCAGCGTTTCCGGCGTATGCGCGAGAAACGGTTTGATCACGCCGCCGCCCGCATTATTCACCAGAATATCCACCTTTCCCCATTTTTTAAGGGTGGCGTCCGTCATGGCGTTGACCACATCTTCCAGCGAAAGATCGCCAATATGGGTGATCAGTTGCACCTTGCCGGAGCTGGCTACTTCATCGGCGCATTTTTTCAGCACTTCGGCGTTCGCATCGGCCAGCATCAGATGGGCCCCTTCCGCCGCCAGCCGTTCGGCGATGGCGCGGCCGATGCCCTGCGCCGCGCCGGTGACAATGGCCACGCGGCCCGCATGTGCTCCACTCATGGCTTTCTCCTATGCGATGGTTTCGATCACGCCCTTGGCGCCAAAGCGCGGCCCGGGCGCGCCGCCCCAGTAATCCAGCGTCTCCAGGCTTGGCTCCAGCATACGCGGGGCGCGCGGATTATGCTCGGGAAATTCCTCCATGCCAAAGCTGAATTCGATGGTCACCTCATCGGGATCGAGGAAATACAAAAAGATACTGTCGGATGGCGGATGCCGCCCCGGCCCGAACACGATGGGGATCTGCATTTTCTGCGCGCGGATATTGCCCCGGCCGACATCATCAATATCCGTGACCATGAAATTGACATGGTTGAGGCGATTTTCCGTACCCTGACCAATAGCCAGGCTGTGATGATAGGGGTTGGGGAAACAGCGCATAAAGGCGAACATGCCCGGAATATAATCCGAGATGCGGAAATTCAGCTGATCGGTGAAAAACTGCCGCGCCTGCGCAAAATCCGCCACGGTCATGACCACATGGCCCAGCCGCGCGATCTTGGTCACCTTTTGCGAAAAGTCCGGGATGAATTGCGAGATGGTGGCGTAATATTCGAAGGTCGCGCCGCTATTGGGTTCCGTCATGCGGAAGGTGCGGCCCTGTTTCAGCGCCTGCTGCTCGGTTGCCGCAATCCATTTGGGCTTCAGGCCGATTTCGGTGAAATGTTCAAAGGCGTTATCGAGCTGGGCGTCGGATTCCATCTGCCAGCCCACCCGTTTCAGCCCGCCCGTGGTTCCAGGATAAAGAATGATATTGTGATGGTCATTGCTGCATCGGAAAAATTTGCAGCCGTCCGGCCCATCGCCTGATGGATCCAGCCCCACCATATCGCGATAGAACGCAGCGGATTTTTCCATGTCGGTGACATTCAGCGCCACATAGCCGAGCTTTTTATATCTGAAATCCAGGCCCATCGCTTTCTCCCTTCAGCAGTGATGGGGAACAGTTTGCGCAAAGATGCGCAGATTGTCATCCTTTCAGTTCGGGCAGGTGGCGCGACAGCCTGGTTTTGCAATATGTTGCTATTTTGTTCTCTGCATTCTGCTGGTTTTCCTATATGATTAGGCTCGTTAAGCAGGACGGGGGAAACGGATGCCAAACGCTTTCGGTATTATACTAGGTTCTGTTGACATTTATTTGATCCATAACATAGCAGACACGAGATCAATGAACGCCATATAGTTTTGGCTTTTCTTGGCGTATCTTGTTGCAATTGCGCGATAGTGCTTGATCTTGTTGAAGA
>JBMOMX010000003.1:0-10778 GCA_049323435.1 Pseudomonadota bacterium
GGGCATGGCCGCGCCAACATGCCGGCCCTGTATAAATAGATCATATTTTTTTGTATTGCATGTAAAGTGACGCCACATAAGCGGCCTCATCCTGGGCTGGTCAGAAAGGGAAACCCGGTTATGCGAACATTTCTGAAGGGGCTTGGGGCGGGCATCCTGGCAACGGCGCTGATTCTTGGCGGCGGGGCCTATATGTTTCGCGGCGTTCTGCCCCTGCTGCTGGGCGCGCCCATGCCGGAAATTCCGCAGGACGCCGCCGCCGTGGAAAGCCAGGCCACCAAAGCTGTGCATGAAGACATTCTGAAGCAATTGCCATTTTCCAACCGGCAGGATTTTGAATTTGCCGCGCGCGGCTTTATCGCCACCCTGAGCGACCCCGTGATCAAGGATGCCGATGGCAAAATCGTTTATGATTTATCCTCCTATGATTTTCTAAAAGGCGATGCGCCTGCAACCGTAAATCCAAGCCTGTGGCGGCAGGCGCAACTGATTACCCGGCACGGCCTTTATAAAGTGGCGGAGCGCATCTATCAGGTGCGCGGCTTTGATGTATCCAGCATCTCGTTCATCATTGGGGACAGCGGCTATATCATTGTCGATCCTCTGACAACCGGAGAGGCGGCCCGCGCGGCCTTCGAACTTGTCAAACAGCATCTGGGCGACAGGCCGGTGATCGCCGTAATCTATTCTCACAGCCATGCCGATCATTTCGGCGGCGTTGAGGGGATTGTAACGCAGGAAGATGCGGCGTCCGGCAGGGTGAAGATCATCGCCCCGTCCGGTTTTCTCGAACATGCGGTGAGTGAAAATATCATTGCGGGCACCGCCATGAGCCGCCGCGCGCGGTATCAGTTCGGCAACACCCTGCCGCGCGGGCCGGAAGGCGAATTGACCTCGGGCCTTGGGCCGGCTTTGTCACGCGGCAGGCTTTCGCTGATTGCGCCAACGCTGAATGTGCACGAAACCGGGCAGGAAATAGTGCTGGACGGCGTGACATTTTCCTTTCAGATGACGCCGGGAACCGAGGCGCCGGCGGAAATGAATTTCTATCTGCCGCAATTTCGCGCGGTGTTTATGGCCGAAAACGCCAACGCCACCCTGCATAATGTGCTGACGCCGCGCGGCGCACTGGTGCGCAACGCAAAGGACTGGGCGGATTATCTGACACAATCCATCCGTCTGTATGCGGATAAAAGCGATGTCATGTTCGCCGCCCACGGCATTCCCCGGTGGGGCAATGAAACAATAACGGACTTTCTGAAAAAGCACCGCGATGCGTATAAATATCTGCATGATCAGTCGGTGCGGCTGATGAATGCGGGGCTGACAGGCCCGGAAATCGCCGAACAGATCAGGCTGCCGGATACGCTGGCGCAGGAATGGTATAATCGCGGCTATTACGGCACCATGAGCTTCAATTCAAAGGCGGTATATCAGCGTTATATGGGCTGGTATGACGCCAATCCGGCCTCGTTGCACAGCCTTCCGCCAGTTGCGGCCGCCGCAAATTATATCGAAGCGATGGGCGGCGCAGGGCCAGTAATGACTAAGGCCGATGCAGCCATTGCTGCGGGCCAATATCGCTGGGCCGCGCAATTGCTGAACCATCTGGTTTTTGCCGATCCGGAAAATGCCCGCGCGCGTGAAAGCCTGGCCGGCGTCTATACCCAGCTCGGCTATCAGGCCGAAGCCGGAACCTGGCGCAACATCTATCTGACCGGCGCGCAGGAATTGCGGCATGGCGTAGCCATACTTCCGGCAACCACGATAAGCCCCAGCCTGGTTCAGGCGGCGCCGACCGCCATGTTGCTGGATTACGCCGCTGTAAGGCTGAACCCGAACCGCGCCGCCGGAAAAAAGCTTGTTCTTAACCTTGTGCTGTCCGATGTGAATGAAAAGCATGTGATCTCGATCGCCAATGGCGTTCTGGTGCATGAGCAGAATATTTCAGATGACGCCGCCGGTGCGACCGTCACCATGCCGCGGGCGGATATGCTGCAAACCCTGCTGGCAGGCGTCCCTGTCATGCTAAAAATCGCCAGCGGTGCGATCACGACCGAGGGCGATGCCAATGCCTATGCTGAACTGGTCAGCCTGATCGACCCGGCCGATGCAAATTTCCCGATTGTGACGCCATAGGCAAAACGCCGCGCCTTTCCCCTTTCAGCCTCGCCCGGCTTGGTTTACAACCCGCATCAGGCAAGTGATGAGGAAAACAGGGCCATGAACAAAACCAATCCGGGCAATTATTTTGAAGATTTCGAGATCGGCCAGTTTTTGCGCCACGCCACACCGCGCACGCTGACGCCGGGGGATGCTAGCCTGTATATGGCGCTGTTCGGGCCGCGTTTTGCGCTGACCTCATCGGATGAATTTGCGCGTTCGCTGGGCCTGCCCGCGTCGCCCATTGACGATCTGCTGGCGTTTCATATTGTGTTCGGCAAAACAGTGCCGGATATTTCGCTGAATGCCGTCGCCAATCTGGGCTATGCGGATTGCCGGTTTCTGACGCCGGTCTATGCCGGCGACACGCTGTCCACCACATCCGAAGTAATCGGGCTGCGCGAATTGTCCAATGGCAAATCCGGCATTGTCTATGTGCGCAGCACCGGGATCAACCAACGCCATGAAGTGGTGATTGACTATGTGCGCTGGGTTATGGTGCGCAAGCGTGATGAGGCCGCCCCCACGCGCGCGGCGAGCGTGCCCGCTTTGCCGGAATTTGTCGCGGCCAGCGATCTTGCGGTTCCCGCCGGCCTCGATTTCAGCGCATACAAATGCGAACTGTCCGGTTCCCCGCATCTGTGGGACGATTACCGCGTGGGCGAAAAAATCGACCATGTGGACGGCATGACCATAGAAGAAGCCGAACATATGATGGCCACAAGGCTGTATCAGAACACCGCCAAGGTGCATTTCAACCAGCACATGCAAAATAATGATAAGGCGCAGCGCCGCCTGGTCTATGGCGGCCATGTGATCAGCCTGGCGCGCGCGCTCAGCTTCAACGGCCTTGCCAATGGCGTAAAGATCGCCGCAATCAATGCCGGGCGGCATGTCGCACCCTGTTATGCTGGGCACACTGTGTTCGCCTGGTCGGAAATTCTGGACAGGGCGGAAATCCCGGGCCGCCGGGATGTGGGCGCATTGCGGGTGCGGCTGTTCGCCACCAAAGATCAACCCTGTGCGGAATTTCCAGGCGTCACCGAAGACGGCCATCATCCCAGCGTGATCCTGGATCTGGATTACTGGCTGCTGATGGCGCGGCGGTAAGCGAATTTTCCGCAATCCACTGATTGACTTACGGCCTTCCAGGCTTAGTATGCGCTGGAATCAATTGCGGCCAAAAAGGCCGCCAAATTATTAGCAGGGGCCCAGAAATGGCGGAAACTCAGTCAGGGGCCGGCAAACCGCCGGTCTTGCGGCCGCGGCCACTATCGCCGCATCTTCAGATTTATGGCTGGAAAATCACAATGGCGGCGTCAATTACCCACCGCATCTCGGGGGTGGGTCTGGCGATTGGCAGCCTGTTGCTGACCTGCTGGCTGCTGGCGCTGGCGGACGGGCCGCAAAGCTATGCTGCGGTGCAGGGCTTTTTGGGAAGCTGGCTGGGCAGGCTCCTGCTGCTCGGCTTTACCTGGTCGCTGATGTATCATCTGTGCAATGGCATCCGGCATCTGTTCTGGGACATTGGCTATGGCTTTGATATTGCCGTGGCCAACCGCACGGCCTGGGCGGCATTTGCAGGCTCCGTGCTGCTGACGATCATTGCCTGGGGCATTGCCTATAGTTGCAGGGGGGCTGTCTGATGTCTGCATTCAAAACACCGATCGGGCGGGTACGCGGCAAGGGTTCGGCCAAGGACGGTACCGATACTTTCTGGCATCAGCGCCTGACAGCGCTGGCCCTGATCCCGCTGGCGGCATATTTTGTGGGGCTGCTGATCGCCCTTACCGGGGATGACTATACCGGGGCGGCCGGCATGATGGCATCGCCGCTAGTAGGCGTTGTGTTTCTGATGTTTCTGCTGGTTGGATTTTACCATATGAGCATCGGCCTGACCCATATTGTGGAAGACTATGTGCATTGGGATCTGGGCAAGATTGCGCTGGTGATCGCGGTCAAACTGGGCTGCCTCGGGCTAGGTCTGGCCTGTGTGCTGTCAGTACTGAAATTAAGCTTTGGGAGCGCGGCGTAACATGACGGCCTATCCGATTACTGATCATACCTATGATGTTGTGGTGGTGGGCGCCGGGGGGTCCGGATTGCGGGCGACGCTTGGCTGCGCCCAGGCCGGGCTGCGAACCGTCAATATCACCAAGGTATTTCCGACCCGCAGCCATACGGTCGCCGCACAGGGCGGCATATCCGCCGCGCTCGGCAATATGATCGAGGATGACTGGCGCTGGCACATGTATGACACGGTCAAGGGCGCCGACTGGCTTGGCGACCAGGACGCGATTGAATTTCTGTGCCGCGAGGCGCCCGCCGCCGTATTCGAGCTGGAGCATTTCGGCGTTCCTTTCTCGCGCACCGATGAAGGCAAGATCTATCAGCGCGCCTTTGGCGGCATGACAACGAAATATGGCGAAGGCCCGCCTGCGCTACGCACCTGCGCTGCCGCCGACCGCACGGGGCATGCCATGCTGCATACTTTGTACGGCCAGAGCATCCGCAACAATGCCGAATTCATGATCGAATATTTCGTCATTGATCTGATCATGGACGAGGGCGAATGCCGTGGCGTCATCGCGATCAATATGGCTGATGGTTCGATCCACCGCATCCGCGCCAAAATCACCATCATGGCGACGGGCGGCTATGGCCGGACCTATTTTTCGGCAACCTCGGCGCATACCTGCACGGGCGATGGCAATGGCATGGCGCTGCGCGCCGGGCTGCCCTTGCAGGATATGGAATTTGTGCAATTCCATCCCACCGGCATTTACGGCGCGGGCTGCCTGATCACCGAAGGGGCGCGCGGCGAAGGCGGCTATCTGACCAATTCCAATGGCGAGCGGTTCATGGAGCGCTATGCGCCCTCCGCCAAGGATCTGGCGTCACGCGACGTGGTCAGCCGCTCCATGACCGTGGAAATCCGCGAAGGGCGCGGCGTGGGCCCGAAAAAGGACCACATCTATCTGCATCTGGACCATCTCGATCCGGCCATCCTGCATGAGCGCCTGCCCGGCATTTCGGAATCCGCGCGGATTTTCTCGGGCGTAGATGTCACCAAGGAACCGATCCCGGTTCTGCCCACGGTGCATTACAATATGGGCGGATTGCAGACCAATTTCTTTGGCGAGGTCGTGACCTTGCGCGATGGCAATCCCGACGCGGTTGTGCCCGGCCTGATGGCGGTGGGCGAAGCCGCCTGCGTGTCGGTGCATGGCGCCAACCGGCTGGGCTCAAACTCGCTGATCGATCTGGTGGTGTTTGGCCGCGCGGCCGCGCAACGCGCCGCCCAGGTGATCAAGAAAGACGAGAAACAGCGCGAATTGCCAAAGGCGTCAGCCGATATCTCGCTGTCGCGCCTCGACGCCGCCCGCTACGCCAAGGGCAGTACTTCGACGGCGGAATTGCGTTTGCGCATGCAGATCATCATGCAGAACAATTGCGCTGTGTTCCGCACCGGCGAAATCCTGCAGGAAGGCTGCAAGCTCATCCGTGAAGTCTATGACGCACGCACCGATATCAAAACCTCGGACCGTTCGCTGATCTGGAATTCCGATCTGATCGAGACATTGGAATTTGACAATCTGATCCGCCAGTCGATGGTGGCCGTCTATTCGGCGGAAAACCGCAAGGAAAGCCGCGGCGCCCATGCGCGCGAGGATTATCCCGACCGCGACGACGACAATTGGATGAAGCATACGCTGAGCTGGCTTGACGAAAGCGGCAAGGTGCGCATCGACTACCGTCCGGTGCATGCGTACACGCTGTCGAACGACGTTCAATATATCGCGCCGAAGAAGCGCGTCTATTAAGGATTGGATCATGGTTGAGTTTGCGCTGCCAAAAAATTCCAGGGTCGAAAAGGGCAAAACCTTCAAGGCCCCCGCCGGGACAAAGAATATCCGCACGTTCCACATCTACCGCTGGAGCCCGGATGATGACAGCAATCCCCGCCTCGATACTTATGAGATCGACACCGACAGTTGTGGCCCGATGGTGCTGGACGCGCTGATCAAGATTAAAAACGAAATCGACCCGACGCTGACCTTCCGCCGTTCCTGCCGCGAAGGCGTGTGCGGCTCCTGCGCGATGAATATTGACGGCGGCAACACGCTGGCCTGCACACGGGGCATGTACGAAATCAAGGGCGATATCAAAGTCTATCCGCTGCCGCATCTTGAAGTGATCAAGGATCTGGTGCCGGATCTGAACAATTTTTACGCCCAGTACGCCTCGATCAAACCCTATCTGCAAACGGTTTCGCCCGAGCCGCAGAAGGAATGGCTGCAAAGCTATGAAGACCGGCAGAAACTGGATGGCCTGTATGAATGCATCCTGTGCGCCTGCTGTTCGTCAAGCTGCCCCAGCTACTGGTGGAATGGCGACCGCTATCTTGGCCCCGCCGCATTGCTGCAAGCCTATCGCTGGCTGATCGACAGCCGCGACGAGTCGACCGGCGAGCGGCTGGACGATCTGGAAGATCCCTTCCGGCTCTACCGCTGCATCACCATCCTGAATTGCGCGCAAGCCTGCCCCAAGGGGCTGAACCCGGCCAAGGCCATCGCGGAGATCAAAAAGATGATGGTGGAGAGACGGGTTTAGGCTGCGCGGGGATTACCCCTGCACCAGTGAGATAACCGCGTCTCGCAACCTGATCAGCGTCGTATCACTCAAAGCCCCGGCGACGCTGGCGAACAACGCTTCGTTAGCGGTGAACAATTTGCCTGGACGGGCATAACTTAAGCGCCCAAGACTTCCGGATGCGAAATCAACGGAGGTCAAGGCTATAGCCCGCGAGTCTGCATATGGATTACTGGTAATCTGGCAAGCGATCCAGTCTCCGCGTCCGGCATCAGCCAGCAACAAGGCCGGCCGGAATTTGCTTCGGCTCAGATCGGAAAACGGAAATGGCAGGATTACGATTTGCCCGGCTGTAAATTCGCCCACGCTTTGTCTTCCTCTGGTCTCAACCAATCTTCCGCCAGGGCGTTTTCGGCTAACAGGGCCGCGTCCCCCGCAGCCGACTCAAGCATGGTCAACAAGGCGCGGCCAACCGGCAGGCTCTTACCTGGCTCCAACGGACGCACCCGCCCCTGGGCGTCGATTTCTACCGCTATGCTCTTCATCATGACCGGCCTCCTTGCCAACACGGCTCGGCTTCAGGATAGCACATAAAAGATTACTGTAGCGCAACGAATCATTGTCAAGAACATTTGGGAAACATGGCGTCTCGTGCTAACCTGCTGGCGGTGCCTCGGCAAAAATCGCAGCCACATTCCCATAGGCCAGCCAGGGCACGTCATGCGACACCCATATATGCGCGGCGGGGCGCAGGCCCGGATCTTCGTCCAGCGTTGCGGCACGGACAATGACCTGCGGCTGGGCGGTCCATTCGGCCATCAGATGACTGCCGCATCCGGAACAGAAATGCCGCAGCTTCCCAGGCGTTGATTCAAACGCGCGCAGCATTGACTGCCCCTGCGTCCATCTGAAATGTTCGCGCGCAACCCTCGCGGTAGAGGCGAAGGCCGCCGCATGCGCCTTGCGGCAGCTATGGCAATGACAATGCACAATCGGTCCAGCGAATTGGTCAACCGTGTAATGCACCGCCCCGCACAAACAACTTCCCTTCATGCGCCTGTGCCTCTCCAAGGCTTTACCGCCTGAAACACATAGCGGTTGATGGAAAAGAAAAATTCCCCGCGTGCGCCAAGATCGCGCAGGCTTTGTGCCCAGCCATCGGCTTCCTCCCTGGTGATTCCAGAACGCCCGGCAACGAAACCGCGAATGGCATCCAGAATGCCGGCGGCAAAACAGTTGGGATGATATTCGGCATTGAGCAATGCAATGATTTCGCGCCGGGTGATCTGAAATCCGGCAGCGCGCAATTTCGGCGACAGGGTGGCGGGCAGATGCGCATCCGCCAGATGTTCATCCCACACTTCCAGTATCCGCGCCTGACGCGCCCGGTCGGTGGTGTGCAGCACCAGACTGTCCCAGTCCGTATCCAGAATCAGAATACGCCCGCCCGGCTTCATCACCCGGTAAAGCTCGCGCAGGGCCCCCGCCATATCCGCCACATATTCATAGACCTGGGTCGAAACCGCCACATCGAATGTGGCATCCGCAAATGGCAGCCGGCCGGCGTCACCTTGTTGCAGTGACACCTGTTCCAGCCCCTCGCAGCGGCGCCCGGCGATATCAAGCATCGCTGTGCTCATATCCAGCCCCACCGCCTTGCCGCCGGCCCCCACCGACAGTGCAAGATCGCGCAGCAGCAGCCCCGGCCCCGCGCCTATATCAAGCACGGCTTCGCCTGATCGCAGCTCCAGCCGCCGCATCACCTCGGCCCGCTGCCCGGTTACATCCGGATTTTGGTACATCGCCTCGAGGGCGCGCGCCTGAAGCGCGTCAAATTGCAGCATGCCGCTCATCGTTTACCGCTCCTCACTATGGTTCGCGCTTATAGTATTACCCGGGAAAATATGGTGAGATAGAAAAAAACATAATTGGGAGATTAAGCCATGTCTGAGGAAAAGCCCGTTCTCGACGGAATCAAAGTTCTGGATTTCGGCAGTTTTGTCGCCGCACCGGCAGCGGCCACCGTCATGTCGGATTTCGGCGCCGATGTGATCAAGATCGAGCAGCCGGGGCTTGGTGATCTGTACCGCTATTTGCCGCTGGCACCGCAATTGCCCGACTGCGATCTGAACTATTCCTGGATGGTGGTCAGCCGCAACAAGCGCAGCCTGACGCTCGACATCAAAAAGCCGGGCGCGCGGGAGCCTTTTGAAGGGCTGGTGAAGGAATGTGACGTGTTTTTGACCAATTTGCCGCCTGATGTGCTTGAGCGACTGAAGATCCGCTACGAAGACCTCGCGCCTCTGAACCCGCGCCTGATCCATGCCTCATTTACCGGCTTTGGTGAGTTGGGGCCGGAAGCCAGCAATCCGGGCTATGACGCCACCGCCTGGTGGGCGCGTTCCGGGCTGATGGAGCATAGCCGCGCCGCCGGTGCGGCGCGCGCCGTCATGCCGCCTGCTGCCGGTGACAACGCCACCTCCATGTCGGTGCTGTCGGCCATTATGATGGCGCTTTACCGGCGCGAGCGCACCGGCAAGGGCAGCCGTGTATATACTTCGCTGCTGGCTAGTGGCGTCTGGTCAAATTCCGTCGCCCTGCAATCGGCATTATGCGGCGCAAAAATGTTCAACGACCCCGCCAATCCGCAAGTCGATATTCAGACCCTGGTCAATCATTTTGAATGCCGTGACGGGCGGGCCTTCATTATCGCCGTGATGGCGAGCGACAGCGGCTGGCCCACCTTCGCCACCTGCATCGGGCGGCCCGATCTGGCGACGGATGAACGTTACGCCACCGTACGCGCACGGGGTGCCAACATGCAGGCGCTGCTGGGCATTCTGGAAGAGACCTTCGCCCAAAAGGATTGGGCCGAGTGGCGCGAAATTCTGCTGGCTAACCGGATCACCGTCGCGCCCATCAACCGGGTGGAGGACGCTATCCAGGATCCGCAGGTGCTGGCTAACCGGATGCTGGTGGACATGGATCTGGGCGGCGGACGAATCGTGAAAACCGTGAACAGCCCGATATGGCTGGACGGGGCGGAAAAGATCAAACCCCGGCCCCCGGCGGAACTGGGACAGCATACCGAGGAAATCCTGCGCGGCGCAGGCTGTTCGGATGCCGATATCGCCGCACTGCGCGAGAATGGGGCGATTTAGCGCAAAATATTTTCAGATTGAAGCATTTCGGCGTCTTATCGTCACTGTCGGCCCGGCCATTCCTTGTGAAGGCCGGGCCGGCTGCTTAATGCCCCATTTTCTCATCAATCAGGCCCCATGATTCTGGATTTCACGGACTGACTGGGCAGTGACGCTGAGAGTGTCAGCCGTCACCGAACCTGATCGCAGTGTGATTGGGATCAGGTGCGCCGGACTTAATGATCTCGACCTGATGATCCGGACCTCCAGCGCCTTGCCGGATTGCGTGTCCGTCACTTCGGCCACTCCGGGGCTGAGTTCCACCTGTAGAAGTAATGCATTAATCTAATAGTCATTAAATTTAACATATTGGAAGTTATATTAATTAATACAACTATATGGTCTATATTATTACTTTTAATTTCATTGAATTGGTAAAAACCCTCCCCTAGCCTGAACATGCTTGGATAATGCGCCGCTAACTATAATCAAGGCGCCATTCGGGCTTGATGCTTATTCGCCAGGGGGGCCGATGCAAGCAGGGCGGGAGAAATCTTTTAAATCTGCTGTCTTCCAGACAGGGAAGTCTGATTCCCTGCGCGCTGGCGCGCGGCCGCTGAATCTTGCGGCCCCGGACTGGCGGAACAATTCTGGACGGATACCGGCCGCGCCGGTTTTCAGCGCTGCGCCACTTTCCGCAGCGCCACTCCCCAGTGGAGGAAATTTGACTGTGAATGTCAAACCGGAGTTTGCAAGCAAAATTGGTCTTTTATGGACCGCGTGCCTTGCAGACGCGGTGCGGGTTATGCGCACCGTTTCCAGCGTAGCGCCGTCTTGGCGGCGCCGTGCCTCAATATCTCTGGACGGTTTGCAGCCTGGCTG
>JBMOMX010000003.1:10788-40070 GCA_049323435.1 Pseudomonadota bacterium
TCCAGCCTGTACAAACACCGTCCACTTTTTGGAGGGTCCGTAACGATCTTTCCGGGTCACGATGAAAGCAACACCAAACCGACACCAACAACCCAACGATACCCAACGAAAATAACAAAAAATCTGGTCACCATGGAGGCATGAATGTTCAACACACGGAAATCACGTACCCCTGATGCACTACTTACCCCCGATACCATGAGCGTTTACTGGTCGCGGCAACTGGCCCTTACTACGACAGCATTGACGGTTGCACTATTAACTTCACCGGCGCTGGCTATTGATTACAGTTTTGGCGAAGTGAGCGGCTCGGTTGATACGTTCATTTCGGCCGGCGCCTCGATGCGCACCAGCGCACGCGATTGCCGCAATCTTGGCTTCGCCCACGGCGGCTGCAAAATTTACGACGCCTCCGGGCTGGAAAAAGGCGCGGGCGTCAATAGCGACGACGGCAATCTGAATTATGGGCAGTGGGATGTGTTTTCCGGCGCGCTGAAGGCGACCTCGGAAGTGGGCGCGACCTGGCGCAATTTCAACGCCTTTGTGCGCGGCACGGCCTTTGTCGATCCGATTGTCGACAATACCGACTTCCGCGATCTGGACAGCGCGGCGCGCAGCGAGGTTTCACAAAACGCCAAACTACTCGACTATTTCGTCGGCGGCAGCTTCGATGTCGGCGGCCTGCCGCTGGAACTGCGCGGCGGCAATCAGGTGATCAGCTGGGGTGAAAGCACCTTCATCCAGAACGGCATTAACGTTATTAATCCAATCGACATTTCGGCGGTGCGCAAGCCGGGCTCGGAAGTGAAAGAGTTCTTCACGCCGATTCTGGCCGTCAAGGCGGCGCTGGGTCTGCCCAATAATTTCAGCGTCGAAGGCTTCTACCAGTTCAAGTCCGATAATATCGTGCCCGATCCCGCCGGCACCTATTTCAGCGGTGCCGACATTGTCGGGCGCGGCTCGCAGCCGATTCGCTCCGGCGTTTCCGATTTTGGCGATGATAACCGCTTCAACCCGTTCGAGATCAGGGATGGCCTCAGCGCCGACACGCTCTGGGTGAGCCGGCTGGGCGTCAACGTGCCCTCCGTTTCGATCGAGCGGGCCAATGACAAGAATGCCGATGACGGCGGCGAGTTCGGCTTCGCGCTGCGCTATTTCAATGAAGAGCTGAACAATGGCATGGAGTTCGGCCTGTTCTTCATCAACTATCATTCGCGTCTGCCGATCGTGACGACCAGCATGCCGAATTTGAACAATGCCTATTCCATCGCCTCGGCCACCAATTTCTCGGCCGCTTCGCGCGCCGCCAATGCTCTGACACAGAATGATGGCGTCACCCCGGCGACGGCGCTGGAAAACCTGCCCTTCAATGTGGGCGTCGGCACCGGCCCGGTGAGCGGTACTGGGCCTGGCAGGGTTCCCCGCAACAATATCGAGGCGGCGCAGATGCTGTGTAATGCGTTGGCGGGTTTGGGTGCGCCCCTTGCGGCCCAGGGTTTGGGCGATGCAAGAGGGCCTGGCTTCTCGCTGGCAGAGGCCGGTATCGCCAAGGTGAATTTCAACACACCGGGCGGCACCACCAATTGTAACTCCATCGCCCTGCTGCGCACGGGCGCTGCGGATCTGGAGCGCAACTTCGCCGCCCTGGCCGCCAACAGTCAACAGTTCCGTCTGGAATATCCCGAGGACATCAAGCTGGTGGGCGCCAGCATGAGCACCACGCTCGGATCGCTGGCCTTTCAGGCCGAGGTGACCTACCGTCACGATCAGCCGCTAAGCTATGTCGGCTCCGAAGTTTCGGCGCTGTCCAGCGATCTTTCCGGCAATACGGCGTTCGTCACCGGCGCCAGAATGCCGGTCGGAACCGGCCCCGGACAGGCGCCGGCGGGCAGCATCGCTACCACTTATAACCACGCGCCGACCCGTTTCGGCCTGGTCAATTCCCGCGCCAATAATCAGTCTGCGGCACATAGCGGCGCACCGGGCGACAATCTGTATACGTTTGCCGAGGCGGTGGCCATCGCACAAAACGCCATTGAAGCCGACGGCACAGACCGTATTCCGGGCACCCTCGCCACTGCGGCCCTGACCCCAACCCCCGGCCTGATTGCCGCGGCGGATAAAGCCAGGGCCGGCACACTGACAGTAGCGGACCTGCCCGGCGCGTTCTTTGTCGGTGGTGTGAATACCGGCGCCAGCGGCGTCATCGCCGGCACGGGCGGCACCGTCACAGGTGCTGGCCCCGGCGCGTTGCTTGGGCTGGGCGGGATCACACAAGGTGCCCTGCCCAATCAGGTGGTGTTCCCCGCGGGCACGGCGGCAGGCCTGGTCGCGACCGCCAACCAAAAGGGCTTTATCGCACTTGATGTGGAGCAATTGGCAGCGGTTCCCGCGCTTGCGCCAGGGCAAACCATTGCCTCAAACGTAGCCAATGGCCGCGCCGCTGACGTGCAGGTGGCGCGTCACGCGGATAGCGGTGTGGATGGACAGCCATTGATCCCGATCACCCCGCAAACCCGCGCCTCGGTCCTGACCGCGGCCAATGTTCGCCCGGACGGATTTATCGAAACCCCGCGCGAGGACGTATTCACCGCGCAGACGACGATCACCTCGGTGCTGTTCGGCTCCAACCCGGTGGTGCAGTTCGCCTCCGCGGACGGCGGCGCGGCGGTGACGGAAATTGGCATGGTTCTGGTGCCTGGCATCTCGACCAGCTCGGCGATTGCCGCGCGGGGCAGCGAAGGCTTGCTGAACCCGATCGCTGCTGCGACCTACAAGCTGAATGCCGACCTCAAGGGGCCGACCAACTGGGCCACTCCGTTCTCCTGGGGTGCGCAGGGCATCTTCAATCTGACCTATAACCGCGTCTTCGGCAGCCCGGTCAACCTGGTGCCGCAAATCGCCTGGCGCTGGGATCTGGGCGGGCGCACGCCCGCGCCGCTCGGCAACTATATGGCTGAAAGCAAGGCGATTGGCCTGTCGCTTGCCGCCAACTATCAGTCGCGCTGGACAGGTTCGGTAAGTTGGGTTGCCAATTTCGGGCCCGACGCCCCGCTGGACGACCGCGATTTTGCCTCGATCAATATCGCCTACGCCTTCTAATCAGGGCTGGGGGTGATCACAAAAAGCCCGGAACGCAGGTTCCGGGCTTTTTAATTTCGGAAACTCAATTGCCCGATCCCGGTAATACGGATTTATCAGGAAATTTATCCGGTTTTTCAGTCCCATTCAGCCCGTTTCGGCCCGGTGGTATTTTTGCCGCTGGGTTTTTAAAAAATCCGCTTTGGTGAAAAAAAACTATACCATTTTTGTTAACCAGTTTAGTCTTACTGTGCACAATAATAATAGTCTGATCTGCTCACGGTCGCTTACTGAACCCATCTTTCAAACTCCGAGGGGGAGGAATACATGTCCAGCACCACGCATTCCAGCGTTAATCGTTGTTTTACCAGGGAAATTCCCGGTGACAGATTTCGAAATTTGTTGGCGTCTACGGCACTGGCTGGAGTTTTTCTGGCATCCCCCGCGCTGTCCGTCGAATATAAATTTGGCGAGGTGAGCGGCGCTGTTGACACGATTCTGTCGGCAGGCGCCTCCATGCGCACCAGCGCGCGCGACTGCGGCAATATCGGCGGCAATGGCGGGCTGGGTAATGGCGGCTGCCAAAAGCTTGACGCCACCGGCCTGCAAGAAGCCTTTGGCGGCACGCAAACTGATGACGGCAATCTGAATTATGGTCAGTGGGATGTGTTCTCCGGCGCCATGAAGGCGACATCGGAAGTGCAGGCGAGCTGGCGCAATTTCGGTGCCTTTGTGCGCGGCACGGCGCATGTCGATCCGATCGTGGACAATGTGGATTTCCGCGATCTGGAAAGCCCGCAACGCAGCGAAGTGTCACAGAACGCCAAGCTGCTCGACTATTTCGTAAGCGGCAGTTTTGAAGTTGGCGGCAATCCGCTGGAAGTGAAGCTCGGCAACCAGGTTATCAGCTGGGGCGAAAGCACCTTCATCCAGAACGGCCTGAGCCAGATCAATCCGATCGACGTGGCCGCCGTTCGCAAACCCGGTTCGGAACTGAAAGAATTCTTCACCCCGATTCTCGCGGCGCGCGCCTCGCTGGGCCTGCCCAACAATTTCAGCATCGACGGTTTCTATCAGTTCAAGTCCGATAATATCGTACCTGATCCCTCCGGCACCTTCTTCAGTTCGGCGGATTTTATTGGCCGCGGCTCGCAACCCCTTCGCGGCGGCGTTCATGACCGCACCGGTGACGCGCGTTTCAATCCGTTCCTGATTACCAGCGGCCTTGATATCGACACTGTGTGGGAAAGCGCGCAGGCCGTGAACTATCCGGCCGTCTCGATCGAGCGGGGCAATGATAAAAACGGTGAAAATGGCGGCGAATTTGGTTTCGCGCTGCGCTATTTCGCCTCTGAATTCAATCAGGGCACAGAGTTTGGCCTGTTCTTCATGCGGCTGCATTCACGGCTGCCGATTCTCGAACTCTCGACCGCCAATCCCGCAACGGCGCGTGACAATATGACGGCGCTGGCCAATGCCTTTGGCCCGCTGGAAATCGGCGGCGCCGCCGGGCTTGTCGGTGTTACCGGCGTGGCCGGCCCGACCGGCGCGCCCGGAGGCCCGCCGGCGCGCAATGCCTTCGAAGTGGCGCAAACTCTGTGCAACGTGCTGGCCGCATCGGGTGCGCCCGTCGCCATGGCCCTTAACGGCATTGGGTCAGCGAATACACCCTTCTCGATTTCCGGCGCGCTGGCCGGCAATCTTGCCGCCGACGCCCCCGCCAATATTGGCAAGGTTCAACTGGCGCTTCCCGGCGGCTATACCAATTGCAACAATATGTCGACATTGGTGAACCGCAATTCCGTCTCGCTTGAGCGCGTGGTGGGTGCCGTGATGGCCAATACCCAGACCTTCCGCCTGGAATATCCCGAGGATATCGAGGTCGTCGGTCTGAGTATGAGCACCAACATTTCCGGTATCGCCGTGCAGGCGGAAGCCACCTATCGCCATGATCAGCCTTTCAACTATGCCTTTAATGAAATGGCGGCCCTGGCCAATGATCTTGATGGTCAAACCCGGTTGCGCACGCGCGCGCCACAGGCGGCGGGCCCGACACAGTTGGGCTTCCCCGCCGGCACGCCGCAGGTGATCGCCGGCGCCGGCGCCGGCCCCGGCGGCAGCAATGTTCTTGACGCCAGCGTCGTGGGTTATGAACCCACTACCCTGATTGCCCTTAATCAAACCGTTGCACGCACAGGGCAAACGACCATTGCCGATCAAATGGCGGAACAGGAACGCGCATTGGGTCTGGCCCCCGGCACGATCAATCGCGGTACGCCGCCGATTGTTCCTTTTGGCTTGCCCGGCGGCATTCCGCGGCAGATTCCCTCGTCGCTGGCGGATGCGGCTGCGGCCGGCACTTTGACGGCGGCCCAGGTACTCTCGATTTTACCTGCGACTTTGGGCGATGTTAACCAGGGGCGCGCCGGTGCGGGGCTTGCGCCCCTGACGGCCCTGCCTGACGCAGCCGCACGCGCCGCGCAGGTGGCGGCGATTGCCAATCAAACCGGCTTCATTCCCGTTGATGCGCTGAGCACCAACGCACGCACCACCACAGCGGCAGGAACGCCGCTTGCGGGCGGAAATGGCCCCGCGCCCGCTTCCGCCATTGTCTCTGGCAGCCCGACGGATCTCGCTTACTCCCGGATTGTCAGTGGCGTTGCCACACCGCAGACCCGTTCATCCGCCCTTACGGCGGCGGATGTCGGCCGTGACGGTTATATCAAACCGGCCTTTAAAGACGTGTTCACCGCGCAGACCACGCTGACCTCACTGCTGTTTGCCTCCAATCCAATTGTGGAATTTGCGGGCGCAGATGGCGGCGCGCTGGTGACGGAAATCGGTATGGTGTTTGTGCCCGGTCTCTCCTCCTCTGATGGCATTGCCGGCAGCGGCAATACCCGCGGCCTGGCCAACGCGCTGGCGTCGCAAACCTATCTGCTGAATCCCAGCATGAATATTGGCAGCGGATATGCGACCGAATTTTCCTGGGGCGCACAGGGGCTGGTCTCGCTGAACTATAACCGCGCGTTCGGTTCGCCTATAAACCTCAACCCCACCGTTGCCTGGAAATGGGATCTGGGCGGCAGCACGCCGTCCACATTCGGTAACTATTCGGCGGAACGCAAGGCTATCACCATTGGCATTAGCGGTACCTATCTGGCCAATTGGGCGGCTTCTCTCAGCTGGACCGCCAATTTTGGTCCGGATGCGCCATTGAACGACCGTGACTTTGCGGCCGCTACCATTTCCTACGCTTTCTAAACCACACCTGTTTTTCTCGTAAAAAACCCGGAGCCTTTTGCTCCGGGTTTTTTATTTGCAGAATGCCCAGGGGCGGCGGTTACCGGCCTGATATATTGCAGCCGGGGATGGCCTCCATCGTCATTGCGGGCCGCCGAAAATTTTGGGAGCGCGCAATGATGTTGCGCGACAGAATAAACGGGGCCTTACTTCTCCCAGCGCTCCGCTGCCGCATCGTCACTTTCGCGCGCCGCAACCCAATTCTCAGCATTGCCATCGCTTTCAAGTTTCCAGAATGGTGCTTTTGTTTTCAGCCAATCGACCAGAAATTCTGCCGCCTCAAATGCCGCCTGGCGGTGGGCGGATGCGGTGACCACCGCCATGATCTGTTCGCCCGGATCGAGCCGCCCATAGCGGTGAATGATCAGCGAGGCGCTCAACGGCCAGCGCGCACAGGCATCAAGCTCGATCGCCGCCAGCTGTTTTTCGGTCATGCCGGGATAATGCTCCAGCGTCATGGCCGCGACCGGCGCCCCATCGGACACATCACGCACCAGGCCGATAAAGCTGACCACGCCGCCAATACCGGTTTTTCCGCGGGTCAGCGCGGCAATCTCGGCGGACAGATCAAAATTTTCGCGCTGCACACGGATCATCGCACTAGCCTCCGGTAACCGGCGGAAAAAACGCGATCTCATCGCCTGGTTTAATTGCCGCGTCAAAGCCGGCATGCTCCTGATTGACGGCCACGCGCACCGCCTCCAGATCGGCGAATGCATGCGCATAACCCGGGCCGCGCGCGCGCAGCCAAATGATCAGCGCACTGACGCTGGTTACGCTATCGGGCGGCGTGATGTCTTCCCCGGCAAGGCCGATGCGGCTGCGCACCCAGGCGAAATATAACAGCTTCATGACCGCAGTCCAATCACCGGCCCGCTGGCATGGCGCAGTCCGGCGCGCAGATAATCATATCCGGTATACAATGTCAGGATAGCGGCAATCCAAAGACCGGTAATGCCGATGCCATGATTATACGGCACCACCTTGTCCCCGGCCTCACCCGCAAGCAAAAAACCCAGCGCGATCATCTGTCCGGCGGTTTTCCATTTGGCCAGTTTTGACACCGGCACGCTGACCTTCAACCCCGCCAGAAATTCGCGCAGCCCCGAGACCAGAATTTCCCGGCACAAAATAATCAGCGCCGAAATCACATTCAGCCCGTCAATGCGCCTGGAATAAACCAGCATGATGATAGCCGCGCCGACCAGCAATTTATCGGCAATGGGGTCCAGCATGGCCCCCAGCGCCGACTGCTGCTGCATCGAACGCGCCAGATAGCCATCAAAAAAGTCCGTGACGCCCGCCGTCACAAAAATTGCCAGCGCAAGCCAGTCGGCAAGATCCCCCGGAAAATAAAATGTCATGGCCAGCAGCGGTATCAGCGCAATCCGCCCATAAGTCAGGCTATTGGGAAGGTTGCGTGGCATAAGACGAATCCCGGATGTTGCAGACACATTCATCATACAGGCCGCATCCGGCCCGAACCAGCGCCATTTCCACCCGGGCGTCCAGTGGCGCGCCGGCTAAGCGCGTTGATCAGGGCCGGAACATGGGCCGTCAGGCGTCATGTTCCGGTTGAAACAATCACACCGTAGTATAGCCGCCATCGACCATGATTTCCGCGCCGGTGATATAGCTGGATTCGCTGGAGGCCAGAAACAGCACAGGATAGGCAACCTCGCGCGGTTCTGCGGCGCGGCGCAGAATGGTGGAGGCCAGGATGGCTTTCTCCGACTCCGCCGTTGCCATCAGATCTGCGGTCATCGGCGTGCGGATAACGCCGGGATGAATGGAATTGCAGCGAATATTATGCGCCGCATATTCCACCGCCACCGATTTGGTCAGGATGCGCACCGCGCCCTTTGACGCCTGATAGGCCGAGGCCGCAGGCGCGCCAATCACCCCATAGATCGAGGAGATATTGATAATCGATCCGCCGCCCGCCTTCTGCATCGCGGGCAGAATATGCTTGCAGCCATAAAACACGCCTTTGACATTGATGTTCAGCATACGGTCAAGTTCGGCCTCTGTCGTATCCGCCATCATCTTCATCATAAAAATACCGGCATTATTGACCAGAATATCGACGCGCCCGAAGGTGGACATCGCCTGACCAACCGCGCTTTGCCATGCGGCCTCGGAGGCTACGTCGAAATTGATGAACAGGCCCTGCCCGCCTTTACTGTTGATCATGGAAACGGTTTCGCGCCCGCCTGCTTCGTTCACATCGGAAACGATAATGCTGGCGCCTTCCTCCGCCATCAGCAGCGCATGTTCGCGCCCCATGCCGGAACCGCCGCCGGTCACAAATGCAATTTTACCTTCTACCCGTCCTGCCATCTGTTCCTCCCTGTTAATTTTCAGGCACCCTAGATACTTCCATGCCGCATGACAATGCTATTGATTTTTTGCTCAACAAGATATTCTGGCATCCCATTGGCTTTTCATAGCCGGCTATTTAGTATAACAGTTGAGATAGAAATTCAGATCGCGCATCACCCGGCACGGGGCAAAACCGGCGGGACATTAGGAGGGAAGCAAATGCACGCATTATTTGAAAAACAGGGACATATCGGGATTATCACGCTGAACCGGCCGGAGGCGTTGAATGCGCTCAGCCCGGAAATGCTCTGCCAATTGGTGGATTACTGGCAGGAAGTTCGCGACAATCCGGATATTCGGGTGGCTGTCGTCACCGGCGCGGGGCCGAAATCCTTCTGCTCGGGCGCCGATCTGGGCCAGCTGATCCCGCTGTTCACCGGTGCGCGCACCCCGCAGAATGATTATGAAAAGCGCGTGGTGGAAGATCGCGGCCTGACCGGCATCGGCATTCTGCGCGACTTTGACACTGTGAAACCGGTAGTGGCCGCCGTTAATGGTTTTGCCGTCGCGGGCGGCACCGAAATGTTGCAGGGCACCGATATTCGCGTGGCCTCGGAAAAGGCCCGCTTTGGTTTGCAGGAAGTCAAATGGGCGATCTTTCCCGGCGGCGGCTCGACCGTACGCCTGCCCCGCCAGATCCCCTATTGCCGCGCCATGGAAATCCTGATCACCGGCGATCTGATCAGCGCTCAGGAAGCCTATATGATCGGCCTGATCAACAAGGTCGTGCCGCAGGAAAAAGTCATGGATGCAGCCATGGAATATGCCACCAAGCTGGCCAAAAACGGCCCCATCGCCGTGCAGGCGATCCGCCGTTCGGCGCGCGAATGCATCGGCTATCCTGAAAAAGTGGCGCTGGAAATGGAAAGCAAATTTGCCGCGCCGGTGCTGAAAACCGAAGATGCGGTGGAAGGCCCGCGCTCCTTCATGGAAAAACGCGAACCGGTGTTCAAGGGGCGCTAGAAAAGCACTATGAACAAACGCTATAGCAAGGCCGATGCGCCGCCCGGAAAATTCGGCTTCACCGACGAAGAGCTGGTGGCCAAACCCACCGTATTCCGCAACGATCTGTTCAAGGGCAAGCGGGTGCTGGTGTCGGGCGCGGGCAGCGGCATCGGCAAGGCGACCGCCTATCTGTTTGCGCGGCTGGGCGCCGATCTGGTGATTTGCGGGCGTAACGAGGAAAGGCTGGCGATTTCCGAAACCTGGCTGAAAAAACTGGGCGCGAAGGTCGAAACCTATTCGCTGTCGATCCGCGATCATGATGCCGTGGCCGCGATGATCGACAGGGCCTTCGCCAATGGCGGCATCGATTATCAGATCAATAATGCCGGCGGGCAGTTTTCGCAAAAGGCCATCGACTATTCGGTCAAGGGCTGGAACGCGGTCATTGACACCAATCTGAATGGCACCTGGTACATGATGCAGAATCTGGCGCGCAACTGGCGCGCGGCAGGCAGGCCCGGCCATATCATAAATATCGTCGCCGATATCTGGCGCGGGATGCCGGACGCGGCCCACACCTGTGCGGCGCGCGCGGGCGTGGTATATCTGTCCAAAACCGTCGCGGTGGAATGGGCCGAGCATCAGATTCAGGTCAATTGCATCGCGCCAGGTGCGGTGGAAACCGAAGGTTTTGGCAATTATCCGCCCGAGGCGTCGGCGACATTCGCCCAGGCCAATCCAATGATGCATGTAGGCGAGTCGCACGACATCGCCGAAGCCTGCGCCTATCTGGCCGCACCCTCCGGCAAATTCATCACCGGCGAGGTGATCACCGTCGATGGCGGCCAGCAACTCTGGAGCGATCTGTGGCTGTATGGCAAACCGGATTATTTCAAAACAGGGGGATGAAGGCCCGTTTTTGACGGCCATAAAATACGAAATTTGTATTGTCCTCTGTATTATTCAGAGAGAAATCTGGTCGTTTGCAAAATGAAGCTCGAGCGAGACATTGTCTCCAATAATTTTCAGTGTCTTACCGGCTTTTTTTGACATGGGTATCTTGTTTTTCATACAATAGCTTATCAGGACGGCGCCCAAATTGGTAATAGAGATAACTATATCTCTTTCATCATCCCTGTTATAGCTGATAAATCTTAGTATTATATTGGATTTGTCATCCGGATCAACGGATGCGGCGGCTATGCTGCCTTCCGGAAGCTTGGGAATATTAGGGGAGTTAAAGAAGTTTATCGCATTCATCAACTCTTCATTTGAAAACACGATCCGCCGCATTTCCGTTGGCATACACACACTCCACAACTGACTGCATCTGGCTCAGGCTTGATCGCCGAATCTGCCTTCATGCGATACTGCGGGATACAGGCACCAGCTGGCAAGGGCATTAATAATTTTCCTTACCCCCCGGCCCCGCTGCGGCTGCGGGATCAATCCGGGATAAGGGGGATAGGGTCACGGACAAAGACTCATAATGCATCTCAATCCGATCACAAAATATCCTATCGCCCGCCCTTGATGTCGGCTTCGGGATTGGCGCTGATTTGGTGGATGGCGAGATCCGCGCCATTGAATTCATCTTCTTCGTCTAGCCGGATGCCGATCATCGCCTTCAGCGCCCCATAGAGCGCAAAGCCCGCAATCCCGGCAAACGCCGCGCCCGCCAGCGATCCCACCAGTTGCGACAGGAAGCCGACACCGCCCATGCCGCCCATGGCCTCGGTTCCGAAAATGCCGCAGGCAATGCCGCCCCACAACCCGCACAAACCATGCAGCGGCCACACGCCCAGCACATCGTCGATTTTCCAGCGATTATGGCAAAGCTGAAACACCACGACAAAAATCACGCCCGCCACTGCCCCGGTCGCCAGCGCGCCGATGGGGTGAAACACATTCGATCCGGCGCACACCGCCACCAGCCCCGCCAGCGCGCCATTATGCACAAAGCCCGGATCGTTTTTACCGGCAATCAGCGCGGCGATGATGCCGCCCACCATGGCCATCAGCGAATTCATCGCCACCAGGCCGTTAACGGCGGCCAGCGTTTGCGCGCTCATGACATTAAAGCCGAACCAGCCGACGCACAGCATCCATGACCCGAGCGCCAGATAGGGAATGTTGGACGGCGCAATGCCCACCGGCTTTCCCGCAGCAGTATATCGGCCCTTGCGCACGCCCAGCATGATCACCGCGCCCAGTCCGATCCAGCCGCCCACCGCATGCACCACCACGGAGCCTGCAAAATCATTAAAGCGGTAGCCAAAGCTGGCCTGAATCCAGTCCTGAAACCCAAAGCGCGTGCCCCAGACCATGCCTTCAAACAACGGATAAACGAGACCCACGACAATGGCGCCGGCCAGCACCTGCGGCCAGAATTTCATGCGTTCCGCAATACCGCCGGAAATGATGGCCGGAATGGCGGCGGCGAAGGTCAGCAGGAAAAAGAATTTCACCAGATCATAGCCACTGGCGGCGAATTTATAGCCTTCGGCCTGGGCTGCGCCGGTCAGCACCTGCGCCCCGGTTAAAAAATCCACGCCATAGGCGACCGAATAGCCGACAAAGAAATACACCACGGTCGAAACCGCAAAATCGGTGATAATTTTGACCAGCGCATTGACCTGATTCTTGTAGCGGACCGTGCCCGCCTCGAGAAAGGCAAAGCCGCCATGCATGGCGAACACCAGGATTGCACCCATCAATATGAATAGAACATCCGCGCCCATTGATGCGCCCGTTTGTGCCGTGTCCATGCGCGTCCTCCCCGCCCGAAATACCTGTTTTGATCAAACCCTTGAAGGGATTTTATCCGACCTGTCATAGCCGGAAAAATACGCGCTGAATAGTTATTTTGCGTTAGAACCCTATTGGTTTAAGTTGCCGTATCTGCCGATTCCGGCGCTAACCTGCAACGTCTCACGAGGTTGTTCGGAAGGAAAGGTTCCCTCCCCCGGTTAGGGGGAGGGCGGCGCATGGCCGCGAGGCGTGAATAACCTGGTGAGACACGACATCTAACCTGTCAGGAAAACATAACCCTATGTCATTTATTCGCGCGGCTGCGACCGTAGGCAGCAGCACCCTGCTCAGCCGCGTGCTGGGTTTTGTACGCGATATATTTATCGCCGCCATGCTGGGCGCGGGGCCGCTGGCGGATGCGTTCTTTGTCAGCTTCCGTCTGCCCAATCTGTTTCGCCGCCTATTTGCCGAAGGGGCGTTCAATTCGGCTTTTGTGCCGCTGTTTGCAGGCAAACTGGCGCGTGATGGCGCAGACGAGGCGCGGAAATTTGCCGAACAGTCTTTATCCGTCCTGCTGACCATTCTCTTTGTACTGACGATCCTCGCCGAAATCTTCATGCCCACGCTGATGTATCTGCTGGCGCCGGGGTTTGCCGGAAACGAAGAACAGTTCGCCAATGTGGTGCTGTTTGGCCGCATCATGTTTCCCTATTTATTATTTGTATCGCTGGTGGCGCTATATGGCGGCATTCTGAATTCGCTGATGCAGTTCGCGGCCGCCGCGCTGACGCCGGTGCTGTTCAATTCCATTCTGATTGTGGCGCTGGCGCTGATCATTCCGGCGTTCGGATGGCCGGGCGAAACCCTGTCCTGGGCGGTGGCCGTGGCGGGGGTGGCGCAATTTCTGATGCTAGTGGTGGTGGCGCACCGGTCGGGAATGCAGCTGCATCTGCCCTGGCCGCGGCTGACGCCCGATGTCAAACGGCTGCTGGCGCTGACCGGGCCGGGCGCGGTGTCGGGCGGCATCGCGCAGATCAATCTGTTTATCGGCACCATCATCGCATCGCTACATGCGGGCGCAGTATCTTATTTATATTATGCCGACCGTCTGTATCAGGTGCCGCTCAGCGCCATTGGCACGGCGGTTGGCGTCGTGCTGCTGCCGGATTTGTCGCGCCGTCTGCGCGAAGGCAATGTAACGGGCGCCTTATGGAGCCAGAACCGCGCACTGGAATTTGGTATGCTGCTGACCCTGCCGGCGGCGCTGGCGCTGCTGATCATTCCGAACGAGATCGTCGATGTGCTGTTCACGCGCGGCGCGTTCACCCAGGAAGATGCCGACGCCACGGCGATGGCGGCGGCGGCGTTCGCCATCGGGCTTCCGGCCTATGTTCTGATCAAGATTTTCTCGCCCGTCTTCTATTCGCGCGAAGACACGATGACACCGCTGAAATTCGCTGCCGCCGGGGTGGCGGTGAACATTATCCTGTCGGTTGGCCTGTATTTCTGGATCGGGTTTGTAGCCATCGCGCTCGCCACCTCTATCGCCGCCTGGCTGAATGCCGGATTATTATGGATATCCCTGATACGCCATGGGCATATGAAGCTGGATGAAATGTCCTGGGCAAGATTGCCCCGCATCGTGCTTAGCTGCGCCGGATTTTCGCTGGCATTGTGGGCAGGTTCGGTGGCGCTGTCGCCCTGGCTTGCCGCCAATATGGGGGCCGCGGGCATGACGGCGCTGAGCGTGCTGGTGGCCGGGGGCGTGGTGGTTTTCGGGCTTTTGTGCCAGATCAGCGGCGCGGCGACTCTGGGCGATCTGCGCGGCGCGCTGCGGCGATAACTTGACCTTGCGCGGATCAGGGCGGATAAAGCCTCTTATGCTCCTATTCACAAGGCCAGAACCCGTACATGACACCGCATAAACCACTTGTATTTTCCGGCGTTCAGCCGACCGGCAATCTGCATCTGGGCAATTATCTGGGCGCGATCCGCAATTTTGTCCGGCTCCAGCAATCCTACGCCTGCCTGTATTGCGTGGTGGACATGCACGCCATCACGGTATGGCAGGAACCGGCGGAATTGCGCAACGCCACCCGCGAAGTGGCCAGCGCATTCATCGCCGCGGGCGTTGACCCCAAAGCGCATATTATTTTCAACCAGAGCCAGGTGCCCCAGCATGCGGAGCTGGCCTGGATATTCAATTGCGTCGCCCGTATCGGCTGGCTGAACCGCATGACCCAGTTCAAGGACAAGGCGGGATCGAACCGCGAAAAAGCCAGTGTCGGCCTGTACGCCTATCCCAATCTGATGGCCGCCGATATTCTGGCCTATCGCGCCACGCATGTGCCGATCGGCGAGGATCAGACCCAGCACCTGGAACTGGCGCGCGACATTGCGCAGAAATTCAATACGGATTTCGGCGTGCCGGATTTCTTTCCGCAGCCCGAAGCCCTGTTGCAGCCGGAAGGCGCGCGCATTATGTCGCTGAAGGATGGCTCCAAGAAAATGAGCAAATCCGATCCATCCGATCTGTCGCGCATCAATCTGAACGACGACGCCGACACCATCGCCAAAAAAATCCGCAAGGCGCGCACCGATCCCGAACCTTTGCCGGATACCCCAAAAGGATTGGCGGAACGGCCCGAGGCGCGCAACCTGGTCGGCATCTATGCCGCGCTGAGCGACACCAGCGCCGAGACCGTGCTGCGCGATTTTGCGGGCGCGGAATTTTCCCGCTTCAAGGGACAGTTGACCGATCTGTGCGTGGAAAAACTGGGCCCCATCGGCGCGGAAATGAAACGCCTGACCGCCGACCCGGCCTATGTCGAGGGCATACTGGCCGATGGCGCGGCGCGCGCCCGCGCCATTGCCGAACCCATTTTGGCAGACGTGTATGATGTGGTAGGGTTTATCCGCGCACAGGTTTAAGAGACCGCAGGCCATCAAACTCCTCCCCCTGAAAGGGGGAGGTTGGGAGGGGGTCAATGCTGCGCCAAATTAAAATGCGGCACTGCTTTGAACTGGCGCTGCTGGACCCCCACCTCCCCCCTCCCCCTTTCAGGGGGAGGGGGGAGGTTTAATCGCGCTTTGAGAACGAGCAATCGAGACATGCCATTAAAGATGAGGCCCCGATGCGACTGATGGAAAGATTACGGGAATGGCTGGCGGCGGTGCGGGCGCGTGTGCCGCTGCGGGTTCTTCGCTGGACCATCGGCATTCTGGTTGTGCTGCTGATCCTGTATTATCCGGTTGGCATGTTGTGGTGGCACAAGATCAATGACGATCTGGGCTTCGACGTCACCGCCGAGAGCCTGCAACCCGGACAGAGCCGCGCGGTGGCCGTAGCGGCGGCCCTGATCGACCGCGAGGTCAATAAAACCGGCTGGGTCGCCAATAATCCGTTTTTCACGCCCAGCGCCCTGCTCGACAATATGCCCGCTTTTCAACAGGGCATTGTCTCGGCGCTGGCGCGGTTTTCGTTTGAGCTGGCCGACCAGATCGGCCGCACCCGGGGATCAAGCGAAATTGACGCCGATCTGAAAAACGCTTCGGGCCTGCTGCAATATTCCGGCACCGTCTGGGTGTGGGACCCCTCCGTCAGCCTGGCGCCCACCGCCACATCCGAACAGCAATATGAAAAGGCCCGCAAGGCGCTGGAAAATTACAATCGCCGCCTGGCAAATGATCAGGCGGTGTTCGAGCGGCGCGGCGATAATCTGCTGGCGACGATGGAGCGTATTGCGCTTGATCTCGGCTCCAGCTCTGCGGTGCTGGAGCGGCATGTGGCCGAGCATAGCTCCGATTTTCTGGATTTCCAGGCCGATGACCTGTTCTACAATGTGCGCGGCCAGACCTATGCCTATTATATCGTGCTGCGCGCCCTGGGCGGCGATTTCGAGAATGTGCTGCGCGAACGAGAGCTTGGCGCGGTCTATGGCCAGATGCTGAACAGCCTGCGCGAGGCGGCGGCGCTCGACCCCTGGGTCGTCACCAATGGCGCGCCGGACGGGCTGTTTCCCAACAGCCATCTGACGGCGCAGGGCTTTTACCTGCTGCGCGCCCGCACCCAGTTACGCGAAATCAGCGATATTCTTCGGAAATAGCTTGATATGTGCCGGATTTGCGCTATGTTGTGGGTGTAATCTGACGTTTTTGGGTGGGCCGCGTGCCCACTTTTTCGTTTAGGGCCCCTATTTCTTTCGGGAAACACGCGCGCGCATGACGCTAACCGGACAAATGGACCTTGCCAGCCGCATTGAGGCGATAATTGCGCCGGCGGTGGAGGCGATGGGGTTTGAACTGGTGCGAATCCGTTATGGCGGCGGGACGCGCCCGGTATTGCAGATCATGGCCGAGCGGGAAAATGGCGAGATGAGCGTTGAGGATTGCGCCCGGCTTAGCCGGACCATTTCGGCGCTGCTGGATGTGGAAGACCCGATATCGGATGAATATGTGCTGGAAGTGTCGTCACCCGGAATTGACCGCCCGCTGACACGGCCAAAGGATTTCGTCCGCTATGCCGGGCATCTGGCAAAGCTTGAGGTTATGCCGCCGCTACAGGGCCAGCGCCGCTTCCGGGGCCAGCTTGCCGGATTGACCGGGCCGGCGCAGAATGTGCTGCGGCTGATTCCCGAAACGGGCGATGCGGTGGAAATTCCACTGGAGCAAATTACCAGGGCGCAATTGGTGCTGACGGATGCACTGATTGCGGAAAGTTTGAAACGCAAACCGCAGGCGGACTTAGCGGAAGAATGACAGGGAGCAGAACATGGCTGGTGCCGCAGTAAGCGCTAACAGGATGGAATTGTTGCAGATCGCTGACGCGGTCGCGCGCGAAAAGAGCATCGACCAGGATGTCGTGCTGGGCGCGATGGAAGAGGCCATTCAGAAAGCCGCCAAATCCCGTTATGGCGCAGAAAATGAAATTCGTGTCGAAATAGACCGCAAGACCGGCGATATCCGCCTGCATCGTCTGCTGGAAGTTGTCGAAGCGCCCGAAGTGCTGGCCCGTGAAATCGCCCTGAACGATGCCAGGCGCCGCAATCCTTCCGCGGAGATCGGGGATTTTATTTCCGAAGAACTGCCGCCGCTGGAATTTGGCCGTATCGCTGCACAAACCGCCAAGCAGGTGATCGTGCAGAAGGTGCGCGATGCCGAACGCCTGCGCCAGTTTGAAGAATATAAAGACCGTATCGGTGAAATCATCAATGGCATAGTCAAGCGCGTGGAATATGGCAATGTAATCGTCGATCTGGGCCGCGCCGAAGCCATTTGCCGTCGCGATGAATTGCTGCCGCGCGAAAATTTCCGCAATGGCGACCGCATCCGCGCCTTTATCTTTGATGTACGCAACGAAGCCAAGGGGCCGCAGATTTTTCTGTCTCGTACCCATCCGCGCTTCATGGCATTGCTGTTCGGACAGGAAGTTCCGGAAATTTATGATGGCGTGATAGAAATCAAGGCTGTCGCGCGCGACCCGGGTAGCCGCGCCAAAATTGCCGTGCTGTCGAATGATTCTTCCATTGACCCGGTTGGCGCCTGTGTCGGTATTCGCGGCTCGCGCGTGCAGGCCGTGGTTAATGAATTGCAGGGTGAAAAAATCGACATCATTCAGTGGAGTCCGGACAATGCCTCGTTCATCGTCAATGCCCTGGCGCCTGCCGAGGTGATGAAAGTGGTGCTGGATGAAGATCTGAAACGCATTGAAGTCGTGGTGCCGGATGATCAGCTGAGCCTGGCCATTGGCAGACGCGGTCAAAATGTGCGCCTGGCGTCGCAATTGACCGGATGGGAAATTGATATTCTTACGAATTCCGAGGAATCCGAACGCCGCCAGAAGGAGTTTACCGAACGCACCGAACTGTTTATCGCCGGGCTGGATGTGGACGAGGTCGTGGGGCAATTGCTGGCGGCAGAAGGTTTTACCAGCATGGAAGAAGTGGCCTATGTGCCGCTGGAGGAACTGGTGCAGATCGAAGGCTTTGACGAGGACATGGCGGAAGAGCTGCAAAATCGCGCCCGCGAATTTCTTGATGTGGAACAGACAAAGGCCGAGGCCGAACGGCGTGATCTGGGCGTATCCGACGAAATCGCCGGGCTGGAAGGGCTGAGCCCGGCCATGCTGGTTGCGCTGGGCAAAGCCGGGATCAAGAGCCTTGACGATCTTGCCGATCTTTCCAGTGATGAGCTGATCGGCTGGACGGAATCCGCTGATGGCGTCAAAAAGCGTCATCCGGGCCTGCTCGACGGATTTGATCTGTCCGAAGATGACGCCAACACGATCATCATGGCCGCCCGTGCGCATTGGTTTGCCGATGAAGACGCTGCCAAAGCAGAAGCCTGAGCACGAAACGGACGAAACAGGACCCCTGCGCCGCTGTATCAGCAGCGGCGCGCGCCTGCCGCCGGAGCGGCTGATTCGCTTTGTGGTGTCCCCGGATGGGGTTCTGACGCCTGATCTGGGGGCCGAACTGCCTGGACGGGGCATTTGGATCTGCGCAGATCGGGAAATGCTGGCCAAAGCCATTTCAGGCAAGGGCTTTTCCCGGGCCGCGAGACGGCAGATCAGCCTTCCCCCCGATCTGGGCGATGTGGTGGCCGGGCTATTGTTACGCCGGACGATGCAAATGCTCGGCTTCGCCCGCAAGGCGGGGGAAGCCATTTCCGGACGTGAAAAGGTCGAGGCGCAGCTGCGATCAGGAAAAATCGGGGTGTTAATTACGGCCAGTGACGCGGCGGAAGATGGCAAAGCCAAACTTCAGCGCCTGGCGCAGGCCGTATCGCCGGACATGTTTTATGTTACATGGCTAACTGCTGCTGAATTGAGTTTGGCTTTTGGCCGGGATAATGTGATACATGCTGCCATAACACAGGGCCGTTTATCGGACCGGTTCCGGCATGAGGCGGAGCGGCTGTTGGGTTTTCGTAGGAAATTGGGTTGAATCAAACTGTTAGCCACTATTTAAAGGCCACCGGCATAGTAAGGGTGGAAGTCCGTTCGCGGGAATTCCCGGACTGCGGGTATTCAGACAGACTTTGGCGGGCAAACTCCTGGCGAACAGACTAATGGCAAAAATTTGCTCTGCAAGATCAGCAGACGTGCCGATTGCAGACGCTGCGCCCGGCATATATGGACGGCGCGAAACTGAGTAAAGGGTTGTAATGAGCGAGTCGAAAGAATCCGGCAATAGCGAACTTGGCGCTGGAGCCAAGCGTACACTCAGTCTGAAAAAGACTGTTGGTGCCGGACAGGTGCGCCAGAGCTTTTCTCATGGCCGCACCAAGGCGGTCGTCGTTGAACATAAGCGCAAACGCACACTGAATCTGAAAGGCGAAGACGAAGCGCCGGAAGATAGCAAACACGAAGCCCCGCCCGCCGGCGCCATCGAAGCTGCCGCTGCCAAGGCCGCACCTGAAACGGCCGCGCCAGAAAAGGCCGCGGCCCCCGCTGCCCCTGTCACATCCGCAGCGCCTGTGAGCCCGATGCGCAAGGCGCCCGAAGCGCCAAAATCCGCGCCGGAAAAAACCGAACGCCGCCCCATGCAAACCGGCAAGGGACGCCAGGTGCTCCGTACCCTGACTGAGGAAGAACGTGTGGCGCGCGAACGCGCGCTGGCCGAATCGCGCATTCAGGATGCCCTGGATGCCGCTTCAGCGGCAGAACGCCAGCGCCTCGAAGCGATACGGGCAGCAGAAGAGGCGGCGCTGGCCCCCCCGCCCCCAGCCGTTGAAATTGCTGAAGCGCCACCGCCCGCTGCTGCCCCTGCCGATGCGCCCGCGAAGGGCGCAACTGCGGCTGCGGAAACTGCCAAGACTGAATCTGTCCGCAAAAAAGATGAAACCAAACTATTTCCAGCCGCGGTTGAAGAAGACGAAGAAGAAGATGAAAAGGGCGTGCGGACAAAGCGCAAGCTTGCCGTACCCAAGGCCCCTGCACGCGCCCGCGACGAGCCGCGGCGCCGCGCAGGCCGGTTGACCATTCAGGCGGCGCTGGATGATGATATGGGCGAGCGCCAACGTTCGCTGGCCTCTATCCGCCGCGCGCGTGAGCGTGAGCGTTATGCCGCAAAATCCGGCGGGCGCGAGCATAAAATTGTGCGCGATGTCGTAATCCCGGAGGCGATTTCAGTTCAGGATCTCGCCAACCGGATGGCCGTTCGCGGAAACGAAGTTCTGCGCACCCTGCGCGCCATGGGCGAAACCGCCAATATGGATACGGTTCTGGAACCCGCCACGGCGCAACTGGTCGTGGAAGAAATGGGGCATGTCGCCCGGCTGGTCGCCGAATCCGACGTTGAAATCGGATTGGAAATTGACGCCAGCGATGAAGGTGATCTGCGGCCCCGCCCGCCCGTGGTTACGGTAATGGGCCATGTCGATCATGGCAAAACCTCACTGCTCGACGCCCTGCGCAAGACCGATGTCGTGTCTGGCGAAAAAGGCGGCATCACACAGCATATCGGCGCCTATCAGGTGGAACTTGCCAGCGGCCAGAAAATTACCTTCATTGACACGCCCGGTCATGAAGCCTTTACCGCCATGCGCGCGCGCGGCGCCAATGCCACCGATATTGTGATTCTGGTGGTGGCCGCCGATGACAGTGTCATGCCGCAAACCGTGGAAGCCATCCATCATGCCAAAGCCGCCGGGGTTCCGGTGATTGTGGCCATCAATAAAATGGACAAGCCCGACGCCAGACCCGACAAGGTGCGCCAGGAGCTTCTGTCCTATGAAATCTTCACGGAACAGCTGGGCGGCGAGGTGCTTTCAGTCGAGGTTTCCGCGCTGAAAGGGCTTAATCTCGACAAGCTTCTGGAAGCCATTCTGTTGCAGGCGGAACTGCTTGATCTCAAGGCCGATCCCTCCCGCAGCGCGCATGGCGTGATTATCGAAGCCAAACTGGACAAGGGCCGCGGCCCAGTCGCTACGGTACTGGTCAAGGGCGGCACCTTGCGGCGCGGCGATATTCTGGTTGCGGGCGCCGAAATGGGGCGTGTGCGGGCCCTGGCAGATGAACATGGGCGGCCGCTGACATCGGCGGGCCCCTCAACGCCCGTTGAAGTGCTGGGCCTGCAAAGCGTGCCTAACGCGGGCGATGACGTTATTGTGGTGGATAGCGAAAGCCGCGCACGCGAAGTCAGCGCGTTCCGTCAGCGCCGTCAGACGCAGTTGCGCACCACTGCGGCGCCCAGCGCATCGCTTGAAGATGTTTTTGCGCAACTGCAACGCGCCGCGATCAAGGAACTGCCCATTGTCCTGAAGGGCGATGTGCAGGGTTCTGTCGAAGCCATTCAGGCGTCGCTCAACAAGATATCCAGCGAAGAAGTGCGTATACGGATATTACATGCAGGCGTTGGCGCCATTACCGAATCCGATGTAAGTCTGGCGGCTGCATCGCATGCGCCGGTATTCGGATTTAATGTCCGCGCCAACAGTCAGGCCAAGGATCTGGCCGAATCCTCGCGCGTCGAAATCCGCTATTACAACATTATCTACGATCTGCTGGACGATGTGCGCAAAGCGCTGTCGGGCATGCTGACCCCGGAACGGCGCGAAACCATGCTGGGCAATGCCAGGGTTCTGGATGTCTTCAAAGTCTCGAAGATGGGCAAGGCGGCTGGCTGTCTGGTTACCGACGGGGTTGTGCGCCGGGGCGCCGGTGTGCGCGTGATCCGCGACAATGTGGTGCTGCATGAAGGTTCACTGTCCAGCCTGCGGCGCTTCAAGGACGAAGTGAAAGAAGTTCTAAGCGGCACAGAATGCGGCATGGCGTTTGAAAATTTCCAGGATGTTCGCGTTGGCGATATCATCGAATGCTTTGAAGTCGAGCACATCGCACGGACGCTGTAGCGGCCCTTATCAGTTATGACAGAGGCAATCATGTCTGCATCACGCGGCGGCGGCGGCCGTAAAACCGGCCGGCCACCGGTTCGCGAGCGTTCGCAACGGCAATTGCGGGTGGGCGAGGAAATTCGCCGCCGGCTGTCTGAAATTCTCATGCGTGGTGAGGTGCGCGATCCCGATCTTGCGGGGCATTCAATCACTGTGACCCAGGTGCAGATCAGCCCGGATATGAAACATGCGCTGGTCTATGCCAGGCCGCTGGCGGGTGATGTGGAAACCTCCGAAAAAGCCGTCGCGGCGCTGAACCGGTCGGCGGGTTTTCTGCGCGGGCGGCTTGGCCTGGAAATCAGCATCCGCCACACCCCGGAATTGCGATTTGCGACCGATGATAGCTTTGATAAGGCTGATGCGCTGGACCGCCTGCTGCGCAGCGGGCCAGTGGCGAGAGATCTGGAAAAATAAAAATGAGCAGGCGCGGCAGCAAGCGGGGCAGACCTGTCAATGGCTGGGTCTGTGTGGACAAGCCGGTGGGCGTCACCTCGACACAGGCTGTCGGCAAGGTGCGTTATGCCTTTGACGCGCAAAAGGCCGGGCATGCGGGAACGCTGGACCCGCTGGCCAGCGGCATTCTGGCAATTGCGCTGGGCGAGGCGACCAAGACCATCCCCTATGCCGTAGACACCCAGAAGACCTACCGGTTTACCGTGCGCTGGGGCGAGCAGACCAGCACGGATGATGCGGAAGGCCATGCCATCGCCACCAGCGATGTGCGGCCGGACATGGCCGCGATCTGTGCGGTGCTGCCTGAATTTATCGGCGACATCATGCAATTGCCGCCGCGTTTTTCAGCCATCAAGCTGGCTGGCGCGCGTGCCTATGATCTGGCCCGCAATGGCGAAGAATTCGAACTGACCCCAAGACAGGTAAACGTAATTGATTTTCGCCTGTTGCAACTAGAAGATGCAGATAACGCCATTTTCGAGCTGGTTTGCGGTAAAGGCACCTATGTCCGCGCACTGGCCCGCGATCTGGGGTTGCGGCTGGGAAGTTGTGCACATGCCCGCGATATACGCCGGACACAGGTGGGGCCCTTCACCGAAGCCAATGCGATTTCGCTGGATATGCTGGAACAATTGGTTCATAACCCGTCACTGTCGGAGCATTTGCTGCCGGTTGAGACCCCGCTGGACGACATCCCGGCGATGGCCATAACTGGAAGCGATGCAATCCGTTTGAAACGCGGACAACCGATTCTGGCGCGCGACGGCCAGTTCAACCCCTCTGACGCTCTGATATGCGCCAAGATACACGGTAAAGCCGTGGCGCTTGGGTTTGTCGAGGCGGGGGAGTTCCGGCCGGTGCGTATTTTCAATATCCCATATGGAGTTATAAAATCCGATGTCGATTACACCTGAGCGCAAACAGGCGCTGATGGGCGAATATGCCCGCAAGGCCGGTGATACCGGCTCTCCCGATGTGCAGATCGCGCTGTTGACCGAACGGATCAACAATCTGACCCTGCATTTCAAGGAACATAAACACGATAACCATTCGCGCCGGGGATTGATCAAGATGGTCAATCTGCGCCGCAAACTGCTGGATTATGTCAAGCGTGAAGATCAGCCGCGATATGCCGGACTGCTGCAACGCCTTGGCCTGCGCCGCTAATTTGCTACGTGGATGAAGCTCTGGCCAAGGGGCCAGAGCTAATTGTTGAGAATAAGGAAGAAGAAGAATGTTTGAAATCCACCGCAAGGAAATCATGTGGGGCGGGCGTAAGCTGAGTTTTGAAACCGGCCGGATCGCACGTCAGGCCGATGGCGCCGTTCTGGTGCAATATGGCGAAAGCAGCGTGCTGGCCACAGTTGTCGCCGCGCGCACGCCGCGCCCCGGCATCGATTTCTTTCCGCTGACCTGCGACTATGTTGAAAGAACCTATGCGGCGGGAAAAATTCCCGGCGGCTTCTTCAAGCGTGAAGGACGCCCGACCGAAAAGGAAACGCTGACCTCGCGCCTGATCGACCGTCCGATCCGCCCGCTTTTCGTCGATGGTTTCCGCAACGAAACACAGGTGATCTGCACCGTGCTCAGCCACGATATGGAAAACGATCCCGATATTGTCGCGCTGATTGCGGCCTCGGCGGCGTTGACCATTTCCGGCATTCCCTTCATGGGCCCCATTGGCGGCTGCCGCGTTGGCTACAAGAATGGCGCCTATGTTCTGAACCCGCTGATTGATGACCTCAAGGATGGCCAGCTTGATCTGGTGGTGGCGGGCACACATGACGCCGTGCTGATGGTGGAATCCGAAGCCAAGGAACTTTCCGAAGAAGTGATGCTGGGCGCGGTGATGTTCGGCCACCGCGAAATGCAGGCGGTTATCGGCGCCATCATTGATCTGGCGGAAAAAGCCGCCAAGGAACCCTGGGATCTGGTCCAGGCGTCGCATGACGAAAGCCTAGGCCACAAGGTGCGCGAGATCGGCGAAAATCTGCTGCGCAGCGCCTATACCGAAGTCAGCAAACTGCTGCGACAGGAAAAAGTCGCGTCTGTGAAAAAGGCGGTTCTGTCCGGCCTGGAAGAGATCGGTTTGCATCTGGAAACCGGCGTCGGCGAACAGTTCAAGAAGCTGGAAAAAGACGTGGTGCGGGGCAATATTCTCGACACCAAAAAGCGCATTGACGGGCGCGGCCTTGCCGATGTGCGCCCGATCCTGGCCGAAGTTGGCGTTCTGCCGCGCACCCATGGCGCGGCGCTGTTCACGCGCGGTGAAACCCAGGCGCTGGTCATCACCACGCTGGGCACAGGCGAGGACGAGCAATGGGTTGACGCGCTGCATGGTTCGTACAAGGAACGTTTCCTGCTGCATTATAATTTCCCGCCTTATTCGGTTGGTGAAACCGGCCGCTTTGGATTTACCGGACGGCGTGAAATTGGCCACGGCAAACTGGCATGGCGGGCGGTGCGCGCGGTACTGCCGCTCTATGAAAATTTCCCCTACACCATTCGGGTAGTGTCGGAAATCACCGAATCCAACGGCTCATCCTCGATGGCCAGCGTGTGCGGCGCGTCGCTTTCGCTGATGGATGCAGGTGTGCCGATTACGCGCCCGGTTGCGGGTATCGCCATGGGGCTGATCAAGGAAGGCGAACGCTTCGCCGTGCTGTCGGACATTCTGGGCGATGAAGATCATCTCGGCGACATGGATTTCAAGGTTGCAGGCACGGAACTGGGCGTGACCTCGTTGCAGATGGACATCAAGATCACCGGCATCACCGAGGAAATCATGCAGATCGCATTGGGCCAGGCCAAAGGCGGGCGCCTGCATATTCTGGGTGAAATGGCGAAAGCCATGACCGTCTCGCGCGGCAATCTCAACGCCAATGCGCCGCGCATCACCACCATCACCATCCCGGTTGAAAAGATCCGTGAAGTGATCGGTTCGGGCGGCAAGGTTATTCAGGGCATCGTCGCTGAATCCGGCGCCAAGGTGGATATCAATGACGAAGGCATTATCAAGATCGCCTCGCCCGATGAAGAAAGCGTCAAAAAGGCGCTGGCCATGATCCAGGATATTGTGGCCGAAGCCGAACCCGGCGGCATCTATCACGGCAAGGTCGTCAAGGTGCTGGACTTCGGCGCATTCGTCAACTTTATCGGCAAGAAAGACGGGCTGGTGCATGTGTCCGAACTGTCCGAGGGGCGCGTCGAAAAAGTGTCCGACATGATCAAGGAAGGCGACAGCGTCTGGGTAAAATATCTGGGCTCCGATGATCGCGGCAAGACCCGGCTTTCGATGCGTTATGTCAATCAGGAAACCGGCGAAGAAATTCCCGGCGTCGAACCCCGCGAGCGCCCCGCTGGCGGCGGTGGCGGCGGTGGCGGTGGCGGCAGAGAACGCCGTCCGCGCCGCGACTAAAATTGGAATGCAGAAGGCCGGGCGGCTTTTTTCATAACCGGGACGGTGATGAAAAATAGCGCCCGCCCCTTCGGCATCCAATATGGGGTTTTCCGGTTTTATTATTTTTTTCCGATGAAAGTGGCATGCACGGGCTGGATGGCAAAAAACCATAATGTCCGATGTTTGCACTGTCCTGCTGCCGCATTTCCAGGGCAGATTATTTAGCGCGTGCTGTTCCTGATTTTCAAATTTCAATTCGCCGCTGAGGCGCCCTGCGCCGTATGGGCCCTCTGAGTAGCCCGACACATAGGTGACATTTCGTACCGGACACATGGGTTACACTTTTTGGTAGTGTCTCAGTTTGAATTTGCTTTCTTGTAAGTCGCTGGCCGTCCCGGTTTGGGTGCTGCTGCGTCAATCAACGCCACAATGTCCGTCATATCCCAAAGCCTGTCAGATACGCCAGCCGCCATTGCCGGGCTGACCTTCAATGTCTTGTGGATACGGGCGAAGTTATAATGCACAAAGTAGAGCGCCAGAGCATGACAATGGTTATCGACCTTCTTTGAGAACGCGTTTGTCAGCCGGGTAAAGCGGCGCATGGACATACGCATAGTCAGATTGTGGCGCTCCACATGCGAAGTGGACACATGATCATAGTCAGGATTGCCCTCTATCCGGGTCTTGCGTGCGCCGATGCACTCAGCAGGGCTGTAACGGCCCTTGGCGCTTTCAGGTGTTGCCCCATACAACTTGATCAACATGGCATAGTCCACATCGCCACCAAATGCGCCCTCAACCGCTTCCAGATAAGCCTTGTGGCCGTCCGTAGTCAGTTGCACCCGGTTCGCGAGACGGCTACGCAGATCATCCATAAACTCAATGGCGTACCCGCTATCACGCCCGCCAACCATCCATGACAAGATCATCTTGTGGCCGCTATCCAGCGCCGTCCATGTCCACACATCACCCGCTTGATCGGGGGCAGCTTTGGCTGTCGCTACGTTCTTTGCCTTGGCATAGCAAAATGACCAGATTTCATCACACTGTACCTTGGACGCCTTCACGTTGCGCACATGGGCGTCATGATAGGCCGCGCAGACCGTGCCAGCATCAACCAGAAGCTTTGTTACCGTGTTGATGGACACGCCCGTCACGCGGCTGATAGACCGCATGGATGATCCCTCAACCAGCATGGAAAGGATTTGTGTGCGTGTATGTAAGGGCAGTTTGTTCATACCCTTAATATAAGAACTATTATACTTACCGTCAAGTATTTAATTCATTTTAATTTATCTCCTCTTCGTCTGATCCATCTTCAGGCTCCGGAGAATCCGCGAGCTCCTCTTGCTTAAGCCTCAATAAGGTTTCCACCATTTTTAAGGCTTTTTTTGTAGAGAAGCCCTCCGATTTGATGATCCGCACGTAGCCACCATTCTCAAACTCATAATAGGCCAGTACTCGTTCATTATTGTTTGTATTCAATGGCTTAACTACATTTCCGGGGGGTGTATGCGTCTGCATTCCTAGCTTGTCCTGTTTCGTTATTGGTCCCGAATCATAGCCGCCCCGCTCATGCGCTACAAGCTCAGATGTTTCACGATAAGCAAGTATAACCTGAGATACCGCCGCAGGAGCGAACTTATTACGTATTAAATAGTTACGTAGAATTTCATCCGAAGGTATCGGTCCGGGAAATTTTTCTGCCAATTCCCGAAACAGTGGCGGCTCCATACCTGCTTCCAGAATGGCTTCCAGCCTTTCATCTGCGGATTGGGGGTGAAGAATGCGCATAGCTCGGTCGCTGATCCTCACATTCTCTTTGTCCCGCTCAAGCAATCCGTACTTCATAACCGCCGAAATAGCGGTAGATGAAGCACCGTTCAGCCCGGTATAGCCCATGCTCTGAACAGCCACTTCACGCGGCGCGGGGTGGGTATGCTGGTTTTTATAAAGGGTGGTGATTTTTTCGATGGCCGTCGCGAGTCCGAAGGCTGGGTAATTGGGTGAGCGCGAACGTTTTTCCATGGCCGTCTCCGTTATCTTAATCTGGATAACCGAGATTATAACTTCGGTGCCACGTTAGTCAAGAAATACTTATTACTTAAGTTATAAAAAGGTTTGCGCTTTACAATTCGCTAAAAATATGCTTAATTAGAGTCTAATTCAGGAGAATCGCCCATGAGAAGAAGGATAGCCCCGTCGTTCGCGTTCACCGACGATAGGGGCAATAACGCGAAAGCCCGCTTCTGAACCCAAGCTATGGAAGGCAGGTCAGAAACGGGCTGTGGTGGACTCTACTTGGAGGCGTGGCAGAGTGGTTTATGGCAGCGGTCTTTAAAACCGCCGGGGATGGCCCTAGAAAGCGCCCCGTGGGTTCGAACCCCACCGCCTCCGCCAATCATCTGCTACAACATGTTACTAACACGTAAAAATCGCTGGCGCACTTAATTCTTGCGCCAGCGACTTTCAGCGGCCTTCTTGGCAATCTCTTTGCGCCGTTTTGGCGTCATTGATTTAGCCCTAGCGGCTCCGCCCTTACGTCCCATTTCTTGGGCCGCTGATAAAGGCGCGTCGGGCTCAGAAATTTCGCCTGTGGCGATTTTTGCGACCATTATAGCAGCACCTATCACGTCGCCGGGGCGCTTTTGTCCTTTGGGTCCTCTGGGCATCACGCATCAGACTCGGAAATAATGGTATAACCCGCTCGAGAAGCGCCGCGTTCCGGCCGCCAAGTGACGCCTATGATGCGAACATGCCCTTTGCCCGATGCGACGGTCTCCAAGACCTCTTTCAAATTTTCAAGGTCATCGCTAGAGGTGTGAACTTGGTAATTTTTAGTGCTTGCCATGTTTGTTTGCTCCTATGCTTCACGCTAAGCATATAGGAACCCGTGGCGGGATTCGATAGGGTGAAAGCGGGCGGATTTCAAACTGAGACACTACCCACTTTTTGCTTGATTTGACAAGCGGGAGGTTGAGATGCCGTGGAGTAAGAGTTCGGTTATGGATGAACGCCTTCGTTTTGTTGCCCGTTTGCTGGAAGGAGAGCAGATGACTTCACTCTGCCGGGA
>JBMOMX010000004.1:0-4332 GCA_049323435.1 Pseudomonadota bacterium
CCTTTCAGGGGGAGGAGGATGGTAGCGGCATATGCCTCCCTCCCCCTGCAAGGGGGAGGGCTGGGGTGGGGGTCCACTTTTATAGAGAGCTGGTTGGCTTACAGTCCGATTCAACCTAATGTCATGCTGCTCTAGACCCTATTCGGATCAGATGGAATCGCCATTGGCGATCCCGTCTGATCCGTAAAACAGGAATTGCTCTAGGCTGCCTCCAGTTCGCGAATGGCTTCATAGATGGCGACGGTGCGTTTGGCCATTTCCGCGTGCAGCAATTCGGTCATGCGGCCTTCCACGGTCACAACCCCCTTGCCGGCATTTTCGGGTTTTGCAAATTCGGCAATGATCTTGCGCGCCATATCCACTTCGGTTGCGCTGGGGCTGAAGATTTCATTGCAGGGCATGACCTGGCTCGGATGGATCAGGGTTTTGCCATCCATGCCCAGTTCCAGCCCCTGCCGGCAGATGGCGGCAAAGCCGGCTTCGTCCTTGAAGTCATTATAGACGCCATCAATAATGCCCACGCCAAAGGCCCGCGCCGCCAGCAGGCACAGGCCAAGGCTGGTGATCATCGGCAGCCGCATCGGCGTGTGCGCGGCGCGCACCTCTTTGGCGATGTCATTGGTGCCCATGATAAAGACCGCCAGGCGCTTTGTTGCGCCTGCGATGGCCTCGGCATGCAAAATACCGAGGGGGGTTTCCATCATCGCCCACAGCGCCGTGGCGCCTGCGCCATGCAGGTCCAGAATCGCCTCGGCCTGATGCAGCACTGCAGGGCTGCTGACTTTGGGGATCAGCACCGCATCGGGTTTGACGGCGGCGGCGGCGGCAAGATCGTCCAACCCCCAGGGCGTGTCCAGGGCATTGACCCGCACGATCATTTCGCGCTTGCCGAAACCGCCTTCGCGCAGCGCGGCGCAAACCTGATCGCGCGCAACGGCCTTGGCGTCGGGGGCGACGGCATCTTCCAGATCAAGGATGAGAGCGTCCGCCGGAATCGTGCGGGCCTTTTCCATTGCCCTTGCGTTGGAGCCTGGCATGTAAAGCACACTGCGGCGGGGGCGCGCTTGATGAGACATAGGGGAAATTCTCCATATTTAATTTTGATACACTCTCAGAATAACGCATTTCACGCATATATAAACGATTTGTAATTCATGTGTTTGCTGTGCTGCAATGCGCCATGGGTTTTTTGCTGCGGCATTCAGACAGGGATATTGCACCGCGCCTGACCGGCCCGGTGCCGCCTTGGTCTAGTTGGATGGCACGCCCCGGCGCGGGGTGTCACAGATGAGCAGTTTGGAATCAAACACCGCGCCCATCGCCAGATGCCTGCCATGCCGCAGCGCGGTGGATACCGCAGAAATTTGCGTCCCGTCATTCAGATAGACTTCTTCCACCTGGCTTTTGGCGTTGCGGATGGATTTGATCCGGAATATCTGCGACGGGGACATGACATTTGCGTCCGAAGCATGACGCAGAAAATCCGTCAGTCTGGGGTGGCTTCCTGTCCAAAGGGCGTCATCGGCGTCAACCGTGATATTGTCGGGGAAACTGTTCATCGCAATGGTTTCGCGCAAGTCCAATGCGCCCGTCATGGCGTTGCGGTCATAGATGCGCAAATTCCTGCCGGTTGTTTCCGCCAGATATAATTCGCGTCCGCTGTTGGAAAGCGCAACGCCGTTGACAAAGGATAGATCCGCCGCAGCGATGGCCGCTTTCTGCCCATCAAAATAAACCAGCGTGGATGGGGCCAACGGCAGCATGGTTTCCAGCAGTTTCATAATGGGGTTCTGGTTCATGACATCATTGCCGATATAGAATGCGCGCATCCCCGCCGCCGCCAGGTCATTGGGGCTGACAAATAGCGGGTCGCTGATGCTTTCGACATGGGTCAGCCAGCCATCATTGAGATCGAAAACTTCCACCAGATGCTGCCCGCTGATTGGGTGATTGATGACGAAAAGCCGTTTTTTACCGTCACCGCTGCGATACAGGCTGATGCCATGCGGGCGGAAGTCGCCAGGGCTTTCACCGCGCCACAGCGGTATGGGTTCGGCATCGGGATCCGCCAGATTGAGGCGGTACAGCGCGCCGCTATTCACCGCGCCCGCCAGGCCCGCGCGGCGGTCATAGGCGGAAATAAACAGCGTGCCGGTGTCCGGGTCGATATCCAGATCTTCCGCGCCGGTGACGCCCGCGACCGTGCGGCAAGGTTCGGAAAAATGCGGTGTGATTTGTGTAAACTGCCCGGCGAAAACCAGCGTGCGCAGCAGGATCGCGCCCGCCACGAGCAAAGCGGCGAAGAAAATAATGCCCGCCCATTTGAATAATTTACCCATGGTAAAGTTATTCTCCAGCGGCCCTTGTAAGTTCCTGTGACAATGCTTTGGGCGGGACGCCGGAATCCTGGGTGAATTGCAGGTCCGCCAGCCGGGCATACAGGCCGCCGCGCGCCATCAATTCGTCATGGCGGCCGATGGCGGCGATACGCCCTTCGTCCAGCACAATGATGCGATCCGCCCGGCGCACCGTGGCCAGGCGATGCGCGATCACCAGCGTGGTGCGGTTGGCCAGCAGCGCATCCAGCGCGGTCTGAATCAGTATCTCATTTTCCGCATCCAGCGCGCTGGTGGCTTCATCCAGCAGCAATAGCGGGGCGTCGCGCAGGATCGCCCGCGCAATGGCGATGCGCTGGCGCTGGCCGCCCGAAAGCCGCACGCCTTTTTCGCCCAGAAATGTATCCAGCCCTTGCGGCAGCTTTTCCAGAAACTCGGTGGCCTGCGCGGCATCGGCCGCGGCCCAGACTTCGGCATCGCTGGCGTCAGGCCGTCCATAACGGATATTTTCGCGCGCGCTGGCGGAAAAGATAATGGTATTTTGCGGCACTACAGCCATGCGGCGGCGAATTTCCAGCGGGTCGGCCTGGGTAATGTCTACGCCATCCAGCGTGATGCAGCCTGAGGCCGGATCGTAAAAGCGCAGCAATAATTGCAACAGCGTGCTTTTGCCCGCACCGCTGGGTCCGACCAGGGCGACGGTTTCCCCCGGCGCAATCGTAAAGCTGACGCCATCCAGGGCATAGCTGCCGGGCCTGGAAGGATAATGGAAACGCACCGCGTCAAAACTGACCGCGCCGCGCGCAATCGGGGGTAAGGCCACCGGATTGCGCGGCGGCGCGATGGCGGGCTTTGCCGCCAGCAGTTCCATCAGACGTTCGGTTGCGCCCGCCGCGCGCTGCATATCGCCCCACACCTCGCTCAGCGCGCCGACAGCGCCCGCAACAAACACCGCATACAGCACGAACTGGCCAAGCGCGCCGCCGCTCATGCGGCCTTCCAGCACGCCCTGCGCGCCAAACCACAGCACTCCGGTAATGGCGCCGAAGATCAGAACGATGACCAATGCGGTCAGAATTGCGCGCACCCGGATACGCTCTATGGCTGTGTCAAAGCCGCGCTCGACCGCATTTTTAAAGCGTGCGCGCTCGGTGTCTTCCTGGGTGAAGGCCTGCACGACGGTAATATCGTCCAGCACTTCGCCCGCTATGGCGCTGGAATCCGCAATCCGGTCCTGAGAGGCGCGCGAAAGGCCGCGCACTTTGCGGCCCAGAATAATGATCGGAATGACCACCACCGGAACAAAGACAAGCACCAGACCGGTCAGTTTCGGGCTGGTCACCACCAGCATCGCCAGCCCTCCCAGCAGCAGAAAAATATTTCGCAGCGCGATGGAGGCGCTGGATCCCACCACGGTCTGAATGAGTGTGGTGTCGGCGCTCAGCCGCGATAATACTTCGCCGGTGCGGGTGGTTTCAAAAAATTCAGGGCTAAGGTCCAGTATATGCGCATAGACATCATTGCGCAGATCGGCAACGACCCGTTCGCCCAGCCAGGATACAAAATAAAACCGCGCCGCCGTGGCCAGGCCAAGAATGACCGCCACCCCCATCATCGCGGCGAAATAACGGTGCACCAGTTCCGCGCTGTTGGCGCTAAAGCCAAGATCAATGACTCCACGCACCGCAATCGGGATCAGCAGGGTCGCACCGGAGGCGGCGGTAAGCGCGAGCAATGCCGCCGCCGCAAGCCGCCAATAGCGTGCAATATAGGGCAGAAGCTGACGCAATCCGCCTATGGTGCGGGGCCTGGGCCGTCCCGCAGCTTCACGGCTCAGCCGTTCGGCAAATTCCTGACTATCCTCTTGCACCTATCACTCCCATCCTGGAGAGCGGTATGACATCAGGTTGAATTGGCCCGTAAGCCATCCAGCCCTTTATAAACGCGGCCTCCCACGCTCCATAAAGCGGACCCCCACCCCAGCCCTCCCCCTTAA
>JBMOMX010000005.1:0-39802 GCA_049323435.1 Pseudomonadota bacterium
GCGAAGCCGCGCCCGGGCGGCGGCATGGAAGCAGCGCTTCTGATCGGGTGCGTAAGAGCAAGAGGTGTACCAGTCCATCAAAAATCTCCTGAAATGCCAAAGCCCGGCACATTCCTGTTTGCTCAGGAGCCGGGCCTGGTGTGAAAGAGTGCGGGGCGGTGATTGCCGCCCCGCTGGTTGAAATCATTCCGCTGCGACGGCGTCCGGTTGGGATTCCTCGGGATCGGTATCGCCATCCTCGTCATCGGTAAGGTATGCCGGGAGCGCTTCAGTCTCGCTTGCCGGTTCTTCGGCGGACGCCCCAAGCTCAATCATGCGCAGCGGTTCAGGCAGCCAGCCCGCGCCATCAAGCAGCCGTTCGGCTTCCTTCGCCATGTCCGGCTTTTTCAGATGGCCGATGAGTTGCACCGAGGCTTCGCCCTTCGCTTCGCGCACCGCATCGAGAATGCGCGCCTTCGGTATCCGGCCCAGATAGTTCTCGACGGTTGGCCGCCATCCCGCCGCGACCATGTCGAGAGCGACGGCTTGCGCGAGCCGTTCGCCATGATCGAGCGCGCCAGGGCGGCGGTTCCACGGTTCCTTCACGACATTGACGGTGAGCGACGCACAGTGCGCAAAGAGCGACATCCGGCTGCCGCCATCAAGGGTCATCAGGGCGTCCCACAAGCCGCCCGGAATCTTCGGCAACTGCTTGGCCCAGGTCTCGTGCCGCATGTCGATGGCTTTGGCCGAAGCACTGTCCTGCAACCCCGGCGCCTGGACGCTGAAACCAGCGCTCTTCGCCGTGATCTCCAGGCATGTGCTAGAGGCCCGGCTGTAGAAGGCGCCAAGGCAGAGCGCATGCAGAACGGCGGCGAAGGCCGTGTCCGGATCATTCGCCAGCGCGTCGCGCAGCGCCAGGGTGCGATGAGCGGTGAGTTCCGTCACCAGTCTGTCAGACAACGGACGAATGGCGTCGTCCTCATCACTTGTCCCGGCTTCGGGGGCCGGGGCGCCACCGACAGTGATCGTCGTCCGTTGAACTCCGCCATCGGAACCCGCGATGTTTGGATGATCGCTGTCACCATCCGGCTCAGCCGCGACCGGCGCTTCGTCTTCCGGGCGGACAAACCCGCGTTCAATCTTCAACCCGCCATCGCCGTTGATGCTGACGAAGACGCCGGCGCGGGTGATCTCCGCCGGATTGTAGATGAGGGGGCGTTCCTCGAAAGCCGCCAGCGCCGTCTCGATCTCGCCGAGCCGCTGGTCGATCTCGTCAGGCAATTCATCGGCTTCTGAATATTCTTCCTCCAGCCGGTCATACTCGGCCTTCAGAACATCGAAGCGCGTCTGTTCCTCTTCGGTGAAGCCAGGCGTCTCGCCCGAGAGCCGGCGCAAGCCCGCCGTATGCCCATAAGGAAAATCGGCGGCAACGGTGATCCACTTCCAGCCCTCAATGCGCAAGGCTTCGGCCTCATCCTGAAGTTTGGAAATGACAAGCCTGTCGAGCAAAGCCGGGTCCCGCAGCCAGCCGCCATCGTCATGCTGGAACAGATCGCGCAGCACAACACCACCCGCTTGCTCATAGGCGTCGACGCCAACGAATTGCGCGCGCCGGTCGGCGGGCCGGACCGCGCCCTCTGTGAGCTGACGGCGGATAGTATAAGGCTCCTTGCTGTAGGAGTTGGCGAGCGCCTCCCAGACCTGTTCCTGGCGCGCATGGTCATTGGTGACCGTGAACGCCATGAGCTGTTCGAGCGTCATGCCATCCCCGGCATAGATGTCAAGAAGCTTTTCCGAGACGGCCGCAAGGCGCAGCCGCTGTTTCACGACGGTGGGGTTCACGAAGAAGCGGGCCGCGATGTCTTCTTCGCTGAGCCCCTTGTCACACAGGGCCTGGAACGCGCGAAACTGGTCGAGCGGATGCAGCGCTACGCGCTGGACATTCTCCGCCAGGCTGTCCTCCTCGGCGAGGCCGCCTTCGCGCACCACGCACGGCACCGGCTGGGTTTTTGCCATGCGCTTTTGCTTGACCAGCAGTTCCAGCGCCCGGAAGCGGCGGCCGCCTGCCGGAACCTCGAACATGCCGGTCTCCGCACCCTCGGCGTCCAGCACCGGCCGGACATTCAGGCTCTGCAGGAGGGTGCGCCGGGCAATGTCCTCGGCCAACTCCTCAATCGAGATTCCGGCTTGCACGCGCCGGACGTTGGACTGGCTGAGCACCAGTTTGTTGAAAGGGATATCGCGCGAGGAGCTCAAGCGTATCTTCTGAACGGTATTAGCCATGTTGGTCTCTCCATAACGGGCGGCCGAAAGCCTCTCTCTCAACCTTCAAACCCGTCACTAAAAACCCGCCTTCCTCTTACTCTCCTGGGCCGTGGACCCGGGAAGCCGCGAAAGCGGAAACGCGGCTTGCGGAAAACACGCGCGCAATCCTCACGCCGCCTCCCGCCCGTTGGCCGCCCCATCGGCGCTGGCGGGTTCGGCATGACCGGCCTGGAAAGCCAGCAGATAATCGGCCGCCTTCGAGGCGGCGCTGGCGGCGCGCACTATGGCGCGGTCATCCTCGCGCAGCACTTCGAGCCAGGAACCGATATAGTCGGCGTGGCGCACGGTCGGCGTGATGCCAAGCGACGCGCAAACGAAAGCGCCCGCCATTTCGGCGACCAACTCCTCGCGCGCATAGTTTTTCGAGCCGAAGGACCCCGAAAGGTCGCGCCCGAGTCTGGAAGCTGCTCCACTCCAATGACCGAGCTCGTGAAACGCGGTGCGATGCCAGTTTACCGGCTCGAAATAGGCTTGCGGAGGCGGTGCCTGCACGAAGTCGTGAGTGAAGTTGTAGAACGCCCGCGCCCCGCCGATGCGGAAGTCGGCACCGGTTGCGGCGATCAGCGCCTCAGCCTGCGGAAGGATCAGGCCTTCCGGAGGCTGAGGCGCAGTGGTGGTGAATTCTTCCGGCAGCCCATCGCATTGGTTGGTGTTGAAGACGGTGAAGCGCTTCAGGAACGGGATTGCACAGGGCACGTCGCCGTCGCTCTCGGCCCGCTGACGTTCCTCCTCGGGCGTGAAGCGGTCGGCATAGACAACGGTCGTGCCGTGCTCGCCCTTGCGGACATTGCCGCCGAGACCGAGCGCCTGGCGGAAGGTGAGCCAGTTCTGAGACGAGAAACCTCGTTCGGTCACCGCGCCCCAAAGGATGAGAATGTTGATACCGGAATAGCGGCGTTGGGTTGCCGCGTTCCGGGGCAGGCCCAGCCCAGCGCAGACATCCGGCCCGCCCCAGGGCTGGACCCAGGGCACGCGCCCGGCCTCCAGTTCGGTGATAATCTTGCTGGTGATTTCGGTATAAAGGCTCGCCCGGTCCCGGACGGGGCGAGCGCGAACGGTGTTTCGTGGCATCGCAGATCTCCGCGACGGGCCAGCGAGAGCCTCTCTCTCGACCTCAAACCCGTCACGGAAAACCCAACCTTCCTTTCACTCTCGCTCGGGAGCCGTTGGAGCGGGGTGGCGGCGCTAAGTCCCAAGGCGGCGATCTGGACTTGTAACGGTTTTGTTCTGGTCGCTTGAGAGTGTATTTTCACATCAAGGAGACCAGAACAAAACCGTTACAAGTCTACTCGTTAGCATCAAGATATTATTCTCTCTATATCGCCGCATTCGAATACTTGCAGAATTCAACAACAAAGGTAAAACGCAATTAAGCGACCAGCGCGAGCGCTCTTAGTTCAATTTTCCTAGGGACGCGCCGGTTTGAGAGGGGCAGCCGCACGCTCCACGTCGATCGGTATTGAAAACGTGTAACGGATCAATTTCGGAGAAACTGGTCGTAGGTATCGAAAGGCACTTCGTCGTCATATTCACCCGATGATCGATATGTTCCCGCTGGCGGCTCATTTGGATAAATGAGCAATGAAATCGCCATGCCGTGATATTCCGAAAAGATCACGGATTCATATACAGCTTCTTTTTCTGCCCAAACGTTTTCGGGCAGTATTGTTCCGATTTCGGGGCTGGGGATGGTCACCTTTCCCGCCGCAAGGGACCTATCGGGTAAGGGCGTAACGGCCTGCCGCGCGCGAAAAAATACTCCGGACTTCAAGAGCGGTTTACTCGACCAGGACCAATCAATGAAGCCGTCCTTGCTGACGACGATCATGGCCCGCCTTGGAGTGATCTCAAGCCATTTAAGAATTACGGCAGTCAAGGAGACTTCGTACCGCTGGCGGATTTCGTCAAAAATGCGGACCGTTGGTTTCGGTAGGCCGTCTGTTTGTTTTCGAAAATCATCGAGCGGCATGAGCAAATAGGAGGCAAACTGGTTCGCCTCGGATTCCATTTTTCCGTAGGCGGAGTCCCAGCTCCACATATCGCTTTTCGCACAATAGATCGGATCGCCGCTCAGTTGACGATGCAGGAGATAATGCCCCAACTCGTGACCTAGCGTAAAATTGATGCGACCTTTCGATGTGATAGCCGAGTTATAGAATATGCCCCATTCGCCGCTCTTGTCGGGCTTTGGAATCAGCGCCCCTTCAAAATTCTTGCTAAAGGCACGCCCGTCCACCGCGGTGATGGACGCGTCCGGATAAACGTGTTTCGTATATTCGTGGGCGATAGCTGCAACATCGATTGGGAACCTATCCAGTCCGTGCGCTTCATGAAAAACCTTCACGATCTGCGATAAGTGGATTGCCCAGCCAGGCGGAGTTGAGGGCAGCTTTATTTTTTCTTTCCCCATGCCTCGATCATTTCTCGAATGCGTACCTTGTCACCGTCCTCAAGACGATTGAATTTTCTGTAGAAGACTTCCTTCATCTGGTCATCGTCGAAGTCTGCCTTTTCGTCCAGGAGATACTCTGTCGTCACCGATAGCACTTCCGCGATCTTGGCCAGCTTCTCGGCTGATGGTTTGCGGGTATCCCGGTTTTCCAGCTCCCAAAGATAGCTCTTGCTCGATTCTGTGCGCTTCGCCAGTTCATCGAGCGAATATCCGAGTTCCAACCGAAGTTTTTTTAGTTTTTCGCCAAGGCTTGTCGCCATTAAAGCCTCATTCTTGCTCATCTTTTCCTGTTCTATATATACCGAACAAAAAAGTCCTTGACAAGAGAATTTTCATATGTTCGATATAGAGAACGATTTAATAGTTAAATGGAGAACTATATGAGTAAGAGAGGCCCAGAAACCCACCACATTGTCCCCGCTCCCGATGGCGGGTGGGACGTAAAGCGCGGCGGAAGCAGCCGGGCGAGCAGCCATCATGAAACGAAGCAGGATGCTGTTGAGCGCGGGCGTGAAATTAGCCGCAATCAAGGCACCGAGCTTCGTATTCACAACAAGGATGGCAGTATTGCAAGCAGCGACAGCCACAGCAATGACCCCCATCCGCCCAAAGGTTAGATCAGGAGATTAGACATGGCAAACGACAAGAAAAACAGACCCGACCATATTTTTATCGACCGCAAGAAGTATGATTGGGATGAGGACACGATCACCGGTCTTCAGATTAAGAACCTCGCTGGCGTAGATGTTGCGGCGTACAATGTCTGGCAGGATGTTCCGGGGCCGGAAGACATTCCCATCGCGGATAACCTCTCGGTCGATTTGACCCAGCCCGGCGTCGAGAAATTCTTCACCGGCAAGAAGACTTCCACGGAGGGCTAGATGAGCTTTTTGCCGCCAGATGATCTGGAATACCTTGAAACCAAGGATATTGTTTTCGAGGAAAGCGTTGATGGGAGCAATAAGGGCATAATTGTCCGGGGTTGGGCGCTGCCTGATGGCATGTATGACGCGGATCGCGTGGATGTCCTCATTCTCATTCCCAATGGATACCCCGATGTCCGCCCCGACATGTTTCACCTGATGCCGTGGGTGAAGCTCAAGAACGGCAATAGATACCCGAAAGCTGCAGACCAGCCGGTAACATTCATGGGGCAAACTTGGCAGCGCTGGTCCCGCCATTGTGATGATTGGCGACCCGGCATCGACGGCATCTGGACCATGCTTAAGCGGGTAGAACACGCCCTCTTGGTGGCGGCATGACTCAATTCAGTGCCACGCTTCAACAGCGGCACCTTGAACGGCTCAAATCCTTGCTGCTCCGCGATGACGGCAAGGAGCACGCGGCCTATGTGTTTTTCGGTTCCGCCAAGATTCAACGCGACCCTTGGGATCGAGAATCCCACGAGAAGTTTCTTTCGGCGAACGTGAGGGAAATTCCATCCGAAGACATCGTGAGCTCAGACAGCTTTCATGTGAGCTGGCATACAGATTCCTATGTGAAAGCCCTGCGAGACGCCGAGGCGAATGACCATACTGTGGGCATCGTTCACTCCCACCCAGGGGGCTACTTGGAATTTTCCCAGCAAGATGACGAAAATGAGCGGGATCTGACCCAGCTTGCATTCAATCGGAATGGGAATGGAACGAAATTAATCAGCTTGGTCCTCGCCGGCGATAGTGAACTGTTCGGGCGAGTGTGGCTGCATCCCTCTGAAAAGGGTTGGGAGAAATTTCAGGCGATCAAGTCTTGGGGGAGCAATCTCAACTTCTGGTTTTCGGATATCGAAGGCATTCACAGTTCCAAGCTCCTGGCTCGTCAAGCGCTTGCCTTCGGGAACGCATTGAATAGCAACCTGAAAAGAATGCGCATCGGTGTAGTGGGATGCGGGGGCACGGGCAGTGCACTCGCTATGCTCCTTACCAGACTCGGTGTCGGACAAATCGCCCTATTCGACAACGACATCGTCGAAGCCAGTAATCTCAATCGTCTGCACGGCGCTTCACAGTGCGACGCGGATGCAATGAAACCGAAGGTCCATGTTGTCGCGAACCATATCGCTCAGATGGGACTCTGTGTCAGGGCCGTACCCTTTGAAGGTTGGGTGGGCGATGAACGAAATCGTGACGCGCTCCGCTCATGCGATGTTATATTCGGGTGTACCGACGATCATGATGGACGGATGTTTCTGAGTAGGTTCGCCTACTACTATCTGGTTCCTGTCATCGACATGGGTCTTGCCATCGATGTTTCCGACAGCGATCCGCCCGAGATCGAAACCATGGAAGGCCGCGTTACTGTTTTGGGGCCTGAGACTCCGTGTCTGGTCTGTGCAAACCTCGTCGATCCGGAAATCGCACGAGCGGAAGCGCTGAAACGCGATCACCCTAATGAATACGAAAAGCAGAAGCGCGAAGCGTATGTTCTCGGGGAAGGCAATCCTGCTCCTGCAGTGGTGACGTTCACGACGGAAGTTGCCTGCATGGCGGTCAATGAATTGCTGCAAAGAATGGTGGGGTTCCGGGCTGTGGAAGGAAGCGCGGCGAGCCGAGTCCGCAAATTCCACTTATGCGAAGATCGCCGTCCCGGTTACAGACCGCGAACAGGTTGCCGCATCTGCGATGATGAAGGGCTTTGGGGGCGCGGAGATGTGAAACCATTTATCGGTCGGGTCGGCTAATGGCACATATATTCGCCGAGCAAATCCGTCGCACGCTGATATTTTTTGGGCTAATCAGAAAGCCGGACTACATTGTGCGGCTGGTCGATCAGCACCCTGTGGACGATGAAATTCGGGATGGGATCATCTACGTGGTAGGCACTAGGGATTACCAGAAATGGGCGTATTTCCGCAGCCCGACGGATCGATCCGAAATCATACAATTGTCGCTGATGAAGAAGCACCGGCCATGCTGGCGTGTCGATTCCGATTGGCTTCAACGCGTTACAATTCATCCTTCGGTACGACAGACGGCGGGCTCATTTGCTCATTTCTGGGTTCGACGTGGAATGGCTGAAATTTGTGGCGATAGCGGCATTCCGTTACATCAAAATTGAGAGATTTAGGCCGGATGAGGGTTCCAGAGCGTGGCCCATTGGGTTAATGCAGGCGCGCATCCAAACGGCGATCGGTTGGCTTCTCGGGAGAGGCTGGGTTCCAAGGGGCAGGCACGCTCTTTGGTCGTCTCGATGGGCGAACCCATTGTGCAGGGTCCATGGGCGGCATACGCCATGGTCGGGATTGAACGGCGAATACGTTCACCAGGGCGGGGTCTTGGGGAGGGGGCACTGTGGCCCGCTCCCTAAGCGCGATGAAACGGCGGACGTTTCGATGGTACAGGAAGGCCCCCCTTCGCCGAGGCCTCAGCGGGGTGGGCGATGCCTGATCTGCGCCACGGCTAGAGGGTCCACGGGAGAGCGCCAGCGTCTCTCTGGCAAGATCGGCGGTGTATTACACCGCCGATCTTGCGAACTTTCTTAAGTGCGTTTTGTGCTGAGTTTGAGTAGAGCCACTGACAGATGTTTGTCTAGCGCTCGCGGTCGCCGCTGCTTTTATCACGGGCTTTGCTTTTGGCCTTATGGGTGGAATTCCGCAGGGCTTCCAGTCTCTGCTCGGCGATGGATTTGCCCTGTTCCCTGAGCGTTTCCTTCGCCACCAACGCCCCCGCGATGCACTTTGCCATCAGGCTATATGACCTGTAGCTTATGGCCAGCGTATTGGCTCAGCGCCTAGACTCACCCTGCGTTTTCCTTTCTTTATGAATGGACGGATCACAGCAGAGCTATCCGCGCGCAATCCTTGTCCTTCTGGCTTTCGCGCCCTTCCTTGGTTTCGACCACGGAGCGATTGCGTCGCCAAGGTGGTGGATATGCAACGCAGGGCGTTGTGGCAGCTTCACCACCAATTCCAGTTCACCACCAATCGCTTCCACATAGCCGCGAAGCGTCGAAAGGTACATGTCGGTCTGCTTCTCAATCTTCGAGACGGACGGCTGCTTGATGTTGAGCGCGGTTGCGATGTCGGCCTGCGCCTTGCCCGCGATCTGGCGCAGTTCGCGAAGGCCTTCGACCTCCTGCTTTAGCTCCTGATAGCGGGTTTCGACGCGTTCCTGCCGCTCGGGTGGCAAATCCGCGATGATCTGTTTCAGGTTCCGGCCCATCTCACTTTCCATTCTTTACGGCTTCCAGGCTTTCCACATGCGCGGAAAACCGTCGATCCGCCTTGGCGATAAGTTGCTTGTAGAAGCGCTTCTCGCCGCCGCCAGATTTGTCGCCGGCCACGAGCAGGATTGCCTTTCTCTCGGGATCGAACGCAAAGGCGGCCCGCCATTCGCCATCCGACGCCTCGAACCGCAACTCCTTCATGTTGGCGTGCTTCGAGCCTTTAAGCGTGTCCGCATGCGGCCGGCCAAGCCGAGGACCATAGTCGGCCAACAGCTTGGCGGCGGCAAGCAACGCATCCTGGACGGTCTGCTCAAAGGCCAAGAACTCCACCTCGAAGGTGTCGTGAAACTCGACATTCCATGCCACAGATATAGCCTTCAAGCTATGTTTTGTCAATGGGGGAGATGACGGCCTCAACCGCCAGGGCCGTCGTCACGCGCCGGCAGGACGCTGCCCACGCATCGAGATCGCCGACCGCATAGCGAACATAGCGTCCGAATTTATGGAAGATAGGGCCGCCGCCGCGCGAGCGGTAGCATTCCAGTGTGTGGGCTTCCAGTGCGAGGTAACACGCGGCGCCTTCGGTATCCACAAAGTGGACTGGACCGGCTTCCTTCACGAAGACGGCGCGCTTGAGCATCTTGGCCGAAGGCCAGCGGCTGTTCGATTTGCTGCTACGCATGCGGGCTCTCCTGACTTTCCCGGGGCTCCTCGGAAGCCGGGTCGCTTCTGGTGAAGCGAAGTTTCTCCAGTGTACGATAGGACAAGTTTAGGTAAAGAGCCGCCTGGCATGTGCACAGCCATTTGGAGCCGAGCGCGATGGCGCACTCGGCTATGTTGTCAAACCATGCCCGGCATGTTGGTATGGATATGAAGATTGTCATTCCTCCGCCCCCGCGCTGATTGCTTCGCGCCGGGTTCCCGGTGGAACGGCGCGATTGTCGCCCTTGCGGTGACGGAACGGCCGGTAGTTCCCAGCTTTGGTGTCGCTCCCGTCTTCGTGGACGGCTGGTGGCCCGGACAGTCCGGTCTCCCTTACCGGCGCCGCTTCAAGTGCCTCATGCTCCGGCGCGATGATTGCCGGAGCATTCGGCGTCACGACCAAGCGGCGGCGGGCGGCGACCACATCGGCCGCAGACCGGACTGGAGCATCCTCATTGTGGATGTAACGCATGAACATCGCGACGGTCTTGTGCGCCGTTAGCGCCATGCCGACCTTCAGCGGAACGCCGGAGTTGGCGATGTCCGTGGCGGCGCGATGGCGGATGCCGTGCGTGCCAACATGAGGGACACCGGCGCGCTTTAGCACACGCCCCCAACCGTGATGATAGGTGTTCTCCGACATTGATTTTGACGGATCAAAGATGGAGGGGCAAACGAACGGCGAATCTTCGAAGCGCGGCGCTTCGGACAGGAGGTGGTAGGCTTCATCACTCAGCGGCTTAGTGATGTCGCCGGTCTTGCTGTCCGGCCAGGTGACGCGCCGCTGATCGATGTCGATCCAATTCCATTCAAGGGACAGCACCTCTGACATCCGGGCGGCAAACTCGAATTGCAGCCGGATCGCAAGTGTCAGGAAGGGATGTTCGAGACCTTCGGCGTCGGCCTTGTTGAGATAGGCGTAAAGCTTGCGCATCTCGTCGTCGGTGATGAACCGCGTCGATCCTTTCTCGGCGTATTTCTGGACATGGCGGCAGGGGTTGGACCCGTCCCGGCGATAGCCCCAGACCTCGGAGAGATTGAACATCTTGCTGAGGCAAGCGAGGGTCCGGTTGGCGATGACCGGACGATCCGACATGGCCGTCATCAGGTCCGAGATGTCGGCCCGTGTTACCTCATAAACCTTCATTCGGCCAAGCCGGGGGACGATGTGGTTCTTGATGTTGAGTTCGTTGCCCTCGACCGTGCTCGGCTTGTTGTGCAGCTTGGAATAGTCCTCGATGAACTTGTCACAGAGTTGCTTCATGGTAGGGGCTGCGCGCGCCGCTGATTTCTCGGCGCCCGGGTCGTTGCCCTGGCGGGCCTCGGCCAACCAATCCTGAGCGATCTTTCTCGCCTGCTCGACGGTCAGTTCGCCGAAGCGTCCGATGGCGGGCTTCCGGCGAACGCCGGAGTTGGTCTGATACTGGAGCATGAATATCTTCCGCCCCACGGGCGTGACTTTCACCATGAATCCCGGTACGAGTGTATCGCGGAGTTCGTAATCGCGGTCCTTTGGGGTTGCGGCATCCACTGCGGTCTTGGTGAGCTTGATTTTAGCCATCTATCGTCTCCAAACCTCAAAATTATAGGAACCGAATAGGGGCACTCAGGCCGACGGCTCCCGGTTATTACCGAAAGCCATAGAGAAGATTGAAAGCCCCACGAAGCAAGATAAGTATTTGATCGTAGTAGGTTTTCGCATTCTTACTTGCGTTCGGCGAGATTTAGTATAGACGCTTCTGGACGGCTCAAAATCTGGTTCCCGTAAGGGAGTGTCCGTTCGACTCGGACCGGGGGCACCACCCTACGCCCTTAGTCCTCCGAAGCTTTAGCACAGGCGGATTGGCCCTACTCATCGCCCATGCGCAGGGCGGCGATGAACGCCTCTTGCGGGATTTCCACCTTGCCGAACTGGCGCATGCGCTTTTTGCCGGCCTTTTGCTTGTCGAGCAGTTTGCGTTTGCGGGTCGCGTCGCCGCCATAACATTTGGCGGTCACATCCTTGCGCATGGCGGAAATGGTTTCGCGCGCCACCACGCGCCCGCCAATCGCCGCCTGAATGGGAATTTTGAACATATGGCGCGGGATCAGATCCTTCAGCCGCTCGCAAATGTCGCGCCCGCGCATTTCGGCGCGCCCGGCATGTACAATCATCGACAGCGCATCGACCGGTTCTTCATTCACCAGGATCGACATTTTCACCAGTTTGCCCGGTTCATAGGCATCAATTTCATAATCGAAACTGGCATAGCCGCGGCTGACCGATTTCAGCCGGTCATAAAAATCAAACACCACTTCATTGAGCGGCAGATGATAAACCACCATCGCACGGCTGCCTGCATAGGTCAGCTGTTTTTGCACGCCGCGCCGGTCTTCGCACAGTTTCAGAATCGCGCCCAGATATTCATCCGGCACCAGAATGGTGGCGGTGATCCAGGGTTCTTCAATATGTTCAATGCGCACCGGATCGGGCATATCGACCGGATTGTGCACCTCGATCCGGCTGCCATCGGTCAGCTGCACCTTATAAACCACGCTGGGCGCGGTGGTGATCAGTTCCAGATTGAACTCGCGTTCCAGCCGTTCGGTGATCACTTCAAGATGCAGCAGGCCGAGAAAGCCGCAACGGAAACCAAAGCCCAGCGCGGCGCTCGATTCCATTTCATATTCAAAGCTGGCGTCATTCAGGCGCAGCTTGCCCAGGCTGTCGCGCAATTCCTCGAACTGCGCCGCATCGACCGGGAACAGGCCGCAAAACACCACCGGCTGCGCGGCGCGAAAACCGGGCAGTGCATTGGCGGTTGGATTTTTGTCGTCGGTGATGGTGTCACCCACGCGGGTGTCGGCCACCTGTTTGATATTGGCGGTGATAAAGCCAATCTCGCCGGGGCCAAGTTCATCGACCAGTTTTTGCGCGGGTGTAATCACCCCCACCCGATCCGCAATGTAAACCCCGTCAGTGCCCATCAGGCGGATGCGCATGCCTTTTTTCAGCGTGCCCTCGACGATGCGCACCAGAATCAGCACGCCCAGATAGGTGTCATACCAGCTATCCACCAGCAGCGCCTTCAGCGGCGCATCCGGGCCGCCCGGGCTGACGGGGGGCGGCAGGCGGGTGACGATGGCTTCCAGCACTGTATCAATGCCGATGCCGGTCTTGGCGGAAATTTCCAGCGCATCCGAGGCGTCAATGCCGATCACATCCTCGATCTGCTGGCGGATGCGCTCGGGTTCTGCGGCGGGCAGATCAATCTTGTTCAGCACCGGCACGATTTCGTGGTTTGCTTCCATCGCCTTATAGACATTGGCAAGCGTCTGCGCCTCAACGCCCTGACTGGCGTCCACCACCAGCAGCGAGCCTTCACACGCCGCCAGCGAGCGGCTGACCTCATAGGCGAAGTCCACATGCCCCGGCGTATCCATCAGGTTCAGCACATAGGTCTCGCCGTCTTTGGCCTTGTAGTTCAGCCGCACGGTCTGGGCCTTGATGGTGATGCCGCGCTCGCGCTCCAGATCCATCGAATCGAGCACCTGCGCCTTCATGTCGCGCGCGGCCAGCCCGCCACATGTCTGAATCAGCCGGTCCGCCAGCGTGGACTTGCCATGATCAATATGGGCGATGATGGAGAAATTGCGAATATGCGATAATTTTGTCATGCAAGCGGGTGTTTAGCACTTGCCGGGGGTTTGGCCAAGGGGGGATCGCCTTCGAATAATGACCTGCGGCGCCACCCTAACGCCCCTCTGTCCGCCAGGACATGCCAAGGGCCATGCCCGCCAGCGCCAGCAGCAGCACAGGCGGCAATAAGGGCGTATGCTCTTCCGCCAGCACACGATAATGGCCGGACTGGCGCAAACCCATCCAGTTGGCCCCGGCCAGGTCGCGTCCGGGCGCAACCCGGCGCAGTGCAGGCAGGCCATCGCGTCCAAGCCAGAACAGCCCGCCGCCGGACGCCTCTACCGCCGTGCGCACAAGGTCGCCGGTCGCATTCAGATCGGAAAATTCCACACTATCGGTTTGCCCCGCCGCCACCAGCGCTGTGCGCTGGCCATCATTCAGCCGGTAAATACCGGGTTCGGGCGCCGCGATGACCGCCTGCCAGCGGCCCTTCTGCTTTTCATGCAGCGTCACCGGCAGGGTTTTACCATCGGGATAGCTTACATTGACCGGCCCGATACTATCCGCCATGCTGCGCCGTGTGATGGTAATCGCGCCTTCTGCGGCCTCGGCGCGCAATTCTTCTTCTTCAAGGCCTGGCTCCTTCATCAGCCAATGGGCAAGACGGCGCAGCAATTCCGCTTGCGGCCCGCCGCCTTCGAACCCGCGCGCCCATAACCATCCGTGGTCGGATAAAATCTGCGCCACCCGGCCTTCGCCGAATTTATCAACGATCAGCAGCGGTACGTCACCCGGCGCCGCCATCAGCGACTGGCCCGACAGCCGCTCTGTTTCGATCACCCGGAACCAGCGGCCCCACTGCGCCGGCTGATCCGGTCCCGGCGCAAGATTGGCCCCCGGCAGGCCCTCGGTAACCGGATGGCGCAGGCCCAGACCCGTCAAATGCGGTTTATAACCGCCGGTGATCATGCGCCCCGTAGGCTGACCGGGAAACACCACCGCAAGGGGGGTGCGGTACAGACTGTCCGCAGTCAGAAAATCCGGACCGGAAACAGACAACAGCGCACCGCCATTTTCAACATATTTTGCGATATTGTCGAAATGCGTAAAGTTCAGAACGCCGCGCTGCTGATAACGGTCAAAAATAATCAGATCAAATTCATGCAGTTTGTGCGTGAACAGTTCACGGGTCGGAAATGAAATCAGCGCCAGTTCATCGACCGGCGTTCCATCCAGTTTTTCCGGCGGGCGTAAAATCGTGAAATGCACAAGATCCACGGCGGGGTCAGACTTGAGCAGATTACGCCAGGTGCGTTCGCCAGGATTGGGCTCGCCCGAAATCAGCAGAACCCGCATGCGATCGCGCACCCCATTGATGCTCAGCGCGATGCGGTTGTTGCGCAGGCTTAATTCGCCTGGCCGCTGTTCCAGTTCCAGCTCGATGATATTGGCGCCCGCATGCTCCAGCCTGAATGGCAGCACATGGTTTTTACCATTGCTCATCTGCGTATGCACCGCGGGGCCGCCATTCAGACGCATGCTCAGTTGCGCGTTCTGCCATGCGGGCGCGCCGTCCTGATCCTCAAAGCGCACCGTCAGGCTTGTGGCTTCTCCTGCAATGCCGAATTTCGGCGCCTGCTCCAGCACCAGCCGCCGGTCGGCGCGTTTGGGATCGCCTGTCAGCAGAACATGCAGCGGCCCCGGCTGGCGGGCCAGTGCTGCCGTATCGGGCACGTCATGCACCTGGCCATCACTTATCATGATGATGCCCGCAACGCGATCGGGCGGCGTGTCCAGCAGCAGATTTTGTGCGGCTTCAAACAGCCGCGTGCCATCTGGCGAACCTTTATGCGTGGCGGTGCGCACTTCCAGATCGGGCATGGCGGCAAGCTGTTTGCGCAACAGGGCTTCGGCATCATTGGCCTGCGCGGCGCGGCCGTCCATATCCTGGCTGGGGCTTTGATCATTGATCAGGGCGACAATATCGGGCAGGGCTTCGCGGGTTTCGCGCTTGATCACGGGATTGGCCAGCGCCGCCAGCAGCAGGCCCGCAGCCAGCGAACGCCACAGCGCGCCACGCGCGCGTGAAAAGAACAGATAGGCGCTCAATAGCACTGCCAGCAGCGCCAGCAGCGCCAGCAGCATACCCGGAATCACCGGCGCCAGAACGATACTCATTGCCCCAGCCGCTCCAGCAATACCGGCATATGCACCTGATCGGCCTTATAATTTCCGGTCAGGGCATACATCACAATATTCACCCCGGCGCGATAGGCGCGCTCGCGCTGGGTTTCACCGCCAGGTTCCACCGGCAATAGCGCAACACCCCTTTCATCCACTGCCCAGGCCGAAGCCCAGTCATTGGCCCCGATGGCAATGGCGGAAACCCCATCGCCGCCGGGGGATTCCTTCGCGTCACCAGCGGGCGCCGCAACCCATAACTGCCCGCCAGCATAGCGTCCGGGAAAATCGCGCAGCAGATAATAGGACCGGGTCAGCACATGATCATCCGACACCGGCCGCAACGGCGGAATGTCCAGAGATTTCAGAATTTCCCGCAGCACGGCCTGTCCAGGGCCTGTATTGCCATCACCCGCATTGCCCAGACGAAAATCGGTCAGCTGATCACGTGTGTCGAACCAGATGGTGCCGCCATTTTTCATATAGGCGTCAATGCGCGACAGGGCTTTTTCTGACAGCACCTTTTGTTTTTCGGTCATCGGCCAATAAAGCAGGGGGAAAAAAACCAGCTCGTCGCGCTCAGGGTCCACACCCATGGGCGGCGCAGCTTCAAAGGCTGTCCGGTCGCGCAGAATTTTCGACAGCCCGTTCAGGCCGGCCGCACTCATTGCATCCACGGCGCCATCGCCGGTAATCACATAGGCAAGGCGTGTTTCCAGTACGGCCTCAGGCGCCGGCGCATCCATTTCGGACATTACAGGATTTTCCTGGGCATGCGCGCTGCCGGAAAAATATACCGCCAGAAAGCCCAGCACTATGGCGGCTGCGGGGCCTGATGCCGGACGCCGCCTGCGCCATGCCGGCATACGGCCAAATAAAGCCTGCGCAATAACGCCATCAACAAGCCAGAGTATCAATGCGGCGCTCAGCAGCCAGGGTCCGGCCTCACTCTCCTGGCGGGGCGCGTAGTCCAGCATCTGCATATCCGGGAAAGTGTCCAGCGGCAGCAAATCATCCGCATCGCGCGCCAGATTGACCGCCATGCGAAAATTATTGACGCCATAATATCCCGGCGGGGTCTGCGGACCGGCGCCGGGCGTGGCGGAATGCGCCAGATAGGGACGCACTGTATCCAGCGGGCTGCGCAACTGGCCGTATCCATCCAGCGTGACGAGCGCGCCCAACGGCGCATCGCCCTGCCCGGCCGGGGCCTGCGGCGTGGCGGTTCCCTGCGCCAGTGCGGTAATGCGCTGAAGCATGCTGACATAAAGTCCGGAGGCCGGCAGATTCGACCAGCGCATATTCGCGGTGACATGAAACAGCACATTCCAGCCTTTGCCTTTGCGGCTGGCGGTTACCAGCGGGGTTCCATCTTCCAGACTGGCCCAGGTTTTTGCGGCAAGACCGGCATCCGGCTGCGCCAGGATCTGGCGCGCAACGGTGACTTCAGGGGGCACAGCCAGGCCGGAAAAAGGGCTGGATTCGGCAAAAGGGGCCAGCCTGGCAGGCGCGTCCCAGGACAGCGCCCCGCCCAGCGCGCGCCCTCCGTGACGCAGTTGCACGGGTATCAGATCATCGCTCTGCTCCACCATATTCGGACCGGCAAAGCGCACCAGCAGCCCGCCTTTTTCCAGCCAGTCCTCAACCAATGTCCTGTCCTCGCCAACGATGCGCCCAATATCGGAAAGCACCAGCATGGAAAGCGGCCCGCCCAGCAGCGCGCCAATGGTTCCCTTGCGAATATCCGCAAACGGGTTCATGGCCCGTTCGAGATAAAACAGATCATCCAGCAAAGGCTGCTGTGCGGCGTCGCTGCCTGCGCCGGAAACAATGCCCACCGCGCGCCGTTTCCAGCGGTCATCCAGCAGCCAGACCGCACCCGCGGAATGCACCCCGGCAATCCGGATCTGGGTGACAGTGTTGCGGATACCGGACGGCAAAGTGAGGCGAGCTTCCGCCTCCGCGCTTGTGTCCAGGAATTTTACCGGCGTACCGGCGATAATATTGCCGCCTTCCCCCAGCGCATGCAGTTCGGCCCCCTGTGCCCCCTCCGTATGGGATCGCAGCACCTTCAGCATTAGCCCGTCATCGGTGGCGCGCGGTTCCAGCAGCGCCATAACCGGCAGCGCTGGCGGGTCGCGCAACAGCGAAACCGGTCCCAGGCGGCGCAGGCTTTCCCCAAGAATTTGCGCCCCCGCTGCATCTTTTCTGGCCGCCAGGCCGTCACTCAGCCAGACGCTCGAAACAGGCCGGCGCAGCCGGACCTCTGGAATGGCCTGCAATCTTTTCGCCGCCGCGTTACGGTCAAGATGCCAGGGCATGGGTTGCAGACTGGCGGCACGTGCGCGCGCAACCGATGCCGATGTCACCTCAAGCGCCGCCGCATCCGAGGCCGCCGTGGTCAGTAACAGCACATCACGCGCATTGCGGTCGGCCTGGGCCAGCAGATCCGCCATAATGGCGCGGCGCGTTTGCCATTGCGGACCCGATGCCCAGCCATCATCAATCACCATAATCAGCGTGCCGCCCATTGCGTCCTGCGGCGCGGGACGGACCAGCGGCCGCGCCAGCCCGGCAATGACACAGGCGGCAATCAGCAGGCGCAGCGCCAGCAGCCACCAGGGCGTATGCTCCGGGCTTTGTGCGGTCTCGCGCAATCCAAGCAGCAGCCGGATCGCCGGAAACCTTTCCAGACGCGGCGCAGGCGGCATCGCCCGCAACAGCCACCAGATGGCAGGCAGCGCAGCCAGCGCCGCCAGCATCCAGGGATACACAAAAGCGATGGGGCCAAGATACCACATCATCGCCCCGTCCGGGTTGAACCCGACAGATACTGATACAGCGCCAGCAGCGCCAATTGCGGCGCGCGGTCGGTGCGATGGCTGGCAAAACTCCATCCCGTGCTGCGGGCCAGCGCGCGCAGCCCGTTCTGATGCGCCTGAACACGCTGATGATAGGCTTCGCGAAGATCTTCGACGCGCCCCACCGTCAAATCGCCATCGCCCTGGACGCCCTCAAAACGCACCCTGCCGGAAAAGGGCAGATCTTCCTCGGCCGGATCGAGAATCTGTAGCAGATGTCCCTGAACGGCTTTCGCGGCATATCCCCTGATCAGCGCAGCCGTTTCCTCCAGCGGGGACAGAAAATCTCCGATCAGCACCAGCCGGGCAAAACGCGGCAGCGGCAGCACCGGCGGCAGATCTGTTGCCCCGGCCCCGGCGCGGATCATGCCTTGCGCCAGCCGCATGCAGGCAGCGCGCCCGGGGGCGGGCGGACGCCCGCCCGGCTCCAGCATGGCAATACGCTCCCCCCCGCGGATCAGCAGATTGGCCAGCGCAAGGCTTAGCAGCCATGCCCTTTCCTGCTTGGTCTGGCGCGCAAAGGCCGAGCAATAGTCCATAGAGGCGGAACGGTCACACCATAGCCAGACGCTTTGCGCGCCCTGCCATTCATTCTGGCGCACAAAATGACTTTGCGACTTTGCCGACTGGCGCCAGTCAATCATAGTGGCGGAATCACCCGGGCTGTAATGACGAAACTGCCAGAACGCCTCGCCAACGCCGGAGCGGCGCCGGCCATGCTCACCATGCGACAGCGTATTGGCGATCTGCTCGGCCTGAAGCATCAGGCCGGGAAGCATAGCAGACAGCCCATCGGCTGACTGGCGCAGGGCTGTTGCCTGGGTGGCTGGTTGCTTGATCTGCGCGTTTGTCGCCATGAAACCAGAATCCGGGATGCTATAGCGTGATGATTTTAAGTTAACGCGTTAATCCCCACCCTGTCCCTCCCCTTTCCAAGGGGAGGGGACGCCAGACGCAAGGACTCCCTCCCCCTGCAAGGGGGAGGGCCGGGGAGGGGGTATGGCCACAGCCCACAGAGCGAAGGCTGATGGGGGTCAGAACGATTCAATCTAAAAGCATACCGCACTAGGGTAAATCTCCAACCAATTGGCCGATGATGCCTTCAATCGTCACACCATCCGCGCGGGCGGTGAAATTCAGCGCCATGCGGTGGCGCAGGACCGGCCCTGCCAGCGCCGCCACATCGTCGATTGAGGGGCTGTAGCGGCCATCCAGCAAGGCCCGGGCACGAACCGCCAGCATCAGCGCCTGACTGGCGCGCGGCCCCGGCCCCCAGGCCACATGCTGCCGGATTTCAGGCAGCGCGGCCTCGTCAGGGCGGGCCCCGCGCACCAGTTGCAGAATCGCGTCTATCACGGCTTCGCTCACCGGCAGACGGCGTACCAGCCGTTGCGCGGCCCCCAATTCATCCACCGTCAAAATCTGTTCAACCTGCATTTGCTCGACGCCGGTCGTGGCCAGAAGCATGCGCCGTTCCGACACCGCATCGGGATAGCCGACATCGATCTGCATCAAAAACCGGTCAAGCTGCGCCTCAGGCAGGGGATAAGTCCCTTCCTGCTCCAGCGGGTTCTGCGTCGCCAGGACATGAAATGGCTGTGGCAGATCATGGCGTTGCCCGGCCACCGAGACGTGATGTTCCTGCATGGCCTGAAGCAGCGCGGACTGGGTGCGCGGACTGGCGCGGTTGATTTCATCGGCCATCAGCAACTGGCAGAAAACCGGCCCATGAATGAAACGAAAATCGCGTTTGCCGGTGGCGCTTTCTTCCAGCACTTCCGAACCCAGTATATCGGCCGGCATCAGGTCCGGGGTAAACTGGATGCGGTTATTTTGCAGCCCCAGAACCGTGCCCATGGCGGCGGCCAGCCGGGTCTTGGCCAGGCCCGGCACCCCCACCAGCAGCGCATGCCCCCCTGACAGAAGGGTGATCAAGGTCTGATCCACCACCTCATTCTGCCCGATAATCACGCGCCCAATACTCTGGCGCACCTCGGCGATTTTACCGCCAAGCTGGCTGATTTCCCGCTCAATATCCGGGATTGGGGCTGCTGATGGCTCACTGATATTACGCATATTTTTCAGTATATCCCAGTCATTCCAAATGCCGCAGTAAAACATTAGGCCTTATTTCACGGCTGGCGCTATTATATCTTGTTGAGCAGAAGGATATTTCAAACCCATGGATCAAACCAGCCCCCCCAGCCCCGCCAGCCTGCTGCGCGGGATTGAGCAGCAGATATGGTCCCGCGCCAGGCGTGGGCCCGCACCTGTGGACAAATGGAATCCGGATTTCTGCGGCGATATAGATATGCGCATCGCCCGCGACGGGGTGTGGTATTATATGGGCTCTCCGATTGGCCGGATGGCGATGGTGCAGATGTTCGCCTCGGTCCTGCGCCGGGATGCGGATGGCAGATATTACCTTGTCACGCCGGTTGAAAAAGTTGGCATCAAAGTGGATGATGCGCCCTTTGTGGCCATAGAAATGAAAGTCGAAAATAGCGGGCGGCAGCAGATTTTGTCCTTTCGAACCAATGTCGATGACTGGGTGACGGTGGATGCGGCGCACCCTTTGCGCGTATCACTTAAACCCGAAACGCTTGAGCCTGCACCCTATGTGCGTGTGCGTGGCCGGCTTGAGGCGCTGATCAACCGGGCAGTGTTTTACGATCTGGTTGAACTGTGCGTGGACGAGCCGGTCGATGGCGTTGCCATGTTCGGCGTCTGGAGCAGTTCGGTTTTCTATCCCTTTATGCCATCCGATCAGCTTGGGCGAAGCGCATGCGCGAACTGATCCGTAACCGGTTACAGCACTCCCTGGCGCGGGCAATGGTGCATCCGGAAATTTCCGCGCCCGCCGGTGACCGGCATGTGCTTTCCGGCGTGCGCGGTTTTCGCGCTGCCGCCGTTCTGGTTCCGATCATAGATTATTCAGATGGGATGACCGTGCTGCTGACGCGCCGCCCCGATCATATGAACAAGCATGCGGGACAAGTGGCGTTTCCCGGCGGGCGGGTCGATCCAGCCGACGCCCACCCGGTTGCCGCCGCGCTTCGCGAGGCGGAAGAAGAAGTCGGGCTGTTGCCGCATCATGTGGAAATTGTCGGGCGGCTGGATGATTATCATACTGGCACCGGATTTCAGATCACCCCGGTTGTGGGCATTGTCACGCCCGGTTTAACGCTGAAACCCTGCGATGAAGAAGTGGCGGAGATTTTCGAAGTGCCGCTGTCTTTCCTGATGAACCCCGAGAATCATCTGCGCAAGGAAACCGAATTTAACGGCAGGATGGCGCAATATTATGCGATGCCCTACAAGGACTATAATATCTGGGGGGCTACAGCGGGGATGCTGGTGAATCTTTATAACAGGCTATATGACTGATGTTACGCCTTGTGCTGATCAATATCGCGCTGTTCGTGCTGCCGCTGGCCATCTATGCGATATATTTCTGGCTGACCCGGCGGGACCGGGATCAGGGTGCGCTGTCATGGAAAGACATGCCATTGGCTAATTTGTTGCAGGCCGGGCTGGGGCTGATCATTATCGGCATGCTGGTTACGGCCTATACCGGCGGCGAAAGCCCCGAAGGCGATTATGTCCCGGCCCGCATCGAAAATGGCAGGATCGTTCCAGGCAAGGTGCAGTGACGCGCATGGACTCACTTCCCAAGATCGGCTGGATCATTGAACCCGATGTCGTCGCGGTGATGCAGGCCCTGTGCGCGGACAGCGGTGTTGAGGCGCGCTATGTCGGCGGCGCGGTACGCGATACGGTGCGCGGCGCCATAGGCTATGGCGTCAAGGTGGATGTGGACATTGCGACCACGGCAACCCCGGAACAGGTCATGCAATTGCTCGGCAAAGCGGGCATCAAGCCGGTTCCCACCGGGCTTGATCATGGCACAATCACCGCTATATCCAACCACCGCCCGGTAGAGATCACCACCTTGCGGCGCGACATCGCCACCGATGGACGCCGCGCCCAGATCGCCTATACCACGGACTGGGCGGAGGATGCGGCGAGGCGCGACTTCACCATGAATGCCATTTACGCGGACAAGGATGGCGTGCTGTTTGATCCGCTGGGAACCGGAATTGCCGACGCACTGGCGGGAATTGTGCGTTTTGCCGGCGATCCCGATGCCCGCATTCAGGAAGATTATCTGCGCATTTTGCGCTATTTCCGTTTTTACGCCTGGTGCGGCAAAGGTGAAATCGGCCGCGAGGGCCTGCTGGCGTGCAAACGCAATATGGCGGGACTGGCGCAATTATCTCCGGAACGTATCGCCCGGGAAATGCTGAAACTGATATCGGCTGAAAATCCGATGCCTGCCCTGCGCCAGATGGCGGCCAGCGGCATTTTGACGGCAGTGCTGCCGGAAGCAACCAATCTGGAGCGGTTACACGCCGTCATCGAAATTGATGCGATGACCTTTTTCGAGGCGGATGCCATTCTGCGCTTTGCAGCGCTTCTGCCTGACGATGGCGCGGTTGCAACGGCGGTGGCGGCCCGGCTGCGGCTTTCCAATGCGCAGCGCGACCGCATGGTAGCGATGCTGTCGGCTTCGGAGCGCGTGTTCAGTTACATGTCCGTGCGCGAAATGCGCCGTGCGGCCTACCGGATGGGCCCCAAAACCATGCGCGATGTGGCGATGCTGCGATGGGCAGGCGATCCCAAGCGCAACCACAATGCCGTGCAGTGGCGGGCACTGATTCCCATGATCGAAAGCTGGAAGCCGCCATCGCTGCCGCTGGACGGGCACCATGTGAAACTGGCGGGGGTTCCCGATGGCCCATTGATCGGTCAGGTGCTGCGCGAGGTCGAGGAATGGTGGATCGACGCCGATTTCACCACGGATGAATATTCCCTGATCGAGCGCATGAAGGCCATCGTGCAGGCCACGGTGCTTTGAAACTACCCATCGGACAGTGACAGGCGCGAGGTGTCGAGGCCGCTTAGCGCGCCGGTTTTGCCCGCAGCGCCGCCGCCCAGATCGCTTTGGCGGATGGCCAGGCGCACTTCGCCGGGAACATCCGCTTCGGCCAGCGCCGCTGCTTCGCTGATTTCGCCTTTCACATACATATCGACCAGCGCCTGATCAAACGTCATCATGCCGTTGGCCGAATTTTTCGCCATCACCTCTTTGAGTTTTTCGGTTTCACCGCGTTGCACCAGATCGCGCACCAGGCCCTGATTGAGCATGATTTCCAGCGCTACGGTGCGCCCGCCATGCAAATTGGACACCAGACGCTGGGCGATAACCGCGCGCAGATTAAGCGACAGATTCAGCAATATCTGGGCGTGGCGGCCTTTGTCGAAAAAGTTCAATATCCGCTCAAGCGTTTGCGGCGCATTATTCGCATGCAGGCTGGCCAGGCACAGATGCCCGGTTTCAGCCATGGATATCGCCTGCTCCATGACATGGGCGTCGCGGATTTCGCCGATCAGAATGGCATCGGGTTTTTGGCGCAGCGCATTTTTCAGGGCGGTGTGAAAGGAATCCGTATCCGTCCCGACCTCGCGCTGGGTCATGATGCTGCGCTGATGGTCGTGAATGAATTCAATCGGATCCTCGATCGTAATAATATGCCCGTCCTGGGTGCGGTTGCGGGCGTCAAGCATGGCGGCCAGTGTGGTGGACTTGCCCGATCCGGTCCCGCCGACCAGCAGGATCAGGCCGCGTTTTTCACAGGCCAGATCGCCCAGCACCGGCGGCAGGCCGAGCATTGCAAGCGTTGGAATGGCTTCCCGGATACGCCGGATGACCATGCCGGGATGCTGACGCTGGCGAAAGACATTAACGCGAAAGCGGCCTTCCTTGCCCATATCAAGGGCAAAATTCAGCTCGCCCGTGCGGTTGAATTCCGCTGACTGATGCGCATCAATCAAGCTGTCAAGCAAGGCATTGATGGCGGCGTCATCCAGCGTCACAGCGTCCAGCGGGCTGATACCCGCATTGCTGCGCAAGGTGGCGGGCGCACCCACGGTCAGATATAAATCCGATCCGTCGCGTTGCGCCATGACGCGCAGCAGGTCATGGATGGGTGCGTCATTCAAAACGAATAGCCTTCTTTTTTGTCAGCGGCAGCGGGTACTGCGGGCGCTGGCACTGGCGCTGTCTTTGCCGCCGCCGCCGGGGCGGAGATTTTGTCTGTGCCGTGTACGCCATCCGCTTCGGCGAGAACACGCCCTGCCTCTTCGGGTGCAATTTCCCCGGATGCGCGGAGCGCCTCGACGGCGTCGGACATGGTTTGCATGCCGAATTTCTGCCCCATCTGCATCATGGAAAAAATCTGGGGAATTTTATTTTCGCGGATCAGATTGCGGATGGCGGGCGTGGCAATCATGATTTCCTGCGCGGCGGCGCGCCCCCCGCCCTGCCTGCGCAACAGCGCCTGCGCCACCACGGCTTCCAGCGAAGTGGACAGCATGGCGCGCACCATTTCCTTGTCGCCTGCCGGAAACACGTCAATGATACGGTCAATGGTCTTGACCGCCGAACTGGTATGCAGCGTTCCCATCACCAGATGGCCCGTTTCAGCAGCGGTCAGCGCCAGCGAAATGGTTTCACGGTCGCGCATTTCGCCCACCAGAATAACATCGGGATCTTCACGCAGCGCGCTTTTCAGCGCACGGGCGAAAGAATGCGTGTCGCGGCCCACTTCACGGTGATTGATCAGCGCCTCACGCGAAATATGCACAAATTCCACCGGGTCTTCGATGGTCAGAACATGCCCGCCGCGTGTCCGGTTGATATGGTCGATCATGGCGGCAAGGGTTGTTGACTTGCCGCTTCCGGTTGGCCCGGTGACCAGCACCAGGCCGCGTTCCAGCTCCGCCAGACGCGCCAGAATGGGGGGCGCATTCAGTTCCTCCAGCGTCTTGATGACGGTGGGGATGGTGCGGAAGACTGCCGCCGCGCCTTCCTTGTTGGTGAAGGCATTGACGCGAAAGCGCGCATCATCGCCGAAGGCGATCGAGAAATCCGATTCCAGCTCGGCTTCATACTGCGCGCGCTGGGCTTCGCTCATCAATGTATAGATCATGGTGCGGATCAGATCGCCGCTCAGCGGGTCGCCCTTGATCCGGCGCAGGCTGCCATCAATGCGCAATACCGGCGGGCTGCCGCCCGACAGATGCAGGTCCGATGCGCCGGTTTGAACGGCAAAAGCCAGCAGTTCCGTAATTTCCATTATATGCCCCGCGCCAGCATGGATGATCACCGGCACTATTCTAGAACCTATCCGTTACTGCATTATCAACAGGCTTAAAGGTTGCGCAATACCGCCTGCATGCAGCAGCATGACAGCAAACAGCCCAATGGCAAGCGCAGGACCAAAGGGAAACACCACATCGCCCCCGCGCAGGCGCCAGCCCGCAGCAAACAGGATACCAGCCAGCCCGGAAAGCATCATGAAATCGGCCAGGCCGGCAATGCCCGTCCACAAGCCCGCAACGGCAAAAAATTTGACATCGCCAAACCCCAGCGCCTCGCGCCCTTTCAGCCGCTGAAACACGGCACGCAGCGACCAGGCGATCAAAAATCCGGCCAGCCCCCCCGCGCCTGCCGATAGCCATCTGTCCACGCCGCCGCCGGCCATCAGATGATAGGCGATGCCAAGCCCGGCCAGCGTCAGTGAAATCTGATCCGGGATAATCTGATATTCCAGATCAATCACGGTCATGATGATCAGGCCGGCCGCCAGCAGTCCCAGCGCAAGCGCCATCATGCCCGGCCCCGCCACCGCCAGCGCCAGCACAAATAACAGCGCGGTGACAATTTCAATCAGCGGATAGCGCCATGCAATATCCGCCGCGCAATACCGGCATTTTCCCCGGTTCCACACATAGGAAATTACCGGCACAAGATCGGCCATATGCAGCCTGTGTTCGCAGTGCGGGCATCGCGAATGCCCGGCCGCAATGGGCAGGCCCAGCGGCAGACGGTGCGCCGCCAGGCTGGCGAAACTTCCGAATATCAGTCCCAATAGTGCCGCCCAGACATAGAACAAGACCGGGAGCAAGACCGGGAGCAAGACCGGCGCCGCCATCATCTGCGAATGGTCTGGCTTATCAGGGATGCGGTTTCACTTAACCAGGGACGAATGTCATGGATGCCCAGCCTTTGCATGGCGATATAAGCGGATAGGCCCAGCACCGCCACGCAGGCCAGCACCACCAATGACGACACGGCAGCCGGGGCGGGGCGCAGCCACCAGGGAACGGGGAAAAACATGGCGGGACGCCGCAAGCTGAGCTGCCGGGCCTCGCGCACCGCCTCGCGCACATGTTTGGGGCTGACCTGCACGGCGCCCTCGGCAAAGGCCGCCAGCAGGCTTTTGTCGCCCAGAATATTCATCAGACGCGGATTGTACTGCCCGGCACGGACCAGTTTTTTGATGCTGGCTTCGGCAAAAATCTCCATCGCCGCATCGGGATTGCGGCTGGCCATTTTGGCGCGGTAACGTATATAGGCCTTGGCTTCGGGTTCGGTCAGCGGCTTGGTCTCAAACGAAAAATTGATGCGCTGCGCCACCTGTCGCAGATTATGCCTGGCCAGCAGCCGGTCGAGCTCCGGCTGGCCGAACAGCACGATCTGCAACAGCTTGCGTTTTTCCGTTTCCAGATTTGACAGCAGACGGATCGATTCCAGCCCGGTTTCACCCAGCGCCTGCGCTTCATCGACCAGCACGATACTGTTTATGCCTTCGGCATGTTTCTGAATCAGAAAACGGTTGAGGCTGTTATACAGATCGTCCGAATGCTGAATATCCAGGCCAAATTCGCGGCAGATGGCGCGTACCACCCAGTCGGCGTCATTGCGCGGATTATTCAGATAGGCGATTTCAACCTTGTCCTTCAGCGCATCCAGCAGCATGCGGCATAACAGGGTTTTGCCGGTGCCGACCTCGCCCGAAACCTTGACAATGCCTTCGCCGCGCCCAATGGCGTAGGAGACGGATTCATACACTTCCTGATGCACCATGCCGGGAAAATACAGCGCCGTGTCCGGCGTCAGTGAAAACGGATTTTCGGCCAGATTGAAATGCGTCAGATAGGGCATCGGATTATTTCACATCCAGAAAGGTCATGCGGCTGCGCACGGTTTCCAGCGGTATCTGGCCATCGGGATTGTTCTGCGCCATTTCCAGGCAGCGCCGGTAATAGCGCAGCGCGGCTTGCGGCTGCCCCCATTTGTCAAACAAAACCGCCAGATTGAAAACATATTTGGCATTGTCCGGGTCCAGAAGCGTAGCCTTTTCCAGGCTGCGCGCGGCCATTTCAAAATTGCCCTGCGCCATCTGGATCATGCCGATCTGCGCGGGCAGCAGGGCGGTTTTGGGATTGAGCCGCTGCAAGCGTTCAAGCTGCGCCAGTGCGCGGGCGGGCTCCTGCTGCGAGACCAGGCCCAGCAGATTGACCAGCGCCCATTCATCGCCGGGAAACGCCGCCAGCACATCTTCATAGGCGCTGACCGCCATCAAGGTGCGGCCCAGTTTTTGCAGCGAAGCCGCGCGCCCCAACAGCGCAATCCGGTCCCTGGGATTATTGCGCAGCAACTGATTATAGATAAACAGCGACTCTTCCGGCTGATCGCGTTGCAGCATGAGTGCTGCGCTTTCATATTTTTCACGGACGATCTCGGTATCGTCGGTGATCTCAACCGGAGAACGCTGCCCGATCGCGCCCGCGCCCGTGCGGTCCATCGTGATGGGCGGGCCAAGCCCGGATGCGGCTTCGCGCGCGACCTGTTCCTCGACAAAATTTTCGAGGCCGCCATCGCGAACCCGCTTTTGCCGGGGCTGGGTCTCGGCGGGATCAGGGCTTGCCCCGATGCGTTCGGGCGTGGCGGCGGCGGCGGGCGGCGGCGTCAAGGGCGTGGGCGCGGCAGCCATTTCCGCCGTTTCCGCATCCAGCGTTTCAGCCAGACTTTCTGCAACCTCGGCAATGGAAGCATCAGCAGGAGAAGCATCGGCAGCGGGGGCATTGGCAGCAGGCGCCTGGGCCGCCACTTCCGGCGCGGGTTCCGCGGGGACAGGCGCATTGGCTGGCGCAACTTCGGCGGCGGGGGGGCTGACGGGCGGCGGTGTTGGCGCGGCAAACTGTTCCGGCGGGCTGGCCGGCAACAATATTGCCACCGCAATGGCGATGGCGCTCAGCCCGATAAGTCCGAACAGCGCCAGGCGGGCAATGCGCATCGTGCTGCTTTGTTCGCCTTTGGGCGAAAAACCCTGCGCCATCAGGCGTTCGGCCAACGGCACGGTGGCCGCCGCCGCTGCACCCGCTGGCGCGGTTGCAGAAGTTTCAGGCTTGATGGAGCCCTTTTCGCGCAATTGCGAGGCTTGATTAAGGGCCTTGTATAACAGGCTCATGGTATATCAGGCTCATGCCGGTTTGCGTGCGGTCGTCACTGAGTCGCTTTAACTTTATACATGAATTTTGCGGTGTTTCGCGATCATTCAGCGCTCAGCCATGCCAGCGCTGCTTCCAGGCCTGGAACATCAGAATATTCCACAATAGCTGCGGGCTTTGCGCGCCGCCATTTTGCAGCTGCTGCCATGCGCCCGCTACCGCCGCTGCGTCAAAAAACCCCTCCTGTTGCAACTTTTTCTGGTCCAGCAGGCTTGCCCCCCAGTCGCGCAATGGGCCACGCAGCCAGTCCCGCAACGGCACGGCAAAGCCTGCCTTGGGCCGGTCGATCAGATGCGGCGGCAGATAGCGTCCGAGCAGTCGGCGCAAGATCCACTTACCCGTGCCATCGCGCATTTTGAGCGTGTCAGGCAGGCGCCAGGCAAATTCCACCAGACGGTGATCCAGCAGCGGCTCGCGCGCCTCCAGCCCGGCCGCCATGCTGGCCCGGTCCAGCTTGGTCAGAATGTCGCCCGGCAGATATCCCAGCAGATCGTCATACTGCATATTAGGTATAAAGGACGCCGCGCGCACAGGAAGCGCATGGCCAATGCGCGCTGGCGGCGGATGCCGCAAAAACCGGTTCGGAGCCCATCCCTGCTGCATCAAAATCTGATACATGCCGGCGCGGTCCTGCGCCCCGATGGCGGCGGCAAGCCGATGCAGTTTTTCGCCCGGCTGATTGATCTGAACCCGCGCCGGCAGCATCGCGCCAAGCCTGTCCCAGTGCCGCGCCGGAACCTGCTGCAACAGCCGGGAGCCTGCCAGGCGGACAGCCGCGGGCGCGCCATAGCAAAGCCCGGCAATGCGGTTAAACCAGATATAGCGGCTGTAACCGGCAAACAGTTCATCCCCGCCATCGCCGGAAAGCGCGACGCGCACATGCCTGCGGGTTAGCGCCGAAAGCAGACAGGCCGGCAATTGCGAGGAATCGCCGAACGGTTCGTCATAAATATCCGCAAGCCGCGGCACGATTTGCAGGGCGTCATTTCCGGTGAACATATGCTCAATATGATCCGTACCAAGAATATCCGCCACCTGCCGGGCATAGGGGGCTTCGTTCAGCCGGTCATCGGAAAATCCAATGGTGAAAGTGCGCACGGGCCGCGCGCTTTGCGCCTGCATCAGCGCCACCACCAGCGAGGAATCAATGCCGCCCGATAAAAACGCGCCCAGCGGCACATCCGCCACCATACGCCGCCGCACGGCGTCTTTCAGCAGCGTCTCCAGCGCCGCCAGGGCCTCCGCCTCGGCCATATCGGCATGGCCCGCGCGCGCCATCTGCCCCGGATCCCAATAGGTTTCCATCCGGATCCGCCCATCCGGCGCAAGATGCAGCATCGTCCCCGGCATCAATTTATACACCCCATGATAAATGCTGTAGGGCGCGGCAATATAGGAATAGGAGATCATATCTCCCATCGCCGCGGCATTGATATGCGGGCGAAAATCCGCATGGCGGTGCAGCGCCTTCAGTTCCGAGCCAAACAGAAACAGTCCGTTCTGATGGCTCCAGTAAAGCGGCTTCACCCCCAGCCGGTCACGGATCAGTGTCAGGCTGCGTTCCTGCTTATCCCACACCGCGATGGCAAACATACCGAGCAGACGCAGCACGGTTTGCGCAACACCCCAGCAGGCGAACCCTTCGGCAATGACCTCGGTATCGCTGTGGCCGCGAAACACATGGCCACGGCGTTGCAATTCGGTGCGCAATTCCGTGAAATTATACACTTCGCCATTATAGGCGATGATATAGCGCCCATTGCCGGACGCCATCGGCTGCGCGCCCTGCGGCGATAGATCCAGTATGGCCAGCCGCTGATGCCCGATGCCAACGCCCGCCAGCGCATCCACCCACACGCCCGCATCGTCCGGCCCGCGATGGCGTAAACTGTCCGCCATGCGCCGCGCCTGATCCGCCAGCGCCCCCGCCTCGCCCGGGCGTGACGGACGACGGTCTACAAAACCCGCTAAACCGCACATTGTGATTTTGCCATTAAAATTCCGTTTGATTCGTATAGAAGCAGCTATACTAGCAGCAACTGACGCAACGGATCGCCTGATGATTACTTCTGCGCGCGCGGACATTGACCCCGGGTTCTGGGCAGGCCGGCGCGTATTGCTGACCGGGCATACCGGTTTCAAGGGAAGCTGGCTGGCAATCTGGCTGGCGCAGCTGGGTGCGGAAATTTCCGGCTATGCGCTGCCCCCTGAACGCGCCGAGGATATGTTCACCGCGCTGGATTTGCCCGCACGGCTGGATGGGCGCTTGCACCACCAGATTGGCGATGTGCGCGATCTGGATGGTTTGACACAGGCCGTCCGGCGCGCGCGTCCGGAAATCATCTTTCATCTGGCGGCGCAACCGCTGGTGCGGCGCTCCTACCGCCTGCCGGTGGAAACTTTCGCCATCAATGCGCAGGGCACGGTGCATATGCTGGATGCGGCGCGCGCCTATGACGGGGTGGCGGCCATCATCATTATCACCACCGACAAAGTGTATGAAAATAGCGGCGATGAACAGGCCTATGCCGAGACCGACCGGCTGGGCGGGCATGATCCCTACAGCGCCAGCAAGGCCATGGCCGAAATCGCCGTCAGCGCCTGGCGGCGTTCATTTTATTCCGTAGGCGGACCAGCGATTGCCACCGCGCGGGCGGGCAATGTCATTGGCGGCGGCGACTGGAGCGAGGACCGGCTGATCCCCGATGCCATGCGCGCCTGGCAGGCCGGCAGTGAACTGATCATCCGCCATCCAGGCGCCACCCGCCCCTGGCAGCATGTTACGGACCCGCTGCGCGGCTATCTGATGCTGGCCCAGGCGCTGGCGGCGGACGGCCCGCGTTTTGCACAGGCCTGGAATTTCGGCCCGGAAATATATTCCGTATGCGAAGTAAAAAGCGTGATCGGCGCACTGGCGGCGCATATGCGCAGCCACGGTTTTGCAGCGGACTGGCGCGCCGATCCGCCCAGGGACCAGCCCCACGAAGCCGCCCGGCTTGAACTGGATTGCAGCAAGGCGCATGAGGAATTGCTGTGGCGGCCGGGATCCGATCTGGAAGGCGCGCTATCCCTGACTGCGCAATGGTACCGCGCCCAGATTTCCGGCGCCGGCCCCGGCGATCTATATGCGCTGACCCTTGCGCAATTATAGCGCGATGATCTCAGTTTGAAGCGCTAGGACTGAGCATGTTGTCATTACCCGGTCTGTCTTGCGCTGCCGCCCGATCCCCTCCCTGTCCCTCCCCTTTGCAAGGGGAGGGAACCCTGGGTCTGCCTGCGGTTTTATATAAATTGAATAGATATAACAGGTGCGCCGGGATGCTCCCTCTCCTTGAAAGGGGGAGGGCCGGGGAGATGCCAAAAGGACTGATTCAGTCAGATCACAAATTGCGCTAATGCGAGAAAATATCCATTTCCGGCCAGCCGAGCAGATCAAGTTCGGCGCGCACCGGCAGGAAGTCGAAACAGGCCTGGGCCATTGCGGTGCGGCCCTCGCGCGCCAGCATCATGTCCAGCCTGGCTTTCAGCGCATGCAGGTGCAGCACATCACTGGCTGCATATTTCAGTTGCGCCTCGTTCAGATTGGGATCGCCCCAGTCGGAGCTTTGCTGCTGCTTGGAAACCTCGTGGCCCAGCAGATCCTTGACCACATCCCGCAGGCCATGCCGGTCGGTATAGGTGCGCACCAGCCGTGACGCGATCTTGGTGCAATAGACGGGCGCGGTATCGGCGCCCAGATAATGTTTCAGCATCGCCACATCAAAACGGGCGAAGTGAAACAGCTTGATCACGGTCTTGTCGGCCAGAAGCCGGACCAAATTAGGCGCGTTATAGGCGCCCTGATCAAAGCGCACCAGATGCGCCGTACCGTCACCTGCTGACAGCTGCACCAGGCAGAGCCGGTCGCGATGGGGGTTCAATCCCATGGTTTCGGTGTCGATGGCGACACAGTTTCCGAAAGAGATATTATCGGGCAGATCGCCAATATGCAGATCAACATTCATGTGCGGCAACCTTAAAACCGTTCGGCTTCGTGACAGTCCGCCTTCGTTCCTACGGAACTACGGCGCGACATCCGCTTCGCACGCTCCGGCGCAGCCGCGCCGTAGCTAAATTTTGGCTTCGCCAAAATTAGCGAAGGCGGATGGTGCCCAGGAGAAGACTCGAACTTCCACGCCCTTGCGAGCGCTAGCACCTGAAGCTAGTGCGTCTACCAATTCCGCCACCTGGGCACATTCAGGGCAGTAGAGGCGTTGAGGTACCCATGTGACGCTGAAATGTCAAAGATTAATTGGGGGGCTGGCGAAAAATAGTGCATTATACAATGCTATGCGCGCCCTGACGGAATAGGTTAAAAGGGCTGATTCCCACGCATGCAACAGGCGAGATGACCCGATGTCGAATGAACTGATCACCATATTTGGCGGCTCCGGCTTTCTCGGGCGCCATGTAATCCGCAAGCTGGCCCGGCGCGGCGCGCGGGTGCGTGCGGCGGTGCGTCAGCCCAATCTGGCAGGCTATCTCAAACCCATGGGCGATACCGGCCAGATCGAGCCGGTACAGGCCAATATCCGCTATGAAAGCTCGATCCGGCAGGCCATGCGCGGGGCGGACAAGGTGATCAATCTGGTTGGCATTCTGCATGAAAGCGGGCCGCAGAAATTCACCCGGGTGCAGGCCGAAGGCGCCGGCGCCATCGCGCGCGCCGCAGCCGCCGAGGGTGTGCGCAAACTGGTGCATGTCTCGGCCATCGGCGCGGATGCCGCGTCCCCATCGCTTTATGCGCGCAGCAAGGCGGCCGGCGAGGCAGCGGTGCGTCAGCATTTCCCCGCCGCCACGATCATCCGCCCCTCTGTGGTGTTCGGGCCTGAGGATGATTTTTTCAACCGCTTTGCCATGCTGGCGCGCCTGCTTCCGGCGCTGCCGCTGATCGGCGGCGGCCATACGCGGATGCAGCCGGTTTATGTGGGCGATGTGGCCAGCGCCATTATCCATGCGCTCGACGACACCACAACCGATGGCAAAATCTATGAACTGGGCGGGCCGCATATTTACACCATGAAACAGATCATGGAGATGGTGCTGCAACAGACCGGCCGGCGGCGGCTGTTGCTGCCTTTGCCGTTCTTTGCCGCGCGCATTCAGGCGGCGCTGCTGCAATTGCTGCCAAAACCGCTATTGACGGTGGATCAGGTGCGGCTGCTGGAAAAAGATAATGTCGTGTCCGATGGCGCTCTGGGTCTGAAGGATCTGGGTGTGCTTCACCCCACTTCCGCCGAGGTGGTTCTGCCTGCCTATCTGTACCGCTACCGCCGCACAGGCCAGTTCGAAGCCAGCAAACCGGCCTGAAACCTTATTTCGAATCCGCCGGCTGAACGGCGATGCGCATTCCCATAGCCTTGAGAATGGCGGTCAGGCTGCTTAGGGAAGGATTGCCATCTGGCGATAATGTCCGGTAAAGCTGGGTCGGGTTCAGATGCGCCTTTTCAGCTATATTTTGCACACCGCCAAAAGCCTTTGCCATTTGACGCAATGCGATCATCAGTTCGCCCTGATCCCCATCAGCAAGTATGGCGTTGAGCAATTGCAGCGCATAGCCGGGTCCCTCCCGGTACAGTTCGGCCATTGCATCATCATGTGATCTATCTTTCATCACTGCTTCTCTCTTGCCATTCCCGCCAATATTCACAGGCGCGCGAAATATCCGCGCTTTGCGTCCCCTTATCGCCGCCACAGAGCAACAAGATTATTTTTCAGCCTGCGATTGCATAATAAACGCGGTACCCTTGGCCCACATCAATACGAAGTTCCCACACGCCCTCCCGGCAAAATTTATGATCGCCGAAATTGCCCTGCTCCATCCGCTTCATACGCCGGTCTATGGCAATCCTTGCAGTCCTGTCACGCAGCTTTCGCAACCAGTCAAGGACGAGATCGTGCTGACTTGCACTTAAATAATGGCGTATCTCATACATCTTCGCATTCGTTTATAAACGAAAATATTGTTTTAGTCAAGGATTGATCCGGCCTAGAAATAGGTCCAGATCAGCAGGCCCGCGCCGAGGATCATGCGGTAAACCACAAAGGGCGTGAAGCTGGAGGTTTGCAGCCAGCGGATCAGCACCGATATGGCGAACAGCGCCGTGAAAAAGGCCACTACGCCCGAAATCAGCGCATCTATCTGCAATTCCACCTGGCCGGTTTTATAGATTTCTAGCACGCCCAGGCCGCCTGCCGCCATGGTCACCGGGATCGACATCAAAAATGAAAAGCGCGCGGCCTCGGCGCGTTCCATCCCCAGAAAGCGGGCCGCCGTCATGGTGCTGCCGGAACGGCTGACGCCGGGCACCAGCGCCAGCGCCTGCGCCAGGCCGATAAGGGCCGCGTTCAGATAATTGACATGCTCCAGCCGGTGAAGATGTTTGCCATACTGATCGGCCATATATAACAGCGCGCCGAAAATCAGCGTCGTCCAGCCGATCAGCTCGACGCTGCGCATCGCCTCATTGCCGCCGAAATAATAAATCAGCGGCCCCGCCGCAAAGGCCGGGATGCTGGCCAGCGACACCAGCAGAAACAGTTTGGCGTCGTCTGTATAACGGCCCCGCAACAGCGACAGGAAGCCCAGAGTCATACGCCACATTTCGGCCCGGAAATACAGAATGACAGCCAGCAGCGTGCCAACATGCACCGCCAGATCAATCAACGGCCCCTGATCCGCCCAGCCAAAAAATTTGGGGGTCAGAATCAGGTGCGCCGAAGAGGAAATCGGGAAAAATTCGGTAATGCCCTGCACAATGGCCAGCACGACTAAATGCAAAATCGGCACGCAAACAACCCCGCTTTAATTTACACTAACCGGCACATATCATTGTGGCCGGGCAGGCAACAGTAAAATAATGGCCTTGATGTTTTGATCTTGGCGAAAATTAATCTACAATCCGTCAATGCGCCGTTTATACCACATCCCGCTTTCGCCCTTTTGCCGTAAAGTGCGTATCGCCCTGGCCGAGAAGGGCCTGGGCTTTGAGTTGCGCACGGAACTGCCGTGGGAACGGCGGCCGGAATTTCTGGCCCTGAACCCGGCAGGCGAGGTGCCGGTGCTGGTCGAGGAGGGCGAGCGGCTGGTGATCGCCGACAGTCAGGTGATCTGCGAATATCTGGACGAAGCCTATCCCGACCGCCGCCTGATGGGCTTTGATCCGGCCCAGCGCGCCGAAACCCGGCGGCTGATCGCCTGGTTTGACCAGAAATTCCAGCGCGAGGTCACCACCTATATTTTGTATGAAAAAGTCAATAAGCGGCTGAGCAGCGGGTCCAACCCGTCCGGCGACACAATCCGCGCTGGTCAGGCCAATCTGCGTATACATATGAATTATATCGCCTGGCTGGTGGAACGCCGCAGCTGGCTGGCGGGCGAGGAATTTGGTCTGGCCGATATTGCGGCGGCGGCGCAATTATCCTGTCTCGATTATCTGGGGGCGGTACCGTGGGAAGATTTTCCCGTGATCAAGGAATGGTACGCCCCGGTAAAATCGCGGCCAAGCTTTCGTCCCATTCTGGCGGATCGAGTTGCGGGCCTCACACCGCCGCCAAATTATCTGGATCTGGATTTTTGAAAGACGCAGACAGCGCTGCGCTAAAATCCGCGCTGCTGGCGCAGGCCCGCACAGCAGGTTTTGATGCCGCCGGCGTCACCGGCCCCGGCGCCGTGAAGGCAAGCGCCGCGCATTTTCACGAATTTCTGCGCCTTGGCCATCATGGCGATATGGACTGGCTGGCGGCGAAAGCAGACCGCCGCGCCGATCCCGCCCATCTGTGGCCCGAAGCGCAGAGCGTCATCATGCTGGGCATGAATTACGGCCCGGATGAAAATCCGCTGGAGAAACTCCGCTTACGGAGCAATGCGAATATTTCCTGTTATGCGCATGGCCGCGACTATCATGATCTGATCAAAAAACGGCTGAAACAGGTGGCCCGCTGGCTGCATGCTGAAACCGGGGCGGGCGTAAAAGTGTTTGTCGATACGGCGCCGGTGCTGGAAAAACCGCTGGCGGCCAGCGCCGGGCTTGGCTGGCAGGGCAAGCATACCAATCTGGTGTCGCGGGAATTTGGCTCCTGGCTGTTTCTGGGCGCGATCTTTACGGAACTGGCGCTGCCGCGGGATGCGCCGGAGACGGACCATTGCGGTTCCTGCCGCGCCTGCCTCGACATATGCCCGACCCAGGCGTTTGCCGGGCCATACCGGCTGGATGCGCGGCGCTGCATTTCCTATCTGAGTATTGAACATAAAGGCCATATTGCGCGCGAATTCCGCAAACCCATGGGCAACCGCGTCTATGGCTGCGATGATTGCCTTTCGGTATGCCCCTGGAACAAATGGGCGCAACAGGCGCGGGAGACGGAATTTCATCCGTCTACGGATATATCTGAAGATACGCTGGCTAAACTGCTGCGTCTTGATGATGCGGCGTTCCGTTTGCGCTTTTCCGGATCGCCGGTCAAGCGCACCGGGCGCGACAGGTTTATCCGCAACTGCCTGATTGCCGCGGGCAATAGCGGCAATGCTTCGCTGTTACCGGAAATTACGGCGCTGCTCGCCGACGCATCCCCGCTGGTGCGGGCCATGGCTGTATGGGCGCTGGGGCAATTGGCGCCGGTGTCCCGGCTGGCGGCGTTGCGCGCGCAAAGGCTGGCGGTGGAATCAGATCCCGATGTGCGCGCCGAATGGGCGCAGCTCACTGCGCCTTGACATCCAGCTTTTCCAGATTACGGCGCGCCGCATCAGCGGCAGCACCTTCGGGTTCCCCGGCAATCACCGCCAGCCAGTCGGCGCGCGCCGGACCGGGCTTTTCCTGCAAGCGATAGACAATGCCGCGTTCCAGCAATGCCGCTGTGTCTTTGGGGTCAAGCGCCAGCGCCAGCTGCAAATCCTCCAGCGCCAGATCAAGCTTGTTCTGCATGCGCCGCGCTGTGGCGCGAAACACATAAGCGGGGCTGCGTTCAGGATCAAGCGACAGGGCCTTGCTCAAATCATTTTCTGATTCGCTCCAGCGTTCAAGCGCTGCCAATACCCGCCCCCGGTCAATGCGCAAATCGGCTTCTTCAGATGGGGCCAGATTTTGCGGTCCGGCGCTCAAGGCCGCGTTCAAAACGCTGAGCGCATTGGAGGGAAACTCCCCAAGCAGCCAGGCATTGCCCGCCTGGCCCAGCAATGCAGGCGCCATTGCCCGCCCGCCCGGCGTTTCGGCCAGTGCCGCAAGCCGGGTCGCGGCCTCGGCATATTTGCCAAGCCGCACAAGCGCCACCGCCGCGCAATGCTGTGCGGGTACGCCGCCGCCCCGGTCGCGCCAGACAAGCGCATCATCATAGGCGGCATCGGCATTGGTTTCGGTTTTTCCCAGGCAGGCGCGATATTGCGCGGCCTCGGCCGCACTGGTCTGCGCGGCGGCGGGGTGCATGACCGTCACGCTCCATAGCGCGGCCAATAGAACCGCCAGGATGTGCGCTGCTTGAGAAAAAGGCTGCATGGGTCTAAATAGTCCTCCTATGACAGTCCCTGCAAGCACGCTTTTCTGTTTTGGTCTTGGCTATAGCGCCAAAGTGCTGGCTGCCAGGCTGCGGCACGGCGGCTTTCGCGTGACGGGCACAAACCGCGCCCCGGCGCTGGACCCCGATGCCAGAGCCTTTGATGCGCAGCATCCCTTCCAGGACGGCTGGCTGGAAGGCGTGACGCATCTGTTGATCAGCATTCCACCCGATGCGGCGGGCGACCCGGTGCTGCGCGATGCGGGCGCAAGCCTGGCGCGCCGCGCGCAGCAATTCGCCTGGGTTGGCTATCTGTCCACCACCGGCGTGTATGGCGATCATGGCGGCGGCTGGGTCGATGAGGATACGCAAGTGCATCCCGGCCCCGGACGCAGCACCTGGCGCGCCAGGGCCGAAGCGGGATGGCTGGCGCTGCACCGCGAACATGGCCTGCCGGTGCATATTTTCCGGCTGGCGGGCATATATGGGCCGGGGCGAAATGCGCTGGTTAATGTCCTGGCGGGGACGGCGCGGCGGATTGATGCGCCGGGACAGCTTTTTTCGCGCATCCATGTCGAAGACATTGCCACCGTGTTGCAGGCCTCGATCGCACGGCCCAATCCGGGCCGCATCTATAATGTATGCGACGATGAACCGGCGGCAGGCGCCGATGTCACGGCCTATGCATGCGCTTTGGCGGGGGCGGCGGCACCGCCGCTGGTCCCGCTGGCCGAGGCCGGGCTCAGCCCGATGGCGCGCAGTTTCTACCGGGATAATCGCCGGGTGCGCAATGACCGTATCAAGCACGAGCTGGGCGTCCGGCTGGCCTATCCCAGCTACCGCGAGGGGCTGTCCGCTTTATGGTCCGGAATGCGCACATAGGAAAGCGCGATCAGCAACGCCCCCCCACCCGCAGCCACAAGCCAGGCCGGTATCAACAGCAAGGGCAGCAGCACATGGCGCCATAATTGCGGCAGCACATAGCGCTCCACAATCGCCTGCACCAGATTAAGGCTGGGCGCATGCCAGCCATGCCACACCTGCCCCAGCGCCTCCGGGCGATAGTCCAGCCCGCCACCGGTAATATGCAGATCAGACAGCAGCGCCAGCCCGCCCAGCGCCACCAGCAACACCCCCGCAAAACGCAGCCCACTCCGCCAATGCCGTACCAAATCCATCATCTTCACCCTCAAACACCTTAATACCAGCCCCATTCGGGCCGAACAGCGCGGCGGTTACAAAATATCACATAATTTGATCCAAAGACCGTAATGCGCATTGCTTCCACGCCCGGTGTGGCTATAGTGCCCGCCGCGCATATGCGCCGGGGAGAGGTGGCCGAGTGGTCGATGGCGCACGCTTGGAAAGCGTGTAGGCGGGAAACTGTCTCGTGGGTTCGAATCCCACCCTCTCCGCCATTCTACGCCGGGTCTATACCGGAGACATAGGTAACACAATGTACCTAAGACATGGGTGACACCCCCGGGCCAAAGGGGTTGTCTATTGGTTGCAGGGTACGTTGTTCCAGATCGATATAACCGAGATCATAGTCCATAAAACTCACCAGCC
>JBMOMX010000006.1:0-36170 GCA_049323435.1 Pseudomonadota bacterium
CTGGTCTATGCGTTCCCGGCGTTTTTTGTTCTCATGTTCATTGCGCCATTCCTGAGGAGGAATGTAAAACTCAAAGATATCGGACAATTTTATTATCAATTCTGGGGCCATATTGGCAGAACCATACCCATCGTTTTTTTGTTATTTATGATCGCACTGGCAGTGTTCTTCTGGCTCTATCCTGTTTTTGGCATCCCGAAGCATCGCCATGAGTTTGGGTGGCTAAGCGATATCATCCTTAGCCTGTTATTTCCAATAATCGCTTTGATGGGTATTTCGGAGGGGAGGTCTGCAGGGAAATGGGGTCAGACTCGATTATTTTGCGTTCTATTTGATCATTTAATCAAGTCTGACCCCATTTCCATTGATCATTTAATCGAGTCTGACCCCATTTCCATTTAACCCCATTTCCACCCCATTTCCGCCGTTCAGCCCCTCCGGCGGGGCACTGCTGTTCCACCTGCTCAGCAAACTCTATGAACGCAGCAGCGTCGTCATCACCACCAACCTCAGCTTCAGCGAATGGGCCGATGTGTTCGGCGATGCCAAGATGACCACCGCCCTGCTGGATCGGCTTACTCACCACTGCCACATCCTCGAGACCGGCAATGACAGCTTCCGCTTTAGGGCCAGCTCCGCTGCCACCAAAACCAGAAAGGAAAAAAAACAGGCTTGACCAATTGCCCGCATCGCGGGACATAACATCCACCCGGGTCACTTCTAAATGAAAATCCAGGGTCAAATCTAAGTGAAAATTAACATGCTGCTCTATCATACGCCAAGTCATGCGCCTTAAACGCGTTGTCAAGAGTGTTTACGCCAGCAAGAGTAGAATCACTCCCGTTAACTTGTCCGCCGGTGTAGTTTTCCCCGCCATAATTTCCGTATGTGGGAATTATCCCCCACGTCGTCCGGGTGCCATAATTCACATACGACGGCACTGACGGTGCCGACGCGCCGCCCGACCCATAACCCCCAAATCCCGACATGACTTCTCCCTTCTATTGGTTGACGTGTAGTTCGATCTGTTCGAGCCTTGAGAACTCCGTTGTTAGGTCGAATCTGACGATCACACTCTCGGTATTACTGTCCACATCGAAGGCGCGAACAGTGAGCGCGTCCTGCGTCAATTCATTGGCCAGCACCATACGGCCCACAAACGCCGGACTCGAAAAGCCGAAACCAGATGTGATGACGTGTTTTCTGACCGTTCCATCCCGATCGGCGATGACCAGGTCGAATTGCGCGGACCGCACCCGGTTCTTGAACGCCACCAGACGCCCGTCTTCCGACGCCGCAAGCTCCATTGAGCTGCCGGCTTTCATCAAAAACAGCGGCTCGAGAATTTTCGCCGGAGTTTCGATGCGCGGTTTCGATCTATCGAAAGGCAACGCGAAAATGTTGCTGTCCGGAGTCACGGTCTTGGTCTTGCCATCCGCAGACACGGTCACGGTAAAGCCTGGATCAGGCAATATGGGATCGTTTCCCGGCCTGCCTGAAAACAACACTCTATTTTGCGCTGATCTATTTTGCTCCGCTGAAAACACTATTTCCCCGTCCAGGACAGCGAGCGAATAGACCGAGGTGAATGTAAAATTGCTGAGCCTGACCGGCTCCGACCCCGCGCGGACGAGATAAAAGTCGCTATTATAATAACGCACGCCGCCATCCTCCCGAATGAATGGCGGGCTTGAAAAAAAAAGCACCGTGTCCCTGTCAATTTCGACGGGGTACGCAATCGTGTGCTTCGTGCGCCAAAGCACGCGGCATTGCCAGTCCGCAACCTGACAGATCAAAAGCTCGCGTATGCCCGTTGTTGCCGCATCTTGCCGGGAAATCAGCAGCCGTTTCCCATCGCGCGACAAGCGCGGCACCTGCAACAGCATCCCCTTCTGCTGGATGAGACGCGCGCGCGCCGTTTCGCGATCCACAACAACGAGACCAATCGTGCGAGGCGCCACGTCAACTGGGAAAATCACCAGCCCGGGCGACGCCGTAAATTGGTTCAGATGGCGTTCGTGACCTTTTCGTTCATACGGATATGGAGACATGGCCATGAACCATCCTGGATTGCTGATAAGAAGCCCCATGCCAATCACCGCGAGGGCAACGATCCCCCCGATGGTGATCATCACCAGCTTCAACAGACGCCGCCAATTGAAGCCACCGGCTTTCCCGGCCGCAATTGTTGACCCCTCTCCCCCATGCGTATCAGGCATTCAACTCTTCCCCCGGAAACCGCATAAAACGCCATGGTTCACCATAATTGAATTCTTTATGAGCAACAGGCTGTTTTGCCCCACCATCCCGCACCACCGTTCTAACCTGGCGTTAGGACAGGTCCGGGAAGCGGGCTTTCATCAGGTGGGAAATGGGGTCAGGTGGGAAATGGGGTCCAGGTGGGAAATGGGGTCAGATTCGATTATTTTGCGTTCTATTTGATCATTTAATCGAGTCTGACCCCATTCCCGTTTTTAATCGAGTCTGACCCCATTCCCGTTCTTCGATGAAAGGAGAATAGTTATGAAAAACACACAAATTCTCGAAAAAGTGTGCGAACGGGATATGGTAGAAAATGGGGTCAGCCTCGATTAAATGCTGATTTAATCGAGTCTGACTCCATTTCCCCTAATGATCAAATTAAACGCAAAATAATCGAGTCCGACCCCATTTCCCATCATTCCGACCGGGGCAGCCAATATTGTTCCGGGGACTATCAGAAACTTCTGGGCTGCCGGGGAATCATCGCATCCATGAGCGGCCCTGAAAATGCAGGTACCAATAAAGGGGAACTGCTACGACAACGCCGTGGTGGAAACCGTCTTCAAAACCATCAAATCCGATCTGGTCTGGCGGACAAGATTCCTGACAAGGGCGGATGCCGAATTGGCCCTTGGCCGCTACATTGATGGCTTCTATAATCCCCGGCGGCGGCATTCGTCACTGGGATATAAATCCCCGGTCACATTCGAGGCCATCATGGCAAGCGCAGAGTAGAAAGTCTCTCCACTAAATAAGGGCAAGTCCACTTGTAAAACGTCGCTTCCGACAGCCCGTGCTTGCGGCAGACATCCGCCGTCTTCGCGCCAGCCTCCTGCTCCTTCAAAATCCGGATAATCTGCTCTTCCGTGAACCGTGATCCCTTCATCGTCCGTCTCCCTGAGTTGACGGACTCTACTCAAATCTGGAGGAATTTTAAGGGCTCAGGTCACAGGCCAGATCGAGATAGTTTCCCTCCGGGATTGGTTGCAGATGATGAATCAGCCGGGCAACAATCGCGGGGTCTGCCCGGCGGGTGGCGTCATAACCCTGTCCGATCCTGTCATAGAGCGCCATTTCCTCTTCCCCCAATATTGCGGACCGATTATCCACAGTGCAGAGCGCAGGAATGTAGTGGAAGACAGAAAAATCGCAAGATGGTTTGCTTTGCATTATTACCAAATAATATTATATATTGGTAGTCGGGAGCAATGGAGACCAATATGGCTAAAAATACATCAATTTCCCTTGGCGAATATTTTGAGGCGTTTATCGGTGCGCGGGTGGCGGCGGGGCGCTATGGCTCGGCGAGCGAAGTGGTGCGGGCCGGATTGCGCCTGCTGGAAGAGCATGAGGCCAAGCTGGAGGCGCTGCGCGCCGCGCTGATTGAAGGCGAGGAAAGCGGCCGGGCGGAACATTTCGACTTTGATGCATTCCTTGCGAGAAAACGTTCTGAATATCAGGCAAAATGAAACGCCTGATTTTTTCCCGGCTGGCAACCAAAGACATTGACGGAATCTGGGATTATACCGCCGACAGATGGGGCGTGGACCAGGCGGAGAAATATGCGGGCGATATTCGCGACGCCTGTTTTGAACTGCTGCGCAATGAAAATACGGGTCAGGATGCGGGTGCAATACGCGCGGGATACCGCAAACATCGCAGCGGATCGCATTTCATTTTCTACCGCCAGCTATCCGAAGGCGGGATCGAAGTCATTCGCGTACTGCATCAGCAGATGGATTTCGGATCACATCTGTAAAATTCATATTTTTCATTCTGCGCGGCTTGTCGTGCATAGTCTTCTTTGCCCCCTTAACCCCGGCTGGCTAATACAAACCACCCGGCGCCGGCTCTTGGCGGAAAAAGAGGGGTCTTTGTCATTGCCGCCAAATCATGACCGGCTTAAATTCGTGACATGAAACGCAAACCCAAGGACATGAAAAATCCCGCGGCACGCCACGCCACCCGTTCCGTGGTGATGCTGGGCTTTCCCGCCGCGCAGGTGCTGGACATTGCCGGCCCGATGGAAATCTTCAAGGGCGCCAATGATGTGCTGGCCCGCCATGATGCTTCCGCTTTGCCGGGTTACCGGCTGACATTGGCCACCACGGATGGCGGCCTGTTCGCCACCACATCCGGTATCCGGCTTGCCGCCGATTGCGATCTGGCGGCGTTGACCGGGCCGATTGACACATTGCTGATCAGTGGCGGCAATGGCACGGCAGAGGCGATGCGCGACGGCGCATTGATCGATTTTATCCGGCGGGAGTCGCAAAATGCGCGGCGTGTGGCGTCGGTGTGCAGCGGCGCATTTTTATTGGCGATGGCCGGATTGCTGGATGGACGCCGCGCCGCATGCCATTGGAACAGCTGCGATCAGCTGGCGAAATATTTTCCCCGGGTGATGGTGGATCGTGATGCGCTGTATGTGCGTGATGGAAAATTTTACAGCTCGGCCGGGGTGACGGCGGGCATGGATTTATCCCTCGCGCTTGTGGCGGAGGATTGCGGGCGCAAGGTTGCGCTGGAGGTTGCCAAAGACAAGGTGCTGTTCATGATCCGCAGCGGCGGCCAGTCGCAATTCAGCGCGCATCTGACCGGCGGAAATGTTGAATGTGACCGTATGCGGGACACCATCACCTGGGCGCTGAATAATCTGCATCTGAATTTGACGGTTGAGGTTCTGGCCCGGCACGCCGCCATGAGCCCGCGCAATTTCGCCCGCGCCTTTGCTGTGGAAACCGGCTGGACGCCCGCAAATTTCATCGCATGCGCCCGCATTGACGCCGCGCGCCGCAAACTTGAAGAAAGCCGGTTGAATATTGATGTTGTGGCGGACGATTGCGGTTTTGGCAACAGCGAACGCATGCGCCGGGCCTTTCACCGGCATATCGGCATTCCCCCTAATATCTACCGGGAACGTTTTCAATCACTTTGAAAAGGAGAAGCATATGGTCAGCACCATCGGGATTTTGATTTTTGACGGCGCGGAAGAACTGGATTTCGTTGGCCCGTGGGAAGTGTTCACAATGTCCAATGAAGTGCGTGATCATAGGCAGGACAAGACGCCAAAAGACACTGTGCTGATGGTGTCGCCACATGGCGGCGTGGTGAAATGCGCCAAGGGGATGCGGGTGATGGCCGATCACGGCTTTGCCGATTGTCCGCCCCTGAATGTGTTGCTGGTTCCCGGCGGCCAGGGCACGCGGCGCGAGGTGGAAAATCCGGACATGCTGGACTGGATCGCCAAAACCGCGGCCAAATGCACATGGGTGACCAGCGTCTGCACCGGCTCGCTGCTGTTGACGGAGGCCGGACCCGCGGCCGGCAAGCGGGTGACCACCCATTGGGGGTTTGCCGATCAGCTTGCGGCGCGGGGCAAGGCGGATGTGCTGAAAAATATCCGCTATGTGCGTGACGGCAATGTGGTGACGGCGGCGGGCGTATCGGCGGGCATCGACATGGCGCTGTGGCTGGTCGGGCAGATGCATGGGGTTGATCATGCCCGTTTTACCCAACGCGCCATGGAATATGATCCCGCCCCGCCCTATGCTGCGGAAGTTTAACGGCGCGCATATAAGTTTTTTCGATGCAGGGAAATGCGGTCAGACTCGATTAAAAGATCAAATAGAACGCAAAATTAATCGAGTCTGACCGCATTGCCGGCTCCCCATTTGTGTTGCACATTGCGCGGAAATTACTACATCCATACACAGCACCCCGGAAACCGGATGCCACGCGGCGCTGGCGTTAATTGATTATCAGGAGGATGTGGTATGAAATATTCTATGCGCGCGCTGGTGATGGGGGCGGCGCTGTTATTCGCCGCGCCTGGCATGGCCGGGGAAACGCCTGCGCCCGATGGGGCGGAGATTTACATTATCAGCCCGGCTGATGGCGCGAAGGTTAAATCACCGGTGCAGGTGGTGTTTGGCATGCGCGGCATGGGGGTGGCGCCTGCGGGCGTCGAGAAGGAAAATACCGGGCATCATCATCTGCTGGTGGATACGCCCATGCTGGAAGGCGACGCGCTGAATGAGGCCATCCCGAAAGACGGCAAACACATACATTATGGCGGCGGGCAGACAGAAGGCACGCTTGAATTGACCCCCGGCAAGCACACACTGCAATTATTACTGGGCGATCATAACCATATCCCGCACATGCCGCCGGTCCATTCGCCGCCGGTCACCATCACGGTGGAGTGATATCAGGTATCAAAGAGGACGCTATCCATTTTCAGTTAAAGGGTAGCGTGCCCTTTAATCGTGTTGGCGATTACAGGGTGATTTTTACGTAAGATGGGCGTGTCGTGATGGTGCTAAAAATCGGTCACCGGCGGGCTATTTATGATTGAGGAGAACAGCGATGCGTGACGCGCAGATCATTACCGGGAAAGGCCGGAAAATGACGCTGCTGCCGCTTGCCGGCTAAAAGCGCATGGTTGCGATGATCGAGGAAAAGGAATACGCGCGCGATATCCGGGATGCGAAAATCATCATGGCCCGCGTCAAGACCGGGGCCGAGGGGACTATCCCGGGCGATGTGGTCCGCGCCATCATTGGCGGTGCGCATCCCGTGCGGGCCTGGCGCGCGCATCGCGGTCTGACGGCGGCGGCGCTGGCCGGACAGGCCGGGATCGCCCGCGCCTATCTAAGCCAGATCGAGACCCGCAAGCGCAAGAAAACGGCGGGGGTTCTGCGCGCACTCGCCAAAGCCCTGTAGGCCGAAATTGATGATTTGATGGAGTAGGGGCAGGTCGAGATGCGTATAAAAAGGGAAGCGTCCCCCTAATTCAGAAAAAATCAAAGCAGGGAATCAAGACGCCCAAGGCTGATATTGACCGGATCAAGCAACGTTTGAAGCTGTTACGGTAGCAACTGAAATGACCGAAAAACTCGAATTAAATAAAGGCAGTGACAATGTGTTCCGGGATTTGGGATTTCCGGATTCCGATGCGCTGTTGATGAAGGCCGGACTGGCCGCAGCGATCATTGGTTTACTGAACAAGCGCAAGCTAACCGCGCGGGCCGCAGGCAAGGTCGCCGGCGTTGCCCATACCAATATTGTGAATATTCGCAATGTCAAATTGGGGCGGTTCAGCATTGAACGCCTGGTGCGCATTCTGAACGCGCTTGATCAGCGGGTCGAATTACGCATCACCAAAGCGCCGGGGCGCACGCGCAAGGCGGCTTGAAGGCAAAGCGGCCAAAGTGATGATCCCGCCGCCCTTCGCCATCGCGCATCAGCTGGTGAAGCATTTCGTGTACGGGTAGGGGTTTTAGCTATTGAACAACTGGCTATGCGAGCCAAGCCGGGCAAGCCGGAGGGTGTTTGTATCCGGCTTGCGATAGATCAGAAGCAGGTCCGGCTTGATATGACATTCACGATATCCCATCCAATTGCCGGTTAAGGCGTGATCGCGATTGTGAATGGGCAAAACCTCATCCATCAGCAGTGCCGTCAGGACATCGGATAAAAGCAGATCAATGTCCTTTGCGTGACGCGGCGAAGCCTTGACGCGCCTGTAATCGCGTTTGAACGCAGATGCCCGTTCAATCGTCCGCATTCAGGTCCTTCATCAGGGCCCTTACGCTTTTGAATTTTTTGCCTTTGCCGGATTCAAGTTCGGCAATGGCCTTGCGCGTGGCGGCGTTGGGCGCTTTCACCTCGAAGGGCAGGCGGCGCTCATCCGCCACCCGCAGCATCAGCAGGCGGATGGCGTCGGATACCGACAGGCCCATCGCTTCCAGCGCCTCTGTCGCGCGCTCCTTGGTCGCGCTGTCAATACGCGCCCGGACATAGGTGTCGGCGGTGCTCATGGGGCTTTTCCTTCTAAGTGGTGTTGAATATGAAATGTAGTATTAATGTGACTACATGTCAAGTGGCGGCAAGGGAATGGCTAATCGAGTCTGACCCCATTTCCCTGCTTATTATTTTTTATGGATGGCGCATATTTATTAAAGTATTGCGCGGCCTCAACCAGTGAGTGTAGCCTTCTGTTAACAAGGAAAACCACGAATCAAGATTGGATATCGTCCCATTACGGATATTTACCGCAAAAGTAACTGCGGATTAAGTGGCCCTGGGGCTATACCGTATTAAGGGGGAACAGATGAACGCGGACCCGGCGTCCCATGCGTCTGTAAAAGGCGGCTGGCTGACGAACAGGGCCGCCATTATTCTGGCGGCCGCCACCGCCACCGCCACATTTATTGTTGATATCTTTACCCCGGCCGGGGTGGCTTTGAGCGTCTTTCCCTATATTATAGTCGTAGCCCTCTCGGCCTGGATGAATGCGCGTTTCGCGGCAGTTTTCTGGTTAGCCATCTGCTCGGTGCTCGTATTAGCTGGCTTATTTATTAAAGGCGTTGATATTTCGCTGATAATATTTCTAAACCGCGCGACAGTCATACTTCTGCTTTCTGTCACGGCGTTTCTGGCGTCACTGCGTCAAAGATCGGAGCTGCGCCTGCAGCAAAGCCATGATACGCTGGAACAGGAGGTCGCCCGCCGGACGGAAGAACTGGCGCGCAGAAACGGGCAGTTGCGCGACAGCCTGCACGAACTGGAAAAGGCAAGGTCCAGGGCGGATGCCTCCAATACCGCCAAAACGCGGTTTTTGGCGCAGATGAGCCATGAGCTTCGCACACCATTGAATGCGATACTCGGCTTTTCCGATACAATGCGGCAGGAAGTTTTTGGCCCCATTGGCAACCCGGCCTACCGGCAATATAGCAGCGATATTTATGACAGTGGCAACCATCTGTTCCAGATTCTTGAAGCTGTGCTGGAAGAGGCCAGGCTGGAGCGCGCAGAATATATTTTGCATGAAGAGGATGTGGATATCCCCCCGCTGATCGAAGAGGTTGTGCAGGGAGAGGCGAACGCGGCAAAGGCCAGGCAGGTGGACATACAATTGCAGATTCCGCCCGGATGCCCCAGGCTGAAGGCTGATCCGGCGGCGATGTTGCGAATGCTGGCCAATCTGTTATCCAACGCCGTGAAGTTCTCTCCGGACAAGTCGGTAGTGCGGGTGATAGCGGAAACTGGGAAAGAAGGTTTGCGCATTGAATTTCACGATCAGGGCAACGGCATTCCCCCGGAAGACAGGGAGCTAGTCCTGCTGCCGTTTGAAACGGGACATGCCGCCGACACGGCAGGCAAGGGCGGCGCAGGGCTGGGGCTGTCAATTACACACGGGCTGGCCACGCTGCATGATGCGAAACTGGAACTTAAAGCAGGCGACAGGTGCGGAACCATTGCAATTTTACAGTTTCCGCCAGAACGGACCATCGAGGCGCAATTTAGCAGGATGATTTTAGGGTCTGTCGTCAATTGAGCCATATGTAAGCCCCCACGAGGAAAACGGCGGCGAGGAAGTTTCTGGCGGTTTTGTCGTAACGGGTGGCGATAGCGCGGAATTGCTTGAGTTTGGCGAAGAAATTCTCGATGAGATGACGGGATTTATACAGGTATTCGTCGTATATGCGCGGGTTTTTTCTGTTGGATTTTGGCTGCAATAAATGGGGTCAGCAATAAATGGGGTCAATAAATGGGGTCCAATAAATGGCAATAAATGGGGTCTCAATAAATGGGGTCAGACTCGATTAAAAGATCAAATCAAATGCAAAAATAATCGAGTCTGACCCCATTTCTGGATTAAAAGATCAAATCAAATGCAAAAATAATCGAGTCTGACCCCATTTCTGCCCCATTTCTGCCCAAAAAAATGCATATTCATGTCGCGCCACTCTCCATTATATTGAATGTCAAGGGAAAAAGGGGTCTGACCCCTTATATGTTTTTGCGTCATCTTCTCGATTTGACCTACGTCGCACACTGATGCCCCTTCCAATATTCTTCAATCATCCAGAGCGGCTTCTTCTGCAAATTATCCCGGATTAATGTGATAAGTCCTTCATAGTCGCAGGAAGTCATCTTGGACCACCCCTTGTTGCTTGCGTTCTTCCACTCTTCGCCGTGACCCCCAAAATTTTTGCGCGCCAACGCTTTAAGCAACTCCTTATCAATAGGAGGGTGAAGCGCCATCACTCGGGGGTGGTCATGGTAACCACCGCATACGAAACGTGATTTGAGATAAACATTAATCAGCTTTGCCGCCACGCCGTGGGTAAGTTCAAACGTATCAGCCTTGACGTGATTCTTCGCAAAATCGCAGGCCTGCTCTCGCCATATGCGATGCTGCGAATCAATCGCCGAAGCTTCCGGCAAATGTTCTGGCTTTGAAAGCTCCGGCTTAAAACCGCATTTTTCAAGAATATTCCGCCCTTGCCGGACGTCAAAACGGCAGCCCTTGACCGATGCGGCGCGGCTGGCGGCCCATGCGGCAAAAATATGGGCGTGCTTTTCAATGCCGTATCCTGATGAACCGGAAATCGATTTGTTGCTCATACCAGCCTGATCCTTCCGGTCAGCAGTTCCTGCATCATGCCCTGCTTCAGCGCACAAATCGGGGTCAGGTCTTGACATGACAGTTTTTATCTCCTCGCCATTTTACAATAACATCTTTTTAGTCCCATCTAAGCCACCCTTCTGAACTCATATTTTATGCCGAGTTTTTCGAGATAGCGCAGCAGGCGGTCGATGGTGAATTCAGTGAACTGGTAGCGCAGAATTTTGCTGACCAGCGCCTCGCTGATTTCGAGTTTCTGGGCCAGCTCGCGCTGGTTCAGATTGTTTTCGCGCTTGTAGACAATGAATTCGGCGCAGACATCATATTTGATCTTGTCCGCAATGGTTTCGGCCATGCCGGGACCAAAGCTCCAGTCATCACCGCCATGCTGTTCGGTTGTCACGGCTTCCACGTCCTTGGGCTTGGGCCATTTTGGCATCGCGTTCATTCCTTTACGCGGAAGGCGTTGATGACGTTAGGGTGAATCAATCACCCCCTTTACGTCATTGCGAGCGACCATAGGGAGCGCGGCAATCCAGAAGCAACACACACAGTCTTTCTTTTGTGATTCCTGGATTGCTTCGCTCCGCTCGCAATGACGATGCGGAATGTGAACTCGACAAACCTGAAATCATCCCCCCCCTACGTCGCGCTCCGCAGCACCGAGCTGACGATGCGTTCCAGATGGGTCAGCGAATTGCAGACCTGCACCTGGTGGCAATAGGGCTGGAATTTGCGCATGACGGAGTCGGCGTAATTCCAGGTGTTTTTTTCCTCGGGGTTCAGCCACATCACCCATTTGGCGCGTTCGTAGATTTTTTTCATGATGTCGCTGCCGGGATCGCCGTAATTGCTGCGGGCGTCGCCGAGGATGATGACGGTGGTGCGGCTGTCGATGTCGTTGAGCGCCAGTTCGGCGAAATCCTGTAATGAGCGGCCATAGTCGGTGGAACCCTGGCCCCATTCGGCGAGCGTTTTGGACATCGCAGTTTCCACGTCGCTATCCTTGAACAGATCGCTGACCTCGCCCAGCCGCCCGGAAAAGGCGAAGCTGCGCACCTTGGGCATCACTTCGTTCAGGCTATAGAGGAACATCAGCATGAAATGCGCCACCTTGGCGACCGAGCCGGACACGTCGCAAATCGCCACGACCTTGGGGCGGTCGATCTTGACCGATTTCCAGCGGATGTCGAACGGCACGCCGTCATAGGCGTGGTTCTTCGCCATGGTCTTGCGGATGTCGAGCGCGCCGCGGTCATACACCTTGCGGCGGCGCGAATGGATGGCGATCAGGCGCTTGGCCATCTTGCGCACCATTTCCTGCACCATGCGGTAATCGCGCCGTTCAATATTGGTCAGCCGCGATTTGGATAAAATATCCTCGCGCAGATGGCTGCCATCGGCGTCGGCGTGCAGCAGAAATTGCTGTTCCACATAATCGCGCACCTGAGAGAGCAGATATTCGCGGCCCTTGCGCAACCGTTCGGCCAGTTCATGCGCGCTGGCGCTGTCGCGTTTGCGTAATTCGGTAATGTCATTGTTCAGCGCCTTCAGCCCCATATGTTCCAGAATGCGCCGCGAATAAAGCCCCTTTTGCGTGAAGATATGAATATTGCGCAGGCCCACCGCTTCGCCCGCCTCGGCCATCGCAACGGCGATGCCGCTGCGGTCGCCCGACAGCACCATCTGCGACAGGGGGGAAAGATTTTCGCGCATGGCGGCCTGTTCCACCGCATCGGTGATATCGGGCGCGCCTTCGCCGGCAGCACCCCGCGCCGCACAGCCCTTGCCGCCGCCTTCGCCCTGGCCCTGGCCCGCCTGGCCCGCGGCATCATCCAGTTGCGGCACAATGCTGGCGTCGCTGGCGGCCGCATCGGCGCGGTCGGCCATTTCCATTTCGTCCAGTTCGTCAAATTTGAAAAACCGGTCGAAGGTGTAATCGTAAATGGCTTTTTCGTCGGCGGTCTTGGGCAGCACCAGCGCCAGCGAATCTTTCAGCATCGCGCGATTGGTATAGCCAACCAGATCGATCACTTCATGCGCGTCCACCACTTCGGTGCTGGACACGCGCACATCGGCATTGCGCAACGCCTTGATGAAATCGCCGAGTGTCTGGTCCATGGCTGTTACCTTTTATCTGGACGTGGCAATTAGGTTTGCCCCATTGAACCCCTCCCTGTCCCTCCCCTTTCCAAGGGGAGGGAACGAAAGTCGAAACAGCTCCCTCCCCCTGAAAGGGGGAGGGTTGGGGAGGGGGTCCATTTTATAGAATCTGTGCGTCACTAAAAGATTCCATCTAAAATCAAACCAGGGACGTTACGCTGCGCCGAGCGGGCGTTCCGCGGCCTTCAGCGCTTCGTCGGTGAGGGTGGTCAATTGCGCGCCGACCGCCTCGATGTCATCCTGGAATTTCAGAATGACATTCAGCGTGTTGCGCACCATTTCCGCATCCAGCGTATTGGCGTGCAGCAGCAATAATGTGCGCGCCCAGTCGATGGTTTCGCTCACCGCCGGCAGTTTTTTCAGATCCAGCCCGCGCAGTTCCTGCACAAAGGCCACCAGTTCATTGCGCAGCTTCACCGACACATCCGGCACGCGCGCCGCGATGATCTTGCGCTCCAGCGCCGCATCGGGAAACGGAATATACAGATGCAGGCAGCGCCGCTTCAGCGCATCGCTCAACTCGCGGGTATTATTGCTGGTCAGGAATACGATCGGTTTGATGGTGGCCTTGATGGTGCCGATTTCGGGAATGCTGATCTGATATTCCGACAAAAGCTCCAGCAGGAAGGATTCAAACTCCTGATCCGCCTTGTCGAGTTCATCGATCAGCAGCACGGCGCCCGCGGGCGCGCGCATGGCTTTCATCAGCGGGCGTTCTTCCAGAAACTGTTCGGAAAAGAACACGTCGGAAAACTGATGCAGCCGGGCCATGGATTCCGACAGGCCCTTGGCGCCCTGCAACACTTCGCCCAATGTCTCACGCAGAATTTGCGTGTACAGCAATTGCTTGCCATATTTCCATTCATAGAGGGCCTTGGATTCATCCAGCCCTTCATAACATTGCAGGCGCACCAGCGGCAGGCCGAGATATTTCGACGTGGCGATGGCGAGTTCCGTCTTGCCGACCCCGGGAGGGCCTTCGACCAGCAGCGGCTTTTCCAGATTCTGCGCCAGATAGATCGACGTCGCGATCTGCGGGTTGGTGATATAGCCGAGGCCCTCAAATCCGGCGCGGATCGTTTCCACGCTATCCACTTTGCCGCCGCCGCTCTTAATGGGTTTTACCAGTGTCACGTTATCCTGCTTTCGTAAGGGCGGCTTTGCCCGCGCTGGCCAGCGCGGGCGGGGCTGCTCGATCCATTAATCTCTAACCAGAGATTTTCCAAGTTTCTCTTCTTTAGCGCGGTCTATGTTCGACGCCAAGCCTCCAGATTTGGTTAAATCCCGAAAAAGCCGCAAAAGTTCGATATTTTCGGGTAATTGCAGGCTTTTCAGGCAGATATCGAAGTCGGTCAGGAATTGCCGCGACAGCCGCCGGGCCGCCAGCAGCGCTGCGGTGGGGTCAGGCCCGTGCCGGTCCAGCCCGGCGGCCAACTCCGCCGTCAGAATTTGCAGGGCCGACTGCGCCGCCAGCAGGGCGCCTATCTGGCCAAATTGCGCGTCAGAGGGGGTGATCCCGGCGCCTTCAATGCTCTGGCGCAGCAGATCGAGCAGCGCCGCCCTTCCGCCCTGGCCCATGCCGAGCCCCAGCACATCCTCAACCTCGCGCAGCGGTTTGGAGATGGTCTCGAACGCCTGCCCCAACGGCCCCAGCAGGTTTGCTGCCGGAATGCGTACATCCTTCAGGTGCAGCCCGCCATGGCGCGTCGGGCGCAGAAAATCCACCGCGCCCGCATCGGTCTGGCTCAGGCCGGGCGTATCGCGCGGAACCAGATAGGCGCTGAACTGTTTGCGGTCCCCCACCTGTTCGCTTATCGCCAGCACAATATAGAGGCCCGCAATCGGACCATTGGTCAGCCAGGCCTTTTCGCCATTCAGCACCCAGAAATCCCCGTCACGCCTGGCGGTGGCGGCCAGCCGTTTGGGGTGCGCCCCCGCATTGGGTTCGGAAATCGCCACTGCGGCGGTAAGCTCGCCCGATGCCAGCCGCGGCAGATAGCTTTGTTTTTGTTCGGCGCTACCGCTTTGCGCCAGAATCAGCCGCCCGATAAGGGTGTGACTGAGCCAGCCGGACGCCAGCCCCGGATTGCGCCCGGCCTCGACAAAGGCGGCGCAGGCCGCCACCAGCCCGGCATAGCCCATGCCGCCGCCGCCATATTCGCGCGGCAGGCCAAGGCCCAGCATTCCGGCCCGGCCCATTTCCGCCCAGATGTCGAACGGGTACGGGGCCGCCGGATCATAAATATCCTCGCGTCCCGCAATATGGGCGCGGGCCAAAGCGGTTATCTTTTCGTTCACTCCATATATCCCTGCAAAATTGTCATTCCCCAGTGTAACCCGCCATCCGGTTGCAACGCATATTCAGTAACGAACCGAATGGAAAGGTAAAGCCATCATGACCAGCGGCCCAACCACCGCAACCAGACCGCACCATCCCTTACTGGTGCGGATCACACATTGGCGTAATGCCATTGCCATCGTCATCATGATTCTGAGCGGCTGGTGCATTTTTAACGCTGCGCCATTGCGATCAGCCCGTACCCCAACAATCATTGACCATGGGCACAGGATGCCATATACAACCGCACCCTCATCAAAATCGATAAAAGCGGTCCAGAAATGCCCAAAATCACCTATATCGAATTTAACGGCGCAGAACATGTTGTTGACGTGGCCGAAGGCCTGTCGGTTATGGAGGGCGCGGTGCAGAACCTGGTCCCCGGGATTGACGGCGATTGCGGCGGGGCCTGTGCCTGCGCCACCTGCCATGTCTATGTGGACGCCGCCTGGGTGGCCAAGACCGGCAAGAAGGAACAGATGGAGCAAAGCATGCTCGATTTCGCCTCTGCCGTGCAGGAAAACAGCCGCTTAAGCTGTCAGATCAAGGTCTCCAGCGAACTGGACGGTCTGGTGGTGCGGATGCCGGAACATCAATATTAGCTTCAGGCCGCTATCGCATTCATCGGCACTTCCGGATCCGCAAGCTTTGCCAGATCAACGGGCGTTTTATTGGCGACCAGGGCCTTGGACGCCATGAATTCCTGCGGGCAGTTGATCGCATCAACGGCGAGTATGATATTTCCCTGTAAATAGAAAGCCGCGAATTTGTGATTTTCCATGCTGCCGCGAATGATCACTTTGTCATGCGCGCCGGACATGCCGACGATCTGCAATTTCAGATCATACTGGTCTGACCAGAACCAGGGTATTTGCGCATATTCAGTCAGCTTGCCGCACATGGCCAATGCGGCGGTCTTGCCCTGTTCCAGTGCATTCTGCACCGATTCCAGACGTAATCTGCGGCCCAGCAGGCGGTTGGGATGATTGGTGCAATCACCGGCGGCAAAAATGTCCGGATCCTGGGTGCGGCCAAATTCATCGACCATGATACCATTGTCGCAGGCCAGCCCCGCCGCCTGGGCCAGTTCAATATTCGGCACAATGCCAACGCCGATAATGACGGTATCGGCGGGAATTTCCCGGCCACCGGCGCATAATACTTTCTCGACTTTTCCAGTCCCGGCAAAACCCTGAACGGCAACACCATTTTCGATTTTCACGCCGGCCTTGCGGTGCGCGGATGCGAAATATTCCGCGACCCGCGGATCGACGACACGGGCCAGAACCGTGGGCGCCATTTCCACCACTGTGACATCCAGCCCCCGCGACACCATCACGGCCGCAACTTCCAGCCCGATATAACCGCCGCCGACAATCACCAGTCTGCTGTTCGCAGTGAGATGCGCGCGAATGGCTTCGACATCATCCACTGTGCGCAGATAGAAAATGCCGGGCAGATCAACCCCGGGCGCGGTTATGGTGCGCACCCGGGAACCGGTCGTGAGAATCAGTTTGTCATAGGCGATATCGCGTCCATCGCTCAGGACAAGCTGTTTTGCCGCACGATCGAGACTCTCGGCGCGGGTGTTCAGCATCGTGTCGATATTGAATTTTTCATAAAATGACGGGGGTTTGAAATAAACCCTTTCCAGATCCATCTCGCCGGCCAGAAACTTTTTTGACAAAGGGGGGCGCTGATAGGGCAAATAGGGTTCTTCCCCGATCATGATGAGCCGGCCGGTGAAGCCGCAGGCCTGGCTGCGCAGGCTCTGTGCGACCTGACCGGCAGCGTGCCCGGCCCCCACAATTACATAAGTCTCAGTCATTTCGGGCGTTTCCTGGTGTTAAGGCGCGTGTGTAAGTGCTTATAATATGTTTTACTAGGCCTGTGCGGCATTTCCATCCCAAAATCCTTTGCGTCCGGAGCCATTGCGGCCTAAACAGGGGGCCCGCCGGTAAATCCCTTAACAATAATACACAGTAAGACAGCCATGACGGATAGTACGGATCATATTGTACAACTTCGCAAAGAAATCGATCAGATCGATGATGCGGCCCATGATCTTTTTTTGCGCCGGGCCGAGATTGTGCAGAATATTGCCAGGGCCAAGGCGTCGGAACTGCCTGACGTGCCTGTATTCGCCATGCGGCCCGGCCGTGAAGCAATGATCATGCGCCGTTTAATGGCCCGCCATCAGGGCAGCTTTCCTAAATTGGCCATAGGCCGCATGTGGCGGGAACTGATCACGGCCTCCAGCGGCATGCAGGGGCCATTTGAGGTTGCCATTTTCGGGTCGGAAGATCCTGCGGGATTTCTGGATATAGCGCGCTGGCATTTTGGCTCGGTGACGCCGGTAGCCGCATATAATAGTGCGGCCCAGGTGCTTCAGCGCATCGGCGACGGCAAGGGTGTTGTCGGTGTTCTGCCATTCCCCGATGGCGGTGACCCCGGGGGGGACTGGTGGTCCAGCCTGGCGCATTTGCAGACGGCAGGCGGGGACGGCCAGGCGCGTAAAAATATCCGCATTGTCGGGCGGTTGCCATTCTTACAGGTTGCCGGTCAAAAAACCGTTAGTGCCGCAGTGCTCGCCCCGATCGACCGGGAAGAAACCGGCGATGATATCAGCCTTCTGGTTGCCTGTTGCCGCAATGAGATGAGCCGCGCAGCCGTGCGGCGCTTGCTGGACAGTGCGGGTATAGACTGCACCCCCATTGATACGGGAAAGGCGGATAAACGCCTGATGCTGTTTGAAGCAAAGGGATATATCGCCGAGAATGATCTGCGGCTTGTGCGGGCGGTCGCGTCGGAGGAAAAACTTCTGGAAAGCATCGTCGTCATGGGCGGCTATGCCACGCCGATGCAAGTTACGCCGTAAGCCTGTGGACCTGCCGTGAGCCCCATTAAACCAAAACCCGGCATTCTGGATGTCAAACCCTATGAGACAGGGATATCCAAAATAGCGGGCATGGCCGAGGCGCGAAAATTATCCTCGAACGAATCCGCGCTGGGCGCCAGCCCATTGGCGATTGCAGCCTATACCGCCGCAGCGGCAAAGCTTCACCGTTATCCTGATGGCGCGTCCGGCGATCTGCGTCAGGCTATCGCCGCGCATTACGGCCTGTCGGCGGATCGCATTATCTGCGGCAATGGTTCCGACGAGATATTGCATTTACTTTGTCAGGCCTATCTGGGGCCGGGCGATGAAATGGTGTATAGCGCACACGGATTTTCGATCTATCCCATCGCCACACGGGCTGCTGGCGCCACACCTGTTGCGGCCCGCGAACGCAATCATACGGCCGATGTGGATGAACTGCTGGCCTGCGTTACGCCTGCGACACGCATGATGTTTCTGGCCAATCCGAATAATCCTACCGGAACTTATGTCACAGCGGCGGAAGTGCGGCGCCTGCGCGCCGGATTGCGCGATGATATTTTACTGGTTCTGGATGCGGCCTATGCGGAATTTGTGCGGCGCAATGATTATGAAGCCGGGATAGAGATGGTTGCGACGCATGACAATGTGGTGATGACGCGGACCTATTCCAAGATTTTCGGGCTGGCTGCGCTGCGGCTTGGCTGGGCTTATTGTCCGGCGCATATTATTGACGTGCTGAACCGGGTGCGCGGGCCCTTCAATGTCAGCCTGCCGGCGCAGGCGGCAGGCATTGCGGCCTTGCAGGATACGGCGTTTACCGCTGCCGTCGCCGGACATACTGAGAAATGGCGTGAATGGATGGCGGTGGAACTGCAAAAGATCGGCCTGTTCAGCGATCCGAGTGTCGCTAATTTTCTGCTGGTCACGTTTCCCCTGGATGAGGCGCGAAACGCGGCGGCGGCCGATGCCTTTCTGCGCCAGAATGGCCTGATCGTGCGGCGCATGGAGGGGTACGGATTGCCAGAATGCCTGCGCGTGACCATCGGTACAGAACAGGAAAACCGGGACGTCATCCGGGTACTGAGTAAGTTTATGCAGGATGGCGGAAATGTCTGACGGCGCGTTTGACCGTGTGGCGCTGATCGGGCTTGGCCTGATTGGATCATCCATTGCCTGGGCGGCGAAACGCGCGGGGCTGGCGGGCCATATTACCGGCACGGCGCGCAGTGAGCAGACACGGCAAACGGCGGCACGGCTGGGCTTTGTAGACTCCATTACATCCACGCCGGCGCAAGCGGCGGCGGGGGCCGATCTGGTTATTCTGTGTACCCCGGTGGGAACTTATGCGTCACTGGCCAGTGAAATTCAAGGCAGCCTGAAGCCTGGCTGCATCCTCACCGATGCCGGCTCGGTGAAAACGGCAGTCGTGCGCGATATCAGCCCGTTCGTGCCGGAGGGCGTGCATTTTATTCCCGCCCATCCGGTTGCGGGCACAGAATATTCCGGTCCTGAAGCGGGCTTTGCAGAATTGTTTGATAAACGCTGGTGCATTCTGACGCCGCCACCCGGCGCAGACCGTGCGGCGGTAGAGCGCCTGACCCGTTTCTGGCAACGCTGCGGCAGTAATGTGGACACCATGACGCCGGAGCATCATGATCTGGTGCTAGCGGTGGTCAGCCATCTGCCGCATCTGATTGCCTATAATATGGTGGGCACAGCCGCCGATCTGGAAGAAGTGACGCAGACCGAAGTGATCAAATATTCCGCCAGCGGCTTTCGCGATTCCACCCGTATTGCCGCAAGCGATCCGACCATGTGGCGTGACATTTTTCTGAATAATCGTGAAGCCGTGCTGGAAATGCTGGGGCGGTTTTCTGAAAATATCAGCGCCCTGCAACGCGCCATCCGCTGGGGCGATGGTGATGCGCTGTTTGACGCCTTTACGCGCACCCGGGCCATCCGCAAACAGATCATCGAGGCGGGGCAGGACACGGCGGAGCCTGATTTCGGGCGTGCATCGCGCAAAAAGCCGCCTGAGGGTGGGGCTGTCTAATAAAGCGGCTTGAGTTTTGCGATTCGCAGCGGGCCGATAAACATTTCGCCATTCTGCAACACCATCGGCAATGTCAGCGCGCCGGTTTTTCCGTCCGCGGTTTCCCCTGCCACCATGGCAATAATATTCAGTCCCGTGCCTGCCGCACTGGCTTCTTCCCGGGTAAGCTGACCGGCCTCCTGCAAGCCCTTGATCAGTTGCGCATGCTGCATCAGTTTGGCCGTCAGGGAGCCGATGGCGCGATTTTGGGCGTCCAGCGCCAGCGTGCCGGCGGCTTCAAGCTTGAGGGAACCCCAGTCGATCTGTGCAACCTTTATCTGGACCACACCGCCCGCATCGCGCCACTGCGTCACGCCCGCCAAGCCCGGCGCCTCCGGCCATAACCCCTCCACAGCGGCGGTCATGGCGAACAAGGACAGATTTGCGCCCAGCGCGGAATTTGCAAAGCCGGGATATTCCAGCTTTTCCAGCTTTGCCGAAATCTCGAACAAGGTTGGGTTTTGCAGGCCGTTCGCTTCGGATTTCTGGCCCTCGCGCAAGTGTAATTGCACTCTGCCAAGGCCAAGCGCATGGCTCAGCAGGCGGCCGCCGCTCAGGGCGCCGCCTTCAATGTCCAGATCTATGCGGGTGATCCTGCCCTGTTTTAACGCCAGGCTTGCCTGCGCCTTGCCGGGCGCCAGCCGGTATTGTTCCAGTGCGCCGCCATTTATCCGCAGGCCGATATCCTGGGGGTACGGCGCGGTCAGGACTATATGATTTGAATTATAGGGCGTCACATTGGCGATCAGCTGGTCCGAGCGCCATTGCCAGGCCGGGTTCGGGCCGGGGGCCGCCAGCCGCAGATTGCTGATCTGGGGCTGTACCCGCAATGGAAAGCCGGTCACTTCCAGCGCGTCATATTCAATCAGCATGCCATCGCTGCGTTGCGCCTGGGCCCATGCGGCAAGGCCCGCTTCAATCCGGCCGGCAAGTGTGGACCAGTAGACGCTGTAGGCAAGCATCGCCAGCAGCACCAGGCCGGATAGCACGCCATAGCGTAATGTCAGAGAGTGTTTCAATTCGCGTCAGCCTTCATTTTTCCGTCATTGTCCACACCCCATCCCAGCCCATAGGCGGGGGGGCCTGAAGAAACGCCGCGCAGCGGTCCAGAAACAGCTTTGACGGTATGTCACCGGGATGAGAAAGCAACGCATCCTTGAAATAAGTATGGGCCACGGAAAATTGCTGGGCGCGGTAGTGCTTCATGCCCTGGTTAAAGGCCGCGACGGTTTCATCCATATTGGGAAAAATGTCCGGCGTATAATGATCCAGCGCCTCATACACGGCGACGGGATTGTCCTTTCCCTTTACCCGGATCAGGTCGATCTCGCGCAGTTTGGCCGGCGCGCGCAGATCGGCGACCGTAAATTCGCTGATCAGGATCGGCACGCCATATTGCTTGGTGGCCCCTTCCAGGCGCGATGACATATTCACGCAGTCGCCGATGGCGGTATATTCCAGGCGTTTGGTGGAGCCGATATTGCCAATCACGGCCTCGCCGGTGCCGATGCCAATGCCGATATCCAGCGGCGCGCCGCCAGCTGCTTTTCTGCGCTGGTTCAGAACGCGCAGCGCCGCCATCATTTCATTGGCCACCGCCACTGCATTATCCGCGTCCTGGTCCGATGTGAATGGCGCGCCGAACAGCGCCATAATGGCGTCGCCAATATATTTATCCAATATGCCGCGATGCCGGAACACCACCTCCACCATTTCCTCGAAATATTCGTTCAGCAGCGAAACTGTTCCCGTCGCCCCGAGACTTTCGGACAGGTTGGTAAAGCCGCGTATGTCTGAAAACAGAATGGAGATACGCTGGCTTTTGCCTTCCAGCTGCCCGCCATCGGAGGCCAGCAATTGATCGGCCACCTCTTTGGACATGAAGCGCGCCATAGTGGCTTTAACGCGCTGCTCATTGGAAATGTCCTCAATGAGCACCAGTGTACCGATCACCTGTTTTTCCTGATCGTGCAGCGGGGCCACCTTAAGGTTGATCGAGGCGTCGCGCCCTTCGGCGAAAAGCAGGGGCGTATCCACTGAAATATCCCGGTTGCCCGTGTCGCGCACCCGTTTGATCGAATCCAGAATCCACTGGTTGCGCGGCGCGAACCATTCCTGAGCCGTATGATTGATCAGTTCAGCTTCGCTTGTCCGCAGGATGGCCGCCGCCGCCTGGTTTGCAGTGGTAATCACGCCATCCGGGTCGATCGTTAAAATCCCGTTAGAACTGGAAGCGCGGATATTTTCATTGTAATTGCTGATGGTCAGAACTTCGTCGAACAGGTTGGCGTTTTCCAGCATGATGGCGATCTGCGAACTGAAGGCCATCAGGCGGGTTTCGTCTTTTGCGGTAAAACCGCCAGGGCGCTGCTTGTTAAGCACCTGAATGACGGCGATACGTTCGCCGGACTTGTTTGGCACCGCCATGCACAGCAGGTTCTGCGTGCGATAGCCGGTGCGTTTATCGACATCCTGGTTAAAGCGCGGATCGGCATAGGGGTCGGAGATATTTGCGGTGATACCTGATATGAAAACATCTCCCGCCACGCCGCTATTGTCCGGAATTCGGATTTCAGTCGTTTCCAGGCCATCTGCATAGCGCGACCATAATTCCCGGCTTTTCGGGTCATGCAGCAGCAGGGTGGCGCGGTCGGCATCGAGCAGCTCCGTGGTCGCCCCCATGATGCGCGCGATCAGCAGATCAATATGCAGTTCTCGCGACAGATCGTGGGTCAGCTCCAGCATGGCGACCTCATCACGCAGGCCGGTGATCATCATATTAAAGCCGCGGAATATTTCGGCATATTCATCAGTCCCGGTGACGGTCAGCTGCACATCCAGCTCGCCCTTTTCGACGGATTTCATGGCGTCTACCAGCAGTTGGGCTGATCGGGTCACTTCATTGGCGGTCAGAACCGACATCACCAGCGAGCCCAATGACACAATCAGCACAGCGCTGCCGATCCATATCCAAATGGGTTGCAGGTCCATACTGGTGATGGGCAGGTTAAGCTCCTTCACCAGCAGATTCAGCTTCAGGATGATTGATGCGGCAATAAAGATGGTGGGCAGTGTGGATACGAACACCGCCAGATAGCTGAGCTTGTTACGCAACCGGACGGCAAACAGTCTGGCCGAATCCTCAGGCAGCAGCGCGTCCTCATAGGCGCTTAAACGTTGAATGATGGGGCTCAGTATCCGCGAAAGCGCAAAAAATTCGACAATCGCGTGTGCTGGCGCAGCAAACAGCAGGATCGTCGCGTTGAAGATTACAATCTGCCAGAGCGCGAAATGGGTATCGAGCAGCCAATTGCCCAGCACCATGGCCGATAGCCCCGTCAAAGCGGCGCCAAATGCGTGTGGCAGGCTGATGCGCATAAAAGCGAGAAATGGCAGGTTCAGAGCGCAGGACAGTCCACGGGAATGGGTAACGGGATCAGGCATTTTGCCCTGGTCGAGCAGGCGCAAAAGATCTCCAAGCGGGCGGTAATGCCGCGCGATCAGCCATATATCCAGCATGGTATAAAGCAGAATTCCCGGTGTGCCGAATATGGCGATGGCGATCCATTGCTGCGCCGTGAACTCATAGCCCAGCAGGGCCAGCAGCATGGTCACGCCAACACCAGCGGCGCCCCCGGCGATGTAAATCCTGAACAGACGCCACAATAGCTGCTGGCTGGATGGAACAGGGAGCTCGCGCGCAGCCTCCTGCCTGTACATCGCAGGCGTAAGTTTGGGATTAATGTTCATGCCCCGGCTTTACCAGTGCCCGATATTCGGCATCGAGACCCAGGGTTCAACAGGCGGCAAGGCCTTTCCGGCCTGCAACAACTCGATGGATATATTGTCGGGCGAGCGTACAAACGCCATGCGGCCATCACGCGGCGGCCGGTTGATGGTGACGCCCCCCGCCCGCAGGCGTTCACAGGCGGCATAAATATCCTCCACCTCATAGGCCAGATGCCCGAAATTGCGGGCTTCTCCAAATTCTTCCGGATCCCAATTATAGGTGAGTTCGACCTGTGCGCTGTCATCTCCCGGGGCAGCCAGAAAGACCAGGGTAAAGCGGCCCTCTTTCACCTCAAACCGGCCTTTTTCCTCCAGCCCAAGCATGCCGCAATAGAAATCCAGCGATTTCTGCAAATCATTCACCCGGACCATAGTGTGCAGATATTTCATGTTGATCCTCTTCCGTATTGATACATTGACCAGACTGGAATCGCTTTATCGCATACTATAAATAGATCAAATGAACGAATGTTACCAATCCATGCCGCCGCCGGAATATAGGCTGATGCCATCCGGGCCGTTCAGCGGCCTGACCGGGCCCTGGTATGAGCGTGCAGCAGCCGGCAGATACACGCTATTGATTACTATATCAGACAGGCATTTGAACCGGCACGGCATGGTGCATGGCGGCATGTTGATGAGCCTAGCCGACAATGCGCATGCAGGGGCGGCTGAGCTGCAAACTGGCGGCGTCATGGTCAGCACCGCAGCCTTGCAATGTGATTTTTTGGGCATGGCGGGGTGCGGATGGCTGGAGGCCGTGGCCTGGGTCAACCGTAAAACCAGTGCGCTGATCTTTACCGGCGCCGAAATCCGGGCAGGCGGCGCACTGATCCTGACCTCTACGGCAATCTGCAAGATTGTGGGCGCCAAATGAGGGAAGCCGCATCTGCATTGGGACTGGGCTACAGGCTGCTGGCGGATCAGGGGGATCCCTATTTGCATTTTATCGGGCCATTTTATGAACGGCATGAACCTGATGGCGGGTTTTCCTACGCCTGTGAGGTGCGTCCGGCCCATGCCAATATGGCGGGAAATGCCCATGGCGGCATGCTGATGAGTTTTGTGGACATGGTCATGGCGCAGCCAGCCTATATGGCCCAGGGCAATGACCAGGTTACAGCGGTTTCCACTGCCGCTTCATTCATTGCGCCGGTGCGCATTGGCGATCTGGTCGAATGCCGCCCGGACGTGCTTCGCAAAGCGGGTGATGTGCTGTTTGTGGCAGGCGCCTTCAGGGTCGGTGATACATGTGTGCTGTCCGCCCAAAGTCTATGGAAATTAGCACCCGGGATGGCGTCACGCTAAAATATGCAGATATAGTCTGAAAAAGGGCGGAACAGTGAAAACAGTCATATTGGCCGGAGGGTTTGGCACCCGCATATCGGAAGAATCGCATTTGCGTCCGAAGCCGATGATCGAAGTCGGCGGCAAGCCGATAATATGGCACATCATGAAGCTGTACAGCCATTACGGGCTGAATGATTTTGTGATTTGCGCGGGTTATCGCAGCTATATGATCAAGGAATATTTTGCCAATTATGTGCTGCACGCCTCAGACGTGACCATAGATGTCGCGGCCAACAGCATCCTCTATCACAAGGGTGACGCTGAACCCTGGCGCATCACGATCGTGGACACGGGCGACAGCACCCAGACAGGTGGAAGAATAAAACGCATCGCGCATCATCTTGATCCGGGCAAGGCCTTCTGCATGACCTATGGCGATGGCCTGGCCGATATTGATATTGCCGCGCTGATTGCGTTTCACGCCAGAATGCGTTTACAGGCGACGGTGACTGCCGTGCATCCGCCGGGCCGCTTTGGCTCCATTGACCTTGCGGGCGGAAAGGCAACCCGTTTCAGCGAAAAGCCGCCGGGCGATGGCGGCATGATCAATGGCGGCTTTTTTGTGCTTGAACCGGGCGTGCTCGACCGCATCACGGATGATTCCACCTTCTGGGAAAAAGCCCCGATGGAAAGCCTGGCGCAGGATGGGCAGCTGGCGGCCTATGAACATAACGGGTTCTGGCAGCCCATGGATACGCTGCGCGACCGGCAATTGCTTGAACGTCTGTGGGCGGAAGGTAATCCGCCATGGAAAGTCTGGCCATGAGCCGCGCCATGCCGGGAGAGGCATTGGCCTGCAGGTTTTGCAATGCGCCCTTGCGCCAGAGTTTTATTGATCTGGGCAGTATGGCGCTGGCTAATTCCTATGTTGCCCCGGACAGGCTTGGGACGCCCGATAAGGTTTATCCGCTGCATGCCCGTGTGTGCGGCGCATGTTTTCTGGTGCAGGTGGAAAGCGCCGTTCCAGCGGAAGAAATTTTCAGCGACTATGCCTATTTTTCATCCTATGCCGCCAGTTGGGTTGAACATGCGCGGCGTTATGCGGCGGCGATGATTGAACGTTTCGCCTTGAACGCCCGCAGCAAAGTGGTCGAAATCGCCAGTAATGACGGCTATCTGCTGCGGCATTTTGTAGCGGCTAACATTCCAGTGCTGGGAGTTGAACCGGCAGCCAATGTGGCCAGGGCAGCGCAGGAATTGGGGGTTGCAACCGAGATTGCGTTTTTTGGGGCGGCTACTGCCGCGCGGCTGAAGGCGCTTGGGCATGGCGCCGATCTGATGGTGGCGAATAATGTGCTGGCCCATGTGCCGGACATAAATGATTTTGTTGCGGGTTTTACGCTGCTGCTGAAACCCGGAGGCGTATGGACGATTGAATTTCCCCATCTATTGAACCTCATTCAGCAAACCCAGTTCGACACCATCTATCATGAGCATTATTCCTATCTGTCATTGGGAACGGTGGAGCGTATTCTGACGGCGCACCGGCTGCGCGCATTTGATGTGGAGGTGCTGCCCACCCATGGCGGCAGTCTGCGGGTCTATGCCTGCCACGCCGAGGCGGAATATGAAACCGGTGAAAATCTGATGGAGATGCGCGCGTGCGAGCAGGATGCGGGCATGGATGATCTGCAAACCTATCGCGGCTTTGATGCGCGCGCCGTAAAAGTGAAACTGGCGCTGCTGGATTTTCTGAACCAGGCAAAACGCCAGGGTAAAAAAGTTGCGGCCTATGGCGCCGCAGCCAAGGGAAATACGCTGTTGAATTATTGCGGCGTCACCGCAGACCAGATTGAATTTGTGGTGGACAGTAATCCGCATAAACAGGGCCGCTATCTGCCTGGCAGCCGCATTCCCATTCATGCGCCGGATGCAATCTTTGCGGCGAAGCCGGATTATGTGCTGATTCTGCCGTGGAATCTGGCGGATGAAATCTGTCAGAATATGGCCGGGATCAAGGCGTGGGGCGGGAAATTCGCGCTGCCCATCCCGATATTGCGGATTTTGGATTAGGGATATGCGCGCTATTTCCACTCCCATTGCAGGTGTGAGCATTATCGAAAGCGAATGGCAGCGTGATGAACGCGGCGGCTTTATGCGCAGCTTCTGCGAGCGTGAACTGGCTGCGGGCGGCATCGCCTTTCAAACCGTGCAAACCAGTCTGTCGCATAACCGGTTGCGCGGCACCTTGCGTGGGATGCACTATCAGGACATGCGCGCGCCCGAACCGAAAATCGTGCGCTGCATTCGTGGCGCGGTCTATGACGTGGCGCTGGATATGCGCCCGGCTTCGCCTTGTTTCGGAAAATGGGAAGCGGTTGAGCTAAGCGCGCAGAACGCCCGCGCGCTGTTCATTGATGCAGGCATCGCCCACGGCTATATCACACTGAGCGATGACACCGAACTTCTTTACCATATGGCCGGGTTTTTTGAACCGGATCTGGCGCGTGTGGTGCGCTGGAACGATCCGGCCTTCGCCATTCAATGGCCAATGCCGCCCGCGGTAATTTCACCCCGGGATGCGAATGCGCCGGATTTTGTTTCATAGCCCCATATCTTTACGCGACACATAAACCGGCATTGCCGCAGCGGAGCAGGTTTTCCGCCATTAAACAAACACTCCGGCTTTCTGCATGCGGGTGATCTCTTCCTCCGGATATTTGAGGAACTCCTTCATCACATAGAGCGTGTCCTCGCCCAGCACCGGCGCCGCCTTGGAGGCCTTGACAGGCGTATCCGAAAACAAGGTCGGGTAGCCGTCATAGAGCATGTCGCCCATGAAACCATGTTTCAGGGTGACGAAATAGCCGCGATGGATAAGCTGCGGGTCTTCGTACAGATCGCTGCCGCGCATCACCACGGCGGCCGGCACGCCTGCCGCGCGCAATTGCGTCACAAAGGCAAAGGGCGGTTTGCCGGCGCAAAAATCGCGCATTGCGGCTTCAATTTTATCGCGGGCGGCAAGACGTTCTTTTACATTGTCGTAGCGCGCATCGGCAAATTGCGTAAACCCGGCAAAGCGGCACAGCGCGCGCCACTGTGCACTATCCGAAACCGAGATCGCAATATAGCGTTCAATGCCCGCAGTCTGATAGACGCCGTGCGGACATTGTGACAGGCTGTCCAGGCCGGGGGCCGGGGCTGTGACGCCGTTAACGGCGGCGTCAAGCATCAGCGGTTCGATGAACTGAATGCCTGCTTCAACCTGGGAAATATCGACATACTGGCCTTTGCCGCTTTTGCTGCGTTCATAAATGGCCGACGCCAGCGCCAGCACGCCAAAACGCGGCGTGATAAAGTCCGTATACGCCCCATAAGGGCCGGCGGGCGGCCGGTCCGGCCAGCCGGTAATGCCATGCAGCCCGGCCAATGCCGCGCCCTGATTGCCAAAGCCGCCAAAATGCCGGCGCGGGCCGGTCTGGCCATACAGGCAGGTGCTCAGCATGATCATGTCCGGGCGGTCTTTGCTGACGCTTTCCCAGTCCAGGCCAAAGCGGCCAATAGTGCCGGGGGTAAAGCTTTCCAGCATCACATCCGCCCAGCCAACCATTTTTTTAGCGACGGCGCGGCCATCCTCGCTGGACATGTCCAGCGCCATACCAAGTTTTGAGGTGTTGAAATTACCCATGAACTGGCTGGAATTAAAATTGAATGTGCGATTGAAATAGGGTGCCGCCATGCGCAGCACATCCGGCCGCTTGGAGGTTTCAATGCGCACAACAGTGGCGCCATTATCGGCCAGCGCCTTGGAGATAATCGGGCCCACGCCCACCCAGGCAAAATCGGCAACCTTGATGCCGGCAAAGGGTTTGCCGCGCGGGCTGGCTGGAACTTTGGGCGCGGCGGGCTGGCGCGCGGGGCTGTTCAGCAGCGCCTGCGCTTCGCCCAGCTTCGGGGCCGGACTATGCGTGCCGGTCTTGCTGCGCGACAGCCTGATGCAGGGCTTTGGATAGGTTTTACCGTCAATTTTCTCCCACAGGCCGCGGGATTCCAGCTGATCATCGTTCAGCAGTTCTGATGTCGTATAAACCGGCACATTCAACAGCCCATGCTTGAGGGCGCGCTCAAAAATATCCGCTTTTGTCCGTGTACTGAGGAATTTCAGGCCGGTCTGCGTGCCGGCATTCACCTGCTCCATGGTGATCCTGCCTTCTTTGCATTCCTGCGGCCATTTGTTCCAGTCTATGTCCGGCAAACCCGGCAGCGGCCCTTCAACTTCAATGCACCAGTTGACGACTTCGCCCAGTGCGCGCGCGGTCGGGCCGACAGCGCCCATAAGATTGGTGACATAGCCGTCCGCAACCTCGACCAGCCCCGGCGCATCCAGGCCGGGCGTGACCTGCGGTTTGGGCAGATTGCGTTCCATGCCATAGCCTGGAATATCGCGTTTTTCCGCGGTCGGGAAACTTTGCGCATTCATCAGCGTCAGCATCATGGCGGTCTGCATCGATACATCCAGATGCTGTCCAAGGCCCGAATGCTGGCGTTCATTCAGCGCGACCACGGCATCTACTGCGGCGACCAGGCCGGCATGAAAAGCCGCCTGGGGAAAGCCCACCGGCAGCGGTGGACGGTCGCCATCGCCCTGAAGATTGACTAGGCCGCAGGCAGCCTCAATGGTCAGATCGGTAGCCGGGTCCATCGCGAATGGCCCGGTCTGGCCAAAGGGCGTGATCGACACATATACCAGTGCGGGGTTCAGCGCCTTCAGGCGCGCATAATCCAGGCCAAGCGATTGCATATGGCCGGGATCATAGGATTCAATCAGCACGTCGGCGCCAGCGATCAGTTGCTTTAACTGTTCAATCTCTGCCGGTTTGGCCAGATCAACCACAATGCTGCGTTTGCCGCGTCCCAAGGCCGCCCAATATAGCGAGCCGTCAGGGTCGCCTTCACGGTTTTTTTCAAATGGCGGCTGAAAGCGGGCGGCAGCACCTTCGGGCGGCTCGATCTTGAGCACCTCGGCGCCCATATCGGCCAGAGATCTGCCGGCCATTTCACCGCGCAGCGTCGACATATCAATCACCCGGACACCCGCAAGCGCGCCTGCCTGTTCTCCACTCATACTATGTCTCCCCATTCATTATATATCGCAGTTCTGCATGCGATATTTTGTTATCTGAATTTCAGCCATACTAATATGATAGCGGTGCTTTAGGCAAATGCCGGCCCCGTACTAGCGTGTCCAGGCAGGCCGGTGAATGCGCAGCCAGTTCGTTGAGGGCCGTTCAACCCTGCTGGTTAATGCCGCTGCGGCCAGCAGGGCAACGCCGAACGCCACAGCTATTTCCGCCAGGCGCGGCAAAGCCAGCATATTCATCACAAAAATGCCAAGCTGTTCGTGCACAAGATACAAAGCGTATGAAATGCCGCCAATATATACCAGCGCCCTGTTTTGCAGAATGGCCACTGGCCGTGTGGCGGCAAAATAGAATGCCGCCTGTAAAATGGTCAGTATCACAATGACTGTGGCAGGGTAGCGTAACAGATTCGATGCGGCACTGAGTGCCATAAGCAGTATGAGCATCCAGTCAATCTTGACAATGCCCGCCATCCTTGACCGCCGCAGCTCATAAACACAGATGCCAAAGACGAAGCAATGACCGTAATCCAGTGCCAGCAGCCAAACGATGGGCCAGGGGACAGGATTGGGCGCGGGAAAAAATCCATAAATAAAAGTAAGCACGGACCATAACAGCATAACATATTTGTAATGCGTCATCAGGCCAAACCGGATCATTCCAGCGATCATAAAGTAAAACGATAATTCGACGCTGAGACTCCAGAATACGCCGGAAATATGATGGACACCGAAATAGGCCTGCAGCATGGTCAGATTAACCAGGAACTGTTTGAGGGTTACATCATTTTGAGCGGGGTCCAAAAGTGTCACTACGCTCAGCAGCATCAATGCGCCCCAATATACCGGGTATAATCTTGAAAATCTGCGATAAGCAAATTCAGCAACTGTTCTGCATCTTTCGGCCGTGATGAAAATCACGAAGCCGCTGATCATGAAAAACAGATAGACCGGAATCAGGCCAAGATACCATTCCGGCATGGGGAAATAGCCGAATAAATTAATGTGCAATTCCTGCTTCGACAGCGCAGGCGGCGGGTATCTGCAAAAAAAATGGTAAAAAAGCACGCCCAGCGCCGCCAGGCCGCGTAAACTGTCCAGCTCTGTCAGCCGGTCAGCGTGTCTGTTCTCACTCATTCTACCCGCTCACAAGACAATATCAGTTAACGCATTTCCCCACATCAGTATTTGACCGAATACAGGTTTGATCAGGAGTGTGCAATAGAAAGACTGATTGCGCATTAATAGCCGGGACGGACCCGGCTATATTTTTATGCGGCATAATAACGGAATTTTTATGCAGCTTAATAACAGATTAAAGCTGCAATTGCCCCTCAGTGCGCCTCAACGCCCTTCCGCCAGAATGCGGTCCTGCGCCGTTTGATATTGCGGCGTGCCATCGCGAGGTTTGCGTTCATCCTTGCCGCCCGCGCCACCCTTGCGCCATTCCTCTGCTTTCCAATCCTCGGTGTCCGCCCAGCGAACGGGTTGCAGATCAGCCTGTTCGGCATGCGTCATGGTCTCAAGCCCCAGAAGGCCGCGCCGCACAATATCCAGCTGCCCGGCGCGGTCGAACGGCTTTCCAACCGTATGGCCCAGCGGAAAATCCACAAAACTGATACGCGGCGGCCGTCCAGCTTTCACAATATCCAGCGCGCTGGCCATGCACAGTGTGGAGATGCCATTGGCTTCCAAGTGACGTGCAATCAGACTCACGGTCTGATGACACACGGGTCACATGGGTACCAGCAACACCGCATCAACATTCTGCCTGGCGAAATTTTCGGCAAGGACCGGGATCAGTTCTTCACGCACCCGGCGCTGGGAATAAATCCCGCCCATGCAGGAAAACAAATCCGCCGCCACCTCGCCCACAAAACCCTCCGCCTCCAATGTACGCAGCGTGTCTATGGGGAACACGCAATTGGGATCGCGCCTGGGATCGGGCAGATAATTCTCGGTGATATGCGAGAAATGAATCTGATCCGTTGGCGTGCTTTTGGCAATCGCGCGGATCGAAGTGTCGTCCTTATAATGATAAGCCCGCTGCCCCACCACATAGGCCCCGGATGTGGACACCATGCCAACCCGGCACTGTGACAAGGGCTTTTTCAGCGCGGTAAATGGCGGCGGTGTATCGGCTTGCAGCCAGCCATAAGGCTGATGCCCGAGGCTTTCATAAAGCTCCCGGGTCATACGCATATATTCAATGGGTTCCATTCAGGCTCCTCCCTGGTTGACGCCAGTATAAATGCCTCATGCGCCGCCATCCACTGCCTAATTTATCGGCTGGCCGGAAGCGAAATTAGCGGAATATCAGGAATTTTACACTGGCACATATGTTGCACCGCACATCGCAAGACCGCTTCATGGCTATTAATGGTTATTACAGGAGTTGATAAGCATGCCTACGCTAAAAAATATTGCCGCCGGAATATTGCTTTGTCTGAGCGCGGCAACAGCCGCTTTGGCAGAGAAATTGCCGCTGGAAAAGCCGGAGCTCAAGCTTGGCTTTATCAAGCTGACCGATATGGCCCCGCTTGCGATTGCCTATGAAAAAGGCTTTTTCGAAGATGAGGGCCTCTATATCACGCTGGAACCGCAGGCCAATTGGAAGGTGTTGCTGGACCGGGTGATTACCGGCGAACTGGACGGCGCGCACATGCTGGCGGGGCAGCCATTGGGCGCGGCCATCGGCTTTGGCACGAAAGCTGATATTGTTACCGCCTTCAGTATGGATCTCAACGGCAATGGCACAACAGTGTCAAACGAGGTCTGGGCGATGATGAAACCGAGCCTGCCAATGGAGGACGGCAAACCCAAACATCCGATCAGGTCGGAATATCTGAAGCCGGTGATCGAGAAATTCAAGGCGGAAGGCAAGCCGTTCAAAATGGCGATGGTGTTTCCGGTTTCAACACATAATTACGAATTGCGCTATTGGCTGGCGGCAGGCGGCATCAATCCAGGATTTTATTCCCCGTCGGACATTACCGGACAGATTCAGGCGGATGTGCTGCTGTCGGTAACGCCGCCGCCGCAAATGCCGGCAACTCTGGAGGCGGGCACCATTCACGGTTACAGTGTGGGCGAGCCGTGGAATCAGCAAGCTGTCGCAAAGGGCATCGGCGTTCCGGTGATTACCGACAATGAAATCTGGAAGAACAATCCCGAAAAAGTATTCGGCGTAACGGCAAAATGGGCAGAGGAAAACCCCAATACGCATCTGGCGCTGGTGCGTGCGCTGATCCGGGCCGGCATGTGGCTGGATGAAAATAATGGCGTCAACCGTGCCGAGGCGGTGAAAATTTTATCGCGCAGCGATTATGTTGGCGCCGATGCGGCTGTCCTGGCCAACAGCATGACCGGCACCTTCGAATATGAAAAAGGCGACAAGCGTCCGGCCCCGGATTTCAATATTTTCTTCCGGCAGTTCGCCACCTATCCCTATTACAGCGACGCGGTCTGGTATCTGAGCCAGATGCGCCGCTGGGGCCAGATCAGCGAAGCGAAGGCCGATGAATGGTATGCCGAAAATGCCAAGAAAGTTTACCGCCCGGATATATATCTGAAAGCGGCGCAATCGCTGGTCGATGACGGGCTGGCGAAGAAGGAAGACTTCCCCTGGGACAGCGACGGCTATCGCCCGCCAGCAAGCGAATTTATCGACGGACTCACCTATGACGGGCGCAAGCCGAATGAATATCTGAAACAGTTCCCGATCGGTCTCAAGGATAATCAGACGGTGCAGGGATCTGATGTGAGCGGGTAGATCGTCACTATTGCGTGCGCCGTTGAGAGGCACGCAATAACGCACGCGAAATTTATAACAGGAAAAATTATGTCAGTGGAAACGATGGCTGAAAAAATACAATTGAAGGATCAAGCGTTGCTGAAGCCTTCATGGATTTTGAAAAAACTGTCTGAAACGGATCCGGCGCAATGGGTTGCCAGTATATGGCGGAACCTTGGCATCCCCCTCATATCCATTGGTGTTTTTCTGTTGCTCTGGGCGCAGACCTCTTCAAACATTGTCACCAGCCTTGGCACATTGCCGGGGCCGGTGCAGGTGTATGAAGAAATGCAGGGCCTGCTGGCGGATCATATCGCGCAGGGAGCGCAGAAGGACGCCTTCCATGCGCGCCAGGAGGAACGCAATGCCAAACTGCTTGCCGCCGATCCGGAAGCCAAAATTATCTGGCGCGAATATACCGGAAAGCCGACCTATGTTGATCAAATTATCACCAGCCTGAAAACCGTATTCATGGGATTTTTCATAGCAACCCTTGTGGCGGTGCCGCTGGGAATTATCTGTGGTCTCAGCCCGGTTGCGAATACGGCATTGAATCCGATGATCCAGATTTTCCGTCCGGTATCGCCGCTGGCCTGGCTGCCGATTGTCACCATGCTGGTCAGCGCGCTTTATGTCAGCGAAGACCCGATGTTTCAGAAATCTTTCATCACCTCGGCCATCACTGTCACGCTGTGTTCGCTGTGGCCGACACTGATCAATACCAGTGTGGGTGTCGCTTCCATCGACAAGGATCTGCTTAATGTCGGCAAGGTGCTGGATCTGAAATGGCACACGCAATTAATCAAGCTGGTGCTGCCGTCTGCGCTGCCGTTTATTTTTACGGGCATGCGGCTGTCGCTCGGTGTTGGCTGGATGGTGCTGATTGCAGCGGAAATGCTGGCGCAAAATCCGGGACTTGGGAAATTTGTTTGGGATGAATTTCAGAATGGCAGCTCGCACTCGCTTGGGCGCATCATGGTGGCGGTATTCACGATCGGGATTATCGGCTTTTTGCTTGACCGGATGATGGGAAAATTACAGAGCATGGTCACCTTCAGCGATAAAAGATAGGGATATAGAATGTCTGTTCTCGAAATTACCAATCTGCGCAAATCCTATGGCAGCGGCAGTAAGCGCAGTGAGGTTCTGGGCGGCATCAATCTTAAGGTCGAGGAGGGCGAGTTTGTCGCCATTGTCGGATTTTCCGGTTCTGGCAAGACGACGCTGATTTCCGCCATTGCGGGCCTGATTAAGCCGGATAGCGGGGAAATTTTGTGCAAGGGTCAAAAGGTCACGCGCCCTGCGCCCGCGCGCGGTGTTGTGTTTCAGAATTACTCGCTGATGCCGTGGTTGACTGTATATGGAAATATTGCACTGGCGGTCGATACCGTGTTCAGCGATTGGCCCAAAGACCGCCGCGAGGCGCATACGCGCAAATATATCGAAATGGTGGGGCTTCCCCACGCTGTGGAGCGGTATCCGTCCGAACTGTCCGGCGGCATGCGTCAGCGCGTGGCTGTGGCGCGTGCTTTGGCCATGCAGCCGGAAATTCTGCTGCTGGACGAACCGTTAAGCGCATTGGACGCGCTAACCCGTTCCAGATTGCAGGATGAGCTTGCAGCAATTTCGCTATGGGAGAAAAAGACCATCATTCTTATCACCAATGATGTGGATGAGGCGATTATCCTGGCAGACCGCATCATTCCGCTGGATCCCGGCCCGAATGCCGTGCTGGGACCGGAATTTACTGTTAATCTGCCGCGCCCGCGCGGGCGCGGGAAGCTTAACAATGATCCGGCATTCAAGAAATTGCGTCAGGATATCACCGCCTATCTGGTGCAGAAAGGCGCTGCGCGCGCCGGCCTGAAAGAAGAAAATTACAGCCTGCCGAAAATCACACCTCTTGATTTGAGGGCCGCAATGCCGAAAGCTGCCAAACTGGCTGGCGAGGCGCGCAGCCTGCATCTGGACCGGTTCCTCGACATTGCCGATATCAGCAAAACCTA
>JBMOMX010000007.1:0-33053 GCA_049323435.1 Pseudomonadota bacterium
GATCTTTTATTTTCCGCCATTGGTCGTCGCGCAATTCGTGTCGTGCCATGCCTGCTGACCTCCTCTCAGCAAGCAGCTTGAATCACAATCCATCCGATTTGTGAATCCTAAATGTCAACAGAACCTAGCGCGGCGCGCAGGGCCTGCTGCGGACTGACAAACACCGCCATGACGGCATCCCCGATGGTTTTGACCAGCGCGCCGTCATGGGCGCGGATAATCCCGGCCAGAAATTCGAAATGCTCCCGCACGCGCTGATAGGCAGGACCGTCACCGGTTTCCCGGTACAGGACAGTCGAACTCTGAAGATCCGTAAACAGGATCGCGATGCTGTCAATGGCCAGCTCTTCCCCGCCATGCAGAACCGCATCCGGAAAGAGGTGCCGGAAACTTTGCAGCGCCGTCACCTGATGCGCGGTCAGGGCGTCACCCGTCCAGTCGCGGCTTTCAATCACGAGCGTCATTGGCGACTCCGTCGCATTCACGAGACGCAGTTCTCCTTTCGTCACTTCAGCGCTGGAAACGATACCCACTTTGGTTACCGATAATTCAGGCCATTTTCCTCCATCGAAAGTGAGGTCCTGCTCCGCGCCGCGTGAGAATGTGCGCAAGCGGTAATCGCCGGGCCCCAGGTCTGCCATGATTTGCCTGCTTTCGCCTGGAGCCAGACTTTGCTGAATCAGGACATGGGGCGTGGTTTGAGGCCCGCTAAGGCAATATTCTCCCGTCTCACATTCGCGCACCATTGAGGAAGGGTGAAAAACCAGTTCCACATTCCGGTTAAAATCCGCTCCGAAATCTATATTGCATGAAGGGCAATGGGCCTTTTGTTGCAGTTGATCAAGCCGCTCTGCCGAAATTTTTGCACCCCGGCAGCGCGGGCATAGTAAATCCCAGGTCAGGCGTAGCATTCCGCTGCGCACCGCCGCCAGGCAAAGCTCGATCACATGGCGCGGCGGCGCGTCCCAAGCCCGCGCCAGCGCTTTTGGCCGGATACGGCAAGCGTCCGCATCCGGCACGTGCAATATGTGCCGCATAAGCCTGCCGGTCAGGCCATGACCATAGGGACCTGTATGCAGATAATCGGCGATTTCCTGCGCCCTTTTTTCACCTCCGGGCATAAGTTGGGGCGGATGCAATTCAAAAGCGGATTCCCGTGCATTGGCCAGATATTCATTCGCGCCCTGCACAGCCTTTTCAAAAGTTTTACCCGCCCCATTCAGCAGACGCCGCGCGACATAAGGGCCGATCAACCGGTAGCGGGAATCAATCCTGATCTGATAGGTGGCTTTTGCGCCATCACCGGCTAGCATGAGTCTTAATGATGCGTCCATTCGCCGCAACGGGCCGTTCAGGAATAACCGCCGCTGAAAAAAATATTGTTCCGCCACCCACTCGACGGGAAGCTCCTCCCATTGAATGTCGAACCGCGCCACCCTTCCAGTTGCAATGCGCCGGACAGATCCATCTGGCTGCGGGGTCTCACTCAGATGATAACGCGGCAGGCCGGACATCTCGTTAAAACGCTGGGTATCTGACAGAATCGGCCAGACCGACGAAACAGGGTGTTTCAGCGAAAGTGTCCATCCGCCGGATAAATCGGTAGACATGCCCCTAGCCCCATGCAATTTGCCGCGCCGGAAAATTTCCGAATCACGCGCAATTCTTTCTTCTTCAGACTATGCGAAAAATACGAAATACTACCACACTTGGCCTATGGCCTTCGCAGCCCATGCCCATGATTGAGCGGCCCATGCCCGGCCCCAAATCCGGGCGCGGTGCGGATCGCTTCCTGCACATAGGCGCGGGCGCAGCGTACCGCATCGGATAGCGCCATGCCCTGCGCCAGCCCCGTGGCGATGGCCGACGCCAGCGTGCAGCCGGTGCCATGCGTGTGCCGCGTGTCGATGCGCGGGCTGCTGAAAATCTCAATGCCTGTGGCGCTGAACAGCATATCCTGCACCTCCGGCCCCGCCATATGCCCGCCTTTCAACAGCACAGCCTGCGCACCCAGCGCCAGCAGCGCCTGCCCCGCCGCGCGCATCGCATCCGGCCCAGCGATTTTCAGCCCGCTTAAAATTTCCGCTTCAGGAATATTCGGCGTCAACAGCGCAGCCCCCGGAATAAGCCGGTTTTTCATCGCCGCCACCGCCCCTTCATTCATCAGCCGCGCGCCGCTCGTCGCCACCATGACGGGATCAACCACACGCGGTATATGCGGGGCAAGCGCGGCAAGCCGTTCACACACGGCGTCGATGACTTCGCTGCTGGCCAACATGCCGGTCTTGATGCAGTCCGCGCCGATGTCCTCCAGCACCGCATCAATCTGACTACGGATTATATCAACCGGAACGGCATGTATGGCGCGCACGCCCAGCGTATTCTGCGCGGTGATCGCGGTAATCACTGTCGCGGCATAGCCGCCCAGCGCGGTGATGGTCTTGATATCCGCCTGAATGCCCGCGCCGCCGCCCGAATCCGATCCGGCAATACTCAGTACACGGCCTTTACTGGCGGTCATGGCAGGTGCTAGAGCAAATTGTTACCGGATTGAAACGCTTTTGCCCCCCACCCCTACCCCCTCCCCACGAGGGGGAGGGGAACAGTGCCCAGTGTGCTGAAGGAAGCCCCTCCCCTTGATGGGGAGGGGTTTGGGGTGGGGTGGTGAGGAAATAGGAATGCGAGCGCATCAACCTGATCACAAAATACGCTAGATCACAGCTTCGAGCGCAACAACAATCTGCCCGACTACCGAATTGACCAGCGCCTCATCCTCGCCCTCGGCCATTACCCGGATCAGCGGCTCGGTGCCGGATTTGCGGATCACCACCCTGCCCGTTTTGCCCAGTTGCGCCTCGCCATCGGCAATCGCCTGTTTGACATCTTTATGGTTGAGCGGTTCGCCGGATTTATAGCGCACATTTTTCAGCAGTTGCGGCGCGGGTTCAAACAGGCTCAGCGCCTCGCTGGCCGGGCGCTTTATCTCATGCAATACCGACAGCACCTGCAACGCGCTGATCAGCCCGTCACCCGTGGTCGAATAATCACTCATGATAATATGGCCGGATTGCTCGCCGCCCAGATTATACCCGTCGCTGCGCATTTTCTCGACCACATAGCGGTCGCCCACCTGCGTGCGCAGCAATTCAAGCCCGCGATCCTGAAAAAACCGCTCCAGCCCCAGATTGGCCATGATGGTGCCGACAATCGCCTTGCCTGACAGCCGCCCGCTGCGATGCCAGTAATCACCAATCAGCGCCATGATCTGATCGCCATCGACCACCTGGCCTTTTTCATCACAAATCAGCACGCGGTCCGCATCGCCGTCCAGCGCAATGCCGATATCGGCGCGCACCTCCAGCACCTTTTGCGAAAGTTTGGTCAGATCGGTGGAGCCGCATTCGCGGTTGATGTTAAATCCGTCCGGCTCCACGCCAATGGTGATCACATCCGCGCCCAGCTCCCACAGCACTGTCGGCGCCACCTTATAGGCCGCGCCATTGGCGCAATCGATCACCACCCGGATGCCATCAAAATGCATGGTGCGCGGAATGGTGCTTTTGGCGAATTCGATATAGCGCGCCCCGGCGTCTTCCAGACGCAGCGCCCGGCCCAGTCTTGACGGTTCGGCCAGATGCTCCGAGATGCCATTTTCCATCAGCGATTCAATTTCAAGCTCGGTCTCATCGCTCAGCTTGTAGCCATCGGGGCCGAAAATCTTGATGCCATTATCCTGGTACGGATTATGGCTGGCGGAAATCATCACGCCAATATCGGCGCGCATCGAACGGGTCAGCATCGCCACCGCAGGCGTCGGCACCGGGCCAAGCAGCACGACATCCATACCAGCTGAAATAAACCCCGCCGTCAGCGCCGGTTCAACCATATAGCCCGACAGGCGCGTATCCTTGCCGATGATCACCTTGTGCCGGTGCGCGCCGCGCGTAAAAATACTGCCCGCCGCAATGCCGACGCGCAGCGCAATTTCGGCGGTCATAGGGGCGCGGTTGGCGGTGCCGCGAATGCCGTCGGTGCCAAAATATTTTCTGCTCATGCCGCCTCGTATGAATTGTCCCGGCTCATACTAGCCGGATTCTCCTAACATCAGTTTACTCTTATCTGCGTGCAACGCCGACCATATTTTCAGTCCATCGCTCAGTGCGCCTGCATCATGGGTGCGAATATAGTCCACCCCCTGCGCGGCTGCAAAAAGCTCCGCCGCCAGGGTTGCCGCCCCCGCCTGCCCCACGTCCCGCCCTGTCAGGGTCCGCAGGAATGATTTACGCGAAACCGACACCAGAACCGGCAGGCGATAGCGCTGCTTTAACGCGTCAAGCCCGCGCAGCATGTTAAGCGAAGCCTCCGCCTGATTTCCCAGAAAAAACCCCATGCCCGGGTCCAGGATCAGGCGGCTACGGTCAATGCCAGCCTGTTCCAGCTGGCTGATGCGGCTGTCAAAAAAATGCTCCGCCCGCTCCAGAATGCTGTCTGGATCGCTATCCATCCGCGTGGCGATGCCGCGCCCCTGCACGGCATGCATGACAATCAGACGGCAAGTGCTAACCGCCAGTTCGGGATAAATTTCCCGATCCGGAAATCCCTGAATGTCATTGAGATAGGCAACGCCCTGCGCCATCGCATAGCGTTGCGTCGCGGGCAGAAAACTGTCAATCGAAACGGCGATGCCGCGCGCCATCAGCGCCTCTACGGCCGGCGCGATACGGCGTATTTCATCGGCCGCGCTAACCGGACTGGCGCCGGGATGGCTGCTGGCCGGGCCCAGATCAATAATATCAGCGCCCGCGCCCGCCAGCAGCAGCGCCTGAGAAATCGCTTTCTCAGGGCTTAGAAACTGCCCGCCATCAGAAAATGAATCCTCGGTAATATTGACAATGCCAAGAATTTTCGGCGGCACGTTTATGCTATGAACCCAGCGGCTGCGGCGCCATGGGGCCTTCTGGCGCACCGGAAGCGCGCGGGCGCCCGGTGGAAGGAACCGCCGTCACCGGCCCTTGCGGGTACGGCCTGTCCTTATCGTCCCGCCGCAACGTTTCACCCCGCAACAGGGCCTTGATTTCATCGCCGGTAAGCGTTTCATATTCCAGCAGCCCGTTGGCGACCACATGTAGCCCATCCAGCTTTTCCTCAAGGATTGCCTTTGCGCGGGCATAACATTTCTCGACGATCTGGCGCACCTCATGATCAATGACGCGGGCTGTGTCTTCGGAAATGTTTTTCTGCCGGGTCACGGAATGGCCCAGGAAAACTTCTTCCTCATTCTCGCCATAGGCCAGCGGCCCCAGCGCATCGCTCAGCCCATAGCGGGTCACCATGGCGCGCGCCATTTTGGTGGCCATTTCAATATCGGACGACGCGCCGGAGGTCACCTTGTCATAACCAAAGACAAGCTCTTCAGCAATTCGCCCGCCCATGAACACGGCAATATCGCCGAGCATCTTTTCACGGGAAATCGAAAGCTGATCGCGTTCCGGAAGGCGCATGACCATGCCCAGCGCACGGCCGCGCGGAATGATGGTCGCCTTGTGCACCGGATCGCTGGAGGGAATATTCAGCGACACCAGCGCATGTCCGCCCTCATGAAAGGCGGTCAGGCGGCGCTCATCTTCCGACATCACCATCGAACGGCGCTCGGCACCCATCATCACCTTGTCCTTGGCGGATTCAAATTCGGCCATGCCGACCAGACGTTTGCCAACGCGCGCAGCCAGCAGCGCCGCCTCATTGACCAGATTGGCCAGATCGGCGCCGGAAAAACCGGGTGTGCCACGCGCCAGAATTTTCGCATCCACATCCGGCGCCAGCGGCACCTTGCGCATATGCACCTTGAGAATTTTCTCGCGGCCGAGAATATCGGGATTGGGCACCACCACCTGGCGGTCAAAACGCCCGGCGCGCAGCAGTGCGGGGTCCAGCACGTCCGGACGGTTGGTGGCGGCGATCAGGATCACGCCTTCATTGGATTCAAAACCGTCCATCTCGACCAGCAACTGGTTGAGCGTCTGCTCGCGTTCATCATTGCCGCCGCCCAGGCCCGCACCACGATGGCGGCCGACCGCATCAATTTCGTCCATGAAGATGATGCAAGGCGCATTCTTTTTCGCCTGCTCGAACATGTCACGCACGCGCGACGCGCCCACGCCGACAAACATTTCCACGAAATCCGAACCGGAAATAGTGAAGAACGGCACATTGGCCTCTCCGGCCACGGCACGGGCAATCAGCGTCTTGCCGGTGCCCGGAGGGCCGACCAGCAGCACGCCTTTGGGAATATGCCCGCCCAGGCGCTGAAACTTCTGCGGATCGCGCAGAAATTCAACAATTTCCTGCAATTCTTCCTTGGCTTCGTCCACGCCCGCCACATCTTCGAAGGTCACCCGGTTGGTTTCCTGGGTCAGCAGCTTGGCGCGCGATTTTCCAAATCCCATGGCGCGGCCATTGCCGCCCTGCATCTGCCGCATGAAAAATATATATACCGCCACCAGCAGCAGCATCGGGAACCAGGAAATCAGCAGGCTGAAAAACGAACCCTCATCAGCAAGAGACGGTGTCGCTGAAATATTTACCCCGCGCGCATCCAGCCGCTGAACCAGATCAGGATCGTTCGGCGCAAAAGTGGAAAAGGCGCGCCCATCGCCGAAATGGCCGGTAATCGCCTCTCCGCTGATCGTGACATCGCGTACCGAACCGGCTTCGGTTTCGGCCAGAAACTGGGAATAGGAGATGGCATTGGCTGTCTGCCGCTCCGCCGGCCCCTGGAACTGATAGAACAGAAACACCAGCAAAACACCTATGACCAGCCACGGAACAATATTACGATAAGGTATCAAGGTATTAGCTTCCTTACTTGAGGTGCGTCACGAACTGTAAAATCCCTGCCTGACCAGACTAGCGCAAAACCTGGGCCGGTTCGATCAGATAATCATAAACCGGCATATCTCACATGAATTTGATTAAGAGATAATGGCTATCTGGTCCGGCGCAAGCGTCAAAGTAGCAGCGCCAGGGATTCCGCGCGCTTTTCCTGATCGCTGTCTGTTACCGGCAACAGTCCATATCGCGGAGAAAAACGGGCTTCAAAACGCGCCCCCGCTTCGCAACCGGGATCGCTATATCCCAGCAGCGGCGCGGCAATTAACTTTGCCCCCCGCCAAAGGCCCGGTGTTGCATGACACACAATAGCAGGGGGCCGGCACTTGACGCCGGATTTGCGAATCTGCGACAGGCCTGCCGCGCCAACATGTTGCACCTTATAAATCTCCGCCCCTGTCGCATCTTCTGCGTATGACAGACATACGCGGAAACGGTTGTCCCAGAAGCTTGGCTGCCCCGGCAATAATGTAACCTCCGCACCAACCGCCACCGGCTCGCGCACAATGAGCATAACGCCCCTGCGCGGTAAAATGCGGCACCCCGCAAGCGTGCGCCCGCCCATCACGGGACGGCGCCGCAACCATTCAAACAGTCTTTCAAGACGTTGCATCCGGGGGGGATATTCCTGTCCCCCTACAGCCATAAGCAGCTGCGCCAGCGTCCGCAATCCGATCTCTTCCGGGGCGTCAAATAATGCCTCCAGGGTAAGCCGCGCATAGCCGGCCTGATCCCACTGAACTGCCGATGCCATAAGATCCAGCACCGAGCGTTCAAGTGCTGCGCGCACACGGCGCATGCGCTGCGCGGTGGCAGCAAGCCGCGCCGGCGTGATTCCCGCCGCCTGAAATTCAGCCAGCGCAGCACGCATGCGCACGCGCATAAAACGCGGGTCCTGATTGCTCGGATCCTCAATCCATTTCTGGCCCGCTGCGTCAAGCGTGGCGCGCAGCCTCTGGCCGGAAAAACCCAGTAATGGGCGCAGATATCGCACCCCCATCCAGTCCATCGCCGGGGCCATAGCCGACAGGCCATCCACACCGCTGCCGCGCCCCAGCCGCAGCAAAAAAGTTTCGGCCTGATCCTCCAGCTGATGCCCTAACAGCAAGCTGCGAACACCATGGCGGGTGCAAAATTCATGCATCAGGGCGTAGCGCGCCCGGCGCGCCGCAGCCTGAATATCGCTTTTGGGTTTCTCACCCGTCCAGGATAGAATCCGGTGATCAATCCCCAGCGTCCGGCAGAAGGCCGATACCTGTTGCGCCTCGGCCCTGGCCGCCTCGCGCAGGCCATGATCAACCGTCAATGCCCATAACCGGGCCTGTGGCGCCTGCGCCTGGCGCCATCTATGGGTCAGATGCAATAGCGCCATACTATCGGCCCCGCCTGAAACAGCGACCGCAAGCGGAGGTTCCGCCGTCAGTGCGGCCAGGGCATTTGCATATTCCTGATCGCTCACCGGCGCTGTTGAAATGGGATCAGCCATCCAGAAAAGCCCTTGATGCCGTCATGATAAAACGGGCTGGAAGCAGTTGGTGATCAGCTTGATAGGCTCGCTTTCCCATTTTCTCACCCCTCACCCCGGCCCTCTCCCCTCGGAGGAGAGGGTGAGGGGGAGGGCAAAAGCGATTCAGTCAGGTCACAAATTGCTCTAGATCGGTGTGCGTTTAGGTTTGACCATGCAACACACTCTAATCTGTCACCCCGGATTTATTCCGGGGTCCAGGGCCACATAGAAAGGCCTGAGTTTGGTATCCTGGACCCCGCAACAAGTGCGGGGTGACACTATGGATGGGCTGATTCAATCTAAAATCATACCGCTCTAGCAGCTAAGCCGTTTAATCTCAGCGCTGGCGCGCTGCATCACTTTTTCCGGGGCTTTGGGATATTTCTTGGCCACCTGGTTCAGCGCCTGACACGCCTCGGCCTTATGGTTCAATTCCCCCAGCGTCATGCCGAGTTTCAGTAAATTGTCCGGCCCTTTGCGGCTTTGCGGATATTTCTGAAACCCGTCCAGGAAATAGGTCGCGGCACGCGCATAATCCTTGCGGACATAATAGGTCTCACCCAGCCAATAAACGGCATTGCCGGCCAATTCATGGCCGGGATTGTTTTTGACAAACTGCTCCATCCCCTCGGCAGCGGCTACATATTCCCCGGCACGCAGCAGGGCAAAAGCCGCCGCATACTGCTCATCCGGAGAACCTTTTGGCGATGCTGGCGCCAGTCCGGCGGGCGGGGGCGGTGTGCGCGACCCTTCCAGGGTGGAGGATATCGCAGGCGGCGCAAGATCGCTGGTACCCGCATCAATATCCGCCGCCCCGCCTGAAGGGGCCGGTTGCTGTAAACTGCCCTGCGGCCTGGATGGCGCAGACGTACCGGCGGGAGGCATGCCGCCGCCGCCCCGCTCCAGGGCCGTCAGACGGAATTCCATATCCTCAATCAGCTTTTCAAGCCGGGTGTTAACCTGGTTCACCTGAAAAGTAAGCTGTTCGATCTGACCCGTCATGCCGCGCAGTTCCTGGTCCATCTGATCAATCTGGACTTTCAACTGGGCAGAGGCGGATTCATTCCCAATGGGCGCTACACGGCTGGTACTGACCGGGCCGCCTCCGCCTTTACCGCCAGCGGCGACCTGGCGTTGTAAATCAGCCACGTCATTGCGCAAACGATTGATCTCATTGCGCAGGTCGGTAACGTTCTGCGCGGCGAGCGGCTGAGGAAATATTAACGCCAGACTTAATAAAAGCCCGGCAAACAAGACAGCAAGGCGCGCGCTGCAGACCCGCTGCACACAAACCCGCCGAGAGGAAATCAGATAAGAGCTAGGAATGATCATACCCCTGCATGCCCTAGGAATGGGGCGGCAATAAGACCAAATTCGGCGTGTAATCACAGCATGAACTTCATGAGCCCGGATACGCACCCGCCAGTCCGGCGGAGCGTATCCAGGTCAATCCGTTAACCGTCTTAGTTGACGGTCGTCGTGGCGTTCCGGTTCTGCGCCCAGCTTGCCTCGTCGGAACCCAGAGCGATCGGGCGTTCCTTGCCATAGCTGATCGTGGTCACACGGGCGGCATCGACACCCTGGCTGACCAGGTAATCTTTGGCGGAATTGGCGCGGCGTTCACCCAGCGCAAGGTTATACTCGCGCGTGCCACGTTCATCGCAATTGCCCGCCACAGTCACCGTGACTGCCGGGTTTTTCGCCAACCAGGCGGCCTGGGCCTGCAAGGTCGCGCGGGCTTCTTCGGTCAGATCATGGCGGTCAAAACCAAAGAAAACGCGGTTGGAAGTGGTTGCTTCCAAATCCTGCTGTGAACCAGGAACGATAGCTGAGCTTCCGGCGCCGCCGCCGCCCGCACCGCCACCGCCACCGCCTGCGCCGCCACCTTCCGGTGTGGATTCACAAGCGGCAAGCAAAAAGACCGCAGCCGCCATACTTGCAAGCTTGAGTCCCACAGAAACATTGCGCATCAAAAGATACTCCCCGTGATAGTTCTCGAGTGATAAGGCTCGACAAAATTAAAGAAATCGCAATCCCCCCCGGCACTGCGCAAAACTAACTGCATTTTGCGAAGAAAACCAAATCGAATTGCGAGTTCAGATGAGTGACGACTCGGTCGATCAACCCTCCGAATCCGAAGCAACTCTAACCACCTTCTGGCAAAGGAATCAAGGGAGACCATGCCGGATCAGAGGCGTCGCCCAAGGTTGGAATCTCCCTTTCATTGTATCCCGTAAGGTCAATGGAATGCAGCCGGCTACCGCCTCCCAGCCCCCGCGAGTCCGAAGGCCGCTCCCGGAAGAACATCAGCACACGGCCATTGGGTGACCATGTGGGCCCCTCATCGAGGAAGCTTTCGGTCAATAGCCGCTCGCCGCTGCCATCCGGGCGCATCACGCCTATATAAAACCGTCCCTTATAAATTTTCGTAAACGCGATCAGATCTCCACGCGGTGACCAGACCGGCGTGGCATAGCGCCCATCTCCGAAACTGATGCGTTTCACATCCGATCCGCTGGCCCGCATGACGTAAATTTGCTGTGTGCCGCCACGGTCAGAGTTGAAGGTAACATATTGATTATCTGGGGAAAATGACGGCGACGTGTCAATCGAAGGGCTATCCGTAAGGCGTGAAACTGCCCTGCTTCGCAGATTCATCAGATAGATATCCGAATTGCCATTGCGCGCCAGACTCATGATCACAGCGTCGCCGGATGGGGAGAAACGCGGCGCAAATGTCATGCCCGGAAAATCCCCCAGAACCTCCTGCTGGCCGGTATTGATGTCGTAAATATAGACCCGCGGCTTGTCGTTGAAGTAAGAAAGATAGGTAATCTGATGGGTCGTGGGACTGAAGCGCGGGGTCAGGACCAGATGCCGCCCGCTGGTCAAAAAGCGCTGGTTGGCCCCATCCTGATCCATGATCGCGAGCCGTTTTACACGTGCGGCTTTTGTGCCACTCTCTGAAACAAAAACGATGCGGGTGTCGAAATATCCGCTCTCGCCGGTCAGCCGTTCGTAAATTTTGTCTGAAATCAGATGCGCGACCCGGCGCCAATTATCCGGCCGGGTAAAGAATACCCGCCCCTCCATCTGTTGCTCTCCGAACACATCCCACAGACGAAATTCAACCCGCAGCCGGCCATCCGGCTCCGTCGTCACCGCGCCAGTCACCAGCGCCTGCGCATTGATCAGCCGCCAGTCCCCAAAGCGCGGGATGGCGCCGATCGCGTCAGGTTTCTGGATGAAACTTTTGGGGTCCAGCGGCCGGAACAGGCCGGAGCGGTGCAGATTATTACTGATCACGCCGACCAACTCGGCGCCGACCGTCGCTTCCTTGGGGGCGCTGCCATTGAATACGGGAATGGCGATGGGCATCGGATCAATATTACCCTGGGTGATGTCGATGCGAAGCTGCGCCTGGGCGCCCTGCCAGCCTGAAACAGTCAGCAAGGCCAGAATGCCAAAAACAAAAACTGCCCCTGACGCAATTCTGGATCGGATGGACTTTTTCCCTGCGCTGCCACCACCCGGCTGTCCGGAGTGACGGGCTGGGTACCGGGTGCACAGCGGTTTGTGCGCAACTGCTATCCGCTTAAATTTCATATTCATTGGTTTCATCCGCCTAGCATGCTTCGTGGGTCAAAATTGAGCTCAATCTCCTGCCAGCGGTCATATTTTTCTACGGGCAGGTTCTGAAACGGTTCGCACTTCATGATAGCTCTGACGGCGGATTCTGCCGCCGTCCGATAGGCCTCTTCTCCAGGCGTGCGCATGCGCAGACTGTCCACGACCTGCGGCGGCTGGGCCAATCCCCCATCCGGACGCAGAAAAATACGTACACGCACGATCAGCTCCTCTGCATATCGGGCCCCGGCCGGAACAATCCAGCATTGCTCAATCTGCGCCCGAATCGAATCAATCTCGCTCAGGGTCATCTGAGCTGAAGTAGTTGGCCGTGTTGCCTGGGTGGGCGGTAAATCCTGTTGTGTCTCTTCTGGTGTTTCCGCGACATCCTCTGTCTTTGGCGAGGGATCCTTGAGTTCCTTGTTCAGAAGCGCCGATAGCTTGTTGAGATCGAGTTTTTCTTCCGGCTGCTCCACAGGCTGCGGCTTGGGCTTCACTTTCGGGCGCGGACCATCCAGCTTTACGACCCGCTCCGGCGGCGCTTCCGGTTTCGGCTCGGGCTTTTCTTCCACTTTTTCCTTGGGTAACGGCACGGCGTCTTCTGGCAGCGGTTCCGGTTCCGGGGCAGGCGGCGGCGGCGGCGGCGGTGTGGGTTTGGGCGGTTCGGGTTTGGATTTCGGTTTTTCCGCCTCCGGCTCGGGTTTTTTCACCTCCGGGCGCACCGGAATATTGGTCATATCCGCCACGGTCGCCAGTTCGACAGGAAGCGCCTCGGCCGGTGGCTCCCACTCGTTGCTGAACAAGGGCAAACCAAAAATCGTTATGAGAATAACGAGAAGATGAAGACCAGCCGAAAATAGCGCGCCTCTGCCCATCGCCAATCATTTCTTGCCCGGTTTGACGGCGCCCGGTGTTTCAGTGATCAGGGCAACCTTGGAGAATCCAGCCGAGGTAATCACGCCCATCACCTCCATCACCCGGCCATAGTCAAGACTATGATCGCCACGCACATAGATGCGCGTGTCCGGCTTGTTTTCCGTAATGGCCTGGAGGCGCGCCGCGAGTTCCTCAACCGCAACCACAGTGTCCTGGATATAGACCTGGCCATCGGCCTTGATGGTGATGGCCAGCGGTTCGGTCTTTTCATTCAGGGGCGCGGCCTTGGTTTGCGGCAGATTAACCGGCACCCCCACCGTCAGCAACGGGGCTGCAACCATGAAGATGATCAGCAGCACCAGCATCACATCCACCATGGGGGTGACATTGATTTCGGCCATTGGCGCCCGGGAGCCCCGGCGCGAACTTCCCCTGCCTTTGCGGATTGGCTGGCTGCCCATGCCCATCAGTCCATCTCCTCTTCGATGCGCCTGGAAAGAACGGCGGAAAATTCTTCCGAGAATCCTTCGAGACGATCCCCATAACGCCCGACCTGGCTGTTGAACCGGTTATAGGCAATCACCGCAGGAATGGCCGCGAACAGCCCCAGCGCAGTGGCGAACAGGGCTTCTGCAATGCCCGGCGCAACCACCGCCAGCGAAGTGTTATGGCTTTGCGCGATGGCCTGAAAACTGTTCATAATGCCCCAGACGGTTCCGAACAGACCGATAAAGGGTGCCGTTGATCCGACCGTCGCCAGAAAATCGAGATAGCGTTCCAGACTGGACATTTCGCGCGACAGGGTCACGGACATGATCTTGTCGATCCGCTCGCGCAGACCGCCGCCCAGGCCGCCGCCCCCGGAAGAGCGCCCATTGGCGCGCATCCATTCCCGCATGGCGGCGACAAACAGCAGCGCCATAGGATGATTGGCCCGAGGGGCCACACGCTCATATAATTCTTCCAGTGAGTTTCCGGACCAGAACACTTCTTCAAAACGGTCCGCCAAAGCGAGGACACGGCGAAAGCGCATGACTTTGTCAAAAATAATTGCCCAGGACCAGAAGGACGCCAGCAATAAGACAATCATGACGGATTTGACCACAAGGTCGGCCCGCATGAACAGGCCCCACATGGAAAAATCGACCACCGATACACCGGCAGCCTGCGATATTATTTCTTGCTCCATTCACCTTTCCTTTATCAGATGAAAGAGGACAGAAGACGGAGGACAGAAATTGAATTGCCAATCTGTCCCCTGTCTTCTGGCCTCAGCCCTCTGTCTTGCACTAGATCGAGAACGTGGCGTAAATGAGGCGATTCGTGAACCCACTTTCATCAGAAGGCACAGACCGGGGGACGGAAATCAGATTTCCCCGGCAGGACCTGTGTCCTGCGCAAGCAGATCAAGTTGCGCACCTGTCAGCCGGGGCAGCAGGCCAATATGCTGGAACGCCGCCGCGCTGATCACACGCCCGCGCGGGGTGCGCTGAAGCAGTCCCTGCTGAATAAGATAGGGTTCAACAATATCCTCCAGCGCATCGCGCGGCTCACTCAGCGCAGCGGCCAGCGTCTCCACACCAACAGGCCCGCCGTCAAAACTCCGGGCGATCAGATTCAGATAGCGCCGGTCCATGGCGTCCAATCCGCGCGCATCCACTTCCAGCCGGCTCAGTGCTATATCCGCTTCCGCAGCCCCGATGCTCTGATGTCCCGCCACTTCGGCAAAATCGCGCACCCGGCGCAGCAGCCTGCCCGCGACACGCGGGGTGCCCCGGCTGCGTTTGGCGATTTCCGTCGCCCCCTCAAGCGTAACCACCATGTTCAGCAGACCCGCGCCGCGCACCACAATCTCTACCAGCTCCTGAACTTCATAAAAATTGAGCCGGACCGGAATACCGAACCTGTCGCGCAAAGGGGTCGTCAGCAGGCCTGATCGCGTTGTCGCCCCGATCAGCGTAAAGGGCGGCAGATCAATGCGCAGCGAGCGCGCCGACGGGCCTTCGCCAATAATCAGATCCAGTTGAAAATCCTCCATCGCCGGATAGAGGATTTCCTCGACCGCCGGGTTAAGCCGGTGGATTTCATCTATAAACAGAATGTCACGCTCTTGCAGATTGGTCAGCAGGGCCGCAAGATCGCCGGACTTGGCGATGACCGGGCCGGAGGTGGTTTTGAAATTGACCCCCAGCTCGCGCGCCAGAATCTGCGCCAGCGTGGTTTTTCCAAGGCCCGGAGGTCCGAACAGCAGAACATGATCAAGGGCTTCCTTGCGGCTTCTGGCAGCTTCGATGAAGACCTGAAGATTTTCACGCGCCTGGCGCTGTCCTATAAATTCGTTCAGGCTGCGCGGCCGCAGATTTATCGCGTTGGCATCGCTGTCCTGCGCCTCCGCCCCAACCAGGCGCTGGTCTTGTACTGGATCAAAGCCGGACTGGCTCAAGCCGATAACTCCCGAAGACCATTGCGAATCAATTCGGCCACCCGTGCCTCAGGCGCCATATCCGCGCCCAACCCGTGCAGGGCGCGCCGCAGCGCCGCAGCCGCGTCCGAATCCTTATAGCCAAGATTGACAAGTGCCGAAAGAGCGTCGGCCAGTTCCTGTTGCAGGGCCGCATCCTCTGTACCGGCGGCAGGGGCCTGGCGCGGCCGCCCGGTACCAAATCCAGGCGCGGGATGTTTGTCTTTAAGATCATTGGCAATGCGTCCGGCCAGTTTCGGGCCCACCCCGGAAGTGCGCGCAAAGGCGTTTTTATCCTGCATCGCCGCAGCCCGCGCCACACCCTCAACACCAAGCGATCCCAGAATGGCCAGGGCCAGTTTGGCCCCCACCCCCTGAACCATCGTCAGCAGGCGGAACCATTCCCGCTCCAGCTCCTGTTCAAATCCGAACAGCGTGATGGCGTCCTCGCGTATCTGGGTTTCAATATGCAGATCCAGCGGACTGCCCAAAGGCGGAAGACGGCCCAGATAAGGGCTGGAGCAATGGATCAGATAGCCCACGCCGTTAACATCCAGCACCAGACTGTCGGCACGGATCCCATCCAGTTTGCCTTTTAATCGCGCGATCATGAAGCTGGCTCCGGAATCCGGCGCCCTGCCCCGGCACGCAAACTGGGCAGGCTGTGGGCATGACAGATCGCCACCCCCAGCGCGTCCGCTGCATCTGCCCCGGCAATCTGGCAGCCGGGTAGCAGGCGGCCAACCATGGCGCGCATCTGCGCCTTGTCGGCATGGCCCACACCAACCAAAGCTTTTTTCACATGATTGGGGGCATATTCCGCTACCGGAATATTGTATAGGGCCGGAACCAGCAGCGCTATGCCCCGGGCCTGACCCAGTTTCAGACTGGAGCCCTGGTCCTTGTTTACAAAAACCGATTCAACTGCCGCTGCGTCAGGTTGCCATGTTTCCATTACCTGCTTCAGACCTTCATAAATTTGCCGCAACCGCACCGCCATTTCCGCGTCGGCGTCAGCCTTGACCACCCCGTTCGCAACATGGCGCAGCCGGTTGCCGCCAAATTCAATCACGCCCCAGCCGGTCGCACGCAGACCCGGATCCAGCCCGATTAGTCGGCGCATCAGCCCATGCTCCCGTGATGGCGCCCGAAATTCTGGGCCGTTCTGGTCAAACCGCAAGCAGTTCCATTACTGCATCTTCGATCTCATAATTGGCATAGATGTTCTGCACATCATCGCTTTCATCCAGGGCTGCGAGCATTTTCAGCAGCACTGGCGCATCCTCGGCGCTGACCTGTACCGTGATCCGGGGCTTCCAGATCAGGGCCGCGCTTTGTGCAGGGCCAAAGCGCGCCTCAAGTGCTGCGCCAACCTCATGCAGACGGGCCGGTTCGCAACTGATCTGATGCCCCTCCGGGCCGCTGCTACAATCATCCGCGCCCGCCTCGATCACCGCCTCCAGCATGGTTTCGGCATCCGCCACGCCAGCGGGAAATTGAATGCTGCCAATCCTGTCAAACTGATAAGCGACACTGCCGGTTTCACCCATATTGCCGGCGTTTTTCTGAAATGCCGATCGTACTTCCCCCGCTGTCCGGTTGCGGTTATCCGTCATGGCTTCAACGATCACCGACACACCGCCAGGCCCAAACCCTTCATAGCGGATTTCTTCGAGATTGGCGGCATCCGCCCCCTGGGACTTCTGTATCGCGCGTTCAATATTTTCCTTGGGCATATTTTCAGCACGCGCTGCGGCAATGGCGTTGCGCAGGCGGGGATTGCTGTCCGGATCAGGCAATCCGGACCTGGCGGCAACGGTTATTTCTCGGCCCAGACGTGAAAAAATCCGGGCGCGCTTCTTGTCCTGCGCCCCCTTCCGGAACATGATGTTTTTGAACTGTGAATGACCCGCCATCGTGCAATCTCATTGCCATTAAAGTCTGAATTTTTACCGCAGTTAACCAACCGCTAAGACATATCTTGTATCAAAGTCCACCGGGAAAAAATACTGCATCCGTAGCGCCAATCTTGATTTCAGGCCTGGGCTAGGTATCGGCCGGCACCGTTTTTCGCTTACATTGGGGGCAAAATGCTAAATTTCGGAAGCAAGAAATCAACCGCACGGCAAGCCGCAGAGACCGAAAACGCCAATGACAAGGCAAACCTCGAACTGCATACCAGCATCATGAATGCCCTGTCCGTAAGCATTATGGTGCTGAGTCCCGCCGATGGAACCATCAAATATGTGAACCCCTATGGCCTTGACGCGATGCGGGTCATCCGTGCCAACCTGCCATCCAGTTTCAATCCGGAGCAGATGCTCGGACAAAAAATTGATTTCCTTCAGACAAAGCCCCTGCTGACCCCGGCCTTTCTGTCCAACCCTGCGAATTTTCCCTTGGAGACAGAAGCCAAACTGGGTAACGACACGATAAGACTGAAGCTGAACGCCATGCATGACAGCACTGGAAAATATACCGGCATTGCCACGACCTGGCGCATTGTCAGCCGCAATATTCAGGCCATTGAAGCTTTCCGCAAGAGACTGAATGATTCTCTCTCTGAAGTTTCCGACGCCACGCAGGATATTTTGAGCGCCGCCGAACAGGTCGGCGGTCTGTCCAATAAATCCACCGCGCAGGTGGAGCATGCCCGCCACAGCACCATGGCGACATCAACCAATGTCCAGACCGTCGCCAGCGCCGCCGAGGAACTCTCCAGCTCGATTGTTGAAATATCCCGGCAGGTCGCAGAGTCTTCGCGCATCTCCCAGGAAGCCGTGATCGAAGCGGACCGCACCAACGCCACCGTACAGGGACTGGCGCAAAGTTCCGACAAAATTGGCGAAGTAGTCAATCTTATTCAGGATATCGCCAGCCAGACCAATCTGCTTGCGCTGAATGCCACCATTGAGGCGGCGCGCGCGGGCGAAGCCGGCAAGGGCTTTGCCGTGGTTGCCTCGGAAGTGAAAAACCTGGCCAATCAGACCGCCAAGGCCACGGAAGAAATCGCCGCCCAGATCAATGAAATACAAACCAGCACCACAGGCGCCGTCAAGGCAATCCAGGGTATTGGCAAAACCATTCACCAGATCAGTGAAATTACGTCCGCCATCGCTGCGGCCGTAGAAGAGCAGGGCGCCGCCACCAGTGAAATCAGCCGCAGCGCGCAACAGGCCGCTGGCGGCACGGAATCCCTTACCTCTGATGTGGAAACCCTGTCAGCCGCAGCTTCGGAAACAGGTAAGGCGGCGTCCGGCGTTTCCGATGCCGGCGCAGCGCTGAAGAGCAGCACGCAAAAGACCCGGGATGAAATAGACGCGCTTCTGGCCGAACTCGCGAAGGTCTGAACCCTGTCCGGCACTTTTCCAAAAAACAGTGAAGCCGCCATCGCGGTTGGAGTGTACAAACCCCCGGGCGCCTGTTGCTACAGGTGGGCGCCATATATTCCAGACCACGATCCGGAACAGGGACAGCTCCCTTCGGGTGGTTTAAGGCCCCTGGGTTTATGGTCTCCTGACCAGCGGGGCAGCCTCATCTGATATATAGCGCAGACAGCGGCAAAATGCCCGGATTTTTCGGTGCCGCTTAGAGCAGTTTGTTACCTGACTGAATCGCCTAACCTTGGTGTCACCGAGCTTGTCCTCGGTCCGGCCAAAGGCCGGACCCGGGGGCACTTGGTGCGGGGTCCAGGGTCCCAAACTCAGGCTTTTCCTTGTGGCTCCCTTACCATGCCGTAGCCAGCCTTCTGGCGAAGGCTGGTGGACCCCGGAATAAATCCGGGGTGACAGCGTTTTTTAAGTCTTCGAACCTTCACTTAACCCAGGTTTCTTGTCAGCGAATTATCTGACTTCTACAGCAATGACGTTTAGAGGGAATGCTTCTAATCAGGTGGATCAAACTCTAACGCCTAGCCCGCTCGCGCCGCCTGACCGGTTCCTGAACAGAGCGGGAGAATTTTCTGGCGGCTTCTTCGTCAAACAGCTCCGCCAGTTTTTCGGTCATGGCGCCGCCTAATTGTTCCACATCGACAATGGTGACCGCGCGCTTGTAATAGCGGGTCACGTCATGGCCGATGCCTATGGCCAGCAACTCGACGCTGGAACGTTTTTCGATCCAGCCGATCACCTCGCGCAAATGGCGCTCCAGATAATTGCCGGGATTAACCGAGAGCGTGGAGTCATCCACCGGCGCGCCGTCCGAGATCACCATCAGAATGCGGCGTTGCTCGCGCCGGGCCATCAGCCGGTCATGCGCCCAGGCCAGCGCCTCGCCGTCAATATTTTCCTTCAACAGGCCTTCGCGCATCATCAGGCCAAGATTTTTTCGCACCCGGCGCCACGGCGCGTCGGCTTGTTTGTACACAATATGACGCAGATCATTCAGCCGGCCGGGGCTGGGCGGTTTATTGTCCGCCAGCCATTTTTCGCGCGCCTGACCGCCCTTCCAGGCGCGGGTGGTAAAGCCCAGAATTTCGACCTTCACCGAACAGCGCTCCAGGGTGCGCGCCAGAATATCCGCGCACATTGCCGCCACCATGATCGGACGCCCGCGCATCGACCCGGAATTATCCAGCAACAGGGTCACGACCGTATCGCGGAACTCCATATCATGTTCCTGCTTGAAGGAAAGCGCGTGATACGGGTCAATGATGACGCGGGTCAGACGCGCGGCGTCCAGCATGCCCTCTTCGAGATCGAACTCCCAGGTGCGTTCCTGTTGCGCCATCAATTTGCGTTGCAGACGATTGGCCAGCCGCCCCACGACACTTTGATATTGCTGCAATTGCTGGTCCAGATAGGCGCGCAGCCGCGATAATTCCTCGGCGTCGCACAATTCTTCGGCTGCAATTTCCTCGTCGAATATCGGCGTATAGACCCGGTAGCTGGGAAAACGGCGGTCGCCGCTGATTTCGGGCCGCCAGGGGCGGTTGCCGTCCTGGGTTTCCTCGCTGTCCTGACCTTCGAGTTCCTCATCGGACTCCATCATGACAGTCTGGCCTTCGCCCTCTTCGCCCTCTCCCTCGACAAATTCTACATCATCGGAACTGCCCTCGGAGGAGGCTCCGCTTTCGCCGTCCTCATCATCATTCTGGTTCTGATTGTCCGCGTCTTCGCCTTCTTCGTCGCTGTCTTCATTTTCAGGGCTTTCCTCGCCCAGTTCCTCGCCCAGATCCAGATCGGAGATAATCTTGCGTGTCATGCGCGCAAAACGGGCCTGATCACCGATAAGCCCGTCCAGCTGCGCCAGATCGCCGCCTGCCTTTTCCTCGATAAAGGGACGCCACAGTTCGACAATATTGGCGGCAGATGCAGGCGGTTTCACGCCGGTAAGTTTTTCGCGCACAATCAGCGCGACGGCATCGGCCAGCGGCACCTCTGCGCGCTCCAGCACATTGGTAAAACCCATTTCCGCATAGCGATGTTCCAGCGCGGCATTCAGATTTTTCGCCATGCCGCGCATGTCGCGCGCGCCGATCGACTCCACCCGCGCCTGTTCCGATGCCTCGTAAATATCGCGCGCCATTTCCCCCATCGGCGAAAAGTTGCGATGCGTCGCACCATCATGGTGGCGCAAGCGCAGCGCATAGGCGTCCGACATGCCCCGGATGCGCGCCACTTCATTTACATGCAATTCGCGCGACGGCAGGGGCAGCCTTATTGTATCTCCGCGAACCCCCGGAGTTTCCGCACCAAAGCTGACCTGCAATTCCGGATCTTCTGCAATGGTGCGCGCGGCAAAGGTCAGCGCCCGCTTGAACGGTTCAACCGGACTTTCCTTTGCGCCGGAACTCATTACCTGACCGCAATATGGGCTGAGGATTCGGGCAATTCCTCACCAAAGCAGCGCTGGTAGAATTCGGCCACGCTGGCGCGCTCAAGCTCGTCGCATTTGTTCAGGAATGAGAGCCGGAAGGCAAAACCAACATCGTTAAAGATGCGCGAATTCTCTGCCCAGGTCATCACGGTGCGCGGGCTCATCACGGTCGAGAGATCGCCATTCATAAAGGCCGCGCGGGTCATGTCGGCAACCCGCACCATATCGGATACGGTCTTGCGTCCTTCCGCCGAATGAAAGGCGGGCGATTTCGCCAATACGATTTCGGTTTCCGCATCATGCGGCAGATAATTCAGGGTGGTCACGATGTTCCAGCGGTCCATCTGCCCCTGATTGATCTGCTGGGTACCGTGATACAGGCCGGAAGTGTCGCCAAGACCAATGGTATTGGTGGTGGAAAACAGCCTGAAATATGGATGCGGACGGATGACCCGGCTCTGATCCAGCAGGGTCAGCTTGCCATCCACTTCCAGCACCCGTTGAATCACAAACATGACATCCGGGCGGCCGGCGTCATATTCATCGAACACCAGCGCCGTCGGGCGCTGCAAGGACCAGGGCAGAATACCTTCCCGGAATTCGGTGACCTGTTTACCATCGCGCAGCACAATGGCGTCCTTGCCGACAAGGTCGATCCGGCTGATATGGCTATCCAGATTGACGCGGATACAGGGCCAGTTGAGGCGCGCGGCAACCTGTTCAATATGGGTGGATTTGCCGGTGCCGTGATAGCCCTGAATCATCACGCGCCGGTTGAATGCAAAACCCGCCAGAATGGCCAGGGTGGTTTCCCGGTCAAACAAATAGGTTTTGTCAAAGTCAGGCACATATTCATTGCCAGCGGAAAATGCCGGAACCTGCATATCGCTATCAATGCCAAACTTCTCGCGCACCGAAACCGTGATGTCGGGGGCGTCGAGGGCCATTTTGGCGGTTGCTTCTACCGTCATGTTATTTCCCATTGTTTATCATGAAGTCTGTCATGAAGCTGAGGGGCGCGAATTACCTGATACCGCTAGCCTTTAGCCGGTTATAGGCCTGTATGACCTGTTTTAGCTGACCTTCTGTTGCCCTGTCGCCGCCATGTGCATCGGGATGATACCGTTTAACCAATTCCTTATACCTCAGTTTGATTTCTTTCAAGGTAGCGGATTCATCCAGCTCCAGGCAAATAAAGGCTTCACGCACCAGCGGGGGCCATTTTCGGGCCGGGGCCGGGGGCGCGCCTGCGGCGGAAACGCCCGCCGGATCCTCAAACAAGCCAAACCGGTCGGCGCGTCCCGCCGCCGCCCTGCCCCGCCCCGTCATGCTGGTATTGTGCAGGCTGGGATTTCCCTGTTTTGCCGACCAGGTGGGGCGATGTCCGGTAATATTGCCTTTGATGTAAAATTCGACTTCCCCTTCGCTCATTCCGGAGAAAAAATTCCAGCTACGGTTATATTCGCGGACATGATCAGCGCAAAACCAGTGATATTCACGCAGCGCCTCCGGCGATTTGGGTGCCCGATGCGGGGCCGGATCGTTGCAGCCATCCCAGTTGCAGACATGAATAACCGGCTCCTCCTGCCGCGCGGAGCGGGGCCGGATCCTGATCTTGTCTATGTCGCGGGTAAATTTCATTGCTTATGCTTTTTGTAATCCACTGATGCTTCCCGTGAAAAAGCCTGTAAATATACATTTTTTCTCTCACAGACGGAAAGTTAAATGCGTGTTGCAGAAATTATTCATACCAGGCTTCAACAGGCGCTGGCACCAGCATCGCTTGAAATAGTTGACGAATCGCATCGCCATGAGGGCCATAGCGGGGCAAAACCTTCCGGCGAGACGCATTTTAATGTGACCATCGTGTCCGTGGCGTTTGAGGGCAAAACCAGGGTCGCGCGCCACCGGATGGTGTTTGAGATTCTTCAGGATCTGATGGATAAACCGGTGCATGCCCTGGCCTTGCGCACGCTTACACCAGCCGAGCATTCTACGGCAAAATGAACGCCAGCAGAATGGGCAGCACAATTATCGACATAAGTGTTGATTGCATGACGATGCCGGCCACGGTTTCCGGATCGGTTTCATAGCGTAGCGCAAAAACATAATTGATGACCGCCGCCGGCATGGACGCCTGTAGCAACAATACACCGCGCACCGTATCGGACAGGTCCAACAGATATGCCACGCCCAAGCCGGTGCACAGACCCATCGCAATGCGCAGCGCCGCCAGCGCGCTGCTGCGCCGGAACGTGACCAATTTGATCCTGGAAAGACTGACCCCCAGCAATAACAGCATCAGCGGAATGGTCATGCCGCCGACAAGGCTGGTGGTGTTGGCGATCCATTGCGGAACCGCATAACCGCCAAATCGGAACAGCATCGCCAGGGGAATGGCGTATATGATCGGGGTGCGCAACATTTCAAGCGGCGAAAACCTGCCGCTGTTGATCCACACCCCCAAAGTCGGCTGCAACACCGCATTGACCAGAAAAAAACCCGTACCAAATGCCAGCCCCTCTTGGCCGAAAGCAAACAGGCAGATCGGCAAGCCCATATTGCCCCCATTGGAAAAACTCAATGAAGGCAGATAATGTGTGACTTTCAATCCGAACCCGCGTAACAGCGCGCTGCCTGCCAGCAGATAGATGCCGATACACAGAATAGCCGCCTGCACGATCTGCCCCAGCGCCGCCAGATCCACCTGCAGGGTGCTCAGTGTCGCAAACACCATGCAGGGCATGCCGATATTCATGACCAGGCGGCTGATCATTTCTGAATCGAAATTATAGCCTGACCTGGACCAGACATAGCCGATGGCTGCTGTGGCAAATACCGGCGCGATGATGCCGAGTAATGCGCCAATCACGCCGCGTCCCCCTGCCGGACCCCCTCCCAACCTCCCCCTTTCAGGGGGAGGAGCAATGCGCGGACGAGATTCCCTCCCCTTGAAAAGGGGAGGGTCAGGGAGGGGATCAACGCCACGCAGGAAAGCCATAAACGTGTCAATTTGTTCACAAAATACTCTAAGGTGAAAATCACGCGGCAGGTCCGCACGGCGCGCCTGCCTGAATGAATTTCAGGCGGTTTATCTCTGCCGGCCTGGTCATGGCGTGTATCACTCCAAAGCTTAATCAGCGGACGCCCGCAGCACTTGCAGCACCATATCAGGGTCTATTTCGCCGGTAATAAAGCAGTCGCCTATGCGCCGTGGCAGAATAAAATTTATGCGGCCATCAGCCACTTTTTTGTCCTGCGCCATATGCGCCAGCAAATGATCCGGATCAAGCGAGGCGCCCGGTATATCGCGAATCGCCGTTGGCAGGCCCATCACCGACAGATGCCAGGCTACGCGCATCGCGTCCTGGGCTGGCGCCAGACCCAGCCTTACCGCCAGTTCAAAGGCCAGGCACATGCCAATGGCCACGCCTTCGCCATGCAGCAGCCGTTCGCTATATCCTGTTTCCGCCTCAAGCGCGTGCCCGAATGTATGTCCAAGATTCAGCAGCGCTCTCGGCCCCGATTCGCGTTCATCCTTAACGACTAATGCCGCCTTGGCCATACAACTGGTCCGGACAGCATGAATGCGTGCGGCCTGATCTCCATCACGGACCCCTGCCCCCGAATGTTCGAGCCAGTCCATAAAGGCCGCGTCCCCGATCAAGGCGTATTTCACAATTTCGGCATAGCCCGCCAGCAATTCACGCACCGGCAAACTGTCCAGCAGCGTGACATCTGCAATCACCAGCCTCGGCTGATGAAACGCCCCGATCAGATTTTTGCCGAACCGGCTGTTTATTCCGGTTTTTCCTCCAACCGAAGAATCCACTTGCGCCAGTAATGTCGTCGGAATTTGCGCAAAATCCACACCACGGCGCAATATGGCCGCCGCAAAGCCGGTCAGATCGCCGATAACCCCGCCGCCAAACGCCAGCAGCAAATCGCCCCGCTCAATTTTTTGCTCAATCATCCAGTCAAGAACAGCTTCTAACTGATTGAAATTTTTACTATGTTCTCCGGGTTTAATAATCAGGTGCACCTGTGCGATGCCAGCCTGTTCCAGAACGCCCGTCAGACGCGCAAGATGATGGGCCGCGACATTTTCATCGGTGACAATGGCGACACGGTTACGCCGCAGCAGCGGCGCGATCAGATCACCTGCCTGGTGCAACAGACCCGCGCCCACATGAATGTCGTAAGCACGTTCCGCCAGCGCAACAGGCACAATATGGCTGATATATTCAGCGGAAGGCGCTTCAGATACGGCGGCAGGCTTGCCGAAAAATTCCGCAATTTTTTCGACGATCATATCCACAACCTCTTCATGCGGTGCGTCCGCACTGTCCACCACAATATCGGCCAGGGCATAAACCGGATAGCGTTCGTCCCGAAGCCGCAACAGGGTCTCGCGGGTATCCCCCTGTTTCAGCAGGGGCCGGTTATTCCGCCGCCCTACACGCCTGACCAGCAGATCTATATCTGCCCGAAGCCATACTGAAACACCATATCGGGCAATATTATCGCGAATCTCCGCATTCATATATGCCCCGCCACCGGTCGCCAGCACGCCCCCGGCGGGGTTTCCCTTGCGCATATCCTGCAATAATCTTTTGATCACTTTGGTCTCGCCGCGCCGGAAGGCGGGTTCGCCGTGTTTCTCAAATATTTCATGAATCGTCATGCCGGCGGCAGATTCAATTTCGCTGTCCGCATCCAGAAAATTTACACCTAGCCGCGCCGCCAGCCGCCGGCCCACCGTGCTTTTTCCTGCCCCCATCAAACCAACAAGCACAATCACTTTGTCCCCGGCCGGATTTTCGACGGGGTGATGCGGCAGCGGGCCGGGGGAGATATCCGATTCATCTTCCATGCCGCCAGACTATCCGAAAAAGGCCCATTTTCTAACCAGTCTTTTCCGGTTATTTTTTGCGCCATTGAAAGGACATGATGCAGAAGATACTGTCCTGAAACAGACGCTCCGATATACGGATTCGTTTCGTCACCCAATCTGATTGTAGAAAGGCGCACCCCCCTGCAATGCCGAAACTGCTTGGTTCGATACTGATATTACTTGTAGCCGCGCTGATCGGCGGGGCCATCTTTATCTCAATATGGGATGTGCCCGCGCCAGTGCGTACGGTCGAAAAAGTATTACCTGATGATATGTTGGGAAAATAAGTTAAACAGAAACATCTTGTTTTGCGGAGGGATTCTGCTTGCAGCGCTGACGGCGGGCGGCCCGTCATGGGCACAGGCGCCGGTACCGCTGCGCCCGCCCACGCAAACGACAGGGGATGGTCTTCAAACCCCCGCCCCGCAACCGCCCATTGGGCACAGTTTTCCACCTGCACCCACAGATGGCATCAGCTCAAGCGCGCTGGGCGAGCCGGATTTTGCCGGCGCCGGGCTTCTGACTGAGGAAAATGGCGGTTTTGGTCAGCAGATGTGGCTCGGAGCGGATCGCGCCTTTGTGGAACGTTTGCTGCTCAAAATACCGGTCACAACATCTTCACCCGCCTTGCAGAAACTTACACGGCGCCTGTTATTGAGTGCCGCCGATGCCCCTCAGGGAGAGGCGCAAGCGCGATCCTTCCTGGGGCTGAGACTGTCCCTGCTGATCGCGGCGGGACAGTTTGATCTTGCCGCCCAGCTGGCGGCGCTGGGGGGAGAGCCAACACGCGATGAAGGCGTGCTTGAAGCGCGCGCCCGGCTGGCCCTGATAGCAAATGAGATCAAGACCGCCTGTGACATGGCGGCTGCCACCGTCAAGACCAGCAGCGCCCTGTTCTGGCTGAAGCTTTCCGGCTTTTGTCATGTGATCAATGGCGATGAAGCGGCAGCCAATCTGTCTGCCGCGATGGTTGCCGAACAGGATCCGGACGATAATGGCTACCAAAGCCTGCTAACCGCCCTGATCAATAAATCCGGCAAACTGCCGAAGCTGACAACGCGGCCGGACAGTTTGCAATTGGCAATGATCCGGTTTGCCTCACTTCCGCTGCCTGCAAAACCCGCCGATGACGCGACTGCGGCAGAGTTGAATATGATGGCGCGGATGCCCGCTCTTGCCGCTGAACTGCGTCTTCCCGCCGCCGAGAGGGCGGAAGCCGTGGGTTCGATCAGTCCGGAAGAATTGGTCCATCTTTATTCTGAAGTGCCCTTTTCAGTCGATGAGCGCGCCCGCGCCCGCGATATCGCCGGCAAATTACCCGCCGCCAAGGCCAATGCGCTGCTCTATCAGTCTGTGCGGCAGCAGGATTCACCTGCCAGCCTGGCGCTGGCCCTGTCCACGGCCCTGTCGCAGGCCCGAAACACGGGCAGTTTCGCAACCGTCGCCCGGGCCAATCTGACCCCCCTGCGCGATCTTGTTCCGATGCCGGATATGATTGAAAATGCCGCTTTGTTTGGCCGCGCTTTGCTGGCAGCGGGGGATGCTGTGGCCGCCGCGCGCTGGCATGAGCTGGCCCGCGCTTTAAGTCAGCCCGGAAATAACCCGGCTGCGGCAAAAGCCGCCTATGATCTGTGGCCTTTGCTGCGTTTGTCACAACCGCCTGAGATCAGACCCGATGACCCTGCCGAGCTATCCACCTGGCTGGCCCAGCTGAAGCCAGAGGAAAAAGCCAGTAAAGGCGCTGTTCTGCTCTCTGCCCTCGCAGCGCTGGGCCATGCGACACAGGGCGCAGAATGGATACAGCTGATGGGAGATCTGGACCATCAACCCCCCGTGACCATGCCCCCGGCAGCTTTGCTGCATTTGCTGATGGAAACCAGCCTGACCGGCAATCAGGGGCAAACCGTGCTGCTTGGCCTCGCCTGCCTGGGGGAAAAGGCAGAGGGATTGGCCAATCCGTTTATTCTGGGCATGGTTGTGCGGGCGCTAAAAACAGCTGGCTTGCAGGCCGAGGCGCGCGCCCTGGCGCTGGATGCCGCCTTGCTTGCCGGGGTTTAACACCAGGAACAAGACATGCGCCGGACGCCCTATGATCCGCTGATCGAATCCTTTCTGGAAATGCTTTCGGCAGAGCGCGGGGCGGCCGCCAACACGCTGGCTGCCTATGGCCGTGATCTGACCGGGTTCAGGCTTTTTCTGCTGCGCCGCAAGCGCAGCCTGAAAGATGCGGATGCGGATAATATTCGCCGCTATCTGGATGGGCTTTCATCGGCTGGATCAAGCGCCGCCACCGCAGCGCGGCAATTGTCCGCCATCCGGCAATTTTACCGATTTCTGCTTTCCGACGGCCTGCGCCAGGAAGACCCGTCCAGCACGATTGACGGGCCGCGCCGCCGCCGACCCCTGCCCAAATTGCTGAGCGAGGATGAAGTTGAGCGCCTGCTCGCCTGCGCGCAGGCCCGCAAGGAAACGCCGCAGGCCATAAGGCTATGCTGCCTGATGGAAATTATCTACGCCACCGGATTGCGGGTCAGCGAACTGACCAGCCTGCCGCTAAGCGCTGTAGGCGATGACCGGCAGCTTATTCTGGTGCGCGGCAAAGGCGGGCGCGAACGGCTGGTGCCGCTGGGGGATCAGGCGCGCGCGGCGATTGAAAAATATCTTGGGGTGCGCACGCATTTTCTGGGCGCGGGACAGCAATCGAAATTTCTGTTTCCCTCACGCGGCGGCAGCGGCCACCTCACCCGCCACCGCTTTGCACAATTGCTGAGCGAACTGGCGGCGGAGGCCGGATTGACGGCGCGATCCATTTCACCCCACATATTGCGCCACGCCTTCGCCACACACCTTCTGTCCAACGGCGCCGATCTGCGCGCGGTGCAGCAAATGCTCGGCCATGCCGATATTTCCACCACCGAAATCTACACCCACGTCCTGACCGCCCGCATGCAGGCACTGGTCAAACAGCACCACCCGCTGGGGCGGGCGTGATTCCACATTGCCCACCGTCATCAATCTGTTCCGGCCTCTGGACAAACACCCGGAACTGCTGAAGGATATTGTTTAAAGAAAAATATACGGACCAAAGCATTGTCCAGGCAGTATGGCTGGCTTAGGATAGATAAAATGGACAGGACATCAATCATCGGCATCTTGCGGAACCATCAGCAGGAACTTCATGATCTGGGCTTGCTACGGGTTGCGCTGTTTGGTTCTTTTGCCAATGGTAGTGCTGGAAATAATTCTGATATTGACCTGTTGAGCGCCCTCGATAAAAGCAAAGACCTTTCGTTACTGGACGTCGTTCATATTGAAAACTATCTAAGTGACCTGCTGGGACGTAAAGTCGATCTAGTGGACGAAGGCAGTCTGGATCCCCGACTCCGGGCGACCGTGCATAAAACTCTCGTCAATGCCTTCTAGCAGATCAGTCCTGCAACTTTTCGAAGATATTGCGGAAAATATTTCACGCATAGAAGGCTACACTGCGGGGTATGACGCGCTTAAATTCTCGGATGATGGCATGTGTCAAGACGCGGTGCAGCACTGCCTGCTGCGTTTGAGCGAGGCTGCGAGATTGCTGGGCGACGGGGCGATCACATATGCGCCAGATATTCCCTGGCGGGATATACGCGGTATCGGTAACCGGCTCCGCCATGAGTACCAGAAAGTTGAAACGGCTCTGATCTGGCGCGTTGTCGAGAAAGATCTGTCGCCGTTAAAACAAGCGGTAAGTGAGGCTCTGAAGCAGTTACGCGTTTAGGACAATCCACCCCAGCTTGACAGCGCACCGTGTCCGGGCCACAAAGCGGGTCGTTGTCACAAGGGTCAGGGGCCTATGCGGACCTATCTGGATTTTGAAAAGCCGGTTGCCGAACTCGAAGATAAAATCGAGGAATTACGCCAATTGGCGGCTAAAGACGCCACCATGACAATCGGTGATGAGGTGGCCAGGCTGGAAACCAAGGCGGCAAGCCTGTTGCGGCAAAGCTATTCCCGGCTGACGCCCTGGCAGAAAACCCTGGTGGCCCGTCACCCGAACCGGCCGCACTGCCTGGATTATATAGAGCAGCTCATAACCGGCTTTACCCCGCTGGCCGGGGATCGCGGCTTTGCCGAGGATAGCGCCATTATCGGCGGGCTCGGCCGGCTGAATGGGCGGCCTGTCATGCTGATCGGGCAGGAAAAGGGGGCCGACACCGAAAGCCGGGTTCGCCATAATTTCGGCATGGCGCGCCCCGAAGGCTATCGCAAGGCCATACGTCTGATGGATATGGCGGAAAAATTTAAATTGCCGGTCATAACCCTGATCGACACGCCCGGCGCCTATCCGGGTGTCGGGGCCGAGGAACGCGGCCAGGCCGAAGCGATTGCGCGCTCGACCGACCGCTGCCTGTCCTTGCAGGCGCCACTGATCGCAGTCATTATCGGCGAAGGCATGTCCGGGGGCGCGATTGCCCTGGCGGCGGGCAACCGGGTGATCATGCTGGAACATGCCATCTATTCGGTGATCAGCCCGGAAGGCTGTTCGTCCATCCTGTGGCGCGCCGCCGACAAGGCAAAAGAGGCCGCCGCCGCCATGAAACTGACGGCGCAGGAATTATACAGGCTGGGCATCATCGACACCATTATCCCCGAGCCCATGGGGGGCGCGCACCGCGATCCCGTGCAAACCATCCGCCAGACCGGTCTGGTCATCGAACAGGCGCTGATTGAACTGGACAGCATGGACGGAACCGAAATCCGTCAGGCGCGGCGCGAGAAATTTCTGGAGATGGGCCGCAAGGGACTGTTTTAGCCGGCGCTCCGCTCTGCCCAAGTGAATGTGCAGAGCGGTGCGCCGGTCAAAACATAAAGCGCTATTGCGCTGCCTTTAACGCCGGCGCAGGCTGTTGGCCGCGCAGCAGGCGGCCCGGCAGCGCACCGGTGGATTCGCCATCCACGAAGGTAACCTCGCCCGACACAATGGTGTATTTATAACCGCTGGCTTTCTGGATCAGCCGCTGGCCACCCGCAGGCAGGTCGAACACGATATGCGGCGCGCCCAATGTCAGATTGTCGAAATCAATCACATTGAGATCGGCCTTCATGCCGGGCGCAATGACCCCGCGATCAAGGAATCCGACCAGTTTCGCCGTGTCCTGGGTCTGGCGTTTGACCAGATATTCCAGCGGCAATTTTTCACCGCGTGTGCGGTCGCGGCCCCAATGGATCAAATGTGTGGTTGGGAACGAAGCGTCGCAGATCACGCTGCAATGCGCGCCGCCATCGCCAAGCCCGAACGCGGTATGCGGGCTTAAAATCATTTCGCGCGACACATCCAGATTATTGGCGGTGTAGTTGGCCAGCGGCGCGTATAACAGCATCTTGCCGTCATTTTCCAGCACCATGTCATAGACCAGTTCTTCGGGTGTCACGCCGCGCGCCTGCGCCAGCGCCTTGACGCTTTTTTCCACCGGCGGTTCATAATCCGGCGGATCGCCCAGCGGGAAGATCTTGTGCATGGAATAGAAGATGCCGGTAAGCAGCGGATTGCCTTTGGGTTTTTCCGACAAAATCTGTGCGCGAAATTCCGGATCGCGCATTTTGGCGACCCGCGCGGCCAGCGGCAGACCGGCAATCGTGCGGTAAGTGGGATGGTTGCTGAACGGGTTCATCGTTGCCTGAAGCCCCAGCAGCAGACAGATCGGCCGCGCGGCCACCTGGCCTTTCATTTGCAACCCGTCATTGGCTGCATCCTCGATACGGTCCAGCAATTCGCGCCAGCCATCCGGGCGCTGATCAAACTGGATCAGCGAAATCGACATGGGCAATCCGCTTTGTTCGGCCATATCACGCAGTATGGCGAATTCGGCATCCATATCGGTGAAGTCCGAAATCATTTCGAACACGCCCTTGCCGGTTGCGCCCATTGCCTTGGCGATGCCGACCAGTTCCTTGCGTTCGGCCCCGTAGCTGGGAATGACATCCCCGTCGCGTGAACGGTGGTTCAGACTGCGCGAGGATGAAAATCCAACCGCGCCCGCATGCAGGGCTTCGGCGGCGAGACGCCCCATTTCGGCGATGTCAGCGTCCGTCGCCGCTTCGCGCTGGATCGCGCGCTCGCCCATCACATAAACGCGCAGCGCCGCATGCGGCAATTGCGCGGCGATATCCAGCGCATGCGGCTTGCGCTCAATGGCGTTCAGATATTCGGCAAAGCTTTCCCATTCCCATTTCATGCCTTCGGTCAGGACGGCGCCGGGAATATCTTCCACCCCCTCCATCAGCGCGATCAGCGCTTCGCGCTGTTCAGGGCGCGCGGGCGCAAAGCCCACGCCGCAATTGCCCATCACCACTGTCGTTACCCCATGCCAGCAGGAAGGCGAGATCAGCGCATCCCACGACACCTGTGCGTCATAATGGGTATGCACATCGACAAAGCCCGGCGTCACCAGCAGGCCGGTGGCGTCCAATTCCTTTTTGCCTTTGGCGGAAACCGTTCCCACCGATGTGATGACGCCATTATCAACCGCCACATCGCCCTTGAACCGCGCGCCGCCGGTCCCATCAATGATAGTGCCGCCGCGAATGACCAGATCATGCATGACTGTTTTTCCTCCCAATGCAGGTTGTTTAACCGCCCGCTGTTTAGAGTGTAACCTCTCCCGATTGGGAGAAGATTAACACCCATCCGCGCGCGCGGGCGACTAAATAATGATCTCTATGGTGGCTGGCCTGAACCTATCTCACCCTTACCAGCACCATCAGGCCAGACGCCCAGTCAAGTTTCAGGGAAACAAAATCCTGATGCCCTTCAAGCTCTTCGACCAGTTTTGGGACTTTCGGAGCATTGTAGAAGTCAGATAATTCGCTGACAAGAAACCTGGGTTAAGTGAAGGTTCGAAGACTAAAAAAAGAGTGTCACCCCGGATTTATTCCGGGGTCCAGGAGTCTCAAATGAAGGCCTGAGTTTGTAACCCTGGACCCCGCAACAAGTGCGG
>JBMOMX010000008.1:0-40512 GCA_049323435.1 Pseudomonadota bacterium
CCGCACTTGTTGCGGGGTCCAGGGTTACAAACTCAGGCCTTCATTTGAGACTCCTGGACCCCGGAATAAATCCGGGGTGACACTCTTTTTTTAGTCTTCGAACCTTCACTTAACCCAGGTTTCTTGTAAGCGAATTATCTGACTTCTACAGCAATGACGGTGTAGATGAATTTTGAACAAATCTAAAATCTTACCGATCTAAATATCCTGGAGTTCGGCCCTGTCCCCCACCTGAACCAGGCCAGAGCGTGCCACCCGGCAGGTTGCGCCCGCGCGCCAGTCCGGAATCAAGGCCCGGCGCAGGCCCTTGCGCGCCTTTTCCATCACCGAACAGGGATCGCATGCATCGGTGATTACCAGCACCGCCTCGCCAACCCTCAACCTTGTCCCCACGCGGCCGGTCAGATCGACGCCCCGCACGAGAAGATTGGCCCGCCGTGTGGTCCAGGGCAATTCCTCGCCCAGTTCCGCGCAGGCGGCCCGCCAGCCCTCTTCGGTCAGTACGGTCACCTGGCGCCCGCGCATTGTGCCTCGGCAATCCCCGGCCAGCCCGGCCTCGACGGTGATTTCGGATTGCGCCACATTTTGCATCGGTGCGCGGGGCTTTTCACGATATGCAATACCGATGACTTCGCCCATAACAGCCTCTCCAGTCAGATGGGAACAGTGGCTAGAGAAATAATTCCGCATTATCCAGGCCCAGCCGCATGCCGCCGAAATTTCTGCCTGGCGGTTCCGGGGTATTTGCCCCATGCGCGCGCATGGCGTGCACATCACGGAAGGTGCGTTGCAGATAATTGCTGGTCTGAAGCGCGCGCCCGCCCGCCGCCTCCATGATCAGATCGGCGGCGCGCATACCGACCACGGAAGCATAGGCCGCGTCCCAGCGCGCCTGCGCCCGCAGGATCAAGGGCAATACCCCATCCCGGCCGATAATGGCGGCCATCTGCCCGAAATTATCCAGCAAACGCAGATGCGCGCCGCGCACCATGGAATCCGCTTCGGCCACCCGCATCTGCATGGAGGGGTCTTTGGTGTAAGAACCGCCGCCGGCGATGATGCCCAGCGCATTGTTGCGCACTTTGGTCTGTTCGCAGAAAACCTCGATCATGCCCATTGCCGCGCCAATCGGCGGCGCGGCCAGCGCGTTGGCGAATACCTGTCCGAAGGGATATTTATACAGCGGGCCGGGAAAGGCCTCCGCGCCGGGGTTCTGAATGCGGAAGGCGCCGACCATGGAATGGGTGCGGTGGTCCGGCACAAAGGCGTCCTCGACCACAATATCCTTGCTGCCGGAACCAGACAGGCCGGACACAAACCAGTTATCGTCAATGCGGTAATCGCCCAGGGGAATAAGGAAGGTGAACAGATCATTGGAGCCATTGGGATGGGTGACGCCCGCCCCCAGAAACACCCATGTGCAATGATCGCAGCCGGTGGAAAAGGACCAGCGCCCGGAAACGCGAAAGCCGCCCGCCACACGTTCGGCCTTGCCGGTGGGCGCATAGGAAGATGAGATCAGAACATCCGGATCATCTTTCCAGACATCCTGAGCCGCGCGCGGATCAAACAGCGGCAATTGCCAGTTATGTACGCCGACAATGCCCAGCACCCAGGCCGCAGAGCCGCAACCGCGGGCGATTTCAAGGCAGACCTCAAAAAACACCGACGGCGGCAGCTCATAACCGCCATATTTTTTCGGGTGCAGGATTTTGAAAAACCCCGCTTCACGAAATTCCCTGAATGTCGAATCCGGGCAGCGGCGTAATTGCTCCGCCTCCTGCCCGCGTTCGCGCAGCACCGGAACCATGGCGCGCGCCCGTGCGATCAGTTCTTCGCGTGTGGTCATGGCGCTTTCTCCCGAATATGAATGCGTCAATAGGTTTTGACGACGTGTTTGCCGATGATGTTACGCTGAATCTGGTTGGTGCCTTCGATGATTTGTAGCACCTTGGCGTCGCGGAAATATTGTTCGATGCGGTTATCGGTGGAAATGCCAGCCGACCCGAACAGTTGCAGCGCATCGGTCGCCACCTTCATGGCGACATCGGTGGCGAAACATTTCGCCATCGCGGCGATGGGGGCCAGTTCCTTGCCGGTGGCGCCGCCATCCACAATGGCCGCCGATTTATAGACCAGATGGCGGGCCGCCTCTGTCTGCATCGCCATATCGGCCAGCATCCATTGCACGCCCTGAAATTCGGCGACCGATTGGCCAAAGGCCTGGCGATCGCGCACATAATCGACAGCAAGATCAAGCGCGCCCTGGGCCAGGCCGACGCCGCGCGCGCCAATGATCGGCCGGCTTTTGTTAAAGGCCTCCATCACCAGCAGAAAGCCTTCGCCTTCGGGGCCCAGCCGGTTGGCCTCCGGCACGAAGCAGTCATCCAGATGAATGGCCGATGACGGCACCCCGCGCGAGCCCAGCTTGTGTTCGCCGCGGCCGATGGTGAAACCCTTCATGCCTTTTTCCAGAATGAACACGCTGATGCCGCCATGGCGTTTGGTCGGATCGGTCTTGGCCGCACAGATAACGAAATCGGCGATCGCGGAATTGGTTGAAAAAATCTTGTTGCCGTTCAGAACATAGCCGCCATCCGTTTTGACTGCGCGGGTGGTGATGCCGGCCACATCAGATCCCGCACCCGGCTCGGTGATGGAAATCGCGCCGCGCAACGCGCCACTGGCCAGCCCGGGCAGAATACGTGCCTTTTGTTCGGCATTGCCGCCAAACAGCACCGCCCCAAACGGCACCCATTGCACAATCAGCAGATAGGCGGTGTTATAACAAATCCGGCCCAGCTCCTCGACCGCGATGCAGGACGAAAGAATCGAATTCGTTCCGCCATATTCTTCCGGGAATGGCAGCGCAAACAGGCCAAGCTCGCGCAACGCATCGAACATGTCCTGCGGATATTCGGCGCTGGCGTCGATTTCCTGGGCGCGCATCGCGACCTTTTCCAGCGCGAATTTGCGCACCATATCGCGCAGCATATTCTGTTCCTGCGTCAGGCCATATTGTTGCATAACTGTATCCTTATTGCGCATCGCGCATGGCGCGGCCGGCGGCCAGGCGCGTTGGCGTGTATACAATGACCGTTTCGCCGGTCTGCTTGACAATACTGTTCCGGGTACGGACTAAACCGCGCCGCGGGTCCTTCGATGTGGGGCGCGATTCCAGAACCTCGACCTCGACATGCACCGTGTCGCCGACAAAAGTCGGGCCCTTGATGTCAAACTCCATATTAAGGAAGGCCAGCCCCGTGCGTTGCAGCGTGGATTGCACCAGCAGTCCCTCACAGATGCAATAGGCCAGCGCGCCGGGCACCAGCCGCCCGCCCTTGGGGCCATGCGAGGCGGCATATTCCACATCGGTGAACAGCACTTCGACCATGCCGGTCACATTGATAAAACCCACCAGATCCGCCTCGGTGATGGTGCGCCCCAGGGTCCGGAATTTTCGCCCAACCGGCAAATCCTCCCACGCCATGCCTAGTCCAACGGTTTCCATAGTTCACCCCCCTGTCAAAATTAATTCTGTTGACGAAATCATATAGGGTGATGGCATGATTGCCTATATGATTTAGCGAAATAAGAAAACAGACAGGGGGAAGAAGATGGATTTTATTCGCATAGAAAGCGCGGGCGCGGTGCGCACCGTTACACTGACGCGTGGCGAACAGCGCAATGCGCTGAACCAGCAGATGCTGGCCGAGCTGGAACAGGCCTTCAGCGTCACGCCGCCCGCCGAAGAACGGCTGACGGTCATCCGCGCCGAAGGGCCGGTATTTTGCGCCGGGATGGATCTGAAATCGCGCGATGGCACCAATGCCGGCGTCAGCCCGATTGAAAAAATGCTCTATGCGATTGAAACCTATGCGCTGCCGGTGCTGGGCATTGTGCAGGGAGACGCCATTGCGGGCGGCAATGAACTGGCGCTGCATTGCGATATTGTGATCGCCAGCACGACGGCGCGTTTTGGCATGTCGCTGGCGCAGATCGGCCTGGCGCCGACCTGGTTTCTGGCGAAAAAACTGCTGGAAGTGGCGGGGCCGGTCAAGACGCGGGAGTTTCTGCTGCTGGGCGATCCGTTCCCGTCCACACATATGTATGATATGGGCTTTATCGCCCGCGTCGCGCCGCCCGAAAAACTGGAAGAAGAAGCGCAAAAACTGATTGCGCGCCTCGCCGCCAATGCGCCGCTGTCGCTGAAGGCGATGAAGGCGCTGATCGTGCGCGAAATGGCGTTCCGCGACGGCATCTATCACAGGGACATTGACGCGCTGGTCACCCAGTGCGGCGTCAGCGAGGACGGCAAGGAAGGCGTCAAGGCGCGGCTGGAAAAACGCCCCGCCAAATTTATCGGGCGGTAGATCATGATAGTTTCAGACGGGCGCTTTGACCCCCTCCCGGCCTCCCCCTTCCAGGGGGAGGAGGCGCCAGATCAAAGCTCCTCCCTCCCCCTGCAAGGGGGAGGGTTGGGGTGGGGGTCGGAAGATTTAATTCTTTCGCAAATGATCACAGCATAGGAAAATCCCATGGGCATTCGCATCACCAAACCGTTTCAGCCCCTAACGCCGGAAAGCCTGAAAGATGTACACGCTTATCTGGGCGTCTATCACCTGGCCGAACCGGATGGGTCGATTTATTATATCGGCTATGCGGGCGGGCGGACTTTGTTCGGCCTGAACAGCGAATTGCAACGCGAAATGGAGGCGCGCGCAGGCCGCCCCGCATTGTTCCGCTATGAAGTGAATATGCAATATCTCAGCCGCCACGAGGAATTACTGATGCTGCATGTCGCCGATCATGGCGAATTGCCGGAACGCAACCGGCGCGAGTTGAAACACAAATTGGGGCGGCTGACGCCCGCCTAGGAGAATGATTTTAGATTGAATCACTCCCCCTCACCCCGGCCCTCTCCCCCAAGGGGAGAGGGAGAGGAGTTCCGGGCCAAGTTCCCTCTCCCCCTGGGGGAGAGGGTTAGGGTGAGGGGGTGAGAAAATCACTGCATTCCGGTTCAACTTAAAGTCATAGCGCTATAGGAGAATAAAATGGATTATCAACTGACTGATGAGCAGCGTATCATTGTTGATACGGTGCGCAAATTTGTGCGTGAGGAAATTCTGCCGCTGGAGGACAGACTTGATCCTGATGCGGGCGATCTGGAACCCGAGGACAAGGCGCGCCTTGTCGCCAAGGTCCAGGATATGGGCTTTTATGGCCTCGGTATTCCGCCGGAATTTGGCGGGCCTGATCTCGACACCACCACGCAAACGCTGATCGCGATGGAACTGACGCAGCATCGCGCGGGCCTGTATAATCCGGCCTATGGTGTGTTTGGCGGCGCGGGGCTGGCGCAATTATTCGAGGCAACCGACGCGCAAAAGGAAAAATATCTTTTCCCCACGCTGCGCGGCGAAAAAAGCACGTTTTTCGGGTTGACCGAACCTTCGGGCGGTTCCGACCCGGCGCGCGCCATTCAAACCCGCGCGGTGCGCGATGGCGATGACTGGGTGCTGAACGGCTCAAAGATTTTCATCAGCGGCGCCGACCGCGCCGATTTCGGCCTGCTGTTCGCCCGCACTGACACGGATAAGGGGCGCGGCGGCGTGACCTGTTTCATTGTCGATGTGCCCTCGCCCGGTTTTTATGTGCGCCGGGTGGTGCATACGCTGCGTTCCACCCGCTACGCCACGGAAATCCAGATCGAAAATCTGCGCGTGCCGCACAGCAATATTCTGGGCGAGGTGAACAAGGGGTTCGCCATCGCCAATGACCGCCTCACGCGCCAGCGCATTCCCTATGCGGCGGGTTGCGTCGGCGTCGCCATCAAGGCGCAGGAAATGGCCATCGAATATTGCAAAATCCGCAATACATTTGGCGGCCCGCTGGCCTCGCGCCAGTCGATTCAATGGATGATTGTGGATAATGAACTGGATATCCGCACCGCGCGCTATCTGTGCCTCGACGCCGCGCAAAAGGCCGACCGGGGCGAGGAGTTCCGCACCGAGGCGGCGATGGCGAAACTGGTCGGCAGCGAGGCGGGCGGCCGGGTGGTCGATCGCGCCATGCAGATTTTCGGCGGCTATGGCATGACCAAGGATTTTCCGTTCGAACGCTGGTACCGCGAAATGCGCATCCGCCGCATCGGCGAAGGCCCCAGCGAAGTGCAACGCCTGGTGATCGCGCGCGATCTGATCGGCGGGGCGTTTCATTAGAGGGGCCCCATTAATGTAACAACATTAAGTCTTGACAGTATCACTTAATGTGGTTACATTAATGGCGATAAAAATCATCTTCGATCCCGCCAAGGACGCCGCCAACAGGGCGAAACATGGTCTTTCTCTGGCCGAAGCGGGCCATATGGAGTGGGAAACGGCGATGATCTGGGTGGACGCGCGAAGGGATTATGGAGAACTCCGCCAGTCAGCATTGGTTATGAGGGCGGATCAGGTGTTTTTCGTGGCCTTCGTGGATCGCACAGATGGGCGGCGCATTATCAGCTTGCGCAAGGCAAACAGACGGGAGGCAAGACTTTATGCGTCAAACGATTAAGACCCGTTCGGGCCGCGTTATTGTGCTGCCCTCGCCTGAAGAAGACGCCGAGATTACCGCGGCGGCACTGTCTGACCCGGATGCACAGCCAATTACGGATGAGGCGTGGGAGCAGATCAAACCCCGTTTGCGCATCGGCCGCCCGCCTGCGGCCGTCACAAAAAAAAGCGTGACGATCCGCCTGTCGCGGGACGTGCTGGAGCAGTTTCAGGCAGGCGGCCATGGCTGGCAAACCCGCATCGACGCCGCCCTGAAAGACTGGTTGAAAAGTCACAGCCCGGCCGAATAATCATCCGTCAACGGAGAATGTTTACATGACGCACCGGCCCTATCCGCTTAGCGGCATCACGGTCATTGATCTGGGCCAGGTCTATCAGGGGCCATACGCCACGCTGCTGATGGCCAAGGCGGGCGCCAATGTCATCAAGGTGGAGCCGGTGGCGGGCGAGCCGTTGCGGGCGCGCGAGCGGCTGGGCGGCGGCGCGGTGCTGCCCTTTGCCATGCTGAACGCCAATAAGCGCGACATTACGCTCAACCTCAAATCGCCCAAGGGGCGGGAACTGCTGATCGCGCTGTGCAAAAAAGGTGATGTGCTGATTGAAAATTACGCGCCCGGCGTCATGGATAAGCTGGGCGTTGGCGCGGAGGTGCTGATGCGGGAAAATCCGCGGCTGATCTACGCCTCGGGTAGCGGCTTTGGCCTGAGCGGGCCGGATCGTGACAGCCTGGCGATGGATCTGACCGTGCAGGCGGTGTCGGGCATTATGAGCGTCACCGGTTTTCCCGATGGGCCGCCGGTCAAGGCCGGCCCGGCGGTGGCGGATTTTATTTCCGGCACGCATCTTTATGCGGGCATTGTCACGGCGCTGTTTGAACGCGAACGCACCGGCCAGGGGCGCCTCGTCGAGGTGGCGATGCAGGAAACCATCTATCCCACGCTCGCATCGAGCCTGGGCATGTGGCATGGCTCGGGCGGCAAATTGCCGCCGCGCACCGGCAATCAACATGCCGGTCTGGCGATGACGCCCTATAATGTCTATCCGGCCAGCGACGGGCATATCGCCATTATCTGCGTGACCGAACAGCATTGGCAAAATCTGCTGACAGCGATGGGGCGCGAGGATCTGCGCGGCGATGAACGCTTTGAGAAAAACGCGGCGCGGGTGCGCAATCTGGCCGCCACCGACGCAGTGGTGATCGGCTGGTCGCAAAACCTGCCCAAGGCGGAAATTTTCGAAATCACCAAACGCCATCGCATTCCCTCCGCCCCGGTGCGCGATCTGCTGGAGGTGGTGAATGACGCCGGTATGCATGAACGCGGCATGCTGCAATGGATCGATCATCCCACCATGGGCCGCATCGTCATCCCCAACAGCCCGCTGCGCTTTCACGGCACCCCGCAAATGATGGGCGGCCCGCATCCCGATCTGGGCCAGCATAATGCGGAAGTGTATGGCGAAATGCTGGGCCTGTCAGCGATTGAGCTGGCGGGTCTGAAGGATGAGGGTGTGATTTAGAGCAGTTTGTGACCTGACTGAATCGCTTTTGTCCTCCCCCTCACCCTAACCCTCTCCCCCGAGGGGAGAGGGAATCTCGCCCGGAACTCATATCTCCCTCTCCCCTTGGGGGAGAGGGCCGGGGTGAGGGGTGAGAAAATGGGAAAGCAAGCGTATCAATCTGATCACAAAAGGGTCTAGCCGCCTGAACAGGCGCAACTACAGCCTTTCGGCCTGCGGCCCGCTCAGTTCTCCGGCTCAATCCATGGGATGGCCGCAATTTCGATACCCTCTTCACTTAGCTCCTTGACCTGCTGCGGGGTCGCATCGCCGTAAATATTGGCGGCTTCACGCTCGCCATAGTGAATTTTGCGGGCAACTTCGGGCAACTGATCGCCGACATGTTCGGCATTCTGTTCAATATGCTGCCGCATCTGGCGCAGGAAGTGGCGCATCCGGGCCTGCCCTGCCGCCGCCTGGTCCGGTGCCTTTCTGCTATTGCCCTTGACGGCAATATTAGGCGCCATGATGGCCTTGCTGATTTTCACCGATCCGCATTGCGGGCAGCGCAGCGCCGCTGCCTTGCATTGTTTTTCAAAGGTGTCGCTGTTGGCGAACCAGCCTTCAAAATTATGGTCATTGTCACAGATAAGATCAAAATGAATCATGTCAGCCCTATCCAGTGCCGAAATCCGGCCAGCAGCCTTTCATAGATGGCATGACAGCGCCGCCACGGCAAGGGTCCGGGGGCGTGAGGGTTCAGGCGGCGGTTTCAACACCCGGGCTTGCCCTGGCGCGCCATTGTTCAATTATGCCGTTTGCCCGTTCCTCCGGCATCGAATCAAACAGCTGGCATACGGCCTGCAATCTCGCAGCCGGCACAGCCTTGCCGGTGCGGGCGCGCTCCAGCAGCAAAGTGATCGTGGCAAATTGCGAGCGGTCCGCGCCGATGGCCCGGCAGACAACCGCCATGCCCTGACCCTCGCCTTCAAAGGCCAGGCTGTTGATCGTGCGCGCATCAAGCATGCTGAGAACCGCCAGCCCTTCGATAAAAAGATTGAGGCGCTTTTCGCGTAAAAATCCGATAACCCGGTTAAGCGACAATTCGCCCGATGCCCGCATTTTCGCAATCAGCGCCGCCGCCTTGATATGGGTCGATGAGCTTGTCTGCGCGGCAGCCGGTTTTTCCGGCCGCACATGTTGCAGGGCCGCCTCCAGCATATCGCTGTCGATATCATATTTTGACTGAATTTCCGCCTTCAGCGCCTGAGAAACAAAGCTGAACATTTTCTGCACCAGATCCGGCGGCAGATCGTCGCGTTCGACCAATGGCTCTTGCAGGCTGGTTTGTGTCTTGCTTTCGCTCACCAGATATTCCATTGCCGCGCTGGATATTTCAGCGCTTTTATTTTTGACCAGCGCCTGTAAAACATCCGGCTCCTCGGCCTGTACCAGGGCGGTGCTGACAGCTGCAGTAATGCCCGAGCGCATGGCCACGCTAAGCCGGTGGGCGTGGGATTTGTTGATCACAATATCGACCAGATCCTGTTCATCCAGCAGCGGGCTGTGCGAAAGTATCGGGGCTGAAACGGAAATCTCGTCGGTGGCCAGAGACAGGATTAACTGCTTGGGCGCACGCGGGCTGGCTGCCAGTTGATGCGCCAGATTGGCGCGCAGCTGGGCTTCGAATTCGCGCGACAATTTAATTAAAATATGGCCCGCCACCATTTTTTCGTCGTTATTCAGCTGACGCGGCGCTTGCAGACAGATTTCGGTAATGCGCTGCGACAGGGCATAGCGCGCCTCTGGCGCCGGATTGCGCGCAAGGTCGATTAAGTCAGTTAAAGCAGACTGTTCCATACGGTCAGGATTTTACCGGCAAGCCATTACCAAGATGTAAATTTTACCGCCAAGCGCTATTTAACGGGGGGGAGGGACGGACAGGGAATAGGCCACATCATGGCGCAGTGATGGTACCTGGGCGCGGGCCGCCTTGACCTGTGCGGGGTCGATTTGCGCCAGAATATAGCCCACCTCTTCACCGGCATCCGCCAGCACTTCGCCCCAGGGCGCCACAATCAGGCTGTGGCCATAGGTTTTGCGGCCATCGCCGCTATGCGTGCCGGTCTGGGCGGGGGCCAGCACATAACATCCGGTCTCAATCGCGCGGGCGCGTTGCAGGATATGCCAATGCGCCTGTCCCGTGGTTTTGGTAAATGCGGCCGGTATGGTCAGAAAATCCGCCCCGGCCTGCGCCAGCGCCCGGTACAGATGCGCAAAGCGCAGATCATAGCAGATGCTCAGCCCCAGCCGTCCCCAGGGCAGATCATGCAGCACCGCACGGCATCCCGGTACAAAGCTTTTTGATTCCCGGTAGCGTTCTCCATTGGGTAAATCCACATCGAACATATGAATTTTATCATAGCTCGCGGCAATCCGCCCCTTTGGATCAAACAGAAAACAGCGGTTGGCGAGTCTTGTCTCCTCGACACGAATGGGGATTGACCCGATCAGCAGCCAGACCTGCAATTCCGCCGCAAGGGCCGCAAAGGCGGCAACCGCCGGGTCCGCATCCTGGGCAAAGGTGCAATCGCGGATAATATCCGCCTGCATACGGGTCACCAAAGTGGTCACTTCGGGTGTGGTGATGAACTGCGCCCCGGCGGCAGCGGCCTGACGCGCCAGATCCGTCACTGCCGCAATATTCTCGGCCACGACGGCGCTGGAATTGAGTTGCAGACAGGCCGCCGTAAAAATCTCAGACATATTCAGTTATACCTGTTTATTCCTGCCGCACCGCGCCCAGGATATCACCCCGCCAGCAGCGCGTCGAGCCTGCCTGCGCCTTCCAGCGCATACAGATCATCGCAGCCGCCAATATACGCATCGCCAATAAAAATCTGCGGGACCGTATAGCCGCCGCTGGCGCGCCGGGTCATTTCCTGCCGCGCGCCCGGTACGGTGTCTACATCAATTTCCTCAAAATCCGCACCCTTTTTGCTCAGCAGCGCCTTGGCGCGGTGGCAATAGGGGCAGAACATCGAACTGTATATGGTGATCCTTGGCATGACACTCCTGGGCGGTCGGAAATCCATGTTCCTATATAGCCATGCTAGCCCGGCCGGACAACCCGCGCCAGACAGAGCACATCCACACGCGCCGCGCCCGCATCGCGCAGAATGCGCGCACAGGCCTGGGCCGTGGCGCCAGTGGTTAGCACGTCATCTATCAATAACAGGTTACGCCCGCCCGGATGCGCGGCATGGCCGGGACGCAGGGCAATGGCGCCCAACAGATTGCGCTGGCGCGCATCGCGGCTTAATCCGCCCATAGGGGGCGTATGCCGGGTCCGTACCAGCAGATCCACAGCCGCCGGAATGCCGCTGAGCCGCGCCAAAGCCAGTGTCAGCACCGCCGATTGATTATAGCGGCGCCGGAACAGGCGCTTCCAGTGCAGTGGCACCGGCACGATCAAATCCGCGTCAGCCAGTAATTCGGCCCCCGCGCGGGCCATCCAGGCGGCAAAGGCGGGGGCGCCTTCCATCCGGTCGCCATGCTTGAACGCCAGAATCATCTCGCGGCTGGCATCGTCATATTGAAACACGGCGCGCGCGCGGTCAAAGGCGGGCACCGCCGCCAGGCAGGGGGCGCAGGAAAAATCCTGTCCCTGGGCCAGTTCGAACGCGAAAGGCTGGCCGCATCGGGCGCAGTGCGGCGGTGTGATGAAGCTTATGGCATTCCAGGCGGGGGCGCTGATCTGGCCCTGCCGGTCCACGATCTCGCCGGTAACAAGGCAGCGCGGCGGCAGCACCCCATCCGCCAGCAGCATGCCTGTCTGACGCAAGGAAGAATGCAACCGCGTTATCCAGTGCTGTAGCTGCATCTCCTCACTTCCACTATTCCGCTTTCTGCCTGCGCATAATACTATGTCATATGACCATCACAAAATCTGCGCCAATCACACAGCCAAACGCGCCCTTTGACCGCCGGCTGTTGCGCCAGCGCCGTCAGCGCGCGGCCGCCCATCTGCATCGGCATGATTTTTTGCTGCGCGAAGCGGGATCGCGCCTGCTGGAGCGGCTGGAAGGGTTCGGCCGGGGCTTTGCGCTGGCGCTTGATCTTGGCTGTCATCGCGGCGAATTGGGCGCAATGCTGGCGCTGCATCCGGGTCATGGGATTGTACAGCTTGTTCAGTGCGATCTGGCCGCTGCGCTGGTGGCGCAGGCGGCCGGACTGCGGCTGGTTGCCGATGAAGAAGCGCTGCCGCTGGCGCCGCAGTCGCTGGATCTGGTGTTGAGCCTGTTGAGCCTGCACTGGGTCAATGATCTGCCCGGCTGCCTGGTGCAAATCAGGCGTACGCTGCGGCCGGGCGGGCTGTTTCTCGGCTCCATGCTGGGCGGGGAAACGCTGCGTGAATTGCGCCATTGCCTGGCCGAAGCCGAGATGGCCTGTGAGAATGGCCTGAGCCCGCGTGTGTCGCCCTTTGTGGATGTGCGTGACGCAGGCGCATTGCTGCAACGGGCGGGCTTTGCCCGGCCGGTTGCAGATGTCGATACGATCACGGTCAGCTATGCCGATCCGCTGGCGCTGATGCGCGAAATCCGGGGCATGGGAGAAAGCAATGTTCTGCATGCGCGCCGCCGCAATTTTCTGCGCCATGAAACACTGGCTGCGGCGGCAAAACTATATCATGAAAAATTCAGCGGCCCTGACGGGCGCATTCGGGCCACATTTCAGATTGTCACACTGACCGGCTGGCATTGATCGCCGCAGATCACAGCGCAGCAATGGCGTCCGCAACAAAGATCAGCGAATCCGATACCTGGCCGCCAAGCGCAAAGATCGCCGCCATGATGACAAGTGCAATGCCGCCCGCAATCAAGCCATATTCGATCGCCGCAGCGCCGGAATTCTGTTGCAGAAAATCTCGCATTTTTCGCATGCTCAGCATCCCTTCGTTCAAACCGGCGGGCAGGGGACAGCCAGTACAGGATAGATCGGCAGCGATTCTAGAACGGCAAGATTAATATTTTGTCAGCATTTCAGAAATTGCAGCAATGGACCCAATAATGGGATATCTGCGGGGGGCATGGGATATTCACAAATGCGTGAGGCTGGCGCCCAGGCCAGATTTTGACCCTCCCGCGCACGGCACGCCCCCTGCCAGCGCCTGCAGGCATAAAGCGGCATCAGCAGATGAAAATCGCCCTCTTGCGGCCCATAACTGTGGGAGGCAAAGCATAGCGGCGTCAGATCCTGCGCTGCCGCCTCAATGCCCAGCTCCTCATGCAGCTCACGTATCAGGCAGGCTTCGGGGGTCTCGCCCGGTTCGCATTTTCCGCCGGGAAACTCCCACAGGCCTGGCATGGATTTGCCGGGCGGGCGGCGTGCCAGCAGGACACGATTTTCGCTGTCGATCAGCGCACAGGCTATAACGAGAAGCAGGCGTTTCACGCCGTGCGCCATTGATAGCGGCGGATAATTCGCACGCCGCCGCGATGTGGAATGTCTTCTTCCCAGCAATCCTGATACGCAAATCCGCATTTGGTCAGCACACGGATGGATGCGGTGTTTTCCTCAAACACCGCCGCATCGACCCGGCGGCAGTTTAGGCTTTGCCTGCTATATTCCAGCGTGGCTTGCAGCGCCTCGCTGGCATATCCCTGTCCCCAATGTTCCTGACCAAGCCAGTATCCGGCTTCCAGCGGCGCCACATCCAGCACCAGCCCGATCAGGCCGAGCAGCGCCAGATCCTCCTGCCGGACAAGGGCGAAAACAGATTCTCTGCCGGCATCCGCGGCCAGCATGGCGCGTTCAACGAAATGCCGCGCCTCGGCCATATTGAACGGAAAAGACAGGTTTACCGTCTGTTTCGCCACCTCCCAATTATCCGCCAGGGGCTGGATCAGGGCGGCATCGTCCGCTTGCAGGCGGCGAAGCCACAGCCGCTGCGTGCGCGTGATCACTTCCGGGTCGGCGTTCCTTTTCAAGACCGGTAATCCGCATTGATGTCGATATAGCCATGCGTCAGATCGCAGGTCCAGACCGTGGCCGACGCCTTGCCCACGCCGACATCCACCTCTATCGAAATTTCATCGCCCTTCATATGCGCGGTCACACCTGCTTCGGAATAGGCCGGATCGGCCATGCCCTTGCGCGCCACCGGCAGGCCGCCAATGCGCACCACCAGCGCATCGCGGCTGGCGGCTTCGCCGGCCTTGCCGACCGCCATGACGATGCGGCCCCAATTGGCGTCTTCGCCCGCAATGGCGGTTTTCACCAGCGGCGAATTGGCGATCGACATGGCAATGCGTTTGGCCGCGCGCGCGGAGGCCGCGCCGCCCACACGGATGGTGATAAATTTGCGCGCGCCCTCGCCGTCACGCACCACCTGACGCGCCAGATCGCCCATCACCACATCCAGTTTCTGACGAAAATCGCGCAGACGCGGATCGCCCGCGCGGGTAATCGCGCCATGCCCCGCTTTGCCCGTCGCAAACAGCATCAGCGTATCACTGGTTGAGGTGTCGCCATCGACGGTGATCCTGTTGAAGCTGCTCTCTGCCGCCTTGCGCAACAAGGCATGCAGCACATCGCCAGGGATCGCCGCATCCGTCGCCACATAGGCCAGCATCGTTGCCATATCCGGTGCAATCATGCCCGAACCCTTGGCGATGCCATTAATGCGCACTTCGACGCCGTCTATTCTGGCGCTTGCGCTTGCGCCTTTGGCAAATGTGTCGGTGGTGCGAATGGCTCCGGCGCCCGCTTTCCAGCCATCCGCCTGCAACCCCGCAGCAAGACCGGGCAATAGCCGCGTGATCTTGCCTGCATCCAGCGGCACCCCGATCACTCCGGTGGAGCCAATCATCACCTGGCCCCTGGTGCAGCCAAGCTGGGCAGCCGTGCTGGCCGCACAGTCCAGCACGGCCATATCTCCCTTTTTACCGGTAAAGGCGTTGGCATTACCGGCATTGACCAGCAGTGCGCGCGCCGACCCCCAGCCCTGTTTCAGCTGCTTGCGGCACCAGTCCACCGGGGCTGACGGGGCCCTCGATGTCGTGAACAGCCCGGCCACCTGTGTTCCCTTGTCAAACGCCATCAGCAGCAGATCATCACGCCCTTGATAGCGCATCCCGCTGGCCCCGGCCGCCAGGCGCACCCCTGAGACAGGAGGCAAATCCGGAAATTTTTTGGGGGCAAGTGGCGATAGGGCTGATTTGGCGGACATTTAGGTAACTCCTGCAAATACCAAATGTCATAGTAAGTCCTTATAAAGAAAGGCTCAATATAGAATCGGGGCGGGTCATGCGAAGATCGCGCCAGCCGTGCTTAACATTGACAGGGCAGGCCGTGAACCTTATGTCTCAGCTCTGCCGATTGACAGGCGAAAAGGATTTTTCAGGCTATGCTGGGACTAAGCGCACTGGCGCACCGGATTTTTGGTTCGCCCTCCGACCGTAAGTTAAAAAAGCTGCATCCCATTGTGGCCGAGATCAATGCGCTGGAGCCGGAAGTGGCGGCCCTGGACGATGACGCCTTGCGGGCCCGCACGCAGATGTTCCGCGAACAGCTTGCCAATGGCGCCAGCGAGGACGATCTGCTGCCTGCCGCCTTTGCCACCGTGCGCGAGGCTGCCAGACGCTGCCTGGGCCAGCGCCATTTCGATGTGCAATTGCTTGGCGGGCTTGTGCTGCATCAGGGCAAAATATCGGAAATGAAAACCGGCGAAGGCAAGACCCTGGTCGCCACCCTGGCCGCCTATCTGAACGCGCTTTCCGGCAAGGGCGTGCATGTGGTCACGGTGAATGATTATCTGGCGCGGCGCGATTCGCAATGGATGGGGCAGATTTACCGTTTTCTGGGGCTGAGCGTTGGCTGCGTGGTGCCGGGCGTAAGCGATCCCGAACGCCGCCAGGCCTATGCCGCCGATATCACCTATGCCACCAATAATGAGCTGGGTTTTGATTATCTGCGCGACAATATGAAATACCGTCTCGAAGAAATGGTGCAGCGCGGCCATCATTTCGCCATCGTCGATGAGGTGGACAGTATTCTGATTGACGAGGCGCGCACGCCGCTGATTATTTCCGGCCCCCTGGATGATCAAAGCCAGCTTTATCAGGAAGCCGATCTGCTGATTCCAAAACTCAGCCCGGAACATTATGATCTCGACGAAAAAGCCCGCTCTGTAACCATCACCGAAGCAGGCAACGACTATCTTGAAGAATTGCTGTTGCAGGCAGGGCTGATGGAAGCGGGCACGAGCCTGTATGACATTGAGAATGTGCCGCTGGTGCATCATGTCAATCAGGCGCTGCGCGCGCATATTCTGTTTCAGCGCGACCGCGATTATATTGTGAAAAACGGCAAGGTTATCATCATTGATGAATTTACCGGCCGCATGATGGAAGGGCGGCGCTATTCCGAAGGCCTGCATCAGGCCCTGGAAGCAAAGGAAAAAGTCAGGATAGAAGCCGAAAACCAGACGCTGGCCTCGATCACTTTCCAGAATTATTTCCGCCTCTATGCCAAGCTGTCCGGCATGACCGGCACCGCATCGACAGAGGCCAACGAATTTGCCGATATTTACGGGCTGGAAGTGCTGGCCATTCCCACCCATATGCGCGTGCAGCGCAAAGATGAAGATGACGAGGTGTACCGCACGGCGGCGGAAAAATTCGACGCCATAATAGAGGAAATCGTGCATTGTAACGCAATTGGCCAGCCTGTGCTGGTCGGCACCACCAGTATTGAGAAATCCGAGCAGCTGGCGGCGCTGCTGAAAAAGAAAAAAATTACCCATAATGTGCTGAACGCCCGCTATCACGAGCAGGAAGCCCAGATCATCGCCCAGGCCGGCAGGCCAGGCGCCATAACCATCGCCACCAATATGGCGGGGCGGGGCACCGATATTCAATTGGGCGGCAATCTGGGTATGCGGATTGAAGAAGAAACTTCCGGCATTGACGATGTGCAAGAGCGCGAGAAAAAAATCAGCGCCATTGAAGCCGAAATCGCTGCGGCGCGGGAAAAAGTTCTGGCGGCGGGCGGGCTGTATGTGATCGGCACGGAACGCCATGAAAGCCGGCGCATCGACAATCAGTTGCGCGGACGATCCGGGCGTCAGGGTGATCCGGGGCGCTCCAAATTCTTTTTGAGCCTGGAAGATGATCTGATGCGCATCTTCGGGTCGGAGCGTATGGATGGCATGCTGCAAAAGCTGGGTCTGCAACCGGGCGAGGCGATCATTCATCCCTGGATCAACCGCGCCGTTGCAAAAGCCCAGGAAAAAGTCGAGGCGCGCAATTTTGACATCCGTAAAAATCTGCTGAAATTTGACGATGTCATGAATGATCAGCGCAAGGTCATTTTCGAGCAGCGCATAGATATGATGCGTACGGAAGATTTATCCGATGAAATCGCCGGCATGCGCCAGCAGACCATTGATGATCTGGTCGCCCGGCATATTCCCGAAAAGGCCTATCCGGAACAATGGGATGTTGCGGGTCTGGCGGAGGATTGCGATAAATATCTGGGCCTGAACTTGCCGGTTGTGGAATGGGCCAGGGAAGAGGGTATCACCGAAGTGGAAATCCGGGAACGTATCCGCGACAATGCCGACCGTTTCATGGCGGGGCGCGCCGCGAATATCGGGCCGGATATGATGCGTCAGGTGGAAAAATCCGTACTGCTGCAACTGATTGATCAGCATTGGCGCGAACATCTGCTGCATCTGGAATATCTGCGTCAGGCCGTAGGCCTGCGCGGCTATGCCCAGCGCGACCCGCTGCGCGAATATCAATCCGAAGCTTTCGCCTTGTTTGAAACCATGCTGTCAAAGCTGCGTCAGGATGTCGGCATGCATCTGTCGCGCATTCAGGTCTCCGGACAGCCCCCTTCCATGCCATCCGCGCCGCAGGTCATGCAAGCTGAACATATTGACCCGCTGACCGGCGAGAACGAAGCGTCCGATGCCGGCGTCTTCGGCAAAGTGTCGCGCAACGCACCATGCCCGTGCAATTCCGGCAAAAAGTTCAAACAATGCCACGGCCGGTTGAATTAGCGCGCGAAATCCGCGCCTTACTTGCGAACGGCGCTGTGACGGGAATGGTTAACGTAAAAAAAACAGTTTGAGGTGAACACTATCTTCATTCAAACTGTATCATAATATCAGGTACATCTGGGGGAAATTGGCCAAAGCCGGGAGGCCGGGCTATGGTCTGTTGCGCGTACTGCTGCGGAAGAACGCTGTATGCAGAACATTACAAGCAGAAACCCCAAAAAGGGTGATGCAACGGATATTCTGATATGTGGACTGCGGGAAGTTTCCAGGATAATTCAGGAATGGTTTTGCCGCGGGCAATCCGGCCCTGGTTTTTTACTGATCGGCATGTCAGGCCGCTATGTTTCCACTTATTGACCGGCCATCCGTTTCGCGCCGCCAGAAGCATGGCCTCGCGCGCCGCCATTATCGTTCTGTCGGCGCTATTCAGCACGCAAGCTTATTCCGGCTATATGGTGTCAAGCCCGGGATCCTATCTTGAACCTGCAGCATATTCCTTTGAAGATACCGGTGATTTTTTATTTTTCATATCATCCAGCATGGCGATTGATGCGCCCTCTGACACATCCGCGCCTTTGCTGCTGCTGCAATTTAGCCAGGCGGCCAGTCCGGATCAGTCCGCCATTGCGTTGCAGCCCGCCGCCGCCGCTGCGCGGGGCGCTATTGCGTCAGCAAATCCGGGCGTCACAGACGCGAACGGCGGATTGACCATTGAAATTGAACGCCATTCCAATAAAGCAGATGCAAAATCGGATAAGAACAGGGAAACAAAGACGGCATATGATCCGACCGCATATGTGGATCAATATGTATATACTGCTATCGGCGACTATGTGCAGCAAAGCGGCGTGGACATCGAACCCATGCACCGGTCCTATAATGCGGTTGCCACTTCCATTGAAAAGTTTGATCCATATATTCCCCAGCCATTAAAGCATCCTTCAGGCACAAAGCCGGAAAATGTCAGCATTCATATTTCCTCCTTTGAGTCCACATTGCCAGGCAGGATTTTTGCTTGGGTTATACATCCCGGCAATTTCACCAGCATAATTTTTGCACTCCTGTCCGGTTTTGCCGGTTTTGCCGCGTTTAATATTCTGCTGCGGATACTTGCCAGAAAGGCCAGGCGGCGCACGCATTAGGGGCGTTTGGTTTCAGCCTTATTTATCTGTTCATGGCCAGGGCCCGGTTGCATGCGCGCCAGCCGCACTTTATACCCGTTACCCAGGCCCAAATTGCCGTAGAGTGTCAGCATCGCGTTTTCCTTTCCGGGCCGCCTTCCGGCATCATAAAGACCATAGATCAAACCCATGACCAGCCATTCAGACGCCATCGCCGCGCGGCGGACTTTTGCAATTATCGCCCATCCAGACGCCGGCAAGACCACGCTGACGGAAAAGCTGCTGCTGTTCGGCGGCGCCATTCAGCAGGCGGGGGCAGTCAAGGCAAAGGGGGATCGCCGCCGCGCACGTTCCGACTGGATGAAAGTGGAACAGGAACGCGGCATTTCGGTGGCTTCCTCGGTGATGACGTTTGAGTATGAAGGCCGCACCTTTAATCTGCTGGACACTCCGGGTCATGAGGATTTTTCCGAGGACACCTATCGCACACTTTCCGCCGTGGACAGCGCCGTCATGGTGCTGGACGCTGCCAAGGGTATTGAAACCCAGACCCTGAAACTGTTTGAAGTGTGCCGGTTGCGCGATGTGCCGATCATCACTTTCATCAACAAGCTGGACCGCGAGGGGCGCGAGCCGTTCGATCTGCTGGACGAGATCGAACATGCGCTGGCGCTGACAGTGACGCCGGCAAGCTGGCCGATCGGCATGGGGCGTAATTTTCTCGGCTGCTATGATCTGTTGCATGACCGGCTGCTGCTGATGCGCCGGGGCGGGATGGATAATGAAGGCGAAGCCTGTAATGGCATTGATGATCCGCGGCTGGAAGGCGTGCTGGGCGCTGCCGCCGCAACCAAGCTGCGCGAAGATATCGCCATGGTGCGCGGCCTGTGCCCGCCCTTTGACCCGAAATCCTTTCTGGAGGGGCATTTGACCCCGGTATTTTTCGGCAGTGCTGTGAATAATTTCGGGGTGCGCGAATTGCTGCGCGGGCTGGCGGCATACGCCCCGGCGCCATGTCCGCGCCCCGCGCTGGAGCGCGTCGTGCAACCCGATGAGGCGGCGGTGACCGGCTTTGTGTTCAAAATCCAGGCGAATATGGATCCCAAGCATCGCGACCGCATTGCCTTTGTGCGGCTGTGTTCGGGGCATTTCAGGCGCGGGGCCAAGCTGAAACACAGCCGCTCAGGCAAGATCATCAATGTGCATAATCCGGTGCTGTTCCTGGCCCGCGAACGCGAACTGGCCGAAGAAGCCGTGGCGGGGGATATTATCGGCATTCCCAATCACGGCCAATTGCGCATTGGCGATGCGCTGAGTGAGGGGGAAGTGCTGCATTTTACCGGCATTCCCAGCTTTGCGCCGGAAATTCTGCGCCGCGTGCGCTCCGATGATCCGATGAAGGCCAAGCATTTGGCCCGCGCTTTGTTGCAACTGGCCGAAGAAGGCGCGGGCAGCGTGTTCAAACCGCTGCTGGGCGCGGACTGGATCGTAGGCGTGGTCGGCGTCCTGCAATTTGAGGTCTTGGCGGATCGTATCAGGACGGAGTACGCTATCGCTGTGCGCTTTGAAGATGCGCCCATTCATACCGCACGATGGGTTCAGGCGGACGATGCGCTGAGGCTGAAAAAATTTATTGAAGACAATCGCGCCGCAATAGCGGAAGATCATGATGGCAGCCCGGTTTTTCTGGCGCGCAATGCCTGGCATCTGGATCGCGCAATTGAGGACTGGCCCGGCATACGCTTTTTGAAAACGCGGGAACACACACCAGGTTGATTGAAACTATGAGCAAGAAAAAAACCGGTACTGTCAGTTTACAGGAATGGAAAACGCGGCTGCTGAGCTTACGCGCGGATATTGAGGCCCTGCTGGCGGCGCATGAGGAACCGCGCGCCCAGCCGGAAAGCGATCAGGAGGTGGGCGACCGCGCCGCGCGCGCCGAAGCGGTGCTGGACCATGAAATGGCGGCCGAAACCACGCGCCGCCGCCATACCGAACTGCACCGCATTGATGCCGCGCTGAAACGCCTGGAAGACGGTGCGTTCGGCGATTGTGTCACCTGCGGGCATCCGATCAGCCCGGAACGCCTGGCGCTCGATCCCGCCACCCCGTTCTGTATCAGCCATGCGAAATAGGGCTGTCTCTGGACAGGTCATTTGACCCGCCACGCCCGGCAATAGCTGCCGCTCTTGCCGGGATCCGGCCGCGCTCTATGGTTAACCAATTGATTTTGTTCCATTCATGCTTGGCCTGACAATTGCGTGAACACGCGCATGTCGATTGATCCGAACAGTCCCGTCACGCCGGCATCCTATACCGGGCGTTATTATGGCTTGCCCTTGCGCGGACGTCTGACGCCTTATGAGGGTGGGGCGTTTAATTCCGCGTCCGGTGCCGTGCGGGATGGCGGCGCCCAGACTGCCGCTGCCGAAAACACGGCGGAGACGGCTGATCAGAAAAACGGTTTTTCATTTGCCGGTTTTCTGGACCTGATCAATCCGCTTCAGCATATTCCAGTGATTTCCAGCCTGTACCGGCGTATCACCGGTGATGAGCTGTCTCCGGTGGGACGGGTTGCCGGCGGCACCCTGTTTTTCGGACCCATTGGTTTAGCCTCAGGCCTGATCAATGCTGCGCTGGAAAAGCTCACCGGCAAGGATGCGGGCGATCATGTCATGACCGCGTTGCTGGGCGAAAAAGACAAGGCCTCCCCGGCGGCCGATCCGGACACAGACCCGAATACTGCACTGGCCGCTGCGCCACAGGAACAGGGCGTTCGCGGTACGGTAAAAGTGATTCCCAAATCTGGTATCGCGCCCGCGCCGCTTGATGCCGCCACACTTGACGCGCTGTCCCGCACGATTGGGGCCCCGCAGCCCCTGGCTCATCTGGCGCTGCCGCAGACAGAGGCAAACAAAACCGCCAAACCCGGAAGATCACCGGAACAGCTGGCGGCGGCCACCAGCTATAATGACGCGCTGATCCGCATGCAGCAGGGAATCGAGATTTATCAGGCCAAGCGGCCCGTGCTCACGCCGGCTGAGGCGGATTAAACCGCGCCGGTCGTCTTGTCCGGCGCGGCTAGTTGCTGCCGCGTGCCTTCGATCCAGTTCTGCATGGCAGGCAGATTCCAGATCGCATCCATATAGCCGGCGCATACCGTATCGCACGCTACGCCATAGGTGCGAAAGCGGCTGACTACCGGCGCATACATGGCATCTGCGATGCTGAACGCGCCAAACAGAAACGGACCGCCAGCGCCATAACTGGTGCGGCTGTCACGCCAGATTTCCTGCACCCGCGCAACATTGGCGGCCACACCTTCCTGATCCATGCCCTGACCCGGACGGCTGCCCAGCAGGTCCATACTCATATGCGTACGCATGGGCAAAAAACCCGCATGCATTTCAGCGCTGACCGCCCGCGCCCGCGCGCGCGCAGTCCGTTCTGCGGGCCATAGCTGTTTTTCCGGAAACAGTTCCGCAAGATATTCTGCAATCGCCAGACTGTCCCAGATCACCAGCCCGTTATGCTTCAGCACCGGGACAAAACCGGAAGGGGAATGGCGCAGAATATTCTGTTTGCTATCAGACTGGCGCAACCGCACAGTTTCTTCCTCAAATGCGATCCCGGCCATATGTAACATCAGCCATGGCCGCAACGACCAGGACGAATAATTTTTATCCCCAAGAACCAAAGTAAATTCCGGCATGACATATCCATAAAATTGCCCTCAATGCTCCTGAGGGCGCGCTAAGTTCGGCCGACGCTGCAATATACGAACCGGAAAGGATCGCCGCAAAGTATTTTGCGCAATGGCGGTCCTTTGTCTCTCCCGCCCTCACGCATAAAATATATGCAACCCGATCAACGCCCTGGGCTTCATGCTTTTCGCCCATACCGGTTCGATATCATGGCGGTGATAATGCGTCGCCCCGCCGGTGGGGTCCTTGACCAGCCCGCCCCATACTTCGCACGCCACCGCAAAGGCGCGGCAAAAAGCCGTATCCTCAAATCCCGCCCGCAACAATTTGCCGCGATTGGCGTCCTCCACATTCCAGGCCGAGAATTGCCGGGGCGCGCGGCACGCGCCCACCAGCGTGCCGTCGCCATAGAGCGGATGCGCGCGCTTTTGTTTGGCGATAAAGCCCAGCGCCGCCAGCACCCGGTTGCGCATCACCCATGCGACTGCGATCTGACCCTCCTCGCTTTCGCCGCGCGCCTCGCCCCAGATCGTGCGCGCGAAACATTCCAAATCGGGCAGGCTGGCAGTATTCATGTTTTGTTCGCTCATGCTGCAGCCGCCAATGTCATGTAATGGATTGCCACGCGGATTACGCCGCCGGTGAAATTTCCGCCCACTGCGCTAAAACGGATCGGCGTATTGGCGTAAAAGGCCGTCGGCCCAGTGACGCCGATATTACTGCTGCCCGCGGCAATGCCAAGGCTGCCGCCATATTTATTGGCCTCGCCAACAATGCCGCAATTGTACGACGTCACGCCGGTAATCGCGGTGGCCACCCGCACCGTCACCCCATGCACAATCGCCCGGTCGGGAATGGCAATCGCCGTGTCCGATGTTGCGGCCGGCGCCAGCGTATGCGTCTCCTGCAAAATCCGGAACATGGTGCGCGCGCCCAGCGGCGCCTTCGCCACATCGCTTTCACGCGCCTTAAATGTATGCGTCCACGCGCCCGCCTCATAAAATACCGGCAGTGCTTCATCCAGCACCCAGGCCATCCAGCCATTACGCGGTGTACGGAATATCCACGCCCCGCCCTGCCAGCTGGCGATTTTCCCTGCCTGCCCGGCCCATGCGCCGCTGGGTGACGCCGCCACCAGATAACGGTCGCCCTCCACGGGGCTCACCGGCGGCGCCGCCAGATCCCGGTCCAGCACTGCCAGTTGCACCACTGTGTCCAGCCCGCCCAGCGCCTCATTCACCGTCACATGTTTTTGCGATTGCGCCGCCTCCAGATAGGGCAGCGCAAGATTTGCCGAATTAGGCATTGCGTGTTTCCTCCTTCATTAAGTTATGTTCAAAACCGCCCGCGATGGCGCGCCGGATATAGTTTCCCGCCCGCGCGCCGGGCGTTATACTGGCGCGATGAATTACTGGTTCTGGCTATACATCGTACTTGTGCCCGCAATCGTGTTTTCGGCAAAGCCGCAAACGCCGCAATGGTGGCGCATAGCCAGACTGCCGCTGGCCATTGCGGCCTGTTATCTGCTCATCAATCTTGCAGTGGATTTGAAATGGGAGTTCAGAAATGCGGAAATAAACGCAATACCTAACCCTAGCCAGGAAGATTTATCCTGGGCGGCTGCGGACGGCGCAAATATTGTTTTTACCCTGCTACTGGGCTGGATTCCCGCAGCCACGTACACCGGCTGGTGGGAAATGGCATGGCGGCTTTTCTATCGCAAAAACTGACCGGCAGAAAATTACGGTTGCGGTTTAGTTCAGGCCTTATCGGGTTTTCTCTGATTGTGAGTTTGCTTGCGTCATTAGATAGCATCTCGTTGGGTTATCCCAGAGGGATAAAGGTTTTTTTTCACCACATATTACCACCATGGCTGGATGTTTTTTACAGATGAGTCATCTGTAACCGCTTTTGCTGGAGTCTATGTCCACAACGGCGTTCAGTTCCGTGCTCCAGCTATCATAAATGCGGTACAAAGTTCCCCCATACTCCCCTTCCAAAGGCATGCCCGGTGGATACTTGCTGGGGTCGGACGTGCCTATATTGCGCTCCCTGTCGCTTAGCGGATCAGTGAATTCATCTTCGTAAAAATAATTTATTTTTACTTCAATCAGCAACGCATTGCCTTTCTTTCGAACCGATCCCGCATAATTCGTTATCACCTTGGAGCCGCCATGAATGGAGGATACGGTAGAAAAGTCATATGTGTTGCTGGAATCGCCGGTGAATTGTCCCGAACCTATGCTTCTCGCCTGTTGCAAGATTTGTCGCTCAAGCCGTTCGAACACCTGCTCCACCTTTCTCTGGCGCGCTCGATTAATGATATTTTGCAGATGGCCCACGTCGGACAAACGGATTTGCCGTCCCTCGCCCAAATAAAAATGCCACACAAATTCATACCATTCCCAGCGATGCAGCCCTTCATCAACAATGCTGGTCACGACTTGCTTAAGATACTCATCGACTCTTGGCACATACGGTTGCGCTATGCAGCGGCATCCATAATTCTCGCCTGGATGCCCGGTGGGCGGCTGATTGTCCCACGCAAACACTTTTCCGTTATTCGCCGCATGCGAGGCGCGCTCTTTTCCATCGCCGCGAGTTAGCCATATATAATGCGTGGTGGGGCGATCTTGTGCCGCCGCCTTCAATGACAGCTCCCCCCGCTGCGCCGCCCGATTTAATGACCATTCAACCGGCGTGCCGCGCCGCAAATAATTGCTAAACGCCTTTTTTTAGGCCGGCGTCCGGCTGATCTCCATCTCATCCATTGAGAATTTCCTCCCGCGCGCTGCCGCGCCCAAAAATGGTGGAAATCTGATACACCGCGACAGACAGCGGCAATGCGGGCGCCGCACCGAAATCCGCGATCTGCTGCGCGGCGGTATAGACCACAGACGGCGCCGTCACTGCAAAAGTCCGCTTCACCATCGCGCCGCTTAAAATATCCACTTCGTATTTTTCAGAATCCTCCGCCAACGGTACTTCCGTTTGCTCCCAGCTGTCGCCGCCAATGCGCGTGCGCCGCACCCAGCTGATCGTCAGATCATCATTAACCGGATTACGCGCCACCCTGACCTGCGCCGGGCTTAAAGGGCGCAGCCCGATGCATTGCGCCGTCACCACCTGAGTCTGATAGGTGAAATCATCAATGCCGCGTGAGGCCGGGCCATAGCGCCAGTTAAGCGCCAGCCCGCGCTGTTCCGCGCTCAACCCCGTCTCGCGCACCGCGCCGTTCAGCAGCACAAACCGCGCCCCCGCCGCCACCGGATTGCCTATGGCGCGCTCAGTTCCCGCCTGGCCGCGCAACAGGCGCGACAATTTATATTTGTTGGGCGCCACCAGTTCCGCATTGGCGAACTGGAATATTTCCCACGCGCCGCCGGCATTGCGGATCGCCGCCGCATTGGCCCCGCCCAGCACGCTGAGATCATCGCGCGATTCAAGCTGACCTTCATACAGCGTCACCCACAGCGCATTACCCATATCCCAGCGCCCGGTTGGCCCTGCATAAAACGCCGTATCGCTGTCTCCCATCACGGCAGGCGTCTCGATCATCTGATCCAGCGCATAGCCGCTGGTGGCCGGGCTTTTATACAGTGCAACAGCACCGGGCCAGGGGCTGGCATAGGCCGCCACCCGCAACACATGCCCCGGCTCCGCCCCGCTCAGCAGCGGCAGATCCAGAAATTCTACAATTGGCCGCCCAGCGCCTGTCACCGGCGGCAGGCCCGTAATCCGGTCCGGACCGGCAAGCATGCGCACTTCACCGGCATCGGCCTGCACCGCCTCAACCGGCCGCGCCCCGCCATCGCTTATGCGCTCAAGCCGCAGCAGATGGCTGCTGTCTTTTCCCGTAAACGCAATCACATCGCCCGGATCAAGCGCCAGCGCGGATGGCGGCAGAACAAATTTGACGCGCTCGCGCCCGGTCCAGGCCTGTTGCAACAGCCGGTCGGCAATTTGCTGGCTGTTTGCCTGGCTCATCACAATCGGCAGATTCACCACCGACACCCGCGCGCTCGATCCTGTCAGTTTGCGGCTGTCCACGCTGGCCTGGCGGTAATCCGCTGCGCTGTCGATATATTGCAATTTCACCGCCAGGGGCAGCTCGCTCTCCTGCGCGCGGGTAATCAGATAATCACCCTTTCCCCCGGCCGGCACCGCCACAATGTCTGTCTCGCCAAAACTGCGCATCGGCGCGCGCCCGTGATGCACGAATTTTAAAAGTCCCTCGCTTTCAACCGCATCAAAAAAATAGGCTTGCATCAGCGGCTGCAAGGCGTCACGCGCCGTCATGATGCGGTCAATGACAAAACCCTCGACAATGCCGGTCAGCTCTGCCGCATCAAACCGGGTAAATCCATATTCGAATAAAATCGTCTCCACCAGTTCGCGCAACCCGCTGGCGCCGATGCGTCCCGTGATCCAATGGCCCAGCCGCCAATTCTCCGCATCCGCCCACAGATCCCGGCGTCCTGGAAAGTCCGGCCAGGGCCGCGCGTCCCAGGTCCACACATAAATATTCGCCGGATCAACCATTGGCGCGCCATAGACGGTGCTGACCGGATTATTGCCCGCCACATAAGCCGGGTCGGCAGGATTCCAGAATTGATGCATCGCCTGCAAATAACGCCGCTGGATAAAATCATCCGGCGTCCTGCGGGAAAAATGCGGAGCAAAACTTTCGGATGATTTCGGATCAATAAATTTATTGGGCTCGTTAGTGCCTTTATCAACCGCCGGACAGCCGATTTCGGTAAACCAGACAGGTTTGCCTTGCGGGACCCAGGCCGTTGCTGAAACAGCTTGCACGCCGCCGGGGCGGTTGTAATGCGCCTGACCCCACCAGTTCCATAAATCCTTGTAACGAAACACCCACGGCTTGCCATAGGCCCCGTCAGTTATCGCTGTACGGACCTGGCTGGCGCGGTTGGCGGATGATGCGTAATACCAGTCATAACCTTCGCCGCCACGGATATTGCCGCGCAGATATGGAAGATCATAAATTGTATCCGCCCCTTGCGCGTCCAGATGCGCATCGCCATCACGCCAGTCACTCAAAGGCATGTACACATCAATGCCGACAAAATCTATATTGGCATCGGCCCATAATGGATCGAGATGAAAAAACACATCGCCGCTGCCATCTGCCGGCTGATGACCAAAATATTCCGACCAGTCGGCGGCATAGGATAATTTTACGGAAGGCAGCAGGCTTCTGACCGCGCCGGCAAGACTTTGCAACTGGGTGACAGCGGGATAGGTGCTGGCGCTGTCGCGCACCGTGGTAAGACCGATCAGTTCCGATCCGATGACAAATGCATCCACGCCGCCCGCAACGGCGCATAGATGCGCATAATGCAGTATCATACGGCGAAAGCCCCAATCCGCGGGCCCGCTATAGCTGACAGTGCTTCCCGAAACCGCGAAATTCCCGGCATTGGCAGCGCCGAAAAAGGCCGCAATCTGCGTTGCCGCCGCCGCCGTTTTATTTGGCGTGCCGGCCTGTCCCGGTGCGGGATGACAGGTAATGCGCCCGCGCCAGGGATAGACCGCCTGTCCGCTTGCCCCCCCATAGGGGTTGGGTAATGTGTTTCCCGCTTCAATATCCATCATGATAAAAGGATAGAACAACACCTTGAACCCGCGCGCCTTCAGATCCTGAATGGCGCGCACCACGCTGGCGTCTGATGGTGTTCCGCCATAGGCGGGCCTGCCATAAACCTGGCTCACCACATAGGCCGAGGTGCGGTTGATCCCGTCCACCTGCCAGGAATCCGGCAGCGTGATCTTGCTGACATTTTCCACCCCGGGCCTGATCTGGCAATTGCCTGCGCGCAAATCCGTGCCAAACCATGACACGACCAGGGCAACGGTTTTGCAATTTGCGCAAGTTGCCTGCAACTGATCCAGCGCCAGATCCCAGTCGCTTATTCCCTGAAGATTATTCTGGTTTTCCGGGGCTGTTTTTCCCTTGCCCAGATCCTGCACCTGAATTTGAGGATCATAACCAAATTCCGTGGAACCCGGGATCATCGAGACCCCGCCAATCATGCTCTCGACATCGCTCAGCGCACGGAACACTTCAAAGGACAGCTGCGGCACACGATTGCCAAATTGCGCCAGCGGCAAATCCTCGAATACCACATAGGCCAGGCCGCGATAGGCCGGAACATTTCCCGCGCCCTCTATCGCCTCTATCAGCGGATCGGGCATCTGCACTTGCGTACCGTGATAAAGCCGGAAATTCACTTCGCTTAAATTCAGCTCCCGCCCATCCGCCCATACCCGGCCAATGCGGGTGATTTCACCCTCGCATAAAGCCGCGGCAAAGCGCGCATAATAGCTGTAGCTGGTGACCGTGCCGGATGCGCTGCGGCTGCCACCGCCCAGGCCCTTGCCGCCGCCGCCCGCTGATTGCGAACTGGTGTTGGCCACTTCCTTGAATTTGGCGGCCCAGATCACCTGGCCTGCAATGCGCGCCCGCCCATAGACCCGCGCCACTGGCGCGCCTTCGGTAGAAGTCATCAGCCGCAATTCATCCAGCCTTGGGCCTTCCTGCCGGTTGCCGCCGCCGCCAAACAGCCTTTGGTCAATCAGGTTTCCCGCCACCGCAGCGCCCAAACCAAGTGCGGCCGATGCAAAAAATCCGAGCCCGGCATTCGCCGAAAAAGCCGTGGCGGCCGATGTCAGAACCAGTGTCGCCATAGGATTTACATCTCCAGTTCAGGAAAGCTGAAGGCATAGGCGATGCGCCGCGCCCAGGGCCCGATCGTCTCTTCGCGCACCGCGTGCCCGTTACAGGCATGAATGATCCAGCCAGGCCGGGATATAATGCCGGCATGCCGGGCAGGGGCGCCGCGCGCCATCCGGAACAGCAGCACATCTGCGGGCGCTGCTTGCGTGATCGGGATTTGCAGCAAATGCCGGCATGCGGCGTCGCGCATCAATTCCTGTTCATCCGCTGCCCAGTCCATGGCATAGGCTGGCGCCTGCTCGGGTTCGCTCCCATACAGATCGCGCCACACGCCGCGTATCAGCCCCAGGCAATCACTGCCCGCACCCCGGCAACTGGCCTGATGCTGATAAGGTGTCCCGATCCATGCGCGCGCCGTTGCAATAATCTGTTCGCGCTTCATGTTAATTGCGTCCCGTCATTGCCATCGCCGCTGCGCGGATGCGATTGAATCCAGTCATTTCCGGGCATCAGGTGAAACCCGCGAAAATTCACCGCATTGCTGAACTTTGTCTTGCAGGACGTGAACTGTTTGTCACATCCCGCCGTGATGCTGAATGTGTCCCCCGCCGTGATGATTTTCGGCATGGCCTGCCACAACTCCACCGTTACATCCGTGCCGTGCAGCACATGTTCTTTGACTTCCATGGATAATCCGGCATTGGCGCCTGTCAGCCACCGCACATGCCCGCGCGTAAACCAGCCATTGGCGTAAGCGGCCAGCCCGCTGGCGGTAAAATGGCGCCGGTTGTCCGCCGCCACCGGTAGGCTCAACACCGCGCCCGCACCCTTATATGCCGGCAGGTTCAGATCGACACCGCAGCGCACACTGCCCAGATCGGTATCGCAGCCATATTGATAAAGGCGTCCCTGCGGCTGATTCAGATGATGCGCCATCCCGCGCATCTCTGCGCGAAACGCAACCGGCCCCCGCGTCACCTCGCCCAGATTTCCGCTTGCTATGATAATCCGTTGACTGACATTCTGCCAGTTGACGCGGTAAATCGCAATTTCCGCATTGTCAAATTTTCCGGCCGCCAGATCAGCTTCATTCAGACTGACCGCGCTCAGCGCCCCCATGACTTCCAGATCATCCACATTCAGGCCCAGCGATGTTTCGATCACCCCGGCCTCAAACCCGCTCAGCGCGGAATAAACAACCCCGTCAATGGTCAAATCCCGGTCATGACTGGTAAACCCAAAAACCGCCCCGCCGGCCAGCGTCAGTTTCCAGCAATGGCACAGGCTGGTCGCGCCGCTATCCAGATGCGCCTGCAGGCCCTCAGCTAAGGTTTTCACCGGCGCACCTCCGTCAGCGGAATATTGGGAATCTGCCCGGCGCTGAACGCTGCCTGATTTATTTCCAGAAAATCCGTGTCAAACCGCACCGGCACATCAAAGGCATATCCCGCGCTGACGCTCACCCCCGCGCCAGGCGCCGTGGCGAAGCTGACAATTCCCGTGCTGGTGTCCACCGTGAACAGGCCGGACGCCTGCTCCACGCCGTTCAGCGCCACCCTGACACTTCCCGCCACCGGCTTGGTGATGCGCCGCTGATAGGATTGGCTGCCGCTGATATAGTTTTTATAAAGCTGAAAATTTGTAGCGCTTCCTGTGCCCGCGCCAATGATCTGATTGTTCGGATTGATGGCGCTGCCCGGCGGCGCGGATTGATAGTCACTGAAATCCTTGAACCGGAAGCCGTGCAATCTTCCCCCGCGCGCTTCAAAAAACGCAATCACCAGATGAATATCGCCAAGTGACCGCACGCCATAACCGGCATTGTAGCGCCGCCGTGAATCCGCCCAGGGGCTATTACGCTCCTCAAATCCGCTGGCCAGCGTCACTATTTCCGTGCGCCGTTCCGGCCCGCCGCTTGCGCCAAGGCTGATGCCGGTTGGAAATCGAATTTCATGAAATGCCACTGCCTGGCCTCCTGTTATAAATTGCGCGCGCCGCGTCCCGCCACGCGGGCAAGCATGGCCGCAATCTGCGCCTCTGACCGGCGTATCCCGTCTGCATCCGGCGTCGTCACATTGAAATTAATCGTAAGCGGGCGCGATTCGCCGCCATCCCCCGCGCGCACACCCAGCCTCCCGTCCGCCCCGCGCGTCAGCGGCATGACCGCCTCCGGCCCGGCTTCACCCATCAATCCGGTGGCCCCGCCCGCCAGCGGAAACAGGCTCGGCCCGCTCACCACCCCGCCGCGCGCCAGCGCAATCACGCGCCCCTCGGAAAATGCATTTCCATTGGCGTTGCGCATTGCATTGCCAAGCAGCCCCTTCAGGCCCTGTGTCAACGCCCCGCCAAAGGAATTTGCCGCCGAACGCAGCGTGCGCTGGCTTAATGACAGAATGACCGACTTAAAACTGTCGGACAGATCGCGTCCGCGCGTTGCCGCGCCCGAAAAGGCGCGCACCAATATGTCTCCGGCGTCGCGTCCGGCGCTGGCCAGGGCGCGCAGATCCTGATTATATTCGCGCGTGCGCAGCCGCAGCTCGCTCAATTTCTGCAATTGCTGATCCGTAGACGGAATTATTGCGCCCTCCGTTTGGCCGGTTTCATCGCTGATCGCCATTCTATATTCCTTGATCTGGAAACTGCGCGCATAGCGCATCAAATTCGCTGCGGTTTAACGCCTGCGGCATCGCTCCGCACCTCCCGCTGCCATAATATCCGTCCAGTGCCGCCTGTAATTCGCACGGGCTCATGCGCCAGAAATGATCCGGCGCCAGACGCAGCTGCCCGAAGGCCAGCCCCATCAGGCGCCGCCAGGGAAAGGGCTGTTCGCAGCCTCCTGCTTTTTGGGCCCCGGCCCATCCGCGTCAACCTCCACGCCAAAAGCCGCCTGCAATAAATTGATCACCAGCGTCAGATATCCGGGCACGCCGCCATCGGCCTGCATGCGGGCTACGGCCTCATCGCTGATATCGTTTCCCGCGCCGCGCAAACCCGCGCCAATGACATAAATCGCTTCGCGCGCCGTGATACGCCCGCTTTCGAAACGCTGCGCCAGGGCCAGAATATCCTCACCCTCCAGCTGCGCCTCCAGTTCCGCCAGCGCGCCAAGCGTCAGGCACAATGTATACGCCCTGCCGTCCAGTCTTGCCGTGATCTCACCGCGATGCCTGTTGGTCATGATCAGATCACCGTGAAACTGAGTATGCCGGCACTTTCCAGCGCCAGCGAATAGGTCACTTCGCCGTCATACTCACCGGAATATTCCAGCGCCGTAATCTGAAACGCACCCTGAATAATGCCGAAACTGGGTACAATCAGCTGCCAGTTGCGAATGCTGCCATTAAAGAAAATTCCACGCACGGTTTCATCCGCCGCATCATCGCGAAACACGCCTGTGCCGCTTAATGACGCGGATTTGACACCGCCGCCTTCCAGAATTTCGCGCCAGCCATTAACGCTGTCGGCATTGGTGATATCCACCGGACGCGCGTTCAGCGACAGGCTGCGATTGCGCAATCCCGCCACTGTCACAAATATTCCAGCGCCGGTACTGTCCGCTTTCAACAGCAGATCGCGTCCTTTTTGTGCGGCCATGCCCGCCTCCTTTGTTTTGGGTTGAAATCAAACCGGATGGGTGACGGCGCGGAACCGCACCAGCCCATGCCGCGATACGCCATCGGGATCGGGAAATTCATCGGCGAATACAAACCGCAGATCCACCAGATGATGCCCGCTCAGGCTAAGCGTCACGCCATTCAGCGCGCCTAGAACCGCCGCCATAATCTGTTTCATTTCCTTGCGCCCCTGATAACGCGACCAGATATGAATGCTCAGCGCATGGCTTTCGCCATTCAGATCGCCCGCCCCCCAGGCCGTTGCCGTGGTGTCGCCAACCACCACATAGGGAAACGGCGCATTCTGCGGCACATGGTCATAGACCGTTTCGGCCAGAATTAAATCCAGGCGCGCAAAGATCGCCTGTTGCAGTTCCCATCCTGCCGCAGTCATGGCATACCTCTCATGTCAGAATTTTTGAAAGTGATCGAAGCGCTTACCCGGCCACACCCTCTTCGCAGCGGCACTCAAGCCAGGCGCCGCGTTCATTCACATTTATGACGCTGCGGATATTCAGCACGCGCGCCCCAAATAAAAACCGCTCCGCCGGGGTGACATCTGCGCGATGGCGCAGTTCAACCCGATATTCCTGTACAGGTTGCAGCCGCATGGCCTGAACATTCTCACCACCCTGAAGCGGTGTCACCTTTGCCCATAGCTGCGCGACATCGCTCCAGATCAGCGTGCTGCCCCCGCCAGTGTCCGCCACGTCACTGCGCCGTTGCAGGGTCACGCGCTGCCGCAAACCGCCAATCATCTCACAACCTCATAATTCTGTAGGGCGCCAGCAGGGCTTGCACCCCCATTGGCAATACCGGCGATGCCGGGCTGCTTTGCAGAACTTCCCGGTTTTCAAAATAATGCGCCATCAGCATCAGCACCGCCTGGCGCAGCGGTGCGGGCACATCGCCTGGCGCCGGGCCATAGCCGCAGGTGAAATCAATCTGTAATCCGCTGGCGGCGCGTTGCGGCGAAGGCGCGCTGGCGGCATTGCGCAATACCAGCCGGCCCGGCGCACTCGCGCTATCCACAAAATAATTGGCGGCTGGCCAGCTTAGCCCCTGATCGGCATCGTTAAACAGCGTCACCGCCGTTACCGAAATCAGCGGCGCCTTAGGCAGTTCGATATATCGCGCCTTGCCCGCTGAAATTGGGCCTGCACGCACCCCATCCCACCAGTCCTGTGACACAGCGCCGGTCCAGCCATCCAGCATCCAGCGCCAGCCCTGACTGATCAGGGACCGCCCGGTCCAGTTTTCCACCATATGCCTGGCGCTGCGCAAATGCCCGTGCAGCAGGGACAGCTCCTCATCGCTGCCGATGCGCGCATGCGCCAGCGCCTCTGCTTCGCTGACCGGTTCAACTCCCGGCGCGCTCAGCAAACTCAACCGTTCACGGATCATTATCTCTGCTCCACTCTGACGGTGATGGAACGCTCGTCGGTGCGCCCCTGCGATGTCGTGATGCGGTTTGTAAGCTGGTAAATCTGACCTGCCGTTCCGCCTGATACGGTAATGCTGGCTGTGCTGGCGGTATAACTGGCCGAACTTTGCGTCATATCGGCCGGAAAAATCGTCCAGATGCTGCTGCTCAGCGTTTCCCCGTTTTGCAGATAACCGCCGCCCCAATTGATGGTGTAATCCAGTATGGCGCCGGGATCCTTGACATAGACCTGCATATCCGCGCTCCTTATGTTGGATCGGCGATTTCAAGATCAAACGCATTCACCGTCATGCTGTTTCCCGCTGTCACCGCCTGCGGCGCGCTCAGGCTTGTCACCGCCAGCAGAACGCTCGCGGTATCATCCACCAGCGCCACATGATCGGCTGTGCCGGTGACATCCACCGTAATGCCGGTCTGCTGATTGACCGTCAGCTTGCGCCCGGACACATCGCCATTGACCGGGCCGGTAAAATTCGCCGATGTAATTGCGCGCTGCCCGCAGCGCTTGCCGCTGGGCGAATTGGTGTTCGCCTCGGCGTAACTTACGGGCGCGCCAATGCACACCACCAATTTATCCGCCGTTGTCTTGATCTGATTCAGTGCTGTATCCAGCACGGCGTCATCGACTGTCTTGGCCATTCTCTACTCCTTGATGATAGTGCTTCTGTTGCCCGCGCCTATCGGGGCAATCCTTTGATTGCCGGTTACGCTGCCTGTGCGCGGCTGCGCGGCGATGGCGCCGGTTCTGAACCCAGGCGTATTTTGCGATTGTGACCCTGGCATTGCGGCGTCAAATGGAAATGCAAAATTCATTTCAAGCGGTGAAAACTGATGCGTCTGCACAAGCGCCGCGCCCTCAAGGCTTGCAGCCAGAAAAATCCGGGACGGGTTTAGCGCCGCAGACCCATTCAGGGCCGGGGTTTCAAAACCTGTGGCCAGCAGCGCATCCTGAACGTTCAGACTATGCGCCTGCAAAAGTACCGGCTGCGCCAGCGAAATGCCGTCCAGAACATCGCTTGGATTAAGCGTGACGTTCCCGCCGGCCGGCGTCCACACGCCGCGCCATTCCGCCCGCGGCCGGAACATACAGAACGGATCGCGCGCCAGCATCCGCATTTCCGCATCTGTCAGCGCCCGGTTCCATCCGGCGGTAAAAACTATTGTTGTCGCAGTATTGATTCTGTTCGCGGTTGATTCTGCGCGGCTGCCAAGGGCGAAACCGGATGTTGCATCCCAGATATCCTGGCCCACACCCGCACCGGTTGCCCTTCTTGCGCCATCTATCCAGACCTCCCGGGCAGTCCCCCGGCGGGCGGCGAACAAATGAAACTTTCCATCAATCGCGCCGGCTACCGCCAGCCCTGTCCCCGTAACCCAGAATTCGAAAGAACCCGAAGACGCAGCAGCGCCGCTGGCGTTGAAAAAAAAGTCGGTTCGCGGATTGCCTCCTGTTACAGCTTGCGCAACACCAATTGTCACTGCGGCTTCGGCTGGCGGGTTTGCCAATTGGACAAGTGTAAAATCGCCTGTCCCTGCGCCATCTGATGTTGTTATGGGCGCAAAATTATCCTGAAATAAAAGATTGGAAGCACCCGAAATACCAGCGCCCGCCCCGTATGGCGTGCCGCGCCATTGCAGGGTTGACCCCGCAACCAGATTTGCGCCAGCCAATGGCTGCGCATGCGGCCCCAGCAGCGCGCCTTTACCCGCGTCCGGCCATAATGGCGCGATGAAAGCCAGCCCATTCCAAAGTCTGCGCGCATTGGGCGCAATCAGCGCGGGCGAAACGTTCCAGCGTGGCGGTTTTTCTTGCATCTGATGTGCGGGCCTTTACCGGGGAACAGGGGACAGGCGCGGGACGCCTGTTTTAATAATACCGATCAGCTCACGGATGGTTTCTTGCCGCTCTTTGGTAAGCGCTTGTTTCAGTTCAGCCTGGATCTGCTGTCCGGAAAATGCGGTTGCGCCCTGCGCCTCATAACTGAATTCAAGCCCGCCCGGGGTCTTCCCGGAAAGCCTTACAGAATCATTCTCCTTGCCGCCGCACAATGCCGCTTCAACCTGTCCGCTATGCGCATCATAGGCCAGGGACGCCGCATTGGTCCCCGCGCAACCGGACACCGGGCCCGGATTGGCTGTGCCACAGGCCGCGCACACAAGACAAATCACGCAAAACAAATGCGATAAATTTAATCCTGAACTATTCATGCCAGTTCTCCTTTACGCGCCGGATCCGGCATCACGCATTCACCCCATCCAGCATATAGGCCCCGCCCATCGTGTAGGTGTTGGTGGCGCCGGTGCTCAATCCGCCAATGCGGAATTTGCGCACGCCAAGCACGGTGAAGGAGAAATATTCCGCATTGATGGTGGCGGGCCTGATCGTGAATTGCATGAATGGAAAAACATCCCAGACCTCACTGGCCGTATCCAGGGTCGTGTAAACTGACACCTGCAAACTGTCCGTCACCGCCGAGGCATGTTCATTATCCAGCTTTAATTGCACATGGCACAGTTCGCGCGGGTTAAGCGACACCGCCGCCAGATATTTCTCGGCCGTGTTGTTGATCAACGTCTGATCCGTAAAACTTTGTTTCGTTCCCCAGGCCATGCTGCTTCCTCACTTGGATATTCTCAAAAAAAAGGGCGGAATTTTCATTCCGCCCCCGGCAGTCATCTATGGAAACTGATTTTACGACACGCCGAATTTCAGCAGCTTGATCGCCTCGAAATTCTGCACGCCGCCGCCCACCCGCTTGGTGGTGTAAAACAGCACATAAGGTTTGGCCGTGTACGGATCACGCAGCACCCGGATGCCCAGCCTGTCCACGATCAGATAGCCGCGTTTGAAATCGCCAAACGCAATACTGAAACTATTGGCGGCAAGGCTTGGCATATCTTCTGATTCCGTTACCGGATAGCCCATCAGGGTTGAAGGCTGTCCCGCCACAACGGATGGCTGCCACAGATACATGCCGTTGGCATCCTTGAACTTGCGGATATCGGCCTGCACATTGCGGTTCAGCACCCAGTTGGCGTTCGACCGGTAGCCCTGTTTCAGCGTGTAGATCAGATTGACCAGCACATCGCTTGGATTGCTGGCGGCAAAGGCCCCCGCAATGCCCGTCGCCAGATAGCCGATATTGCCCCATGTCCAGGACGCATTCGCCACATTGGTGTAAGACAAAAACCCCTTGGGCTTGTTCACGCCATCGCCGCTGACAAAGGCCAGACTTTCCTGCTCGGCAAAAATGATCTGCACTTCATCCGCCAGCCAGGCTTCGGTATCCACCGCCGCATCATCCAGAATGGTCTGCGTTGCTGACGGCATCGCATAAATTTCCATTGCCGGAAAACTCAGCTCCACCAGCGTAGGCGTGGTGGTTTGCGGCCGCGCGGCGGTTTCCCCCACCCAGCCGGTGCTGGCGCTTGTCGTTGCGAACGGCTTTTTATACACATTGCCGCTGATCTTCTGCACTGTGGCAATGGAACGGATGGGTGACGCCACCGACAGCAGCCTGTCAATCTGGCGTTCGGTTTCCGGGGTCACCAGAAATCCGCCATCCGCGCTTACGCCCGCCGACAGCGCCTTGCCTTCCAGCGCCAGCAGTCCCGCCTCATCGCCCCGGCGCATATAACGCTCAAAGCTGGCCTTATGCTCCCGGTCATACGCGCCGCGCGGCGCGCCATCCGCCGCAAAATCCGGCCGTGCACTGGCCAGCAGCATTTCATCCATGCGCCGCTTATGCTCATCCAGCTCGCGGCTCAGCCGCTCACCCTGTTCGCGGGTCAGCACATCTTCGCCCAGCCTGGTTTTGATCTCGGCAATGCTCTGGTCATTATTGTTCTTGAACGCCTCAAACGTGCGTTTGAACTGGCCGAACTCGGCCTTCACTTCCCGTGTAACAGCGATTTCATCTGTGTTCTGGTTCATGTCTTTCCTCACTTGTCCCCCGAAGCCTTGCTTGCCAGGCCGAAGCCTTCTGGCGAAGGCTGGGCATAGGGGGATGGTTGCATTTTAAGGGTTGCCTGCCTTATGGCATGGGCAAGGTCTCGTAACTCCTGATCGGCGTCCCGCCGATCCCGGCTTGATTGAAAACCATGCGCGGCAATGCGCTTGGCCTCGCTCCGGCTGTAGCCTCCTGCCTCCCGCAGGAAATTTTCAAAATCACGCAGGGTGAATATATTTTTCACGCCGGCTACACGCGCTGCGTCATTCATTGGAAATGTCACCACGGAAATTTCCCATAAATCAATTTCCAGCAATGTGCGGATGCCGGTGCGTTCATCCGTCCGCGCGCGCACGGTTTGAAAACCAATGGACAGCCCGTCAATGGCGCCCGCGCGCAACAGCGACAGCACCTCCCGCCCGCGCGCCACATCCCCCAGAATGCGCCCGCGCACCAGCAGCCCGCGCGCATCTTCCTCAATTTTCTCCCACACCCCGATCGGCTCATTGGGATCGTGCTGCCACAGCATGCGCACCTGATCCGCCGCCCGCAGCGCCAGCGAGTTTTTAAATGCCCCCGGCGCAACAGTGTCGCCCCCGGTATCGGCGTTACCAAACACGCTGGCATAGCCCTCGATCACCCCATCCTCGCCAACAGCGCGCATATCCGCCTGGGCCAGTTTGATTTCCAATTGATCTGCGTGCATGTTTTCTCCAGCCATAAAAAAAGCGCCCCGAAAGGCGCACTATAAATTCTCTTCTCCCTCCCCCCTTGTGGGGCAGGGCCGGGGCGGGGGGTCCACCTCAATCAAATTACATCTCACAAACCCAGCACCGCCTTGGCTATCACGCCGCGCTGAATCTCATTGGTCCCGCCATACAAAGACGCGGCCCGCCCGAACAGATAGCCGCACGCCGCATCCCCGAACTGCGCGCCATAATAACCCGCCGCCTCCAGAGCCAGCTCCTGCAAGCCCTGCTGCACTTCGCTGCCATATATTTTCAGCATTGACGTTTCCGCGCCCGCTGGACGCCCCGCCTCCAGATCGCTCAACCCGCGCAGATCGGTAAATTCAAGCCCCTTCAGCTTGATCGCAATCCCGGTCAGTTTGCGCTGAAACGCCGCATCCTCGATCAGCGCCCCGCCGCCCGCAACCGGTATGGACACCAGCGCGCGCAACCGTTGCAGCGCCAGCCGCGACGCCGTCACGCCCGCAATTGCCGTACGTTCATGCAGCAGCAGAAATTTGGCATAGGTCCAGCCCATGCCTTCTTCGCCAATAAGGTTTTCCGCCGGCACCCGCACATCGGTATAGAATGTCTCATTCAGATGATGCGCGCCATCTATTGAAATTACCGGCCGCACTTCTATGCCCGGCGTCTTCAGATCCATCAGCAGAAACGAAATCCCCTCCTGCGGCTTCGTGCCGCCGCCTGTGCGCACCAGGCAAAAAATCCAGTCCGACAGATGCGCAAAACTGGTCCAGGCTTTTTGCCCATTGACGACATAATAGCCGCCATCGCGCACCGCAGACATTTTGACTGCCGCCAGGTCCGATCCCGCCCCCGGCTCGGAATAGCCCTGACACCACCACACATCGCCCGTCACTATTCCCGGCAGATGCCGCCGCCTTTGCGCCTCGGACCCGAAAGTGTAAATCACCGGCCCCACCATGGATGTCCCATAAGGCAGCGCGCGCGGCGCACCGGCAATATGCATTTCCTCATCAAAAATGAATTTCTGTGCCGCGCTCCACCCGGCGCCGCCATATTCCACCGGCCAGCCCGGCGCGCCCCAGCCTTGCTCAAACAGCACCCGCTGCCAGTATTTTATATGCGCCTTGTTGGAAGTAAACACAG
>JBMOMX010000008.1:40551-188381 GCA_049323435.1 Pseudomonadota bacterium
TTCCGCTGGCAGCTTGCGCTTGATAAATTCCCGTACCTCCGCGCGAAACGCCGCCGCTTCGGGTGATATGGACACATGCATTGAAGACCCCCGGTTTCACAGTGCGATTTTGCAACAAATTATCACGCCCCGCCCCCTGACGCATGCCCTTAATCCCCTCCATCCGCTCAAGCCTGGCCTCGATGCGGGCCAGCGCTTCCAGAATATGGCGCAGTTTTTCTTCCTGGCGCGCCAGACGCTCCGCCATATCGCTCTGCGCGGCCGCAACGCTTTCCAGCCGCGTCACCCGCTCGCTCATGCCCCCGGCCCAGATCAGCGCGGTGCCGATCTGCACGCCCAATATCAGAAACAGCATCACCGGCACGCGGCGGTCAATGCCCCAGCCGTTCTTTCCCATGCTCTCGATCGTGCTCATGTCACACCTATATGTTTATGATTTGTTCTTAACATCGGAAAGCCGGTCCCCATCCGCCAGCGGCGCATAGCCGGCCGCCGCGCGCTTTTCATTGAGCGTCAGAAAATCGGCAGCGCGCACCCGTTCCCACAGGCTGTCGCGGTCCGCCGCCAGCGCCTCCACCTGATCGGCGTCATACCAAAGCCGCAGCCCCGTCCCGAAACGCGGCCCCAGCCACTGGTTCAGTGCCGCACAGGCTTTTCCCACTAACGGCAGAACCGTCTGCCGGTGAAACGCCAGATTGGCTTCGCGGTAATTGGCATAGGTATTATCCCCCTGAATGCCCAGCAGCATCGGCGGCACGCCAAACGCCAGCGCAATTTCACGCGCCGCCACATGTTTTGACTGAATGAAATCCATGTCTTTTGGATTGAACGACATTTCCTTCCAGTCCAGCCCGCCTTCCAGCAGCAAAGGCCGCCCCGCATTTGAGGCGCCCTGATAATTATCCGACAATTCCTGTTTCAGGCGCGCCACCTGATCCTGGCTCAGATTTGGGCTTCCATCCGTACCCTGATAAATCAGCGCGCCCGATGGCCGCGCCCCGTTATCCAGCAGCGCCTTGTTCCACCCGGCGGCCGCATTATGCAAATCAATGCCAAGCGCTGCCGCTTCAATGGGCGAAAATCCATAATGGTCATTACTGGGATGAAACAGCTTCATATGCAAAATAGGCGCGCGCCCGCGCATGGCGTCCATTTCAAAACGCACCGATTTGCCGCCCGCTGAATATTCATACGCCGCCGGCCATCCCCGCGCGCCTGGAACCAGTTTCATCCGGTCCGGGCGCAGCGCATATAATTCACGCGGCGCGCCGCGCACTTCCACCGCTTCAAGATAGGCATTGCCCGAAATCTGCAAAAATCCGAACCAGGCTTCTTTCAGCTCCACCCCGCTTTGCAGCGGGTTGGGCCGCGCCAGCAAATCCAGCAGCGGATGGGTGTCCAGTTCCTGCTCCCGCCTTCCTGCGCCTTGATACAATATCCACGGCACGGCAGCCGCCGTTTCGCTGATCATCCGTACACAGCGATAGGCAATGGCGTTGCGGGCAAATCCTTCCTGCGCCAGATCGCCATATTGGCGCGGCGTCCACACGGGCGCGCCCTGCCCATGCAACGCAATAAGCGCGCCCGCCGCACTTTGCTTTTCATCAAGCTGCGGACGCAGGCCAAGCCTGCGTAATATGCTGAATGGATCCCTCACGCTCGCTCCTTTCAAATTCACTATAATCGCTGCACGCGCGGCTCGCCCGCTTCTCCGGTAAGCATCAGTTCAGTTAACGCCCACACCAGCGCGTCCACCCGGTCCGGGCTCCATCCGGCTGCGGCCCGGTTGAAACTCCGGGTGAATTCCGCCATCTCATCTTCCAGCAGCGGGAATGCCCCGACATGATGCACCCGGCCCTGTTCATACAGCGCAGATACCGGTTCCGCGCGCGACGCCTTGCCCCGGCTGGCGCGCACAGACCGCACCGGCGCATTGGCGTCCACCTGCCGGATCACCGCTTCCACCATATCGCCGCCCTGATTGACCTCCGCCACGATCCGGTCCGCTGCAAAATCCCGGAACGCCGCAACGGCACGGCTGGCCCAGATATGCGGTGAAACTCCCTGTACGGAATAATCGGCCAGCACATAGCCATGCCCATTCCCGCCCAGTCCCGCAACAAGTATCCCGCAAGTGTCGCTATTGGCGGTGCTGGTTGCAGGCGGATCAACCGCCACCACAATGCGGATCAAATCCGCTGCCGCCGCCACCCGGCAGGCCTCTATCTGTCCCCGGCTCCACAGCGCGTCAGGATTATCTTCCAGCAGTTCCGCCAGCAATTCCTGGCGGCCCAGCCGCGTGCCTTCATACTGCGCCGTGATGCGTTCAAAAAATTGCGGCGCCAGATTGGCCGCATTGTCATAACTTGTTGCGCGCGACACCCGTATATTGGGATCGGCCAGAAGATCGCGCAGCAGGCGCACCGGGCGCGGCGTTGTTGTAATCACCTGCCTGGGATCGGTGCCCAGCCGCAATCCGAATTGCAGCATGTCCCAGGTTTCGCGGCCATGCCGCCATTTGGTTAATTCATCCGCCCACGCCCCGTCAAATTGCGGGCCGCGCAACCCGTCCGGATCTTCGGCGGAAAATAATTGCGCCTGTGCGCCATTGGGCCAGATCACCCGGCGCTTTGATGCTTCATATTTTGGCCGCGCCCAGGGCGGCGAAATGGCCAGAATGCCGCTTTCGCCTTCCACCATGACATCACGCGCGGCGCTGATGGTTTCCCCAATCAGCGCCAGGCGCGCCCGCTGCCCGCGCGCCAGCGGCGTCCGGCCCATAACCGAGCTGCGCACCCATTCCGCACCTGCGCGCGTTTTGCCTGCCCCGCGCCCCCCCAGTAAAAGCCAGCCTACCCATTTACCTTCCGGGGCCAGTTGATCCTCACGCGCCCAGAATGGCCACAGCCAGTTAATCTGCCCGCGGATGCTTGCCGGCAGCGCGTCAAGAATCTCATCCCTCTGCTTTTGCGGCAGCGAGGCGAGCCAGGCGGCGTTGTACTTCGTCCCAGCCATCTTCCGCCTCCGCTATCATTTCTGGCGCGCCTTGATCCTGTGCGGGCTTCGCGCCCTGCGTGGCGTCACGCTCCAGCACCGTCAGTTTCTCCAGCGCCCGCGCCAGCGATGTCAGAATATCCGCAGCGCCCTTTTTTTCCGTCGCGCTCATGCCTGGCTTTTCCGGATGATCCAGATGCTGCTCCAGCTCATCCGCCAGGCGGTTGACAATCCCCATCATCCGCCCCAGCGCCCGTCTGGCATTGATATTTTCCTGCGGTTTGGCGCGGCCTTTGCGTGACACGCTGACACTTGCGGGACGCGCTGGCGCCTTGGCGGCCTGTGCCGTAATAACAGGTGATGGCCGCGCCCACCCGTCGCGTTTGGCCTTTGCATGAATCGTGATTGCCGCCATCCCATGTTTGCGTGCAATCTCCGCCACCGGCACATCGCGCGTATGATAGTCCCGCGCGACAGAATCCCAGTCGATACTCCGCTGTGTCATTCCCGCTCCCTGTATAAATTGCGCTGCGTGCCGCCCATAAAAAAAGCGCCCGTTACACTGGGCGCTGTTTGTAATCCTGCTGCTGATCATCCCGTGCCGCCCGCCTGTACCAGAATTGGCGGCGGACGCAATTTCGACCATGGATAAATTTATAACTTATATCGTTATGATTAGCAAGAAAAAAATTACGTATAATGTAAATTATTTTTTTTGTTCTTATTCAGGGGCGCGGAACGCATGGAATCTGGCTGCGCTTCAGCGGCCTGCTCCGGCCTGATGCCATAATGCACCGCCAGCAATGACAGCGCGATACCCAGCACCACCTTGCCCGACCGCACCGGCCAGCCCAATTGCTTTTCGGCCTCGGCCAGCCCGTTCAGATGACAACATACCTGCAACAACACACTGCCCAGATCGGAGCCCACCGCCTGTAACGCTTTCCATACCCGGTCCTTGGCGCCGATCATGGCGTCATTCATGTTGGCTGCGCCGCCATTGCCGCTGCGTCCTGCATGATTGACCGGCATGCCCCATAGGGCCGTCACCCTGGGGTCCAGATTTGCCAGCGTAAAATCCCGCCGCAACCGCTCGCCTGCTGTAAATTGATCAAGGCTTATCAGTGTCTTGCCTTGCCGGTCTTTATGGCGGAACAACCAGCTCAGCGGGCTTTCCGCATGATTGACCCGGACCATGACCGTGCCGCCCGTTTCTGACTTTATCTCGCCAATATCCAGATCTTGATGCTGGCTGCGAAAGGGCGAATCATTTGCAGTGGCACGGCGCAGCCTTGCACGCCCCAGCGGCGAAATCACCCATTGCAAGGCCTGGCCAGCCTGCGCCACAATCAGCTCCTCACGCGACAGATGCGTAAATATTTCCTGCGAAATACACAGAACCGGAGCAGCAAATTTGTTGCGCGCCACAAAAATTCCCAGCCCCCCATCCCCATCCTGGCGGCCATAGGCCTGGTGTTCCGCCAGCCGCCGCAACGCAGTTTCCAGCAAAGGAAATCTATCACTAATAGGTGCGTTAGACATATTACCCCCATACATTGCAGGTTTTTATTCCTTTTATAGGACTTTTTACTGAATTGCAAGTGAAAGCTATAACCTATAGAGTTAGTTAATGATTTAAATAATCTCATTTTACGTAAATTTCCGGTTAGCGAAATGACCCTGATGCACAATAAAATCCGCACTTTCCGCAAGCAGCGCGGCATGACCCTGGCGGCGCTGGGGGCAGCGATTGGTCTCACGCCGCAATCCGTTTCGCGTATTGAAAACGGCAAAATGCGCCTGTCCACGGACTGGATGGTGCGCATCGCCGGGGCTTTGAATGTCAGCCCGCTCGACCTGCTGGATGCCGGCGCTCCCGGCGGCGCGGAATTAATCGGCGAGGCTGGCGCCGACGGGGCCTGCACGGCGCTCACCCCGCAACTGTTCCGCATGGCCTTGCCAGGCCCGGGCCAGTTGGTATTACGCCTGGCTCAGGATTGCGGCCCCTATCGCGCGGGCGAATATCTGGTCTGTGCGCGCCTGGCGCAATATGAACTGGTATCGGCGCTGGGATGCGACTGCCTGGTGGAATTATCCGGGGGCGGACGATTTTTATGCCGTGTGGTGTCGCGCAGCGCCGGCGCACGCGCAACCGCAGTCTTCACTCTCGCCGCTCTGGCATCCGGCGGCTGGGTACTGGAAAATCAGTCCTTGGCCTGGATCGCCGCCATCCGCATGCGCCTGCAATTTGTAAGCTGAGCTGGAACAATTGCATCCGGTCCGGCCAGGGGCTGGCCTACAGATACCAGTCATATTCCTGCGGCGAAATGGTCTGCATGAATTTTTCCAGCTCCCGGCGCTTGGCGTCCACATATAACGCCGTGTAATTTCCGGGAAAATAGCCAGGTAAAATCGTACCAGCCGACATGGCCTCCAGCGCGGCCCAGAAATTATGCGGCAGGTCCGGCGCTAACTGCGCCGCTGCATTTCCCGCCACCGGCGGCCCCGGATCCGCTTTGCTAACCAGGCCATGATGCATCCCCGCCAAAATCGCCGCGACCAGCAGATAGGGATTGGCCTCCGCGCCTGCCACGCGATGCTCGATGCGGCGGCCCGCATCCGGCCCCGGCGGCACACGGATGGCGGCTGACCGGTTGTTATAGCCCCAGCATGTGGACAGCGGCACGAATATATTCGGCCCAAAACGGCGAAAGGCGCCCAGATTAGGCGCGAAAATAGCCATGCTCTGCGCCATCGCCGCGCGCAACCCGCCAATGGCATGGCGCAGTTCGGCGCTGCCCGCGGCGCCATTGCCGGCAAAAATATTTTGACCCGCGGCATCCACAACACTGACATGCACATGAAAGCCGCTTCCGGCCTTGTCACTATAGGGCTTGGACATAAAACTGGCTTCCAGCCCGCGCGCCTGCGCCGCCGCCCGGACCAGCCGCCGCAACAGCGCTGCATCATCCGCCGCGCGCAGTGCATCTGCCCGGTGCTGCAAATTTATCTCAAACTGCCCTGGCCCGAACTCGGCGCTGGCCATGCTGGCGGGCACATTCTGCATGGCGCTCCATTTTTGCAGATCGGTCAGAAAATCCTGGTAATAATCCAGCTCCTCCAGCCCGTACACCTGATTATTGACATCGCGCCGGCCGGAACCGCTAAGCCGCGGCGGCTGCGGCGCGCCCTGTTCGCCGCGCACAGCGTCAATCAGATAAAATTCCAGTTCACACGCCACCACAGGGGTCAGGCCAAGATCCGCAAAACGCGCCACCACTGCCGCCAGAATATTGCGCGGATCGTAACATATTTCGCGCGTATCCGGCTCATAGAGTTGCATCAGCACCTGGCCAAGACCCGGCCCGGACCCCGCCTTCAGCCAGGGCGCGGGCGCAAGCGTACCGGCAATGGGAAAGCCGGTCGCATCCGGATCACCATCGCTGAAACCGCGCCCCAGCACGTCAAGCTGATCCCCCGTTACATCCAGCAGATAAAGGCTGGCTGGCAGGTTCATGCCCTGTGTATACAGCCCCGCCAGTTCCGAAACCGGCAGGCGCTTGCCCCGCGCCACTCCGGACATGTCAATAAAGATCGCATCCACATGGCGAATTTCGGGATGACGCCTGCAGAACGCCTCCGCCTCCTGCACACCGCCACCGTCAACCGGTCCGGCAGGCGCATTGCTCAGTTTGGACATAAATCACCAGAACAGCCTATATTCCCGCCAGGCCGCCGCCTCGCATTGCTATCCTTGCCCGCCATGAAAGTGAAGCAAAAGGGAAAGCCCGAGGCGAGAGGACAAGCCGCCAGCTAAGCAAGCTGATAAGGCCTAGCATCATCAAGCCAAATCATACAGGTGATAACACACTGTTAGCAACCGGCTTTCATGCCGCCCGCCGCCGCCGCGCGGCCAGCGCGGTCAAGGATGGCGGACAGGTAACTCAGAATTTTATAATCCTGTACCCGCCCTGCTCATTGCGTCAGGTCATAACCTGACCCCGATTTTCCTGACTGAATAGTTCGCGGCCTTGCGCCGATGAAAGCATCCTGTCAATGCCGCCGGAAATGTGGGAACGGCACGCCGCCGCAAGCGTTTTCCGGCAGGGAAAATCCGAAGCCGTCAGCAGGGGATGAAATTGCAGCCTTGCAGGCGCATCAGCCCGGCCAAGCACGGACCACAGATGCGGCAGCATCCGGGTTTCCCCGTACCAGGCCAGCGACGTATCGGCGCCGCCATTCACCGGATCGGGATAGGCGATAGAAACCGCCTGCACCCTGACTTCCGGCAGGCCATCGACTGCGGCCAGCAGGGATGATTTAAATGGCAACAATCTGCCGCCTTCGCCTGTCGTGCCTTCAGGGAACAGAATCACATTGCAGCCAGATGCCAGGCGCTCCCGGATCATCCGCACCTCCCGCTCTACCTGCACCGGTTGCCGGCTTACAAAGATGCATTGCCGCATACTGGCCAGCCGGCCAAGCAGCGGCCAATCCGCTACATCCGATTTGGCGACAAACACCGCATCCAGTTTCATACCCAGCACAATTATGTCCAGCCATGAAACATGATTGGCGACATACAGCACAGGAAATTCCGGCCTGTTACCTTTATCCACAGGATAGGCCTGACCCCTCGCCTGTAACTTCACACCGATAATATGACCCACGCAGCGAAACCACAGTCCGGCGACAAGCCGCTGAAAATCTGGGCTGCGGCCGAACTTGTAAAACGGCATAAGAAACAGGGTCGTAACCAGAAAGGCGCTGAAACGGCCAGTGGCGCGTAGCTTGGCGGCGACTGGCATTATGCCGCATCCCGGTAGCGTTTGGCATAGCCCGCGCTTAACGACAAGGGCATCACCATCACGCAAACATCAACCGTATTGAATATATTATCGACAACCGCACCGTCCCCAACCATGGCGCCGGCGCCAATATAGCCGCGAATCAGCGGCGGCATCTGGCGCAGCGCCTGGCGCCGGTCAATGGCGGTTTCACACCGGCGGCGCATTTCCACATACTGCCCGGGATGGGCGAATGGTCGCAGTTCCTCCGGCGCAAGATGGTGGTGGTGCAGAAAAGTCAGCGCCTCAGCGGCCGCTTCCGGATTGGTGCCTGGAAAGCTGGCGCAGCCGAACATCACTTCTATCTGGTGTGCAGCGATATAGTCGCCAAGGCCGCGCCACAGCATGTCCAGCACCGCACGATTGCGATATTCAGGATGCACGCAGGAACGGCTCAGTTCCAATATTTCGCCCGGCAGGGATTTTATGGAAGTCAGATCAAATTCCGACTCAGTATAAAAAATCTGCCCCTCCGCAAGCACGCTGCGGCGCGTCAGGCGATAGGTGCCGACGACATTGGCGGCGCCTTTTTCATTTTCATATGGTGATTCGTTGTCGATGACCAGAAGATGGTCGCAGATCCTGTCATAGCAGTCCGCATCCCGGCGCTCTTCAAGTTTCCATTGGTTTGGACGCGCCTGCATTTCTTCGTAAAAGACCTGATATCGCAGGCGCTGTGCGGCGCGAATTTCAGCTTCATTCTGCGCCAGGCGGACATCAAACCGGCATTTACTTTTTGTAACATGTTCAAGCATGCCATACCTCTTCTTCTCATGTGGAAGCCGGGTAAGCCTTGACGCTTGCATATGTAGTTTGTGTCACGAAGCGATGAATCCTTCATGACAACAGCCGCATTTGCCCAAAATCTCAGACTTTTAGGCCATTTCAGGACGCATACGGAAGGTTTCGGGAAGGCTGCGGGGGGGCCATTTTACCCCCCCGCAGGCAAAAATTTGCTGTCCAAAGACATAATCCCGCCCGCCTGGCGAATCACTTCCGGTCAGAAATGCACCAGACCGCCGCCCGCGCCGCCCTGAAAAACAGGCCAAAAACCGGCGGCGCGGCGGCTTTTGCAGTCAGGAATTTTACCATTCAGCAAGTCCTGAAAACGCTGTTTGACGCTTGCGATCAGCCAGACTGATGCGCCGGCAGGCTAAGCAATTCGCGCTGCAAATTCGCTGTGAAGGCGGGCTCCAGCTTCAGCGCGTCGCCAAGCGAAGCAAGGTATTTTTGCTCGGCCTCGCACTGGCTGCCGCAAACCAGCAGCGCCGCCAGATAAATCTGGGCGCCGTCCTGGGGCGTTGCGGCCCCGCGCGCAATCACATGGACATCCTGCGTATTGGCAATCTCCTGCATCAGCAGCGCTTTCTCCTGCACAGTGGCGCCAGACGCTTCCAGTTGCCCTGTAATTTTCTGGCTCTCCGCCGCGTCCATATGCCCGTCGGCTTTGGCCGCGCCAATCATGGCGCGTATGACGGCCAGCGAAAGATCGGGGTTTGTCTGCCCCGCTTCAGGCGCCGGCAGCGCCGCCGCCGGGTTTTGCCCGCCGCCAAGCAGATCCGACAACAGACCCTTACCCTGTAGCGTCATATCCTGCGCAGAGTTTTTGACAGCATCCAGGATGTTGCCCGGCCCGCCCGCCGCCTTTTGCTGCTGATAATTTCCGAACGCCTTGTAAGCAAGCGTTCCCAGCAGCGCCAGCCCGCCAACCTTGACGATGGATTCAACCGTATTTTTGCCGCCGCCCAGAAGCGATGTGGCGACGCCGCCGGTCAAAAGGCCGGCCGCAAAATTTTTGGTGGCCATGCCGCCCAGCATTTTACCCACCAGGCTGTTTGAATCTATGTTGGCGAGCAGATTTTTAGGGTCCAGCATTTATGTCTCCTTTAAGTGATGACTGGTTGAAAAGATCAGACCGGGGCATGTGCCTTTCTGGTCTTGTAGAGAGAAACCACGATACCTGCCGCGATCAGCGCAAGCGTCACGCCGAGCGAAACGCTGGCGGGAAATTTTTCCCAGCCCATCGCGCCTGCGATAAAACTTTTTGATCCGATGAAAATCAGCACGCAGGCCAGCGCCTGCTTCAGATATTTAAAGCGGTGAATAATCACGGCCAGCGCAAAATACAGCGCCCGCAAACCGAGAATGGCGAATATATTGCTGGTGTAAACAATGTAAGGATCAAGCGTGATGCTGAAAATGGCGGGAACGCTGTCCACCGCAAAAATCAGATCCACAATCTCTATCATAATCAGCGCCACCATCAGCGGCGTCATATAGGTGGCGCGCTTGCCGGTATTGGGATCCGTCAAATGCACGGTGAATTTTTTTCCGTGCAATTCGTTGACCACACGCATATTGCGCTGCAGAAATTTAAGTATTGGATTGTCCGCGATATTGGGCATCGCATCTTCGATCCACAGCATCTTGATGCCGGTGAAGATCAGAAACGCCGCAAAAATATAGAGAACCCAGCTAAACTCCGACACCAGCGCCGCGCCCAGGCCGATCATGATCGCGCGCAGTACGATCACGCCAAGAATGCCCCAGAACAAGACGCGATGCTGGTATAGCGGCGGGATCGCCAAATAAGTGAAAATCAGCGAGATTACGAATATATTGTCTAGCGCCAGCGTTTTCTCGATAATGAAGCCGGTCAGATATTCCCTGCCGCTTTGCGCCCCAAGCTCAATCCAGACCCAGGCCCCGAATATCAGTGCGATGCAGATATAGAATGCGCTCATCCACAGGCTTTCGGATATGGAAATCTTGCGCTCCTTCCGGTGCAGTACCCCAAGGTCGAATGCCAGCAGCAGAATGACAATGCCCAAAAAAATAGCCCACATCCAAATGGGCTTTCCAATCACGACATCATAAAATAATTCCATATAAAATCATTCCCGCAATTGCCATCAGAACGGTAATCCGGTCTGATAGCGCATGAATATTGCCCCATCCGCCGGATTGGCATTTATGATCAGAAACAGCTTCGCAATCCGAAATCCCGGCGCGCTCCCGAATTGAAGCAGCCGGTCGGTTACGAAGTGGTGATGAAAATCACAAAGTCAAGATCTGCCGCCGCTGGTTGCAGCAGGCATATTCAGTTTTCCTGTCGCCACACAGTCCGGCGGCATAACAGAACTTCATCAGACCGACACGGCTTTGTAACAGTCGCTAACTAGAAGTTAATTTGCGGTCATCGCGGAACCCCCCGGACTTAACGATAGTTGGAGATTGCTCAATGCGTCAGCTTATTTATTCTACGGCACTCGTCTCTGTGCTTGCATTCTCGCCTGCATATGCGGGAACTTTTGATTCCTTTACCCCGCTGGCGGCATCGGTTGCCGGCGGCTCGCTGCCGGAAGACAAGCCGTTTCAGCTTTCATCCCCGGATTTCAGGCAAAAAACCCTCAATGCCAATGATCTCGGGCCGCAAAATGGCAATGTCAAGCTCGGCGATAATTGGGACATGAACACGCTGAACGAAAACGGCGCACAGGCCGGCCGTTTCTTGTTTACCCCTTATGAAACCGGGTCCGCCGGGGTTCGCCGCCTCGATGTGCAGACCGGCTTTGCGGAAACCATTGTCGCCAACGGCACGCAGGGTTTTGTTGCCGGTGATGCCTCACGCTGGACGCCCTTCGGCACCTATTTGACGGCTGAAGAATCCTGGGGCGCCGGCAGCAGCAAGGGCCGTTTGTTCGAGGTGACCGATCCGCTGGCTCCGGCAGGGAGCACGGGATTTAACGCCCGCACGATTCTGCCGCGCGTCTCGCATGAAGGCCTCGCCTTCGATGCTGAAAACAATCTGTACTTCATTGATGAGTTCAACAGCGGCAGCATTTACAAATATGTGTCATCCACACCGGGTATCGGCGCTACATATTTTAATGCCGGCGAAACCTATGTCTTGAAGGCGGATTTAGCGGGCGCAGATGCCACCGGCGCTGCAAGCTGGGTCAAGATCACCAATGCAGATGGCACGGCAGTCAATGCCGCCGCCAATGTGGTGATAGATGGCGTGACCCATGTCGATGGCCGTGTGGCGGCCGATCTGGCCGACGGCACCGCCTATAACCGGCCGGAAGATCTTGAGATCAAAACCGTGGGCGGGGAGCAAAAACTTTATTTTGCCGCCACGGCTTCCAGCACCGGCGGGGCTGGCGCTGTTTTCGCCATCGGCCTGACCAATGCAACCGATGCGAATATCACGCTTTTTGCTAACAGGAATACGAATAAAAAGGGAACCGCAAATGAGGTTGGCCTGGAATTCCTGAATCCGGACAATCTGGCGATTGATGGATTTGGCAATATTTACATCATCGAAGATCAGCCGGGCGGCGCGGCGGATATCTGGTTTGCCTTTGATATCGATTTTGATGGCGTAGCCGAATCATTGGGCCGTTGGGCGTCGCTCTCCACGCAGGGCGCGGAGCCGACCGGCCTCTATTTCGATCCGTTCCGTAGAAATGTCGCCTATGTCAATGTACAGCACGCCGATAGCGACATTGACCGCACGATAATGATTACGGTCATTCCCGAGCCTGTGACGATCAGCCTTCTGCTGGGCGGGCTGGGAATGCTGGGCGGTATGGTCAGCCGCCGCCGCGCCTAAGCGGCGCCGCCATTAAAATTCGCGCCCCGCATTCAAACTGCAATGCGGGGCCGTAATTTTTTACGTCCCGAAAAAAAGAAGTCAGGTCAGGTCAGGTCAAGACCTGTCTTCCATCTGTGCGCGGCGCGCGGGTGCTGCGCATGATCTGAAAATTCCCGTTTGGGGTGCGGCCTTACCCCCTTGCGGTCACCCGGCCGCTCAGGCGTTCCAGCACCCGGCTTGCTTCCGCCATGATGTCGCGCACGATTTCGCCGGCGGGTTTCACTTCGCGGATAAGCGCCGAACTTTGGCCTGCCGCCAGCGCGCCGATATCGGTCTTGCCATCGCGGCGGCCCGCCATATAGGGATCTATTCCCAGCCATTCGGTGACATTGCGGGTCTGATGCGGGAAGGGTTTCAGCCTGGCCTGCATCTCCGGCGTTTCCCATGCGCGGGTGGTGTCGTTCTGGATCATGCGGCAGGGCTTGCCGGAAAAACATTTGGTGCGGATAGTGTCTTCATCGCCGATCTCGACAATACGGTTTTTGTAATTGTCATGGCCCCAGGCCTCCGGCGTGGCGATGAATCTGGTGCCCAGCCACACGCCGATGGCGCCCAGCGCCAGACTTGCCGCCAGCCCGCGCCCGTCCGCCAGGCCGCCTGCCGCCAGCACCGGAATCTCCACCGCGTCAATCACCGAAGGCAGCAGCGTCATGGTGCCAACCGTGCCGGTATGGCCGCCGCCATCATAGCCCTGTGCGATCACCGCATCGACGCCGCTCGCCGCCAGCCGCACGGCGTTTTTGGTGCTGCCGGTCAGGCTCAGCACCTTCATGCCCGCAGCATGCGCCTCGGGAACAATGGGGCCGGGATTGCCCAGCCCGCTGACCAGCACCGGAACTTTTTCGTTGAACACCACCTCGATCAGCGCCTGGGTGTCGCTGCTGAACATTTGCGCGCTTTTGCCGCCCGCCGTCGCGAACAGCAGATCAACCGCAAAAGGCTTATCGGTCATGCTGCGCACAATGGCGATTTCCGCCGCCAGTTCCGCAGGCGTCATGGTGCCAGCACCTATACAGCCAAGCCCGCCCGCCGCAGACACCGCGCCCGCCAGCGGCCCGCGCGCCACAAAGCCCATGCCCGCTTGCAGGATAGGATAGTCAATGCCCAGCATTTCACATAATGGCGTTTTCAGTGCCGGATGATACATAATGCAACTCCCTTTAGTTTCTGTTGGCGCCTATAGGATCCGGATAGAGTCTGGCGCCATTCAGCCTATGCGGGCCAGGCCCGCCCGGCAAGGGTTTTGGCAGCAGGATTTTATTGCGGTGCGCTATTGTGCTGCCGGCCGTCCCACCAGGCGGTCATGTCAAAACCATATAGCGGCGCACGCGGCGGAAACCGCAGATGGGCGCGGTACGCCACATTATCCGTAGACTGATAATAAAGCGGTATGACATAGTGCCCGGCCATCAGTACCCGGTCCATGGCGCGCGCGGCGGGGATGAATTCCGCCTGTGTGCGCGCCGCCAGAACATGTTCAATCATGGCGTCCAGTGCCGGGCTCTCAATGCCGGGATAGTTGCGCGTGCCGGGTGTGCTTGCGGCCGCCGATCCCCAGTAATATTTCTGCTCATTGCCCGGCGACAGCGAGGCGTACCAGTCATTGATGATCATGTCGAAATCATAATTGCGCAGGCGTTCTTCATACTGGCTGGCGTCCACCGTGCGCACTGCCGCTTTAACGCCGATGCGCTGCAATGATCTGGCGAAGCTCAGCGCCAGCTTTTCCTCTTCCGGCCGCACCAGCAGAATTTCAAACTGCAATGGCGCACCTGTCTGCGCCTGCACCATCTGCCCGTCTTTCAGTTCCCATCCCGCATCGCGCAACAATTCCAGCGCGCGTTTTGCGCCCGCGCGGTTACGCCCGGAACCATCACTGACCGGCGGCGCATAGCCTTTATTCATGATGGCTTCGGGAACCGCGTCTGCATAGGGGGCCAGCAAGGCGCGTTCGCGTGCGCTGGCGGGATTATCTGCGGCGGACAGCTGGCTATTGTCAAACAGGCTGCGGGTGCGCCGGTACGCGCCATAAAAAAAGCTGCGATTGACCCATTCAAAATCAAACATGAATGTTAATGCCTGGCGGACGCGCAAATCGTCAAAGGGCGCATGACGGGTGTTGAACACGAAACCCGCCAGCCCCGAGGGCCGCCCATGCCGGATGGCGCATTTAAGGATCGCACCCTCACGCACCGCATTAAAATCATAGGCGCGCGCCCAGCGGGCCGGATCTTTTTCCTCCCACAAATCTATCTGCCCGGCCTTGAACGCCTCAAAGGCGGTGTTTTCGTCGCGGTAAAAATCCACCCGGATAATATCAAAATTATGCTGCCCGCGATTGACCGGCAAATCCGCCGCCCAATAGTCCCGGTTGCGCACATAGCTGATGCTGCGGCCGGGCGAAATCTGCGCCACTTTATATGGCCCCGAGCCCAGCGGCGGGCGCAGGCTGGGGGCGCTGATATCCTGCCCCGCATAATGGGCCCTGGAAAGAATTGGCATCAGCCCGATGATCAACGGCATTTCCCGGTCGATAGTGGCGGGATCAAACTCAAAGCGCACCTGACCCAGTTCCGGCTGCGTGATGCGGATGATTTTTGCGTAATAGCTGCGATGGTTGGGGCGTCCTTTTTCGCGCAAAATTTCCGCCGAAAAAATCACATCCTCCGCACGCACCGGCGTGCCATCGGAAAAACGTGCACGCGGATCAAGCGTGAAACTGACCCATGAACGGTCGGCGGCCAGCGCGACGGATTGCGCCACCCAGGCATAAAGCGAAAAGGCCTCGTCATTGCTGCGTTTCAACAGGCTTTCATACACAAATTCCCGGATGCCCAATGGCGCAACACCGCGCACCGTGAACGCATTCAGCGTATCAAAAGCGCCGCGTTCCCCCAGCACCAGCGTACCGCCTTTCGGGGCGGCCGGATCGGCATAATCAAAATGCGAAAATTCCGGCCCCTGCCGGAGATCGCCATGCATGGCAATGCCATGACGCGGCGCCGCCACCGCCGATGCGGCGCACAAAATACCAGCAGCGAGAAACCAGAGCGGCAGAAGGCGGAAAAGGGACAAACTGTTCCGTCCTCTGTCCTAATATTGGTTGACATCGGGGGTCTTGCTGGAAACTTTCAGCAGCAGCTTGCGCGACAGCGGAATAAGGCAGACGCCGAGAATGGAGAATATCAGCCCCTGCCACAGCAGTCCCATCGGCAACAGCTTGAGCCAGACCAGCAAGGCCACAATGAAAGCTGCGGCTGAGAAGGGAATCAGAAAACTTGTGGTGATCAGCACTTCGGCGATCAGCAGCAGGACGCCCGCAATCGCCCAGCCGATGGCCGGATGCATATTCATCAGATTGTCAAACAGGCTCATTTTGCGCGGAAACTTTCCAGCAGAACCGCCAGGCCGCCAAGCGATTTGGTAATGTCGGTCGGGATCACCAGAAGTTTCGAATTGGGCGATTTGGCGATTTCAGCGATGGAGCTGATCTGCTGCTTCATAATTTCAAAATCCACGGCGGGCTGGCCATTGGCCTGAATGGCCGTGCCCACCTGCGTGGTGGCATAGGCCTCCGCATCCGCCAGCACACGCCGGCCTTCGGCATGTTTTTGCGCGGTGTAAAGTTCCGCATCCGCCTTGAGCTGCTGCGCCTGGCGGTCGCCTTCCGCCTTGGTCACGACGGCGCGGCGTTCGCGTTCGGCGTTCAATTGCTGCTGCATCGCGACACGGGTGGCGGCGTCAACCGACACGTCCAGCACCTCGGTGCGTGTAATTTCTATGCCCCAGATCGCACAGGCCTCGGACAGCGATTCCTTGATTTTCTCACTGATGAAATCGCGCTTGGACTGGACCTCGTCAAATTCCATCTGGCCGCCGGTGGAACGCACAATACTGGTCACCGTGGTTTGCACCGCCTGATCAATATCCATGATCCGGTAGACCGATTTAGCCGCGTCAATGATGCGGAAAAACACTGCGGCAGTCAGATGAATTTCCACATTATCCTTGGTGATGACGCTGATCTGCTGCGGCTCCAGCTGGCGCTCAAGGATGCTGACCTTGCTGGCCACCAGATGAATGACCGGGATAATGAAATTCAGGCCCGCCGGAAGCGTCTTGATATATTTGCCGAATTGCTCAACCACATAGACCTGCGATTGCGGCACAACCTTGATGCCGGAAATGGCGATGGCCAGCATCAGGCCGATCACTGCCAGAAGTAATGTGCTCATCCGCGCCCCCGTTACGCCGCCATCCGCAAGCTGGCGCAAGCATGCACGCAACGGCGCAATTGATCAAATGGAATCAGCCGCATGAACCGCCGGTATGGATTGCCGCGGGTTGCGTCAGTCGCGCAGTAATTCGTTGATCGAGGTTTTGGAGCGGGTGCCGGCATCGACCTGTTTGATGATCACGGCGCAGGACAGGCTCGGGCGCGCATGCCCATCGGCATGGGCAGGGCCGGGCAGCACACCGGGCACGACAACGGAATAGGCCGGCACCTCGCCCTGATGGATCTGTCCGGTGGCGCGATCCACGATCTTGGTCGATGCGCCCAGAAACACGCCCATGGAAATGACGCTGCCCTCGCGCACGATCACGCCTTCTGCCACTTCGGAACGCGCGCCGATAAAGCAGTTATCTTCAATGATCACCGGATTGGCCTGCAGCGGTTCCAGCACGCCGCCAATGCCAGTGCCGCCTGATATGTGACAATTCTTGCCGATCTGCGCACAGGAACCGACCGTCGCCCAGGTGTCGATCATGCTGCCTTCGTCCACATAGGCGCCCAGATTGACAAAGCTGGGCATCAGCACCACGCCTTTGGCGATAAACGCCGACCGGCGCACGATGCAGTTCGGCACGGCGCGAAATCCGGCGGCGGCGAACCGGCCCGCGTTCCAGCCGTCGAATTTTGACGGCACCTTGTCCCACCAGGACGTGTCCTGGCCCGGCCCGCCCGCTATCAGGCGCATATCATTCAGCCGGAACGACAGCAGCACCGCCTTTTTCAGCCATTGATGCACCACCCAGTCCTGCCCGTGCTTTTCCGCGACCCGCGCCTTGCCGGTATCCAGAAGATCCAGCGCCATGTTCACCGCCTCGCGGGCCGCACCCGTGGTTTGGGCATTGATGGCGTCCCGGCCTTCCCAGGCAGCCTCGATCTGGACTTGCAGGTCTTGAAAATTCATCGGGTTTCTCTCTCGCTAAGGGGGTTGTACTAGCTATAGGGATCAGCGGCGTCGCGCAAGCCATCACCAAAGAAATTGAACGCCAGCACCACCAGAATGACCGGCAGCATCGGCAGCATAATCCAGGGATAAAAGCTGATCGCAGCAATATTTTGCGATTCATTCAGCAGCACCCCCCAGCTGGTGACCGGCGGCCGCAGGCCCAGCCCAAGAAATGACAGCGCCGTTTCGCCCAGAATCATTGCCGGAATCGACAGTGTCGCGCTGGCGATCAGATGGCTCATGAAATTGGGCAGAAGATGACGCCCGATCAGACGCCCCGGCCCCGCCCCCATCAGCACCGCCGCCGTGGCGAAATCCTCCTCGCGCAACGACACTAATTTAGCGCGCACCGCACGCGCCAGCCCCGGCCAGTCGAGCAGCCCCAGAATGACTGTCATCCCGGCATAGACCGCAACCGGGCTCCACTGCACCGGAAGCGCCGCCGACAGCGCCATCCATAGCGGCAGTTCCGGCATGGCGCGCAGAATTTCGATCAGCCGCAAGGTCAGATTGTCCACCCAGCCGCCAAAATATCCCGCCATGCCGCCAATCAACAGGGCCAGCGCAAAACTGATGCTAACCCCGATCAGACCGATGGTCAGGGAAATCCGGGTGCCATAAATAACCCGCGACAGCATATCGCGGCCCAGCCGGTCAGTGCCGAACAGATATAGCGTACCCGTGGCAGAGGGGCAGACCAGATGAAATCTGCCAGCCCACACACCCCACAGATTATAGCTGGCGCCGGAACAAAAAAACCGCAATGGCTGCACCTGCTTTTTATCAATCACATAATCCCATTTGAACAGATCCAGATTGGCTACGCCCTTATAGCCATAGACAAAAGGGCCGATAAATTCGCCCTCGTGAAACAGATGCACGCGCTGCGGCGGCGCGAACAGATAGTCTGCATTGCGGTCTTCCAGCCCGTAGGGCGCGATCATTTCGCTGAAGGGCAGGCTGGCATATATCAGCAGCAGGAATATGCCGCTGGCATAGGCCAGCCGGTGGCGCTTCAGCTTTTGCCAGACCAGCCACCATTGCGGGTGCGCCGGTGCGGCCGCTGGCGGCGTTCCCGCCGGATCATAGGGCGCCTCACTGACATAATGGGGCAGACGGTCCTGGCTGGGCGCGGTCATTGCACTGGCCTGCCGGTTAAACGGATGCGCGGGTCGAGCAGCGCCAGCAGCAGATCGGAAAGCGCCATTCCCGCCACCGTCAGCACCGCGATAAACAGCAGGATAAATCCTGAAAGATAATGGTCCTGGGCCCGCAATGCCTGCAACAGGATCGGGCCCACCGTCGGCAGGTTTAACACCACCGACACAATCACAGAGCCTGAAACCATCTGCGGCAGCAGATCCCCGATATCCGCAATAAACGGGCTAAGCGCGTTGCGCAGCGGATATTTGATCAGCAGCGCCAGTGGCGCCATGCCTTTGGCGCGGGCCGTCGTCACATAAGGTTTCTGCAATTCATCCAGCAGATTGGCGCGCAACCGGCGGATCATGGCGGCCGCGCCGCTGGCGCTGATCACTAGCACCGGGATGATCAGATGCGTCAGGATTGACAGCATTTTGGCCGGCGACCAGGGGGCGTCAATAAATTCCGGCGCCATCAATCCGCCGATCGGCAGGCCAAACCACTGGTTGGAATAATATAGCAAGATCAGCGCCAGCAGAAAATTCGGCATGGCCAGCCCCAGATATCCAAGCAGGGTGAAACCATAATCGGTAATGCTGTACTGGCGCGCGGCGGAAATAATGCCGATGGGAAACGCGATCAGATAAATTGTCAGAACCGCCGCAAAATTCAGCACAATGGTCATCATCAGACTGCCGCCCAGCACTTCTGATACCGGCTTGTTATATTCAAACGACCAGCCCCAATTGCCCTGAAGCAGGCCGGAAAACCCCTTTTCTCCCGGCCACACGCCCAGCCACAGGCCATAGCGCTCGATCAGGGGGCGGTCAAATCCAAACTCGGCGCGCAGAAAGGCGATTTTCTCTATGCTGGCATCCTCGCCCTGGGCCTGTAATTCCGCCACTTGATTGGACAGATAATCGCCGGGGGGCAGTTGAATGACAATAAAAATCAGTACACTGATGGCAATCAGTGTTGGTATCATCATGGCGGTACGGTTGAGAAAATAACGTCCCATATGGCTCATTGCTCCGGACCCGGTTCGCCCGGGGCCTCGAACCAGAATTGATCGGGCCTGTAGATGCCAAAAAATGCGCCGGGGTTCCAGCCATAATGGGCCTGCGCCGGCACGTTGCGCAGTTTTCTGGACACGACAACGGGTTGGCGCACCTGCGAGATGACACCGATACTGAACTGCTGGTCCGCATGGATCGCCAGCATTTCCAGCCATATTTCGCGGCGGCGCGCGCCATCCGCACCGCGCCATTCATCCAGCAGCGCCAGCAGCTCGCGCGCGGGCGCCAGATCGGGCGCCGTGCCGGTGTTCCCCCCGGTCTGATAATGCTGGCCCCATATCGGCCATTGCAGCTGATCCTGCGTGACAGGGGCCAGCTCGTCCGGGCTCATATCCGGGGTGGGGATGCCGGTGTCGAAACCGGACCATACCGTCATCATGGAGCGCCCGGCATAGGCGCGCGCGCGCAACGTATCACGATCGGCCGGCTTGATGAACAATTCAACCCCGATGCGCCGCCAGTCCATGGCGATCAGTTGCAGCACATCGCTTTGTTCGCTGGACTGGTCCGCCGTCTCGACGATCAGTTCCAGCCTGGATCCATCCGGCAGCAGCCGCACGCCATTGGCGTCGCGTTTCAGCAATCCCATACTGTCCAGCAATTGATTGGCCTGGACAGGATCGTGCATGGCCCAGCTTTGCGCCAGATGCGGCGAATACAGCTCAGATTGCGGCAGCACCATATTATTGCTTTCCGACGCCATGCCAAAATATAGCGAGCGGTTGATCAGATGCCGGTCAATGCCCATCGACAGCGCGCGGCGAAAGCGCACGTCACGGAATAATTTCTGAAACTGCGGCCGCTCATAATTCAGATTCGGATAAAGTGCGATATGCGCGCCCGACGCCCCCGGCCACAGGCGCGTAGCATAACCGCCTTGCTGCTCGCCCTTTTTCAATGCGGTAATGTCGGAAAAAGACAGGCCGCGGGCCTGCAAGTCCGTTTCGCCCGCCATGCTTTTTGCCGGGATCAGCCGCGCCTCGGCCACATGCATGATCACCGTATCAATATAAGGAAGCTGGCGGCCCATCGGGTCGATCCGGTGATAATAGGGATTGCGTTGAAAGACATACCGGCTGGCAGGCGAAGGCGTTGTATTGATCCAGGGCTGCAAGCTGGGCAGATCCGCATTGTCGAAATTATACATATTGTCGAGGCGGTTGTGCAGGCCCGCCCAGTTACGCACCTTGGCCGCCTGCACCTGCGCCTCCAGCCAGGCCGGATCGCCATAACGGCGATGGAATTTTTTCAGATAATGCGCCGGACGATAGATGAACAGCGGGCTGGCGCCTGCCTGTAATGCAAGAAATTTAGGATTGGGCTTCGGCCAGCTGTAACGCACGCGCAACGCATCGGGGAATTCCACCTTTGGCGGCACGCCATCCACCAGAAACGCGGTCCCCGGCCCATTGGGGCTAAGCTCTGGATTATTGGCCACATCTTCCCAGAAATACCGGAAATCCTCCGACGTGAACGGATGCCCGTCAGACCATTTATGTCCGGGGCGCAGATGCAGGGTAAATATCCGGTCATCAATATTCTCTACACGAAGCAAAATATCCGGCACAAGATTGAGCGCCCGGTCATGGCCCACAAGCCGCGCATAGCCAAACACCACCATATGCCGCACTTCGCGCGGATTGCTGATCAGCGTGCGCAGCGTACCGCCCTGCCGGCCCGGCACAGTATCGGGGCCGTCCATCGGCGCGATCAGGGGCGTCTGCGGCAGCCGCCCGGAAATCGGCTGAAGCGTGCCTGCCGCCACCTGCGCCGCCAGCATGGGCGTCTCGGCCGGAACCGGTACCTGCGCCGCAGCCGCACAAGGCAGGATGCACAACAGCATGGCGGCCATGCGCATCAGCACGCCGCATCCTCCGCCATACGGACAAAATGCCCTGGCGCCAGCTGTACCATGCGGCCCCCTTGCCCGGCTGTCAGCCGGAATGGCGCGGGCCAGGCCAGCGGGTCCGTCATGCGTTCGGCCTGAAGACGCTGAAAATCCAGCGGCGTTGCAATATCGGGTTCCGGAACGGCGGCCAGCAAGGCCATGGTGTAAGGATGCGCGGCGCCGTCAAAAAGCTGCTGCGCGGTTGCGCTTTCAACAAGGCGGCCCTGGCACATCACAAGTATCCGTCCCGCGATCGCCCGCACAACCGCAAGATTATGGCTGATAAACAGATAGCTCAACCCCAGATTTTCCTGTAAATCCTTCAGCAGGCTGATGATCTGCGCCTGCACCGACACATCCAGCGCCGACACCGGTTCATCGCAGATCAGCAGTTCCGGCCGCAGCGCCAGGGCGCGGGCAATTACAATGCGCTGGCGCTGGCCGCCGGAAAATGCATTGGGATAGCGCTCCAAATGCTGCGGCTCCAGCCCGACAAGCTGCATCAGCTCCCGGGCGCGTAGCACCTGGCTGGCGCGATCGCCGATGCGGTGAATGATCATGGGTTCGCGCAGCGTGTCGAGAATGGTCATGCGCGGATTTAGCGCCGACTGGGGATCCTGAAAAATGAACTGCGCACGGCGGCGATAGCGCAACAGGTTCGCGCCCCGCATCGTCAGCACATCCTCGCCGTCAAAACGGATTTGCCCGCTATCGGCGGTGACGGCGCGTAAAATCAGCTTGCCCAATGTTGTTTTGCCGCAACCCGATTCCCCCACCAGCGCCACACATTCCCCGCGCGGCAGGGTAAAGCTGACATCGCGCACCCCCGCCAGGGCGTCAGAATCAGCCGCGCCATTTGCGCCATATTGTTTGCACAGTCCCTGCACTTCCAGCAGGGCGGGTGCGGCTGTCTGTGTGCGCACCGGCTGGGCCGGTCCCTTAAGGCGCGGCGCTGCATCCATCAGCGCGCGCAGACAGGCATGGCCGGGGCGCAGAAAAATATCTTCACGGCTTCCGGCCTCCATCACTTTTCCCCGATGCAGCACCACGACTTCATCCGCAATATTCGCCACCACCCCCAGATCATGGGTGATCATCAGCGCCGCCATGCGCAATTGCTGTTGCAGATTTTGCAGCAATACCAAAATCTGCGCCTGCATAGTGACATCCAGCGCCGTCGTCGGCTCGTCCGCTATCAGCAGCGCGGGGCGGCAGATCAGCGCCATTGCGATCATGGCGCGCTGACGCAATCCGCCCGACAGCTCAAACGGATAGGCCCGGCAGGCCTGTTGCGGATCGCTGAAACCGCTCAGGCGCAACATATCAAGGGTGCGCGCGCGGCGTTCTTTGGCGGAAAGCCGCAGATGCTGGCTCAGATTTTCACTGACCTGATCGCCGATCCGGTGCACCGGCGAAAGTGCGCTCATCGGTTCCTGAAATATCACCGATATATAACGCCCGCGCAGCGCCCGCATTGGCGCGCTGTTTGGCGCCAGTTTGGCCATATCAATGCGCGGGGTAGTTTCATCCTCGTCGTGATCGAACAGAATTTTACCGCCGGTCACTCTGCCATTGCGCGGCAGCAATCCGGTGATGGACTGGCCGATGACGGTTTTGCCGGACCCCGATTCGCCCACCAGTGCTACGATCTTGCCGCGCGGCACGCGAAAACTCACCCCGTCAACTGCGCGCAGCGTCCCGGCAGGCAGGGTGAAGTCAACCGTTAAATCCTCAACGCGCAGTAAATCGTGCAAGGTATCACTCAAAGATAGGTTTTCTGCTATATAGCGCGGAAGCATGGATGTGATCTAGGATCGAATGGGGCCCGTTTGTTCAGTATTGCACATATGACCGATCCGCATTTGCCGTTGCTGACGCAGGAAATGGGAATCCGCGCGGCCAGGCCCGGCAAACGGCTGAGCGGCATCCTGTCCTGGCGCATGAAACGGTGTCATATCCATCTGCCGGAAATTCTGGCGGCATTGGTTGCAGACATCAACGCCCACACGCCTGATCATATTGTGCTGACCGGTGATCTGGTGAATGTGTCGCTGCCTGCGGAGATCGCCCGCGCATCGCATTGGCTGCAAATGCTGGGCCCGCCCGGCCGGATCAGCCTGATACCCGGTAATCATGACGCCTACCGGGCCGATATTCTGGATGCGATGCACAAGCAGTGGCAGGCCTATATGCAGGGCGATGCGCCGGGTAATGGCGCAATGTTTCCTTATTGCCGTATCCGTAATGAGATTGCGCTGATCGGTGTTTCAAGCGCCGTGCCGACACGGATTTTTTCAGCAGCGGGAACCATTGGGCCCGGCCAATTATCCGCGCTGGACGCAGTGCTGGCGCAACAGGAAAAAGCCGGGCGGATGCGCATTGTGATGATCCATCATCCGCCGGGAACAGCGGGCGCGTCACGGCGCAAAGGCCTGACGGATCGCGCGGCACTGCTGGATGTCCTTGCCCGCCGGGGTGCGGAACTGCTGCTGCATGGGCATACGCATCGCGCCGTGCTGGACCGGGTTGCGGGCCCCCGCGGCCCGATCCCGGTACTAGCGCCCGCATCGGCATCTGCGCTGGATCCCCACGGTGAAAATGCCAGCTGGCATTTAGTGGAAATTTCCCGCACGCCCGCCGGCCAGTGCCGTGCGCAGATTACTGTGCGCGCCTACCGGCCCGCTGCGCAGCAATTTTGCACTATGGCGCAGTTCGCGCTTTTGCTCTAGATTTCAACATCGAACAGGGGCTGGCGCTGGTGCGTATTTGCAGCCATGATGGGGCCGATTAAATAGCGCGGCATCCTCCTTCGCTTATGCAATGGAGGAGCTTGAGCTTTGAATAAAGAAAGAATGGGGAGTTTAATCATGAACCGCCTTGACGGAAAAATTGCATTGATTACTGGCGGCGCGCGCGGCCTTGGCGGGGCATCTGCAAAATTGATGGCTGCCGCCGGCGCCAGCGTGCTGATTACCGATCTGCTGGATGAAGCGGGCGCGGCCACAGTGGACGAAATCAAGCGCGCGGGCGGAAAGGCGGCCTACCTGCACCATGATGTGGTAGAGGAAGATGCCTGGATCAAGGCGGTCAAATTCGCTACGGACAGTTTTGGCGGGCTGGATATTCTGGTCAATAATGCGGGCATTGCCGATGCGGGAAAGCCCATCGTGGACACCACATTCGAATCCTGGCGGCGCGTTATTTCCGTTGATCTGGACAGCCTGTTTCTAGGCATAAAATATGCGATCCCGGCGCTGGCCGCGCGCGCCCCCAAATGGCCGGGTGGCGGATCGATTATTAATATTTCCTCGATCATGGGGCTGATCGCCATGCCCAACGCCGCCTCTTATATCGCAGCCAAGGGCGGCGTGCGGCTGTTGACCAAGGCAGCGGCGGTTGAACTGGCGCCCAGCAAAATTCGCGTTAATTCCGTGCATCCCGGTTTCACCGAAACCGATATGGTGAAAAACGCATTGAAGGATCTGGGCCGGGGTTCTGGCGCGGGCGAGAATATGGTGAAGGAAATGATCACCGCGCGCCATCCGATCGGCCGCATGGGCGTGCCGATGGATATTGCCAATGCGGTATGTTTCCTCGCCTCGGATGATTCATCTTTTATGACCGGATCGGAAGTGGTGGTCGATGGCGGTTATGTTGCGCAATAGGAGGTCAAAATGAACAGAGTGGATGGAAAAGTGGCGCTGATCAGCGGCGGCGCGCGCGGCATTGGCGGCATGTCGGCGCGCAAGCTGGCCGAGGCGGGCGCAAAAGTGGTGATCACCGATCTGCGCGAAGACGAGGCGCAGGTGACCCTGGCCGCGATCAAACAGGCGGGCGGCGAGGCGAAATTTTTCAAGCATGATGTGGCCATTGAAGAACAATGGGAAGCCGCGGTGAAGTTCGCGGTGCAAACCTATGGCGGCGTGGATATTCTGCTGAACAATGCCGGTGTCGCGGGCGCGGCCAAGCCGCTGGAGGATTTAAGTCTTGATAGCTGGCGCCGCCTGATGTCGATCAATCTGGATGGGGTGTTTCTGGGCATGAAACATGTCATTCCCAGCATGAAATCGCGCGCCCATCTATGGCCGGGCGGCGGATCGATCATCTCGATTTCATCCATCATGGGTTTTATCGGCGGCGCGCGCGCCGTGGCCTATTGCGCCAGCAAGGGCGGCGTGCGGCTGATGACAAAGGCGGCGGCGATCGAACTGGCGCCCGCAAAAATCCGCGTCAATTCGGTGCATCCCGGCTTTATCAATACGCCGCTGCTGCGCGCGGGCGAACAGGCGATGAACCAGCGCCAGGAAGGCGGTTTTCAGAAATTCGTCGATGATGTGGTGTCGCGCCATCCGCTTGGGCGGCTGGGCGAGGAACAGGATATTGCGCACGCCGTGCGGTTTCTGGCGTCGGATGATTCCGCCTTCATGACCGGCACGGAAGTGGTCGTTGATGGCGGCTATCTGGCGCAATAACAATAAGTATAATCAACAGGAAGGAACGCCGTAATGAATAGAATGGATGGCAAGATTGCCTTTATTTCCGGCGGCGCACGCGGGCTGGGGGCGGAAACCGCGCGCATGATGGCGGCTTGCGGCGCCAGTGTGGTGATCGGCGACATATTGGATGATGCGGGCAAGAACACCGCGGCGCAGATCGTCAGCGATGGCGGCAAGGCGCTCTATACGCATCTGGATGTAACGCAGGAAGACAGCTGGCAGGCGGCCATCAAGGCAGGCGTCGATAAGTTTGGCGGGCTGGATGTGCTGGTGAATAATGCCGGTATTTTCTTTATGAAAAGCACCGAGGATATGACGCTGGCCGATTGGCATCGCATGAGCGCCGTCAATCTGGACGGCGTGTTTCTGGGCACCAAAACCGCGCTGCCGCATCTGAAGGCGCGCGCCGCCAAGGCCCCGGTGGGCGGGGCGATTATCAATCTGTCCTCGATCGCGGGCATTATCGGCATCGCCAATTTCACCGCCTATCATATGTCCAAGGGCGGGGTGCGGATTTACACCAAGGCCTGCGCCATGGAATTTGCGCCCTATCGCATCCGGGTCAATTCCATTCATCCCGGCCTGATCGAAACCGACATGGCTAAACAGGTGGTGAAGGAAATGAGCGGCGTGATGGGTTCCGACAATGCGGTGCGCGACATGTTTGTGCAAAGCCATCCGATCGGGCGCATTGGCGAACCCAAAGACATTGCCAATGGGATTGTGTTTCTGGCGTCGGACGACAGCGCCTTCATGACCGGATCGGAACTGGTCGTCGATGGCGGCTGGACCGCGCAATAAGCTATCGACGTGCGTAGATTGACGCATTGACTCACGCAATTCTCAGTGTCACCCCGGACTTGTTCCGGGGTCCAGGGCCGCACGTTAAGGCCTTACAATCATGAAATCAGCGCCGGATATAAATCCCGCCACTGGGGGTTATGTGCCTCAATGACATTAATTTTCCACGCGCGAGGCCATTTCTTCATGCGTTTTTCTTGTCGAATGGCGTCGGCAATATTCGGCGCTTCCTCAAACCATACGAGAGTCTTGACGTTATAGTTGCTGGTGAACCCGCCGGTGACACCATTCTTGTGTTCGTAAACGCGCCGCACAATATCATTGGTGACGCCGATATACAGGGTTCCATTTCTATGGCTCGACAGCATGTAAACGTAATAGCTTTTCATTGCTGTACGTTCCGGCAAAGGCTTTATACCCGTCAACCATTTTCGTATGCGGCCCCTGGACCCCCCTGAGTTCACGAATCAAGTGCAACACCCTACAAAGGTGTTGCAATGGGAACAAGCTATGGCCAGCTCGGCCTTAACGAGCGGATAGAGATTTATCGTTTGCATGCAGACGCTCACTCTCTTCGGTTTATCGCTAAAACGCTTGGCCGGGATGTTTCGACGATCAGCCGGGAACTGAAGCGTAACAGCAAAAATTCACACCGTTGGCGCGGCGGATACGACCCAGTCCGGGCGCAGGAGCTGACGCAACGCCGCCATGCGCGGGGACGAACCTATAAGCTGGAACGCCAGCCGGAACTCCGCAAACAGGTCTTCGGCCACCTTGCAATGGGATGGTCGCCTGAACAGATCGCGGGCCGGCTGACGCTGGCGCAGGGTAAATCTGTAATCAGCCATGAGTCAATCTACCGTTATATTTATTGGCGCGTCTGGTCGTTCAACGAGAACCTGCATTTGCTGCTGCCACGCCATAAACGCAGGCGCGGCAGGCAGCGGCGCAAGGACGGTGGAAGATGGGCAGAGCGCATCCACCGCCGGGTTTCCATTGCAAAACGGCCAAAAAGCGTCAATGCCCGCCAATGCATCGGCCACTGGGAGGCGGACACAATGGCGTTCTCAAAACAGCAACAGGCCGTGCTGGTCCTGATTGAGCGGCGTTCGCGCTTTACCATCCTGCAACCACAAAAAGACAAATCGTCCGTATCAACTGTCAGCATAATGGGCGATGTTCTCAAAGCCTTTGCCCCGTCCAAACGCCGCTCCGTGACCATGGATAATGGGCCGGAGTTCACCAAACATTATCTGCTGGCAGATCAGCTTGGCCTCAAAACATGGTTCTGCGACCCGCGCTCACCCTGGCAGAAAGGCGGCGTCGAAAACACCATCGGACGCTTGCGCCGTGTCTTGCCGAGAAAAACAGACCCAGCCCTGCTAAGCTTCGATGACTTCGTCCGTTTGAGTGAACAACATAATACTACACCCAGAAAATGCCTCGGTTACTTGACCCCGAAAGAAGTCTTCCTTAATAGAAAGCCTCAACGTGTTGCACTTCAAACGTGAATCCACACCCGCAACAAGTGCGGGGTGACACCGGGTGTGGCAAAGCTTCAAGCTAAAAATAATTTCAGTTCGTCCTCCGACGAAACCTAACCGGGCTTTATGACTCGTATGTCATTGCCATTGCATTCGGAACACACCCAATTTTCTCTGATTTAGCCTTTCGCGTCAGTCCCCCCAGCACCACTGTATAGTCTGGCCGCCCGGGCTCCACAAAAACGGCAAATATCTGCCGGCCATTTTCCTCCGAGTTTTGCCTCAAGCGCGCTGATGCGGGCTTTGAGGTCATCTACCTCCTCCGGAACTTGATGAAGCCGCTTCCAGATAGGAATGCGATCCAAAGCACTGAGCATGTCCTCAACTACGCCTATAGACCCCTCCCCTCATCACCCCGCCGAATAAACCGCATCCGGCCCCGGCGCGCCCGCGCATTTGGCGCGGCCGGTTTCCACCATGTGCAGCAGATGCGCCAGCACGGAACGCCCGGCGGCGGGCCATAATTTTGCGTCCACATCCTTGTACATCACCGGCACCATATCGGTGATCTTGCCGATACCATCGCGCAGGCAGGCGGCGATCTGCGCTTCGCGGTCATGGCGGTGGGCAATATAGGCGCGCACAAAATTCTGCGGGTCGCGGATCGCCGGGCCATGCGTCGGCCAGTAAATTTCATCATCGCGCGGCAGCAATATTTCCAGGCTCGCCATATAATCCTTCATGTCGCCATCGGGCGGCGAGATGACGGTGGTGGACCAGCCCATCACATGATCGCCGGTGAACAGCGCCTTTTCCTCACGCAACGCAAAACAGATATGGTTCGAAGTGTGCCCCGGCGTGTGCACGCATTCCACGGTCCAGCCTTCGCCCCTGATCACATCGCCGTGCCGCACCGTGACATCGGGAACAAAGTCCTTGTCGCCGCCCGCCTCCACCTGCTGGCCTTCCAGAATGCCCTTGCCGGAACCATGCGGGCCAAAGCCATAGGATTTCGGATTGCCCATCAATTTTTTCAGCGGCGTGGTGGCCGGCGAATGGTCCATATGCGTATGGGTGATCAGAATATGGGTGATGGTTTCGCCCTTCAGCCCGTTCACGATCGCCTGCACATGATCATTATCCAGCGGCCCGGGGTCGATCACCGCCACCTTGCCCTTGCCGATAATATAGGTGCCCGTGCCATGCTGGGTAAAACCGCTGGGGTTATTTGCGATCACCCGGCGGATCATCGGCGTGATCTGCTGCATCGCGCCATATTCAAACGTCAGTTCACGGACATAGGGAATGGTGACAGCCATAATGATTCCTATTCTGCCGCCAGCGGGCGGTGTGCGCGGATAAGTTCAAGAATTTTTGCGGCCGCCAGCGGAATATTGGTGCCGGGGCCGAAAATGCCCGCAACGCCCGCTTTGTACAGGAAATCATAATCCTGCTGCGGAATGACGCCGCCGCAAATAACCATGATATCTTCCGCGCCCTGTTTTTTCAGTTCCGCAATCAGTTCCGGCACCAGGGTTTTATGCCCCGCCGCCTGCGATGACACGCCGACCACATGCACGTCATTTTCCACCGCGTCGCGCGCCACCTCGGCGGGCGTCTGGAACAGCGGCCCGACATCCACGTCAAAGCCGATATCGGCGAAGGCGGTGGCGATCACCTTGGCGCCGCGGTCATGCCCGTCCTGGCCCATTTTCACAACCAGCATGCGCGGCCGGCGGCCTTCGTCCCTGGCGAAACTTTCCACGTCGCGCTGGATTTTCTCAAAGCCCGCATCGCCGTCATAGGCCGCGCCATAAACGCCCGCAATGGATTGCACCTGGGCGCGATGGCGGCCAAACACTTCTTCCATCGCATCGGATATTTCACCAACCGTGGCGCGCGCGCGCGCCGCATCCACCGCCAGCGCCAGCAGATTGCCATTGCCTTTGGCGCCCTCGGTTAATGCCACAAGCGCTGCTTTGCATTTGGCTTCGTCGCGCGCCGCACGGGTTTTTTTAAGCCGCACAATCTGGCTGTCGCGCACGGCGGCGTTATCCACATCCAGAATATCCATCTGTTCGCGGCTGTCAGTCTGATAGCGGTTGACGCCGACAATCACTTCTTCGCCCCGGTCGATGCGGGCCTGACGGCGCGCCGCAGCCTCTTCGATTCTCAGCTTGGGCATACCGCTCGCCACCGCCTTGGTCATGCCGCCCAGTTCCTCGACCTCGGCCATCAGCTTGCGTGCGGCCACGGCCAGCTCATTGGTCAGCGCCTCAATGTAATAGGAACCGCCAAGCGGATCGACGACGTTACAGACGCCGGTTTCTTCCTGCAAAATAAGCTGCGTGTTACGCGCGATGCGCGCCGAAAAATCCGTAGGCAGAGCAATCGCCTCGTCGAGCGCGTTGGTGTGCAGGCTTTGCGTGCCGCCCAGAACCGCGGCCATCGCCTCAAACGCCGTGCGCACGACATTATTGTACGGATCCTGTTCGGTCAGCGATACACCGCTGGTCTGGCAATGGGTGCGCAACATGCCGCTTTGCGGATTTTTGGCGTTAAAGCCAGCCATGATTTCTGCCCATAACAGGCGCGCGGCGCGCAGCTTGGCGATCTCCATGAAAAAATTCATGCCGATGGCGAAAAAGAACGAAAGGCGCGGTGCAAATTCATCCACATCGAGGCCCGCCGCCAGCGCCGCGCGGACATATTCCTTGCCATCGGCCAGCGTAAAGGCCAGTTCCTGCACTTGCGTGGCGCCAGCTTCCTGCATGTGATAGCCGGAAATCGAAATGGTGTTGAATTTCGGCATATGTTTGGAGGCATAGCCGATAATATCGGCGACAATGCGCATACTGGGTTCGGGCGGATAGATATAGGTATTGCGCACCATAAATTCTTTCAGAATGTCATTCTGAATGGTGCCGGAAAGCTTATCGGCCGTAACGCCCTGTTCCTCGGCGGCGACAATATAATTGGCGAGGATCGGAATGACCGCGCCGTTCATGGTCATCGACACTGACATTTTATCGAGCGGAATACCGTCAAACAGGATTTTCATATCCTCGACGGAATCAATCGCCACGCCGGCCTTGCCGACATCGCCGGTGACGCGCGGATGGTCGCTGTCATAACCGCGATGGGTGGCCAGATCAAACGCGACCGATAGGCCCATCTGCCCCGCCGCCAGATTGCGCCGGTAAAAGGCGTTGGATTCCTCGGCCGTGGAAAAGCCCGCATATTGACGCACCGTCCAGGGCCGCCCGGCATACATGGTGGCCTTGACGCCGCGCACATAGGGCGAAAAGCCTGGCAGGCTATCGGCGAAATCCAGCCCGGCCACATCCGCCGCCGTATAGAGCGGGCGGACATCAATGCCTTCGGGCGTATGCCAGACAAGATCGTCCAGCGGTTTTTTGCCCAGCTCTTTGGCCGCCAGCGCGCGCCATTCATCCATTGTCGGTTTCTTCGCCATATGCTGTCCTACGCGTCCTGATTATGCTTTGCGCCAGTATAACATGACCGGATGGATTATTCACCTGCCGTGGCGGGTCTGGGCCCGCCCAGCGGGGGCGGCGCGGCGGGCAGGGCGGCGGCCTTGGCCTTGCGGGCGCGCAACAGCAGCAGGGCCGGGATAATAGCCAGCGCAAATACATAGCTCATGATCAGAAAACAGTCGCGGAAGGCCAGCATATAGGCCTGGGAATAGATCATCCGCCCCAGATAGAACAGCGCCACATCCTGTTGCGCTAACTCTGTCAGTCCCGCCAGATCAAAGGCGCCGGACAGCCGGTCCAGCAGTTCCTGCGTCGCGGTATTGGCCGCCGTCTGGGTGGCGGTCATCGCCTCCAGAAAGAAGTTGGTGCGTTGCGACAGCATGATCGAGGACAGATTGACCCCGAACGCGCCGCCAAGCTGGCGCACGAAATTATTGACGCCCGAGGCCTGTGACATCAGATGCAGCGGCATCGCCCCCATCGCGGCGGCCGTCATCGCGGGCATCACCATGCCCAGCCCGACACGCCCGACCATAATCCAGATGGTGATCGCCACAAAGGGCGCATCCAGATCAAGCCCGGTCATCAGATAACAGGAGAAAGAAAAAATCAGCATACCCGTGACGATGGGAATGACCGGGCCGTAGCGGTCGCTCATCGCGCCCGCCACCGGAAACACAAACACCATAATCAGGCCTGGCGCCATCAGCATCAATCCCGCCGATAGCGCCGTGCTGCCCTGCACGGTCTGTAAAAACAGCGGCGCCAGATAGGTTGAACCGAACAGGCCGCCGCCAAAGACAAATAATATAATCGCCACCAGCCCGAACGAGGGCTGCATAAACACCCGCAATTGCAGCAACGGCTGCGGGGTCATTATTTCAACAAGGATGAAGGTCACAAACGACACGCCCGCCGTGATCAGCAGCGCCAGCACATGATTTTCATGCCAGCCTTCCTGCTGTCCCTCGCTTAGCCCCACCAGCAGGCAGAAGACAAAGATGGACGCCAGAAAAAGCCCCGCCCAATCGAATTTTTCGCGCGGCCCGGTGGCTTCGCGGTCAATCAGAAATATCGAACCCAGCGCAATCGCCACAAACAACAGCGGCAATTCCAGAAAGAAAATATACCGCCAGCCCAGCGCATCAATCACCAGGCCGCCAATGCTGGGGCCAAGGGCGGGCGCCATAACCGTGCCCATGGCGAAAATGCCCATGGCGCGGCCGCGCTGTTCGGGCGGAAACACCTGAAACATGATCAGCATGGTCAGCGGCGTCATCAACCCCGCCGCCGCACCCTGAAACACGCGGATGGCGATCAGCACATCCTCATTGGGCGCAAACATGCCCGCAATTGAACCGGCCATGAATATGGTCAGCGAGGTCAGGAAAGTGAAACGCACGCCAAAGGAATGCACCATCCAGCTATTGGCCAGCATGGTGATCGTGCTGGACGCCATAAAGCCGGTGGCCAGCCATTGCGCCTTGTCCTGGCCAATGCCGAACGCGCCGATAATTTCCGGGATCACCACATTGACAATGGTCGCGGGCAGCAGCGTCGCCAGCGTGCCGAACATTGCCGTCATCACCACCAGCATCCGGTAATTGGGGCCAAATTCTGCGAATTTCGCAGCGATTGCCGGGCTGGTATGGGGGCCGGCCCCGGCGGGTGCCGCCGCCGGGCTACCGGCCTGGGATGTCAATGGCGACCTCCACCATCATGCCCGGCTTCAAAAGATAGTCGCGCTGCGCCACATCAATGCGCACCTCAAGGCGCTGCGCGATTTTGGTGAAGTTTCCGCTGGGATTGGGATTGGGCAGCAGCGCGAACTGGCTTGTCGCCGCATTGCCGATGCGCACCACCTTGCCGTCAAATTTTTCACCTGGATAGGCGTCCACCGAAACCGTGGCGTGCGCGCCAATTTTAACATGACGGATTTCGTTTTCCTTGATATTGGCATTGACCCAGATATTGTTCTGATCATGGACCATCAGCAGCCGCTGGCCGGGGCGCACATATTCACCCGGATTGGCGAAGGTTTCATCAACGACGCCGGAGATCGGGCTTTTCACCGCGCGATCCGAAATGTCCAGGGCCTGACGTTCACGCTGCGCCGTTAGGCGCATCACCTGCGCATCCAGAATGTTCAGCCGTTCGCGCAGCACCTCCAATTCCATGCGCGCCGACTGCGCCGACGCACTGGATGCGCGCGCGGCCTCAACCGCGGCCTGGGCGCGCTCATATTCCTGTTCCGACCTGGTGGCGCGGTTGCGTTCGGTCTCCCAGCGCTGCCTGGAAATTACTTTATCCGTGTACAGCGTATCTATGCGTTTGAAATCGGCGCGCGCCAGTTGCAGGTCGGAGGCGGCGCTGTTGGCGCGGGCCTGCGCCTCAGCCAGCATTGCCTGCGCCATGTCGAACTGGCTTTTGGTGCGCTGATCCACCTGATCGCGGTTCAGCACCAGTGCGGCCCTTTCGGCGCGCGCCGCACTCAGCCCCGCATCTATTTCCGTCAGCATCAGGCCTGCTTCACGCGGATCAATTTCGACCAGCAGATCGCCCTTCAGAACCGTTGCACCTTCTTTGGCCGGAAAACTGGTGATCCATCCCGCCACCCGGCTGCTGACCGACACCATGGTGGCGGAAAGTCTGGAATCCTGCACATAGACATGGGAATAGCGCCCATAGAGCCAGACGCCGATCACCAGCAAGGCGATGAGCCCGGCGCCGCCGAGCAGCAGCATCCGCGCTCTGGGCGTTCCGGCCACTTCACCGATCAGACCCTGGCCACGGGCGCGCATCCTGGCGATGCCGTTTGACATATCGTTCATTGCATACCTGACGGGTGATCTGTCTGATCAGACGGTTATATCCGTATTATCTGTATGGTCTCAGATTAGACCAGATTACGGGCTTTGCTCAAACGAATCTTTGATCATGGATTCAACAGGTTTGCGCCACTTAATGATTTGAGCTTTCCCTTTGATATGAATTGGTGTTTAATCGCAGTGAGCTACTACATTTAGTGCGTGAACGAATCACGAAGAGCGTGAACTTGCCGATTCGGGCTTGGCTTGTTCCAGTTTGGTTCCGGCATATGGGTGGGTTGTGAATAAGTTTGTTAACCTCTTCCAGTCACTACCGGCGCTCTATTTTCTCAGGCTGAATGACGGTTGCTTCCGTCTTTGTGCCGGGGCATGGTCAGAACCATGAATATTCATCCCCAGAGCCGGTTTCGGCGCGCCGGATACGCGGCGGAGCGCGGGGATGTCACCGCCATTCTGGGGCCAACCAATACCGGCAAGACCCATCTGGCGGTTGAACGTATGCTGGGTCATGCCAGCGGCATGATCGGGCTGCCCCTGCGCCTGCTGGCCCGGGAAATCTATGACCGGGTGGTGCGGATGCGGGGCGCGGCCTCGGTCGCGCTGATCACCGGCGAAGAAAAAATCCTGCCCGCGCGGCCTGCATATTACGTCTGCACGGTGGAATCCATGCCGGTCAGCATCGAAACCGAATTTCTGGCGGTCGATGAAATCCAGCTTTGTACAGATGCCGAGCGCGGGCATATTTTCACCGACCGGCTGCTGCATGCACGCGGGCGGCGCGAGACCATGTTTCTGGGCGCTGAAACCATGCGGCCGCTGTTGCGCCAATTGCTGCCCGAGGCGCGTTTTATCTCCCGCCCGCGTTTTTCGCATCTCAGCTATGCAGGTTCGAACAAGCTCAGCCGCATGCCGCGGCGCTCTGCGATCGTCGCCTTTTCCTCCGATGCGGTTTATGGCATTGCCGAATTGATCCGCCGTCAGCGCGGCGGCGCCGCCGTGGTGATGGGGTCGCTCAGCCCGCGCACCCGCAATGCGCAGGTGGCGCTGTTTCAGTCCGGTGAGGTGGATTTTCTGGTCGCTACCGACGCCATCGGCATGGGCATCAATATGGATGTGGATCATATCGCCTTTGCATCTTTAAGCAAATTTGACGGCTTCGGGCATCGCGATCTGCGTGCCACTGAAATTGCGCAGATTGCCGGGCGCGCCGGACGTTATCTGAATGACGGTACTTTTGGCACGACCGGAGACGCCGGCCAGATGGATGAAGATCTGATAGGTCAGGTGGAGAACCATCAGTTTGATCCCATCCGCAGCATCAAATGGCGCAATTCGGCGCTGGATTTCGGCAGTGTGGCGCGGCTGGTCGCCAGCCTGGAAATGGCCCCGCCGCTGCGCGGGCTGGGCCGGACACGGGAAAATTGCGATCTGACGGCATTACGTCTTCTGGCGGCGGATGCGGGCATGGCCCGGATGGCCACGGCGCCCGCCGCCGTGAAACGCCTGTGGCAGGTCTGCCAGATCCCTGATTTCCGCAAGCTCGGCCCGGAACTGCATGCCCGCATGCTGGCGGAACTGTACCACCATTATATGAGCCCTTCAGGCGTGATCCCCGAAGACTATGCCGCGCGCCATATTGACTGGCTTGACAAAGTGGACGGGGACATAGACACCCTGTCCACCCGGATCGCCCATATCCGCACCTGGACCTTTATTGCCAACCGGTCCGGGTGGCTGGCTGATTCTAACTATTGGCGTGAGCGCACCCGCGGGATAGAAGATAGATTATCTGATGCGCTGCATCAGCGATTGACCCAGCGCTTCATTGATCGCCGCACCAGCGTGTTGATGAAGCGGCTACATCAAAAGGAAGAGCTTATGGCTTCGCTCACCCCTGAGGGCGATGTAATGGTTGAAGGCGAATTTGTCGGCCGTCTTGACGGCTTCCGCTTTTCGGCCGATCCCAGCGTTGACGGCATTCATGCACACACGCTGCGCAACGCCGCTGCACAAGCCTTGCAGGGCGAAATCGGCGCGCGCGCGTTCCGGCTGGACCGCCATGCGCGCATTGATGACGGCAAGATCATTGCCATCGGGGATGATGGCTTGATCCGCTGGGAAGGCATGGTAGTGGCGCGGCTGTGCCCTGGCCCGGAAATACTGAGCCCGGGCGTGGAATTGATCGCCGATAGCGACCTGCTGTCCGGCCCCTCGGAAGCAGCGGTGCGCGAGGCGCTGGAAGGCTGGCTGACACGGCGCATCCGCACGGTGCTGGAGCCGCTGATTGCGCTCAGGGACGCAACGGATCTGACTGGAACCGGTAAGGGCCTGGCCTTTCAACTGGTCGAGGCGCTGGGCCTGCTGCCCCGTGCCGGTGTGGCCGCATTTGTGAAGAATGTCGATCAGGCAGAGCGCGCCAAATTGCGTAAACTGGGTGTGCGCTTTGGCGAACATTATATTTACATGCCGGCGCTGCTCAAACCAGCCGCTGCCAGCATGAAACTGCGCCTGTGGCGGGTCGCCAACCGCATTGAAGGGCCGCTCAATATTCCCGCCGCCGGCCTGTCCTCGGCGCCTGTCGATCCGGCCATGCCGGAAGGTTTTTATCTGACGGCCGGATATGGTGTGTGCGGGCCGCGCGCCATCCGGATCGACATGCTGGAACGCCTGCTGGTGCAATTGCGCCAGAAAAATGCCAGCGGCCCGTTCGCGCTCAGTGCGCAGCTCTGGTCGCCGGTAGGTTGCGGGGTGCGTGATTTTGAAAATGTCATGCGCGCGCTGGGTTATGCCCCTGTGGCGCAAGCGGCGCCCACGGCGGATATGCAGCCGGAGGTGCCGGAATCCCTTCCTGATGAACCGGCTGAGCCGCAGGAAGAACAATTGGTTATGGCGCTGGAAACGCAGGACGAGGATATGCCGGAGGCGCCGCCGCCCGCTGAAATGCTGGAAGAAAATCTGGAGCTGGACCTTGGCTTTGCGTCCGAAACCTCCGAAGCCCCGGCAGCCGGCCCCGCAGACGAGACCGGCCCGGCCCCGCAATTATGGAAATTTCAGCCGCCGCGCGCCCCCAGGCATACGCCCCGGCCAAAGTCCCCAAAGCCGCACCGCGAACACCATATTCCAAAACGCGATACGGGTGAAACACGCCTGCTAGATCCCGCCACCCTCCAGGCCCGTGAGGCCGCGCGCGAGGCCGCAAAAGCCAGGCAGACGCAAAAACCCAACCCCAAACCGAAGCAGAAGCAGAAATTTCAGAGCGGCGCTGAAAAATCGCCCGGCACCGTCAGGTTAAGCAACCCGCAACAGACACAAAAGCCGCGCCCGCCCGCCACCGAAAAACCCATTGATCCGGACTCGCCCTTCGCGAAGCTGCAGGCCCTGAAGGAGCGCATGCAGAAATCCGCCTAGACAGACAGGAGACCCATGACCGCAGCCAGCCTGGTGCAATCCGAACCCTGTTTTAGCAGCCTGCGCGTGGATAAATGGCTATGGCATTGCCGGATTTTCAAAAGCCGGTCTGCTGCCGCCCGTTTTGTCAGCACCGGCAGGATGCGTGTCAACAGCCGGCCAATCGCCAAACCGGCCCATATATTGAAGCCCGGCGATATATTGACCTTTGTATGGCGCGACCGGGTTCATGTGCTTCAGGTTCAGGCGCTTGGCGTGCGGCGCGGCCCGCCCTCCGCCGCGCACAGCCTTTACACCGATCTGTCCGATCCCGTACTTGCGCCCGCGCCATGCCCCATGCTAGATCGAGAATATGGTCAATCGTATTCTGGCGCTACTCACGCGGCTACCGGCTAGGCAGGCGGCGCAAAATCCCGTTAATACCCCAACGGAAAAGCATCTGGCAGCCGTGGCGCTGCTGGTTGAGGCGGCATGCCTTGACGGGCATTTCGGCGCGGTGGAACAGGACGCCATTCAGCGCATCGCAGCCGAACGGTTCGCGCTGAATGCCGAGGAAGTTGCGACCCTGTTTACGCTGGCCCAACAGCGCCAGGACAGTTCCAACCAGCTTTTTCGCTTCACCCACGAAATCAATCAGTCCTATACCCCTGAGGAACGGGTCGAAATAGTGGAAATGCTGTGGGAAGTCGTTTATGCAGACGGGGTTTTGCATGATTATGAAGCCAATCTGATGCGCCGGATTGGCGGACTGATTTATGTATCGGACATGGATCGCGGCAATGCCCGAAAACGGGTTATGGCGCGATTGGGAATTGAGTGATAAGCAGTGCCGCCAGTTATTCTGGACAGGGCGCGATTTACGGAGGATTGGATGACTTATATCGTCACAGAGGCCTGCATTAAGTGCAAATTCATGGACTGTGTGGAGGTCTGTCCCGTGGACTGTTTCTACGAGGGCGAGAACATGCTGGTGATTCACCCGGATGAATGTATTGACTGTGGCGTTTGTGAGCCGGAATGCCCGGCCGAGGCCATTGTCCCGGACACCGAGCCGGGCCATGAGAAAATTGCCGGGGTTAACCGCGAATATGCCCTGAAATGGCCCAATATCACCGTCGCGGGCACCCCGCCCGATGATGCCGAGGATTTCAAGGGCGTGGACGGCAAGTTTGACAAATATTTCAGCCCTAAACCGGGCCATTGATGCTGTTTGCGGCGGGCCGGCCTAACATGTGCGCCCGCCTGTCTTTTTTTGCGCTGTAACCAGTTCTTAGGAAAAATCCGGCATAGTGCGTGCCGTGAATTCATCCAAAAGGGCGGGTAGACTGATGGCGCAATTTAAAACTCGGCCGTTTAGCGCCGAGATCCAGCTTATGAACCAGACAAATGGCGCAGCAGGGGCGGCGGGATCATTTAACGCCGTCCCGCCTGTGGTGCTGCGTCCGGCCGCTTTTTCCGGCCAGGCCGAAATATTGGCGGCCATCGCGGCGCTGCGTGAAGAGCTGTTCAACAGATCAGGCGATAGCGATACCGGCGCCGCAATGGCGATGGTCACCGATAAAATGCTGCAAACCCATAGCCGCGATATTGAAGACGCCAAAAAGCTGAAGGCGGAAATTGATTCGCTTTCTTCGGCGATTGACACGACAAAACGTGAAATCGCGTCCATGCGCTACAAGGACGCGAACCGTTATGAACGCATAACCGATGTCACCCACGAACTGGATGAAGTTGTGTTCGACACCGAACGCGCGACAGAAAATATTCTGTCCAGTTGCGAAGAAATCGAACGCCATATCGACCAGATTGAGTTGCAGGCCAGCTCACCCGATGAGCGCGCCGAAATTCAGGCGCTGGGACAGAAGGTTGTCAAGATTTACGAAGCCTGTAACTTTCAGGATATTACCGGCCAGCGCATAACCAAAGTCGTGAACACCCTGAAATTCATTGAACAGCGTCTTGATGTCATGATGTCTATCTGGGGCGGCCGGGAGGAATTTGATTCCATCGAATTGCCGGAAGCAGAAGTCGCGCATGAAGATGATTTATTGCTGAACGGCCCCGCCCGCGAAGGCGGCGACAGTGTCAGCCAGGCCGATATCGACGCGCTGTTCGATTAGAGCGTTTTGTGATCAAGTTGAAGCAAGCCGCCTAATTTGTCATTGCTGTAAGAGTCAGACAATTCGCTGACAAGATTGCGGCGTTAATGGACTTAAAAAACGCTGTCACCCCGCACTTGTTGCGGGGTCCAGGGTTACAAACTCAGGCCTTCATTTGAGACTCCTGGACCCCGGAATAAATCCGGGGTGACAATCTTTTTTAAGTCTTCGAACCTTCACTTAACCCAGGTTTCTTGTCAGCGAATTATCTGACTTCTACAGCAATGACGCAGAAGATGGAGCGATTCCATCTGATCCGAATAGGGTCTAGGGACAAAACGGTCTTTCACCCGCCCTGCCATTTGGCCGGGCGTTTTTCCAGCCAGGCGGCAATGCCTTCCACCGCGTCCGGGTGATTGACCGCTTCATCCAACAGCCGCTCTGATTCTTCCACCGCCGCATTCAGCGGGCGGTGCAGATCGGCGTAAAGCTGGCGCTTGGTCATACGCAAGCTGCCCGGCGAATTTTTCTCCGCCAGCATGGCGGCGTAATCGCGCACATGCGCCATCAATTCGCCTTCCGGCAGAACCTTGTTCAGCAGCCCCATCGCAAACGCTTCTTCGGCCAGAAACACCCGGCTGGACAGCAGAATATCCGCCGCATGGGTGACCCCAACCAGCCGCGGCAGCACCCACGAGAGACCAAATTCCGCCGGATAGTTCAGCTTGCCATGCGCGGTGGTGAATTTCGCCCCCGCCGCCGCAAAACGCAGATCCGCAAAGCAGGCCAGCACCAGCCCTACCCCCGCCACCGCGCCGTTAATGGCGGCGATCACCGGCTTGCTCAGCCCATAATGATAGGCAAAAGTGGCGTCAAATTCCGGCTGCACGCCAAAGCCTGGCCTGGCAATGTCATCGGTTGTGCCGCTGTCATAGCCGCCGCGTTCGGCATGGCCGCTGACCGCCGCCGTATCCGCGCCGGGGCAAAAGGCGCCGCCTTCCGGATCGCCGGTCACCACAATGACCCGCACCGCCGGATCGTTTTCCGCCAGGGCCAGCACATGGCGGTATTCCATATGCATGCGTCCGGTCCAGGCGTTCTTGCGCCGGGGCCGTGACAGCGTGAGTGTGGCGATCTGATTTTCAACGCCGTAGCGGATGGTCTTGAGTTCCATGGCCCGTCCCTATATGACAGCTTCAGCCACTAATTTTTGTGCGAGGCACCTCATGGCCGAAGAGAAGCGCCCATCCTCTATCCCCAGTCTGGCCGCTGTCAAGCTGGATACCCCGCCAGACAGGGTTTTTGCGGATGCAAAACCGCAGACCGATTTCAAATTCGGCGCGGAAACCGTGCGCGTATTTGACGATATGGTCAGCCGCTCCGTGCCCTATTATGATGAAATGCAGCGCATGACGGCGGAACTGGCGCGCGATTTTGCGCAACCCGATACCCGTCTGTATGATCTTGGCTGTTCCACCGCCACCACATTGGCCATGCTGCATTATACGGTGGACCCCGGCGTGCAGTTTGTGGGCGTGGATAATTCGCCCGAAATGCTGGCCAAGGCGCGCGAGAAACTGACCAGCCTTGGCATCACCCGGCCGGTCGATCTGCAACTGTCGGATATTGAAAAAATGCCGCCTTTGCACGACGCCAGCGTGGTGGTGATGAACCTGACTTTGCAATTCGTGCGCCCGCTGCACCGCGAACGCCTGGTCAAGCAGATTTATGACGGCATGCTGGATCGCGGCGCCTTTATTCTGATCGAAAAGCTGACCGTATCGGATGGCGATCTGAACCGGCTGTTCATCAATTATTATTACGACATGAAACGGCGCAACGGATATTCAGAACTGGAAATTGCGCAAAAACGCGAAGCGCTCGAAAATGTGCTGATCCCCTACCGGCTGGAAGAAAATGTAGAATTGCTGAAAGGTGCTGGCTTTCGCAGCGTCGAGATGTTTTTCCGCTGGTATAATTTTTGCGGACTGGTCGCCGTGAAATGAGCTTTCAGGACAGGATCATTCAAACCGGCGGCTGGTTTTTCAAATACCGCAATATTGCATTTCCCGCGGTGCTGCTGGCGCTCTTCATCTTGCTGCCGCCCAGGCCGTTTATGGGCAGCCCGGTGATTGACGCCTGGCTGGATATGCTGGGCCTGTTGCTGGCGCTGGCCGGTTCGGGCCTGCGCGCCTGGGTGATCGGCCTGGCCTATATCAAGCGCGGCGGGCTGGATAAAAAAGTCCATGCCGATACGCTGGTCAGTTCCGGCATGTTCGCGGTGTGCCGCAATCCGCTTTATGTGGGCAACGCGCTGGTGCTGCTGGGCCTGTTTGTGGTGCATAATAATGCGCTGGCCTATCTGCTTGGCCTGATATTTTTTGGCGCAGCCTATTGGGGCATTATTGCCGCCGAAGAAAAATTTCTGGCGGAAAAATTTGGCGAAGACTATCGCGCCTACTGCGCCCGGGTTAACCGCTTCTGGCTGAATTTCAGCGGCTACAAAGACGCCGTGGAAGGCATGCGCTTCAACTGGCGCCGCGTTGTGATCAAGGATTACTCCACCCTTTATACCTGGATTGCCGGCATGATGGTGCTGATCGCCTGGGAACATGCGCATTGGGGCGGCGGGTCATTTATTGACGCGCTGGAATCCGTTCTTATCCCGCTTGCCATCGCCACGGGGGTCACTTTGCTGGTGCGCGTCCTGAAAAAACGCGGCGTGCTGTCGGAACAGGTGTAACGCATTGCGCCCCGCACCAGCGTGGCCGCTTGATTATATCAAACTTTAGACGGGAATTTTTTCAGGCGAATTGCGGTGCGCGGTTGCGCGCCAGCGCGTTGCGCAGCGCTTCGGCAAATTCAAGCCGCTCGCCGGCGGTCAGGAATTTTCCGAACACCAGATATTTCCCGTGCGAGCGCACCGCAAGCAGCGGCGCGTCCGGGTTGGCGGTGATCAGTTCGACCTGCGCCCAATAGGCCTGTAAATTCCAGCTCAGGATGCGCCCATCCGGAAGAAAGCGGCGGATCAGCAGCGAAGCGTCATCAAGCTGCACCGTTTCATAAATTCTGGCCGCCCGGAAATTCACCTGGAACGCCACATAAATCAGGATCACATCCAGCCCGAAAAAACCCAGCACCGGCCAGGCGCCCATCGTGAAGAAGCACAGGCCGGCAATAAAGCTGAACACCGTAATGCAGGTCATTACGGTCATGAAACCGCGCCGGCTGAGCGAGCGCTGCGGGTACAGCACCGCATCAAAACGCAGGCCCCCGGCAGTGCGGCCCACCGCGCTGTCCGTTGAAATTTCCGGTGTGATTTCCAGTGTCATAAGCTCTGCCCGTTGCATGGCTTCAGATTAGGACAGTCAGGCATTCCGCGCGAGTAAAAAATGCGTTAAGCATATTTCATGGTTAATTCAGAAGCTGCGCCGGTACAGATGACGCCGGCGGAAATTTCAAAATTTTTTACGCGCCTGCGCGCGCGTGATCGCGAACCGCAAAGCGAATTGCAATATCGTAACGCCTTCACGCTTCTGGTTGCGGTGGTGCTGTCCGCACAGGCGACCGACAAGGGCGTGAACAAGGCCACGGGCCCGCTATTTGCGGTCGCGGATACGCCGGAGAAAATGCTGCAACTGGGCGAAGCGGGCCTGCGCTCCTATATCAAAAGCATCGGCCTGTTCCGCACCAAGGCGAAAAATATTATCGCACTTTCGGCCAGGCTGCTTGAAGCGCATGCAGGTCAGGTGCCGAAGTCCCGCGAAGCACTTGAAACCCTGCCGGGGGTTGGCCGCAAGACCGCAAATGTGGTTCTGAACATTGTGTTTGGCGAACCCGTCATGGCGGTGGATACGCATATCTTCCGGTTGAGCAACCGCACCGGGCTGGCCCCCGGAAAAACGCCGCGCCAGGTCGAGGACGCGCTGGTTGCGCGCATTCCCAAACGTTTCATGCGCCATGCGCATCACTGGCTTATTCTGCATGGGCGCTATGTCTGCAAGGCGCGCGCGCCGGACTGCCCCGCCTGCGCCGTGCGCGATCTGTGCCATTACCCGCACAAGACCGCCTGATCCGGGCGAAGGCGCGCCGGTGCTAGCCGGGGCTGGACGCGTGGCGCGCCAATATTGCTCCGACACACTGTCCGGGCTCCGGGGTTTTACCGCCATCGCGGGCGCCGGTTTCGGCATGCGAGACCCGCGCCTCGCCGCCGTCCTGGGCATAGATAAACACAAACAGCACACAATCCCCGTGCGCATATTGCCAGACTTCCGCGAACGGTTCCTTACGGCTGAGATCGGGTTTGCCCAGCAGCCGCTCAACGGCCGGGGCATCGAGGCCGATAAGATCAGCGGGGCTGTAGCCGCCCTTGCCCTGGGCGCGTGGCGGTTTGGCGGGCGATGGCAGAACCGCCAACGCCTGCGGGGTTTCGGAGGTGACCTTTCCCTGTGGTGCGCTGGCTGGCTGTTCCTTTGTTTCCATGACAGGGCTTTTGCGCGGAATCGGCGTCGAGGCGGCGGTCCGGGAAAGGGACCGCCAGGGCTTTGGCCTTGGCAGATTGCTGCGCAGCATGGGCGCATCGCTGGTGCGGCCGGTATCTGCGGTCCGGGCTGGCGCTGCGGCTTGTGATAGGGGCACGGCTTTTGCCGGGGGCGCGGCTGATGGGGCGGCCGCGCTTTGTTGTGGCGCCGCCGAAGCCGGGGCGCGCGCGGGCGGTTTGTCCCTGTCCCACTGCAACCAGCCAGGCTGTTTAAACTGCATCTTCGAAAGATTTTTCAAATCCAGCCGCCCGTCACTGGCGCAGCCGTTCACGCTCATGCCCAGCAGGCACAGTACCAGCACTGACCGGATTACAGAAAAATGGTTTCTCCGACTCATGGCCTTTAACCCGTCTGTTACATTCTCTGTTATGCGACGATTAAGCCCTATCCGGCAACAAGGATTCTAATCATGACGCCGCTTGCATGGGCTACGCACGGCACTATACTGCGGCGCAACAAGAAGGAGCCGCCGGATGACCCAAACTGCTAGCCTGGATGTTACAGGCATAGGTAACGCCATTGTCGATATCATCGCCCAGGCCGATGACGCTTTTCTGGCGCGCAATGCCATTGCCAAAGGCGCCATGACGCTGATTGATGCTGCGGGCGCCGAAAAAATCTATGGCGCAATGGGCCCCGGCATTGAAACCTCTGGCGGATCCGCCGCCAACACCGTTGCCGGCGTCGCAGCGCTTGGCGGCCGCGCCGCCTTTATCGGCAAAGTGCAGCACGACCAGTTGGGCGAAGTCTTTGCGCATGATCTGCGCGCGCTGGGTGTGCGTTTTGACACACAAGTCAGCGTCAGCGAAAATCCGACGGGGCGCTGCCTCATTCTGGTAACCCCGGACGCGCAGCGCTCAATGAGCACATTTCTCGGAGCCGGGCAGGAATTGCACCCGCGCGATGTGGATCCCGCGCTGATCGAAGCGTCGCAGGTGACTTATCTGGAAGGCTATTTGTGGGATCCCCCGCATGCGAAAGAGGCGTTCCGCAAGGCTATGGGCATTGCGCGCGCAGCCGGGCGCAAAGTCGCCATGAGCCTTTCGGATGCATTTTGCGTCGAGCGTTACCGCGAAGAATTTCAGCAATTGGCCAATGGAAGTGTGGATATTCTGTTTGCCAATGAAGCCGAGATCCTGTCGCTGTACCAGGCTGAAACTTTTGATGACGCTTTGCAGGCGGTGCGCGGCAAATGCCCCATCGTGGCGTTGACCCGTTCGGAAAAAGGCTGCGTCATTCTGGCCGGTGAGGAAGTGCATGTCATCGAAGCAGCAAAGCCTGCGCGCGTGCTGGACACAACCGGCGCGGGCGATCTGTTCGCAGCCGGTTTTTTATATGGCTATACAAATGGCCGGAATATAGCCAGCGCCGCCCGTATTGGCGCCCTGGCTGCGTCTGAAGTCATCGCACATATCGGCCCGCGCCCGCAAAGCGACCTGAAGGCGCTTGTGAAAAATGCCGGATTGTGACCCCTGTGGATACTGACGGCGCTGACGGCGCGGCCATTAGCGCTTTTCGCATCGCGCGCTGTGCGCTATGCTTGCATCTGTCCAATAGCGCATATTGCAGCATTTTCACGGTAAGAGGCAGATGAGCGAGACTAAAAAACCCGGCCGGGGCCGTATCTATGACAATATCACCCAGACCATCGGCGATACGCCGCTGGTGCGGCTGAACCGGCTTGCGAAAGAGGCGGGCGTTGGCGCGGATATTCTGCTGAAGCTGGAATTTTTCAATCCGCTGGCCAGTGTCAAGGACCGTATCGGCGTCGCCATGATCGAGGATATGGAGACGAAAGGAAGGCTCAAGCCCGACACGGTGATCATTGAACCGACATCCGGAAATACCGGTATCGCGCTGGCCTTTGTGTGCGCCGCAAAGGGTTATAAATTAATTCTGGTCATGCCGGACAGCATGTCGATTGAACGGCGCAAAATGTTCGCCCTGCTGGGCGCGGAACTGGAATTGACGCCGGCCGCAAAGGGGATGCGCGGCGCCATCGCCCGCGCCGAGGAATTACTGGCCGCCCATCCGGGCTCGGTGATGGCGCAGCAGTTTGAAAATCCCGCCAATCCGGAAATTCACCGCCGCACCACGGCGGAAGAAATCTGGAACGACACCCAGGGCAAGGTCGATGTGGTTATTTCGGGGGTCGGCACCGGCGGCACCTTTACCGGCGTGGGATCTGTGTTGAAGGCGCGCAAGCCCGGCATGAAAATGATCGCCGTCGAACCCGAAGACAGCCCGATCCTGTCGGGCGGCCAGCCCGGCCCGCATAAGATTCAGGGCATCGGCGCGGGCTTTGTGCCGGACAATCTGGACCGTGCGCTGGTGGACGAAGTGATCACCATCGGCAATGAAAATGCGTTCGAGATGGCGCGCAGGCTGGCGCGGCTGGAAGGCATTCCCGGCGGTATTTCATCGGGCGCGGCGGTGGCGGCGGCGCTGGAGGTCGGCGTGCGGCCCGACATGAAAGGCAAAACCATCGTCGTCATCATACCGTCATTCGCGGAACGCTATCTATCGACGGCGCTGTTCGAGGGGCTGTGAGCAGCCGTTTTCTTTTGTCACCCCGCACTTGTTGCGGGGTAATTAACTGGAGCATAATGATCTCGGATTGACCCAACCCCCTCCCTGTCCCTCCCCCTTTCAGGGGGAGGGAACGCAAGATGGAACGCCTCCCTCCCCCTGAAAGGGGGCCTGAAGATGCAGGTACCAATAAGGGTTGGGGTGGGGGTCCATTTTGCGAAAAATGGGGCCGGTAAATTGATCGATCGAATAGCATTACGCACCGGACTATGCGTAGAGGTCTTTCAATATGAGCCAACCACTCACCGAAACCCAGATCGAACGTTACGCCCGCCATATCATGCTGCCGGAGGTGGGCGGCGCGGGCCAGGCGAAACTGCTGGCGTCGCGCGTGCTGCTGGTTGGCGCGGGCGGGCTGGGTTCGCCGCTGGCTTTGTATCTGGCGGCGGCGGGGGTGGGAACCATCGGCATCGTGGATGATGATGTGGTGTCGCTGTCCAATCTGCAACGCCAGATCGCGCACAAGACCCGCGACATTGGCAGGCCCAAAACCCAAAGTGCTGCCGAAAGCATTGCGGACATCAATCCGGATGTGAAAATTGCGCAGCATCCGGTCCGGCTGAATGCCGGAAATGTCCGTGAACTGATCAAAGACTATGATCTGGTGGCCGATGGCTGCGATAATTTCGCCACCAAATTTCTGCTTAATGACGCCTGCTATCTGCTGCAAAAGCCGCTGGTCGCAGCAGCCCTTGGGCGCTTTGAAGGCCAGCTTTCCACCTTCCGCGCTTATGAGGGGGAAAAGCCCTGCTATCGCTGTATCTTCCCCTCGCCGCCGCCCGCAGACAGCATGCCCAATTGCGCGGAAGTGGGCACGCTGGGCCTGGTTGCGGGGGTGATGGGCACGTTACAGGGCATCGAAGTGGTCAAGGAACTGCTCGGCATCGGAACCAGCATGACCGGGCAGTTGCTGATCTATGACGCGCTCGACACCACCTTCCGCAAAATCAAGGTGCGGCGCGACCCGCAATGCCGCCTGTGCGGGCCGCAACCGGCGATCACATCGCTGGATGCGGCGGAATATGCGCCGGGATAGGCGGAATCTTATTTTGACTTAATCATTATCCCATAGCGTCATTGCGAGCGGAGCGAAGCAATCCAGAGTCAAACAAACAGGCTTTACCGTGTGGCTCTGGATTGCCGCGTCGCTTCGCTCCTCGCAATGACGAATTAAGGGCGGTGATTCAATCCAACCTCAACAAACTCTATGCCTGCGCCTGCGCCAGGGTCTTTTTCCATGCGGGCAATGCTTGCAGCTCCGCCAGCCAGCGGCGGATTTCCCCATAGGGCGCGAGCGGAATTTTCGCTGCCTCCGCATGCACGAGATCGCCGCCAAGCGCAAAATCGGCCACGGTAAGTTTATCACCCGCCACATATCTGGTTTTCGCAAGTTGCGCGTCCAGCACTTTGGCGCTGCGGTTAAACTGCTCTTCGGCCTTGGCGAGTGCGGCCTTGTCCGGCTCCATGATGCCCAGCACCTGCGGTTTGGCCACATTCTCGAAGGTGAATGAGCCGGTATGCGGATCCCAATGCGCGAGATCCCAGAACTGCCATCGGGTTACATCGAGGCGCGCGCGCTCGTCTTTCGGCAACAGACCGCTTTCGGGTTTTTGCAGCGCCAGATATTGCAGAATGGCGTTCGATTCCCACACCACATAATCGCCATCCTTCAGGGTGGGCATCCGCATATTGGGATTGATGGCCGCATATTCCGGTTTTTGAAAATCACCCCTGCGCGGATCAAGCACGCGCAGCGTGTAATCCACGTCGGCATGATTTGCCGTCAGCAGCACCTTGAAAGCGCGCGGGCTCAGCGGAAATGCGAAAATTTCAATCGCCATGTCATCCTCCTTTAGTGGTTTTCGGTTTTTTCACTTTCACCGGCAGCGTGGCCGCATATTCCATGGAGCGTTTCAGCCAGCGTTTGGCGGCGGCCTTGTCGGCGAGAATATGCCCGGGTATCGCCGCATATTCGCGCATGATTCGCCCCGGCATCGGCATGAAGCTGTCCGCGCCTTCCTTTTGCTGCATGATCACCCGGTCCTTTTCGGACAGGCGCAGGACAAAGCTTTCCTGATGCAGGCCCGCAAACATATTACCATTGACGAATGCGGCGGGATAGCCAAACATCTGGCGGCGTTCCACGCGCGCATCATCGGGAACAACCGCGCCAAACAGCGCCACCAGTTCCGGGGGTGATTTTCGCCAGGCCATCCTGTCCCCTCTCAGTAATTGAACCTGGGCTGCCAGCCATTGGCGCCCTCGGGAAGCAGGTCAAACAGATGCCAGACGGCGCAGAAATCATCTCCCGGCCCTTCGCTGAGATCAGAGACGCGTAAAATTTTTCCATTGCGGCGCTGAAACACAGAAATTCCCGGCAGCCAGCCGCCGCTCTCGCTGCGATAGCCCATATCCTGTGCGAAGCTTGATTCCTGATGGCTGGCCATCGGGAACCGCCATCCGCGCTCTGCTGCAAATTTCTGCTGTGTCTGCGGCGCATCGGGGCTGATCACCACAAATGCCGCGCGGTTCGCCAGATGCGCATAGACGCCATTATAGCCATCCGCCCACAGGGTGCAGTAAGCGCAGGACGCCCCCATATTGTGAATGACGAACAGATCGTCCTTGCCGCCAAAAAGCGCCGACAGGTTTTTATCGCCGTCCAGGGTCTTGAAGGTGTAATCGCTGACCTGTTGCGGCTCAATCTGCGCCTGAATTTTGCGCATCGCGCCGCGGATTTCCATGATCTGCTGGCGGTAACCATTCAGCTTGCCAGTTGCATCTTGATATTTCATGGCTTTTTCCTTTCTGATCCAGGGGGTTTTCCCGAATTTTTCCCGGCCGCTGCTTTTTCCTTGCGGCGTTCAATCTTGTTCAGGGAGTGGGCAAGCATATCAAATTGCGCCTGCCAGTAATGGCTGTAGCGGTTGATCCAGACGGCGGCGGCGAATATCGGATCAACATCCAGGCTGCAGGTGCTGATACGTCCTGTGCGTTCCTGCTGCACCAGCCCCGCCCGCACCAGAACCTGGATATGTTTTGACACGGCCTGAAGCGAAATATTGAAAGGCGCCGCAAGCTCAGACACCAGCATTGGCTGCACGCGCAGCCGTTCCAGAATGGCGCGGCGCACCGGATCCGACAATGCAAAGAATGCGCGGTTCAGCATTTCTTCCGCATGCGCCTCTTCATCGCCCCCAACGGGCCGTATCGCCTGGTGTGACTTCATGCGGCGATATTATCAATGTAGCAGTTGATAGTCAACCAATATATTGATTATTGGCCCGAAAAAATAACGGCCCCTTGCTGATCATTTACAAGGGGCCGCGCGTTGCAGTTACAACATGCTGGGGATCACCCGGTCGGGCGGCGCGTGGCCATCGACGAAGGTTTTGATATTGATGATGACCTTTTCGCCCATATCGACACGGCCTTCCATCGTGGCCGATCCCATATGCGGCAGCAGCAGCACATTTTTCAGATTGAGCAGCTTCGGGTTCACGGCCGGCTCATGTTCGAACACGTCCAGGCCCGCGCCTGCGATCTTGCCGCTGGCGAGCATGCGGGTCAGCGCATTTTCATCAATGATTTCGCCGCGCGCCGTATTGACGATATAGGCATGCGGTTGCAGCAATTGCAGCCGCCGCGAAGACAGCAGATGAAATGTCGCCGGCGTATGCGGGCAGTTCACCGAAATAATGTCCATGCGGGCCAGCATCTGATCCAGGCTTTCCCAATAGGTCGCCTCCAATGTCTCTTCGATGCCGGGGTTCAGCCGTTTGCGGTTATGATAATGGATTTGCAGGCCGAAGGCGCGGGCGCGCTTTGCCACCGCCTGGCCGATGCGGCCCATGCCGATAATGCCCAGACGTTTGCCATAAATCCGCCGCCCCAGCAGCCCGGTCGGCGACCAGCCGCCCCAATCGCCCGCGCGCAGCAGATCGAGCCCCTCGGTGATGCGGCGCGGGACTGAAAGGATCAGCGCCATGGTCATATCCGCCGTGTCCTCGGTCAGAACGCCCGGCGTATTGGTGACGATAATGCCGCGCGAACGGGCCGATTCGACATCAATATGATCGACACCGGTGCCGAAATTGGCGATCAGCTTCAGCCTTTCACCCGCCTGGGCCAGGATGCGGCTTTCCAGCCGGTCGGTCAGGGTCGGCACCAGAACATCGGCAACCTTTAACGCTTCGGCCAGTTGTGCGGGCGTCATGGGCTTATCGTCGAGGTTCAATCGGGCATCAAACAATTCGCGCATGCGCGTTTCAATCGCATCGGGCAGTTTACGGGTTACGATGACAAGGGGTTTTGTGGTCATTTGCCGGATACCTGTGGTTAACCGCCTGGCGCGGCTTTGAAACTGTCCCCTCTATCTAACAGAACTTGACGCCTGAGACAAACTACCACATTGACCGGTGCCGCGATTGCAGGCGATAAGCAGAGATCAGGATATTGTTCCATTTCAATCGGCAATGGCAGGGCATGATCAGTCGGGGCTTTGTTTCAATTTGCCAATTTGCGGGCTGTCTGGTTTTTGTGATGGCATTGGCGGCGCCACCCGTTTGGGGCGAAACCCCGCCTGCGGCGCCCGTGCCGGAAACAAATGCGCCGAATATTGGCGTATCGGGTTTGCCATTGCCGCGATTTGTCAGCATTACATCAGCGCGCGTCAATCTGCGGGTGGGTCCCGGACGGCAATATCCGATTTCCTGGATTTTGCAACGCCGCCATCTGCCGGTAGAGGTGATCGGCGAATTTGAACATTGGCGCAGAATCCGGGAACAATCCGGCGATACGGGCTGGGTACACAAAACCATGCTCAGCGGCCGGCGCACCGGGATGGTCATTTCTCAGAGTAAAACCGGCGATCTGATCCCGGCCTATGCCAGCCCCGGCCCGGGCAAACCCGTATTAATGACCGAAAACGGCGCCATCGGCGAACTTACCGAATGCCGGCAGGAATGGTGCCATATAAGCTTTAAAAAAGGCAGCGGATGGATATTGCGCGATAATCTGTGGGGCGCCTATCCGACCGAGGAATTCGATTAGATCATATTATTGTTCGCTGGCCACACGCGCAACAAGCGCCGCATTCATCGCCGCCATGGACTGGGCATATCTGTCGAACTGCCACTGTGACAGCGGTCCGGACAGCCATCCCGTGAATTCGATTTCGTGACGAAGACTGGTCCCGCCAGTTGCCGATGGCGTCATGATCAGCTTGCGTTTGGCGCTCAGCAAACGCGGCAGCAAATATAATTCCGCCTCCCAGATAAATTCATAATCCGTGGCCATGCTTTTCATGCCCACCTGGCGTATTGTTTCACTGCCATCGGGGAAAATTTCAACCAGGCGTGTCCGGCTCCGCGGCCTGGGCTGCCCGTCAAGGGCGCGCAAATGCGGATTCCATTCGGGATAGGCTTCAAATGCGTTTAACACCCGCCACACCCGGTCAGGTGTCACGTCAAACGCCACAAGGCTGTTGATATCATGATTTTTCTGCAGGAAGCCGATCACCACAGCCCCCGCAAGGCCCAGCCCAACAAACGCCAGCAGCAATTTCAAAACCGGCCGTCTCATAGCGCTTTCACAGGGTCACGCGGCATCACACCGGATTTGGAACGGCCGTGCGGCATTACGCCGCGCTTGCAGTTAGCGCGCGGCATTACGCCGCGCTTGCAGTTAGCGCGCGGCATTACGCCGCGCTTGGGGCAGCGGCGCGTACATCTTCACCCACATGGTCCACGAATTTTTCGAAATTCTTGACGAACATGGCAACCAGTTTCTTAGCCTGGGCGTCATAGGCCGCCTTGTCGGACCATGTGCTGCGCGGATCCAGCAAGGATGCATCCACGCCTGTAACCGCTACGGGTACCTGGAAGCCGAAATTCGGATCCAGACGCATACCGGATTTGGCCAGCGAACCATCCAGCGCCGCCGCCAGTAACGCGCGGGTTTCCTTGATCGGCATGCGTTTGCCAACCCCATAGGGGCCGCCGGTCCAGCCGGTATTGATCAGCCAGCAATCGACATGCTGCGCGGCGATTTTATCGCGCAGCAGATTGCCATATTCACTGGGATGGCGCGGCATGAACGGCCCGCCAAAGCAGGTGGAGAAAGTAGCCGAAGGTTCGGTCACGCCTTTTTCGGTGCCCGCCACCCGCGCGGTATAGCCGGACAGAAAATGATACATGGCCTGGCTTGGCGTCAGTTTGGCGATTGGCGGCAGAATGCCGAACGCATCGGCGGTCAGCATGATGATATTTTTGGGGCTGCCCTTGGCGACGCCGGTGCGGCTGGCATTGGGGATATAACTGGTGGGATAGGCACCGCGTGAATTTTCAGCAAGGCTGGCGTCATTCAGATCCAGTTTACGGGTCACTGGATCAATCACCACATTTTCCAGCACGGTGCCAAACATGCGGGTGGTAGCAAAAATTTCCGGCTCCGCCTCCGGCGACAGATTGATCATTTTGGCATAGCAGCCGCCTTCAAAATTGAACACGGCGTCATCGGCCCAGCCATGTTCGTCATCGCCGATCAAAGTGCGGCTGGCATCGGCGGAAAGTGTCGTTTTGCCGGTGCCGGAAAGGCCGAAGAAAATCGCCGAATCCCCGTTCGGCCCGACATTTGCCGAACAATGCATCGGCATAATGCCGCGTTCCGGCAACAGATAATTGAGAATGGTGAAAACCGATTTCTTGATTTCACCGGCATAGCTGGTGCCCGCGATCAGAACTGTGCGGGCGGCGAAATTTACGCCGATCATGGTTTCGCAACGCCCGCCATGGCGCGCCGGCGTGGCCTCGAAATCCGGCAGATGCAGGATCGTGAATTCCGGCACAAAGGCGGCCAGTTCCTGCAATTCCGGTTCCACCAGCAGATGCCGGATAAACAGCGAATGCCAGGCATGCTGGGTGATTACCCGGACATTCAGGCGTGTTTTACTGTCGGCCCCGCCATATAAATCCTGAACCCATAATTCCTTGCCTTCGGTATAGGCCAGCATATCCTTGTGCAGGGCGTCAAAATGCTCCGGTGTCATGGATTTGTTATTTTCCCACCACACATTCCTTTCGGTCGTGGCGTCGCGCACGGTAAATTTATCCTGGGCAGAGCGTCCGGTATGGGCGCCGGTGCGCACAACCAGCGGGCCGCCTTCGGCGATCAGGCCTTCATTGCGCTCCACCGCCATCTGGTACAGCGTGGCGGCGCACTCATTCCAATGCACGCGCGCGGCCTTGGTGATGCCCTGATTTTCAAGACCCGACTTGCTGATAAAACGTCCCGAATGTTTCACGCTTCTCTCCCTCTGGCCGTATTCTTTCAGCTGAGCTGCGACACGGCTTAGACAAAATAATACTGCACTTGGCAGCTTCCGGATATCACGGTCCTAGGTCTGAATAAACCCCTAGCTACGCTGCCATATTTAATCATTCTTAGATTAAAGCGGCGTAAGGGGCAAAAATAATTTCCTGCCCCATAGCACGCATCTGCAATGACCCGTAGAAACACAGTCATGCCTGCTTTTTGCAGAATATGCAGTAATCACCGTCACATTAATCCGCAATAATCAGGGGACAGTATATATTTAATTCCGGCCGCAAGTATAAATATATGCTGTCCCTAATTAAGCCGGGCGGCTCAGTAAATCCGCCGCTTCAATCCAGAGGATCTGTCCAAATCCGGCGACCAGATGGGCGCGATCCGGCTGCAAGCGATAAAACCGGAAATCACCGAAGGAGGCATAGGCCGCCGCATCGGGATGGCGGGCCAGAAAGCGGTTGCGGCAAAGCTCCAGCTCAGGCTCCGGCACGCGGCTGATGCTGCCAATAAGGCTCAGCCGGGCCCCGGTCAGGGGGTCCGTATGCGCATGCGAGGCGTCATAAAGCAGACAGGCGCGCGGATCATGCATCAGATTGGCCGTATGCACCGCCAGGCTGGAAAGCAGCAGCATCGGTGCGCCATCCGGAAAAGTGGCGCAGATCACCAGACTGCCATAAGGCCCCGCATTATCGGGCATAAGCGTGCTGAGCGCAGCGGTGCGCGACTCCTGGATCAAATTCCGGGCCTGTTGCGCCAGCTGCGTAATTTTGGAAGACGGTTCGCCCTGCATGCGATAGATATAAACCCGTTACATGAAATCAGCTATATTTCGCCACATTTTTGGCTCAGTTGCAGCAAATCATTGCATAATTTCAACCCTTGAGTCTCCGGGAGGCTTTGGCCATGCCAATGATCGCGCTTGTTGATGACGATCAGAATATTCTGACCTCGGTAACGGTCGCACTGGAGGCCGAAGGGTTTCACGTGCGCACCTATACCGATGGCGCGACCGCATTAAGCGCGCTGGAAGCCAATCCGCCGGACATGGCGGTGCTGGATATCAAAATGCCCCGTATGGATGGCATGGAATTATTACGCCGGTTGCGCCTCAAAAGCAGTTTCCCGGTTATCTTCCTGACCTCCAAGGATGAGGAAGTGGACGAGGTGCTGGGGTTGAAAATGGGCGCCGATGACTATATCCGCAAACCCTTTTCGCAACGCCTCCTGATCGAACGCATTCGCGCCGTGCTGCGCCGTGCCGAAACGCCCGGCAGCCGGGGCGATGCGGACACGGAAGAATCCAGGCCGATGGTCCGCGGGCGTCTGGTGCTCGATCCGGTGCGCCATGCCTGCACCTGGGACGGCGAAGATGTGGTGCTGACCGTGACTGAATTTCTGCTGCTACAGACACTGGCGCAGCGCCCCGGCCATGTCAAAAGCCGCGATCAGCTTATGGATGCCGCCTATGATGATCAGATCTATGTGGATGACCGCACCATTGACAGCCATATCAAGCGCCTGAGAAAGAAATTCAAAATGGTGGATGATTCATTTTCCGCGATAGAAACCCTTTATGGCGTGGGCTATCGCTATAACGAAGCTGGAACCCGAAGCTGAAAATCCGCGCCTTTATCAGACGCTTGCGCGGCCGCTGGCGGCTGTGGCGGCGGCCTGCGCCTGCCACCGCAACCGTTAACCGGGCGCGGCGGCGCTGGCCTTTTTCTTCCCTCACCCGGCAGATCCTGATCGTGAATGTGGCGGGGCTGGGGCTGTTTGTGGGCGGGGCGCTGTATCTCAATCAGTTCCGCACCGGCCTGATCGAATCACGCATTGAATCGCTGACCACGCAGGCGGAAATCATTGCCAGCGCCATCGCCTTTACCAGCGCGCGCGGCCTGGACGTGTACCAGATCAATCCGGCGCTTGCAGCCCAGATACTGAACCGGCTGGTTTTGCCCACACAGACACGGGCCCGGCTTTTCCGGGCGGACGGGGTGCTGATCGTGGACAGCCGCAAACGGATTTTACCTGAACCGGTGCGCAGCTTTTCCCTTGAGGAACCCCGCCTCAGTGAGAAGATCGCCGGCTATATTGAAAAACTTTATTCGCGCCTGAGCAGGCAGCTGAGCAGCGGGCAAAGGCCGCTATATCACGAGGAGGAAAATGCCCATGGCCGCGAATTCATTGAAGTGATGCTGGCCATGCAGGGGCAGCCCGCCAATACGGTTCGCGAAAACAGCATGGGCGAGCCGATCCTGTCGGTTGCCGTGCCGGTGCAGCGTTTCAGAATGGTGCTGGGCAGCCTGATGCTGACAACCGAGGCAGGCGATATTGACGAAATCGTGCGCGCCGAGCGGCGCTCGATACTTGAAGTGTTTCTGGTGGCGCTGGCCATCGGCGTGGTGATGTCCATTGTCATGGCGGGCACGATTGTGCGGCCGATCCGCCGGCTGGCGCAGGCCGCCGAGAATGTGCGCAACCGGAAAGGCGGGCGTTCATCCATTCCCGATTTCAGCAGGCGCAATGATGAAATCGGCGATCTGTCCGCGGCGCTGGCGGATATGACCGCGGCACTGTATGACCGGATCGACGCCAACGAGCATTTCGCCGCCGATGTCGCCCATGAAATTAAAAATCCGCTTACCTCGATCAGCAGCGCGGTGGAAAGCATGCCGCGCGCCAGGGACCAGGCGACCCGCGACAAGCTGCTGCAAATCCTTCAGGACGATGTGCGCCGTATGGACCGCCTGATCAGCGACATATCCCAGGCGTCACGGCTGGATGCGCAGCTTTCCCGCGCCCCGATGGAGCCGGTTGAACTGGCCAGCCTGCTCAGTGCACTGATCGAAATTTTTTCCGAAACCCGCGATGACTTGCCAAAAATAAATCTGCAATATAATCCGCAGGACCGTTTTGTCGTTTTGGGCGGAGAGGGCCGCATCGGCCAGGTGATACGCAACCTGCTGGAAAATGCCGCGTCATTCAGCCCGCCTGGCGGGACCATTACGGTTACCCTGACACGGACGGGCAGGGATGTGCACGTCATCATAGATGATGAAGGGCCGGGCATTCCCGAAGATAATCTTGAGACGATATTTGAGCGTTTCTACACCCAGCGCCCGCTGGGCGAAGCCTTTGGCCGTCACTCGGGACTGGGCCTGAGCATTTCAAGACAAATCACCGAAGCCTATGGCGGCAGCCTGAGCGCAAGCAATCGTAAGGGTACAGATGGAAAAATAGCCGGCGCGCGGTTTACCGTTCAGTTTCAGGGCGCGTGAGCGGTTTTCGCCTGAGCTTGAATTGCGCCCTATCTCTTGCGCATCACCGTTGCATTCAGAAGCAGGACTTTGGCTTCCGTGCTGCCCAGCACCATATCCGTGACGCGCTGAAGCTGATTTTTTATGGCGATCACATTTGCCGGCGCGCCCGCATCCTGAAATGCAGCGGCCCATTTCCCCAGCGCTTCGGTATAGCCAGCACTCAGGCGTGACTGATAGGTGTTGAGTTGCGCCATGCTTTGCGGGCTTGGAATATCCAGCATCATCTCAATCATCAGATTGCCCGCAACACGGTTTTTTTTCAGCATCACAATATGCAGCGCGGGCATTTCCACAATAGCGGGCGTCACAAGTTCCTGGTCAGCCCTGGCGGCATGACCGGCGGCCGCATTCTCTGGCGGCTCAGGCGGGGCGGAATTGGCAGGCGCCTTTGATGGCAGCGCCGCTATCATCAGCACGGCCAGGGTGCAGGACGCTAAAATTTGCTTTACACCGGTTTTATATTTCATATGAGTGACCTTTATCGCCGCCACATATTTTAACGCATAAGGGATAAACGAATGGTTATTCGCCCCGCCAGCGGGTCATCCGGCCAGGGCCTGCAATGCCGCTAGAGGTTTCGCCGGACCAGCAGACCGGGAAGGCCGGACGTGATTATTTGCCGCGCTGGCTCTGGCTGGTGGCGGCGCCTGGCATTCTGCCCCTGCTGTATCTGGTGCGCTATCTGGATCTGGATTTCTATCTGGCCTGGATGGAGGGCGAGCATGGCGTGATCGAGAATCTGGCGCCGCTGTTTCTGCTGCCTGCGATTTATTGTGGAATTATGCTCTGGCGGCGGCGCAGCATCTTTCCCGCATCCTGGATTGCGGTCTGGTTCCTGTTGCATGGCGTGGGCGCGTTGTATTTTGCGGGCGAAGAAATCAGCTGGGGGCAGCATTATTTTGACTGGCAGACCCCGCAAACCATCGCTGCCATCAATGACCAGAACGAAACCAATCTGCATAATATGAGCAGCTGGCTTGATCAGAAGCCGCGCATCGCTTTATGGCTATGGGCGGTCACTGGCGGCTTTTTCGCCCCCCTGCTGATTGGCGCGGGGCTGGTGCGCCTGAAGGGGCGGCAGGACTGGCGCTACTGGATTTTACCGCCGGCAGCCTGCATGCCCGCCGGTTTGCTGGTGGGTCTGGTGCGTATACCCGAATATCTGTCTTTCTATCTGGGCGTCACCCCCCCATTTCCCTTTGATATCCGCGCCAGCGAGTTGCAGGAGCTGTTTATTACCCTGTTTTTAAGCTTTTACCTGGTGTCGGTCTATCGCCGGGCCCGCGCAGTGGCTTATTTGTGACGGATGAACTTGCTCCGCCGGGGGATGGGCCCCCATCTGTAATGCATGAATATCGTATCAAATATCGCCGTAGCAGGCCTGCGTTCAGCCGAAAACAGGTTTTCGGCCCGCGCCGAAAATATCGCCAACGCCACCAATGCCGGTTATACGGCGTTGCGCGCGGAACAATTTTCCACTGCTGCCGGTCCGGTTGTACGGATCAGTAAATCGGATAAACCGCGCCCGCAGGAGGCACGCCAGCCTGAGAGTGACCTGGCGGAAGAACTGGCCGGTCTGATTGTCATTAAAAATGACTTCCGGGCTGCGGCGAAGCTGCTGAAAACGGCGGATGAGCTGAGCGGAAGCCTGCTGGATATTCTGGTCTGAACCCGGCCGGCGGCGCCGGTCTATTACAGAAACTCCCGCAATTTCGCTGCAATCTGCTCGGCGCTGGCGTCCATGCTGAAATGCGCCAGAAATTTACCATCGCGCCCCATCAGATAAATGATGTTGGAATGATCCATCAGATAGGATTGCGGGTCCGATTGGGCTTCGGCCTTGTTGTAATAAACCCGGTAGGCTTTGGCCACAGTTGCAATCTCATCTGCGCTGCCGGTTAATGCGGCAAGGCCGGGATGAAAATGCGACATATAGTCGGCCAGCGCCGCCACGGTGTCGCGGTCTGGATCAACCGTGATCAAAAACCCCTGCACATCCTGAATTTTCCCAGCGTTTGAAGCTGCCAACAGATCCAGCGCCGCACTTAGTGTCTGCAATTCGGTCGGACATATATCCGGACAGGAGGCATAACCGAAATAGATCAGGCTCAAACGGCCCTGCAACACTGCCTCGGTCACGCGCGTGCCGCGATGATCGGTCAGTGCAAATGGGCCGCCAATGGTGGCCGTACCCGTCCGGGTCTCGGCCGTGCGTGCAATCCTGGCCTCCGGCATGGCCTGACGCCACCAGAGATAGACCCCCGGCGCCGCCGCCAGGCCCGCAAATGCAAGAATGAGAATACGAACAGTGGATAAGGACATAACAGCGTCTATATTATATTTTCGCGGGAAAGAACAGAAGGGCTGAGGGGACCGGCAATGGCGATGAGGAAAATGGGACTCGCAAGGATAGCTGTTATGGCCGTGCTGACCGGCCTGCTGCTGTCTGGCGGGCAAGGTCTGGCGCAAATTTCGAACGCGCGCGACGAGGGTACGGCCAAACGCGGTTACGGCGATCCGCTGCCGGAAAAACAGCGGGATGGGTCCGGGCCGGGCGGCCAGACCCTGACGCTGGTCGAGGCGGCGCAATCGGGTGGCGTGGCCGAAGCGCGCGGTGCGTTCCTGCTGGGCGAAAGCGTGAACAGCCGGGACCCGCGTGGTAAACCGGCTTTATTGATTGCAGCACATGCAGGCAATATTTCGGTGCTGCGGTTCCTGCTTGAAAAAGAAGCCAATCCCAATCTGTTCGAAAAAGCCACGGGCAAGACCGCCTTGATTGCCGCCGCCGAACGCGGCGACAGCGCCATGCTGCGCATATTGCTGGATTATAAGGCAGATCCTGATCATCAGGACCGCCAGGGCGAAACCGCCCTGATCAAGGCGGCGCGCATCGGCGATTTGCAATCTGTCTCGGTTCTGCTGGGCGCCGGTCTGAACGTGAATCTTACCGATTATGCAGGCCATACCGCGCTCTGGCACGCTATGGAGGCCCGCAACACCAAGATCGTCCAGCTAATCCAGACGGCGGGCGGCAGTTAGCTAAACCGGGCTGATATCGGCTCCCACGGCCAGGCGGACAATGTTCCAGCCGTCCTGATGGACATGGCTGGCATCGGTGCCATAGGTCTGAATGAGCCGCAGTCCCATACCGCCGACCCGTGTGGGCGCCCGCCCGCTGGCCCGCATTTTTTTAGTGTGGACCGGGTCAAAAGGCGGCGCCTGATCGCGGTAATCCAAAACCGCGCGGCCGTCACACACCCGCAGTGAAATCTGCACCGGGCAGTTGCTTTCCGCGTGATATCCGTGCTTTATCGTGTTCGTGAACAGTTCCTCGATCACAAGCACCAGACGCATTACCAGTATTTCCGGAAATCCGGCTTCGCGCGCCCAGTTTTCCGCGCGCGCGCAGGCGTCGCAGCTGGCGGCATTGGTGGCGGCGAAAGTCCATTCTATCTTGCTGTCGGGGGACATGCTGTTGGAAGACATGAGGCAGGCTGTCTATCTATTGGAAGGAATCATTACCGTGAGGGCAATCATAACTGTTTCCACGAAAAGCACCACCCGCCGCATCGCCGGAATCTTTGTGCTGATGGCGGCCGGGCTGGGCCTTTCCGCAAACGCCTATGCCGCCGATATGATCGGCCTGATCAAAACCAGCAAGGGCGCGGTCAGCATTATGCGCGGCGGCCAGAAGCTCGAAGGCGCGTCAGGCGTCAAACTGTATCAGTCCGATCAGGTGCTGACCGGTGAAAACGGCGCCGTGGGCATGACCTTCATTGATAATAGCCGCCTGTCCCTGGGCGCCAACAGCAATCTGGCGCTGGACAGGTTCCGCTTCAATACGACCACGCATGAAGGCGAATTTGTCAGTTCGGTCAAACACGGAACCCTGGCCGCCGTGTCGGGCAAAATCGCCAAACAGACACCCGAAGCCATGCAGGTGCGCACGCCTTCTGCTATTCTCGGGGTGCGCGGCACCAAATTTGTTGTAGAAGTGCCGGAATAGAATGATGAAACCTGTCAGACCCCTTATCGCCTCCACCCTGGCCGTATTTCTCACCGCCTGTGCCGGTAAAGATCTGGTCGTCGTTTTGCCGCATGAAGATGGCAGCGTCGGCGCTGTGGTTGTGCGCCAGAACGGCAAGGACACTGTGCTCGACAAGGCCAATAGCGCCGTAAAAGCTGGCGATGACAAAGCCTTCACCCTTGCCAGCAAGGATATCGAGCAGCGTTTTGGAACGGCCCTGACCGGCCTGCCGCCCGCCGCGCGCAGCTATACCCTGTATTTCAAGGAAGGCACCGTTACCCTTGAAGAAGGCTCAGCGCCGGTCATGGCGGAAATGCGCCAGGATGTTGCATCACGCATAGCCGGCGAGATCATGGTCATTGGTCACACCGACCGGGTTGGCACGCTCGCAGATAATGATTTGCTGGCCTATGGCCGCGCATTATCCGTCAGTGATCTTCTGATTGCCAGCGGCATTCCCAAAGACACCGTGATTATCGCAGGGCGCGGCGAACGCGAACCGCTGGTCCCGACGGATGACGAAGTTGAGGAACCCCGCAACCGCCGGGTCGAAATCAGCGTCCGCTAGATCATTTTTCAGGAATAACACCCCCAATCATGCCCGACACCAAAGACGAAAAGATTTCGCGTTACAAAGACACGATTTTTCTGCCGCAGACTGATTTTCCCATGCGCGCGGGTCTGGCGCAGCGCGAGCCGGAACTGCTGGCGCGCTGGCAGGCGATGGATCTGCATGGCCGGTTGCGCGCCGATGCGAAAGGCCGCGAAAAATTCATTCTGCATGATGGTCCGCCATATGCGAACGGCCATCTGCATATGGGCCATGCGCTGAACAAAATTTTGAAGGACATTATCAACCGCTCGCGCCAGATGATGGGCTTTGACGCCTTTTATGTGCCGGGCTGGGATTGCCACGGCCTGCCCATCGAATGGATGATCGAGGAAAAATACCGCAAGGCCGGCAAGAACAAGGACGAAGTGCCGCTGGTCGAGTTCCGCAAGGAATGCCGCGACTTCGCCGCCAACTGGATCAATGTGCAGCGCGAGGAATTCAAGCGCCTTGGCGTGCTGGGCGATTGGGACCATCCCTATTCCACCATGGCCTATGACGCCGAGGCGCAGATCGTGCGCGAGTTCATCAAATTTGTGATGAATGGCGGGCTGTATCGCGGCAGCAAACCCGTGCTGTGGTCGGTGGTGGAAAAAACCGCGCTGGCCGAGGCCGAGGTTGAATATCACGATCATGTGTCGAACACGATCTGGGTGAAGTTTCCGGTTGTTACATCAGATGACGCCGTGCTGCGCGATGCAAATGTGGTGATCTGGACAACAACGCCCTGGACCATTCCGGCCAACCGCGCCATCGCCTTTTCGCCGCGCATCGCCTATGGCCTGTATCAGCTCGCGAGCGGCGAAAAACTGGTGCTGGCCGATGCGCTGGCCGAACAGGTCCGGACCGACGCGAAGATTGAAAGCTGGAACAGATTGCAGGATGTGTCTGCGGAAACGCTGGCGCAGATCATCTGCGCGCATCCGCTGCGTGGTCAGGGGTTTGAAGTGGATGTGCGGCTTTATCCCGCCGATTTCGTCACCGATGACACCGGCACCGGCTTTGTGCATATCGCGCCCAGTCATGGTACGGATGATTTTGAACTGGGCGTGAAACATGGCATTGATGCGCCGTTCATGCTGGATGCGGCGGGCGTCTATCTGCCCACTGTGCCGCTGTTTGCGGGCAAGCGGGTGCTGAAACCCGATGGCAAACCGGGCGATGCCGACACCGCCGTGATGCAGGCGCTGCGCGATGCGGGCCGGTTGCTAACGAATGGCAAACTGACCCATCAATATCCGCATAGCTGGCGTTCGAAAGCGCCGCTGATTTTGCGCAATACGCCGCAATGGTTCATCTCGATGACCACCAACGATCTGCGCAAAAAGGCGCTGGCGGCGATTGATCAGGTGCAGTGGGTCCCTGAATCGGGCCGCGCGCGCATCCGTTCCATGATCGAGGGGCGGCCCGACTGGGTGGTGTCGCGCCAGCGCGCCTGGGGCGTGCCGCTGACCTGTTTTGTGCATAAACAAAGTGGCGCGCTGCTGCGTGATGATGCGGTCAATGCGCGCATCATTGCGGCGGTGGAAAAGGAAGGCTGTGACGTGTGGTTCACCCGGCCCGCCGAAACTTTTCTGGCCCCCGAATATAATGCCGATGACTATGAGATGGTGCGCGATATTCTGGATGTGTGGTTCGATAGCGGATCGACGCACGCCTTTGTGCTGGAGAACCGGCCGGAGCTGCAATCCCCCGCCGATCTCTATCTGGAAGGCACCGATCAGCATCGCGGCTGGTTTCATTCCTCGCTGCTGGAAAGTTGCGGCACGCGCGGCGTTGCGCCTTACAAGGCGGTGCTGACGCATGGCTTTCTGATGGCCGAGGATGGCCGCAAAATGTCGAAGTCGCTGGGCAATGACATATCCCCGATCAAGGTCAGTGAACAGAGCGGCGCGGAAATTCTGCGCCTGTGGACCGCCAGTTCGGACTATGGCAATGAAATCCGTTTTGGGCAGGAAGTGCTGAAAACCAACACCGATTCCTATCGCAAGCTGCGCAACACGCTGCGCTTCATGCTGGGCACGCTGACCGCTTTTGATCCGGCGGCGGTTGTGCCGCTGGCGCAAATGCCGGAACTGGAGCGTTGGGTGCTACACCGGCTGCATGAGCTGGATGCGCTGGTGCGCCAGGCCTATCTGGATTATGATTTTGCGCGGCTCTATACGGCGCTGTTTAACTTCTGCAACAATGATCTGTCGGCGCTGTATTTCGATATCCGCAAGGATGCGCTCTATTGCGATGCGCCCGGCAGCCTGCGCCGGCGCGCCTGTCTGACGGTCATTGATCAGGCGTTTTCGTGTCTGACCGCCTGGCTGGCCCCGGTGCTGAGTTTTACCATGGAAGAAGCCTGGTTGAGCCGGTTTCCAAATGATCCGGGCAGCGTGCATCTGCGCCAGTTTCCGCACATCCCGGCGGACTGGCAGGATGCGGTATTGGCGGAAAAATGGGCGCGGGTGCGTCAGCTTCGCCATGTCGTGACCGGCGCGCTGGAACAGGAACGCCGCGAAAAGCGTATCGGCGCCAGCCTTGAGGCGGCGCCGCAGATTTATGTCAGCGACAAAACCCTGCTGGAAATGATGCGCGGTGTTGATATCAACGAAATCGCCATTACGTCGGGCGCGGTTCTGATCGAAGGCGCGCCGCCGCCGGGAGCCTTCACACTGGAGGATGTGGCGGGCGTTGGCGTCGTCAATGCGCGCGCGCCGGGCCATAAATGTCAGCGCTGCTGGATGATTTTGCCGGAGGTTGGCGCCCTGCCGGCGCAGCAGGACACCTGCCGGCGCTGTGCGGATGCGCTGGACGCATGAGGCGCACACTCAGGACTGGTTTGAGTGTGGCCGCCTGTGTTGCCGCCGCCGATTGGGTGAGCAAATATGCGATCCTGCATCTGATCCATCTGCCGCTGCGGCAAAATATCCAAATTTTGCCATTTTTCGATCTTACTATGGTCTGGAACCGGGGCGTCAGTTTCGGCCTTTTTCAGGCAGACAGCCCGTATGGGCGCATGATCCTGATTGGCTTTACGGCTTTGGTCAGTCTGGGCGTGCTGCTGTGGTTATGGCGCAATCATGATATGCTCAGCGCCATCGCCCTGGGGGCAATCCTTGGAGGGGCGATAGGTAATATTCATGACCGGTTGAAATATGGCGCGGTTGCAGATTTTTTCGACTTTCATCTGATGGGTTATCATTGGTATGTGTTCAATCTCGCCGATGCCGGAATCAGCATCGGCGTCACCCTTCTCCTGATCCGGACTTTCCAGATCGGCGAAGCGGACAAAGAGGCGGAAAAATGAGCATGAGAACGACTAAACTGGCGCTCGCAACGGTTGCGGGCCTTATTGCCCTCGGCAGCCTGAATGGCTGCGCGGGGGCCAAGCGCGCCTTTGGCATGCAAAAGGTCGCGCCTGACGAATTTACCGTCGTCACCAAGGCGCCGCTGATACTGCCGCCCAATTATGCCCTGCGCCCGCCCCAGCCCGGCGCGCCTGGCCCGGCCAGTATTGAGCCTCTGGGCGGTGCGGAAACGGCTTTGTTCGGACGCGAAGGATTAAGCGACAATGCCCAGGGCTATACCAGCGGTGAGGTTGGGCTGCTGGAAACCACGGGCGGCAGCGGTGCCAATCCCGACATCCGTAAGGTTCTGAATTCGGAAACCGCCAGCCTGGTTGAAAAAGACAGTTCCATTGCCGAAGCCATTCTGTTCTGGCAGGAGCCCGCAAAGGAAAAAGAAGACGTAATTGACGCCAAAGCCGAAGCCGAAAGGTTGAAAGAAAACAAGGATGCCCCCCCGGCAGAGGAAAAGCCCGCCGAAGCGCCGCAAAAGTCAGCTGAGAAGCAGAAGAAAAAAGGCTGGCTTGGCGGTTTATTCTGAGAGGCGGAAACAGGCTGATGCGCAGATTTGCATGCCGGATGGCTGTATCAGGCGCAGCGCTCGCATTTTTTACGGCGGCGGCCTCTGCCCGGCCCTGGGTGCAGCCTGAAAGTTTTACCCTCAGCAATGGCATGCAGGTCGTCATATTGCCCGATCACCGGGCCCCTGTGGTAACCCATATGGTCTGGTACCGGGTTGGTTCCGCCGATGAGCCGCCGGGAAAATCCGGCATTGCGCATTTTCTGGAACATCTGATGTTCAAGGGAACCGCGAAAATTGCGCCCGGCGAATATTCCAAAATCGTCGCGCGCATTGGCGGCCAGGACAATGCCTTCACATCCTATGATTTCACCGCCTATTTTCAGCGCGTGTCGCTGGATAAATTGCCGCAGGTGATGGAAATGGAAGCCGACCGTATGGCCAATCTGCGGCTTGAAGACGCTGTCGTGCTGCCGGAACGCGATGTCATTCTGGAAGAACGCAGCAGCCGCACCGATAATGATCCCGCCGCTTTGTTTTCCGAACAGATCGAGGCGGCGCAGTTTTTGTCGCATCCCTATGGCCGCCCGGTGATCGGCTGGCGGCACGAAATCGAAAAACTGACCACCGAGGATGCGCTGGATCATTACCGGCGCCATTATGGCCCGGACAATGCCTATCTGATTGTCGCTGGCGATATTACAGCGGCGCAATTGCGCCCGCTGGCGGAAAAATATTATGGCGCGGTAAAATCGCGGGGCATCCCCGCACGCATGCGCCCGATGGAGCCGCCGCAGCTTGCCGCGCGGCGGCTGGAAATGTCCGACCCGCGTGTCGCCGAAGCCAGCTGGCAGCGCAGCTATCTGGCCCCCACGCATAATCAGCAGTCCGGCGGCGATCCCGACGCGCTTCAGGTTCTGTCGCAGGTTCTGGGCGGCGGCGCGACAAGCCGCCTGTACCGCACCCTGGTGATCGAGAAGGCCGTCGCAGCCTCGGCTGCGGCCGGCTATCAAAGCTCCGCCATGGATTATGGGCAGTTTTATCTTCAGGCCACGCCGCGCAGGGGCCAGTCCGTAGCGGCGCTGGAACAGGCGCTGGAAGAGGTGCTGGCGCTGCTGCTGAAAGACGGGGTAACAACAGAGGAAGTGGACCGCGCCAAACGCCAGATGATCGCATCCGCCGTTTACGCCCAGGACAATCAGCAGAACATGGCGCAGATTTTCGGCGAGGTGCTGGCAACGGGGCGCAAGATCGAAGACATCATCGCCTGGCCCGACCGTATTCAGGCAGTCACCCCCGAACGGGTGCAAGCCGCTGCAAAAGCCGTGCTGCGCCCGGAATCCTCCGTCACGGGTATTTTGCTGCCGGGGAAGAAATAATGGGGGCGCGCATGGAACGCCTGATCGCATTTTGTCTGCTTGGTCTGTGCCTGTTGCTTGCGCCAGCCGCAAATGCCGTCACGATACAGCGCGTCATCAGCCCCGGCGGGATTGAAGCCTGGCTGGTGGAGCAGCATACTATTCCCCTGATCGCCATGGATTTTGCCTTCCGGGGCGGCGCGAAACTGGACCCCGCCGGCAAAGTGGGCCTGGCCCGGCTGGCGGCTGCAACCATTGACGAGGGTGCGGGCGATCTGGACAGTCAGGCGTTTCAGAAACGCCTCGAATCCCTGGCCATTAAACTGGGTTTTCAGACCGATCAGGATGCGTTTCAGGGCGGCTTGCAGACCCTGACGGAAAATACGGATGAGGCCTTCCGGCTGACCCGGCTTGCCCTGACCGCGCCGCGCTTTGACGCCGAGCCTGTATCGCGGATCAAGGCGCAATTGCTGGCGGGCCTGCAACAGGCCGAGGAAGATCCCGATAGCATCGCCAGCAAGGCCTGGTTCGCCGCCGCCTTTCCCAGCCATCCCTATGGCCGCCCCACAGACGGTGAGGCCGGACATATTGAACAGATCAGCGCGGAAGATCTGCGCCAGTTCGCCGCACGCCAATTCACCCGTGACCGGCTGGTGATCGCCGTGGTTGGCGATATTGATGCGGCGCGGCTGGCGCAATTGCTGGATACGACATTTGGCGGGCTGGCCGAAAGCGCCACCGGGCCCGACAGCACGCCAGTTACGCCCGCGCTTGACATGTCCATCGTGATCCAGCGCGACATTCCCCAGACCGTGATGATGTTCGGCCTGCCCGGCCTGATGCGCAAGGACCCGGATTTCATTCCCGCCACGGTCATGAATTATATTCTGGGCGGGGGCGGCTTTAATTCCCGCCTGGTGGTGGAAATCCGCGAAAAGCGCGGCCTGGCCTATTCGGTGTTCACGCATCTGGCGCCGATGGCGCAAACCGGCCTGTTTTTCGGCAGCGTTGCAACCCAGAATGAGCGCGCCAATGAAACCGTCGCCTTGTTGCGCAAGGAACTGGCGCGCATGCGTGACCAGGGGGTGACGCCGCAGGAACTGGAAGACGCCAAGACCTATCTGACCGGGTCCTATCCGCTGCGATTTGACAGCAATGCCAAAATTGCCGAGCAGTTGCTGGGGCTGCAACTGGAAAATATCGGGATAGACTATATCGACCGTCGCAATGATCTGGTGCGCGCAGTCAGCCTTGAAGATGTTAACCGCGCCGCCAGAAAACTGCTGAACCCGGATAATCTGCTGCTGGTTTCCGTCGGCCGGCCCAATGGGACAAGTCCCGCCAAATAAGAGGGCGTTTATGAGCTATATACAGAATATCGCGGGTTGTTTCGGCACGGACCGGCTGAACAGGCCGGATTTCGAAGCTATTCTGGCCAGCACTGCCCCGGCGCTGGAAAAATTGCGTGCGCAGCATGCGGATGGTTCTCTGCCCCTGTTGCGCCTGCCCGAAGCGCGTGATGATCTGGCGGCCTGCCAGACACTGGCGGCGCATCTGCTGAAGGACACCAGCAATCTGGTATTGCTTGGCACCGGCGGATCCAGCCTGGGCGCGCAGGCGCTGGCGCAAAGCGTCGACAAATACCGCCCTATCGGGTTGCCCCGCGAAGGCCAGCCGCGGTTTCATTTCCTCGATAATCTCGATCCCTTTGCCATGGACGCCGTGCTGGGCCAGCTTGATCTGCGCACAACCCGGTTTCTGGTGATCTCCAAATCCGGCAATACTGCCGAGACCATGAGCCAGGCTTTGTCGGTTATTGCAGCGCTGGAGGCGGCGGGCGGCGGAAAATATATGAAGCATCATTTCGGTGTGATTACCGAGCCGGGTGACCGGGCCACCCGCCGCCTGGCGGCGCAGTATGATTTTCCGGTTGTGGATCATCCGCCGGGCGTGGGCGGGCGTTATTCGGTGCTGAGCAGCGTGGGCATGGTTCCGGCTTATTGTCTCGGGCTTGACGGTGCGGCCATCCGCGACGGTGCGGCGGCGGTGCTGGCCCCGGTGCTGGCGGGTGCTGCGCCCGCAGACGTGCCTGCCGCCATCGGCGCGGGGCTGAGCATTGCGTGCGAGACAATGCTTGGCGCGCGCGCCCAGGTGGTCATGCCCTATGGCGACAGGCTGGAACGCTTTGCCATGTGGCACCGCCAGCTCTGGGCCGAAAGCCTGGGCAAGAACGGCAAGGGCACCACTCCGATCGCCGCCCTTGGCCCTGTCGATCAGCACAGCCAGTTGCAGCTTTATCTGGGCGGCCCGCGCGACAAGCTGTACACGATTTTCACCCAGGGCCTGGCGGGCAAAGGCCCGCGCATTGTCAGCGCCGATCCGGAACTGGCCTATCTGAACGGCCGCACGGTGGGCGATCTGGCCGATGCCGAGCAGCGCGCCACCATTGATACGCTGATCGCCAATACGCGCCCCACCCGTGTTTTTAATGTGCCGTCGCCGGATGCGCACACTATTGGCGGCCTATTCATGCATTTCATGCTTGAAACCATTATCGCCGCGCATATTCTGGGCGTAGACCCTTTCGATCAGCCCGCCGTCGAACAGGGCAAGGTGCTGGCGAAAAAATATTTGCAGGATATGCGGGGATGATACTGCGCCGCCTGCCGGAAGAAATCGTCAACCGTATCGCCGCTGGCGAAGTGGTTGAACGCCCGGCAAGCGCGGTCAAGGAACTGGTGGAAAACGCCATTGATGCAGGCGCAAACCGGATCGGCATCGTGATTGGCGGCGGCGGGCGCGAACTGATTTCGGTCAGCGATAATGGCAAGGGCATGACGCGCGAAGAGTTGGCGCTGTGCATTGAACGCCATGCCACATCCAAGCTGGATGATGATGATCTGTTCAACATAAAAAATCTGGGCTTTCGCGGTGAGGCGCTGCCTGCAATCGGTTCCGTCAGCCGGATGACGATCACCAGCCGCACCGCAGCGGCGGAAGACGGCGCCTGGATGATTGGCGTGACCGGCGGCGCCATCACCCCGCCACAGCCCGCCTCGGGCGCGCCCGGCACCAATGTTGAAGTTCGCGATCTGTTTTACGCCACACCCGCACGGCTGAAATTTATGAAAAGCGAGGCGGCGGAACAGGCGGCCATCACAGATTGTGTAAAACGCCTGGCTATGGCGCATCCGCAGATCAGTTTCAGCCTGACCCATAATGGGCGGCGCATATTTGATGTCCCGGGTGAACAGGGCGGTCTGCTGGATGCGCAGCGCGCGCGTCTCAACGCCATTATGGGACGCGAATTCGGCGAAAACGCGATTGCGGTGGATGCGCTGCGCGATGGCATTCATCTGACCGGGTGCGCGGGGTTACCGACCTATCATCGCGGCACGGCGCGGGAGCAATATCTGTTTGTCAATGGCCGGCCGGTGCGTGATAAACTGCTGCATGGCGCGGTACGCGGGGCCTATCAGGATTTTCTGGCCCGTGACCGGCACCCGGCGCTGGTGCTGTTTTTAAACCTCGATCCGCATCAGGTGGATGTGAATGTGCACCCCGCCAAGGCCGAGGTGCGCTTTCGCGATTCCGGTATCATCCGTGGGCTGATTGTATCGGGTTTGCGTCATGCATTGTCCGGCGCGGGGCACCGGTCATCCACCACCTCATCCCTGGCGGCGCTGGGCGCGATGCGCCCCGGCGGGCTGCCGCTTTCACGGCCTTCCCTCAGCCAGGCCGCCGCGGCGATGCAGTTTCAGGCGCCGGACCGGATGGACGGTTTTATGGAACCTGCTGCGCGCTTTGAAATGCCGGACGCAGCTATGCAGAATGTGACGGGCTATCCGCTGGGTGTGGCGCGCGGCCAGTTGCACGCAACCTATATTATTGCACAGACAGATACCGGCATCGTGATTGTCGATCAGCATGCCGCCCATGAACGCCTGGTGCTGGAGCGGATGAAACAGCATCTGCAAACCGGCGCCGCGCCGGGGCAGATATTGCTGCTGCCCGAAGTCATTGAGATGGATGAAGACGCCGTGGCCGCACTGGCGGAACGCGCGGATGAACTTGCCGGTTTTGGACTGGCGCTGGAACGCTTCGGCCCCGGCGCGGTCATGGTGCGCGAAACACCGGCGCTGCTGGGCGCGTGCGATATTGCGGGATTATTGCGCGATCTGGCCGATGACATCCGCGAATGGGGGGGCACCCATACGCTGAAAGAAAGGCTGGAGGATGTCTGCGCCTCTATGGCCTGTCATGGCAGTGTGCGCGCCGGACGCACACTGAACGCGCAGGAAATGAACGCGCTGCTGCGCGAAATGGAAGCCACGCCGCATTCGGGCCAGTGTAATCATGGCCGACCCACTTATGTGGAACTGAAACTGGCCGATATTGAAAAACTTTTCGGGCGGCGATAGAGCAATTCCTGTTTTGGTTGAACCGGATGGTTCAACCAAAACAGGTAAAATTGCTCTAAACTTTCAGGTCAATCCAGCTCAAACGCATCCTTGTAATCCAGCTTCAGGGCCGGATCCTGATCGCCCTTGCGCAGCACGCAATTGCCCGCCGCCAGCAGATCAATCTCGGAACCCATCATGCAGCGGAACGCATCTTCGGGCGTGCAGACAATCGGCTCGCCCCGCACATTGAAGCTGGTATTCACCACTACCGGACAGCCGGTCAGCGCATGAAACCGTGAAATCAGCGCGTGATACAAGGGATTTGTTTGCGCATGCACGGTCTGGATGCGCGCCGAATAATCCACATGCGTGACGGCTGGAATGCTGGAGCGTGGAACATTCAACTTGTCAATTCCGAACAATTGTTCTTCCGCCGCCGTCATTTTCCGGCGCAGGCCTGTAACCACATCGGCGACCAGCAGCATATAGGGGGAATCGCTGTCCAGTTCGAAATATTCCGCAACATGCTCACGCAGCACCGAGGGCGCAAAGGGGCGGAAACTTTCGCGGTATTTGACTTTCAGGTTCAGAGTTTTCTGCATTGCAGGCGAGCGCGCATCGCCCAGAATGGAACGCCCGCCAAGAGCGCGCGGGCCAAATTCCATGCGTCCCTGAAACCAGCCAACGGCATCGCCATCGGCCAGCGCCTGCGCCGTGGCGTCCAGCATCGCGTCCTGGGACATGACCTCAAATTTTGCGCCCGCGGCGCGCAAACGCCGCTCAATATCCTCCTGGGCATAAGCGGGCCCCAGATAACTGCCCGACATGCGGTCACCGGAAACGGATGGCGTGCGCGGTTGATCCTTAAACAGATGATAAGCGGCCAGCGCCGCGCCCAGCGCGCCGCCCGCATCGCCTGCAGCTGGCTGTATCCAGATATTTTCAAATGCGCCGTCACGCAGAATTTTACCATTGGCGACGCAGTTCAGCGCCACGCCGCCCGCCATGCACAGATTTTTCAGACCGGTTTCTTTGGCCAGCGCGCGTGTGAGGCGCAACACCACTTCCTCAACCACGGCCTGGATCGAGGCCGCCATATCCATATGAAACTGGGTCAGCTTCTGTTCCGGCGTGCGCACCGGCTGCCCGAACAGATCGGAAAATTTCTGATTGGTCATGGTCAGGCCGGTGCAATAATCAAAATAGGACTGATCAAGCCGGAACGAGCCGTCGGCCTTCAAATCCATCAGATGATCGAAAAATTTCTGCGCGTAACGCGGCGTTCCGTAGGGCGCAAGCCCCATCACTTTATATTCGCCGGAATTTACCTTGAAGCCGGTATAGTAAGTGGCGGCGGAATAAAGCAGGCCCAGCGAATGCGGAAAATGCATTTCCTTGAAAATTTCCAGCCTGTTGCCGCGCCCGATGGCGGCGGTGCATGACGCCCATTCGCCAACGCCATCCAGCGTCAGCACCACCGCCTCATCAAATGGCGATGGAAAATAGGCGCTGGCGGCGTGGCTGAGATGATGCTCGCTGAACAGCAGCCGGGTTTCCCAGTCAAATTTTTCGTCATATTTTCTGAATTCCTGCCGCAGCAGATCTTTCTGAAACAGTTTTTCACGCATCCATAACGGCATGGCCATGCGGAACGATTTAAATCCGCGCGGCGCAAACGCCAGATAGGTTTCCAGCAGCCGCTCGAACTTCAAGAACGGCTTGTCGTAAAAGGTAACGAAGTCCACATCTGCAAGGCCGATCCCGGCCTCTGACAGGCAATATTCCACCGCATTGGCGGGGAAACGCGCATCATGTTTTTTGCGCGTAAAGCGTTCTTCCTGCGCGGCTGCAACGATGCGGCCGCCCTCCACCAGGGCGGCCGCACTGTCATGATAATAGGCCGATATGCCAAGAATGCGCATCTGACGGGATCAAAACAGGGTATAGATAAAGGGCGCGATCGCAGAACCCTGGCTCAGCACAATCAGCCCGCCTAACAGAACCATCATCAGCATGACCGGCGCAAGCCAGTATTTTTTTCTAACCCGCAGAAACATCCAGAACTCTTTTACGAACGACATCGCGTCACTCCTTAGAACTGATTTTTTAACGAGGCCGGCGGCGGCCCGGGCGGATCACGCGGGATCCAGTAGCTTTGGGCGGCGCTGTCGAATTTCAGATTTAGCGGACGCGCGCCGAACAGCCGCATCAGCCAGCCAATCGGTGTGATCGTCACAAAGAACAGCAGGCCCAGAATGACCGGGCTGACAATGGTGTGCAGCAATATTCCGAATTTGAACCAGAGCCGGTTCAGCGGCGCCAGCAGACGGGGCGCAACGAGCGCCACGATCAAAAACGACGCCGATATGCCAAGCCAGTAAATCAGCCAGCTGCTGGCGCCCCACCAGGCCAATCCGGAAAGCAGGGCAAAAAATCCGGCAAAGACAAACCCGAACATACGTTCGGACCCCATCTGCACATCATGCTTGGCCTCAATATTTTCATGTGTCATTCAGAACTTGTTCCAATTACCGGCACGGGGCGCCAATGGTCCGAGACCCTTTGTCATGGAATTGGCACTGCCTGCAGGTTTGGCTGCCCCGTCTGCAACAGCCAGCGTCCTTTGGCCTCCAGTACGAGGCAGGTGAGTATGCCTGTGGCGTGCGCACCAGTGTCAATCCCGATTCGATTTGGTTTTATTTCGATGCTGTTACAGATCGTATGGCCATGCACGATAACCGCGCCAAAGTCATCCTTATGGCTCAGGAATGGTTCGCGAATCCAGATCAAATCCTTGCTGTCCTGCGCCTCAAGCGGCGTCCCTGGCCGCACCCCTGCATGGGTGAAGAAATATCCCCCGGCCAGGTGGCAGAATTGCAGGCCCTGCAAAAATGTCTTTTCCTCCTGCGTCATGGCATCGGACAATAGGTACGCAGCCTGCTGCAATTTCGCGGGCTGGCTGAACTCCGATGGCGGCGTAATGCCATATTCGCGCAGCACCGCATCCCCGCCCCAGCGCAGCCAATCAGCGCCTTCTGCCGGATTTTGCAGAAATTGCAGGGCCAGCGCCTCGTGATTGCCGCGCAGATGCAGCTTTGTCATTCCCGGAAGATTGTCCCCCATCGCCAGCGCCAGCACGCCGCGGCTGTCCGGGCCGCGATCAATATAGTCCCCCAGATAAATCACCCGGTTGCGCGCCCATCCGCGCGCCGCGGCATCCTCAAGGATCATTTCATGCAGGCGTTGCAGCAGGTCAGACCTGCCATGTATATCGCCGATGGCATAAATCCGCTCGCCCGCCGGCGCCGTCACAATGGCGCGCCGGCGTTTCCGGACCAGCAGGTCTTTCATTAGGGAAAAATTAAACGCCATAGCGCCATTCTATACACTTTCCAGCCATTTATGTCATTGCTGAGCTTAATAATTCGGCAACCCTGTTCTGCAATACTGTATTAACGTCTGTGAATTTGAGTGGAATGAAATGGCAAATGCGGCATTTCCGGCGCCTGTTTCTGGCGTCCCGAACGCTGGCGCCCCGCATGCGGGAAGTCAGGAAGCGGCATTGCTGGATTATGCAGCCCGGCTGGCCAATCACAAACAGGGCCGGCGCGCCATTCATGTGCGCCTGTCCCGCCTGTCGCCCGCAAACCGCCTTGAGCATCATATACGCATCGTGATGAACACGTTTGAGCCGCTAATGCGCCGGTTCAACGGGCAACTGTTCCGGCTTTGGAACAATGATATTGTCGCCGGTGTCAAGGATGCGCGGATTTCGGATATTGAAGATTATGCCGTCAAGCTGCGCTTTTTATTTTCTGAAGACCCCGCTTTGCTGCTGGAGGAAGCCAGCAATGAGCCCTTCTGTATCTGGTATGATATGGAGTTGGATCATCCCGCCTTTCTGAATCTGGCGCAGGCGTTCGAAACAGAGGCGGCGCAACACCGCCAGCGCCTGAATATGTCGATTAAAGCGCATGAGGACAAGTCAAAACACCCGCAGCCTCCGGTGTCCGCAGGCGCAAACAGGCTGACGCCGCTATTGCTGGACCGTTTCGAAACGGCACTGCGTAATGCCGATCTGAGCCTGATGATTGAGCGGCAGAATATTTTTACACTTGCCGGAAACGCCCCGCCCAAGCCTGTCATGTGTGAACATTTTGTATCCATCCGCGCCCTGCAGGACAGGCTTCTGCCCGGCATCGACTGTATGGGTGACCGCTGGCTGTTCCAGCATCTCAGCCAAAGCCTGGATATCCGCATGCTGGCCGCATTGCCGGAGATCACGAAAACCGTCACTGTGCCGATTTCCATTAATCTCAATGTCAGCACCATCCTGTCGCCTGAGTTTCTGAAATTCGACGCAGCCATGCGCCGCATCACCCAGGCGGCCATTATCCTGGAACTGCAAAGCATAGATTTGTTCGCTGATATGGGGGCCTTTATTTTCGCCCGGGATTTCGCGCATGAACGCGGCTATGGCATTGCGCTGGACGGGTTGAATCCGCTGACTTTTCCGTTCATGGACCGCGCCAAACTCAAGCTGGATTTTGAAAAGATCATCTGGAACCCTGAAACCTGCAATGCGCATAATCCAGAACGCAGCGCCGCCTTTGTGGAGGCGGTCAATCAGGCGGGCGCCGCGCGCATCATTCTGTGCCGGTGCGATACGCAGGACGCGATAGCGTTTGGCCAGGCGCTGGGGATCAAACTGTTCCAGGGCCGCCATCTGGACCAGCTTGCATCCGGCTGATAAGGGGTGACGGCGCATAATCGCGTCTTGCGCCGGATGAAATCTCTGCGATGATGGGCCGATGACAGTTTCTGATTCCGATAATGCTGTGCGTGTGCGCGGACTGAGCAAACGCTATGGCGAAGTGCTGGCGGTTGACGGCATTGATTTTGACGTGGCCAAAGGCACTATTACCGCTTTGCTGGGCGGCAATGGGGCGGGGAAAACCACCACTATCGCCATGATCCTTGGCCTCGTGGAACCCAGCGGGGGATCCATTGAGGTGCTGGGCTGCCAGCTGCCGCAGGATTATCACCGCGTTCTGCCCCGGATGAATTTCGAAAGCCCCTATGTGGATTTGCCGCACCGCCTGACGGTTGCGCAAAATCTGAATGTGTTCGCCATGCTGTATGGTGTTATGGACCGGGCGGGGAGGATTGCGGAGCTTGCCGCCGATCTGGAACTTTCCGAATTCCTGCATCGGCCCACAGGGCAATTATCGGCCGGACAGAAAACCCGCGTGTCGCTTGCGAAATCGCTGATCAATGCGCCGGAACTATTACTCCTGGATGAGCCGACGGCTTCGCTCGATCCAGATACCGCCGACTGGGTGCGCGGCTATCTGGAAAATTACTGCGCCACGCGCGGGGCCACGATCCTGCTGGCATCGCACAATATGGCCGAGGTGGAACGGATGTGCGACGTGGTGTTGATGATGCGCACGGGGCGTATTGTGGATTCAGGCGCGCCAGACGCGCTGATCGCGCGCTATGGGCGCATGAACATGGAAGAAGTTTTCCTGGATATTGCGCGCGGCACCGGAAAAGGCGCCGAACTGGCGCAGATTTCCAGATAGATGTTACGCCCTACGCAACCGTCCAGGTATTGCCCGACCGCAGCAGCTTGTTGATATCAGGCTTCGGGTTCTTGGCCTTGGCCTGATCCATCTGCGCATGCGCCGACACCTCATAGCTTTCCGCGGGGTCGCAGTAAATCACACCCAGCGCCACCGGGAACGGCGCTTCCATGCCGGCGATAATTCCGGCCAGCGCACGGTTCTTTTCGTCATGCACCAGAATGTCATCCACTGTGACGCCATTTTCGCCGATCACGACCATTTCCAAAGTCAGGTTTTTCGGATTGAGGCGAACACCGCGATTCTTGTCCTTGCCGAACAGCAGCGGCTTGCCATGTTCGACCAGAATTTGCGCTTCGGCGGCGACTTTTTTATCGGTGATATGGGCAAACACATCATCATTATAGACAATGCAGTTTTGCAGAATTTCCACAAAGGATGCGCCCTTATGTGCATGGGCGCGTTTCAGCAGCGTGCTTAGATTGGCCTGCTGCACATCAATGGCGCGGCCGACAAAACGCGCACCCGCGCCCAGCGCAAAGCGCAGGCCATTGGCGGGACGGTCCACCGAGCCCTGAGGCGTGGACGGAGATTTGGTGCCGACCCGCGAGGTGGGCGAAAACTGGCCCTTGGTCAGGCCATAGATTTCATTGTTGAACATCAGATATTGCACATCGACATTGCGCCGCAGCAGATGAAACAGATGATTGCCGCCAATGCTCAGCGAATCGCCATCGCCGCCGACCACCCAGACATTCAATTCCGGACTTGCCAGCTTGACGCCGGTGGCTATTGCGGGGGCGCGGCCATGAATGGTGTGAAAGCCATAGGTATTGATGTAATAGGGAAAACGCGCAGCACACCCGATACCCGATACGAACACCGTATTTTCGCGCGTTGCGCCAAGTTCCGGCAAGGTTTTATGCACCGCTTTCAGAATGGCGTAATCGCCGCAGCCGGGGCACCAGCGCACTTCCTGGTCAGTGGCGAAATCATCCGGTGTCAGTTTTGTGGGCGCGTTCATATCACTGGTTCCCTGTCGATCTTATGGCGTTATTATTCGGCGGCTTTGGCGGTGGCGAGGCGCGCGCGGATGGCGTCTTCCACTTCGCTGATCATCATCGGCTGGCCGGATACTTTGTTAAGACCCTCGGCCGGCACCAGATATTCCGCGCGCAGCAATGTCTTCAACTGTCCGGTGTTCATTTCCGCAACCAGCACTTTTTCATAGGAATGCAGCAGATCGCCCAGATTGCGCGGCAATGGCCAGATATAGCGCAGATGAATATGCGATACGTCATAGCCGGCGTCACGCATATTGGATACTGCGCGGTTGATCGGGCCATAGGTCGAACCCCAGCCGACAACCACCATCTTGCCGTTGGGCGCGCCCACTTCGACCTGCTGTTCGGGAATGTCATTGGCGATGCCGCGGATTTTGGCGGCACGGGTATCGGTCATGCGCTGATGGTTTTCAGGCTCATAGGAAATATTGCCGCTATTGTAATCGCGCTCGATGCCGCCGATACGGTGCGCGAGGCCCGGCGTGCCAGGCTTGGCCCAGGCGCGCGCCAGGGTTTTCGGATCGCGCACAAAGGGATGAAAGCCTTCGGGATCGGTGCGGAATTTAACCGGGAACGGTTCGTAATCCGCAATGTCCGGCACAAGCCAGGGTTCGGCCGCATTGGCGATATAGCCGTCCGACAGCAGCATCACCGGCGTCATATATTTGGTGGCGATGCGCACCGCCTCAATCGCGGTTTCAAACGCATCGCCTGGTGCGCGCACCGATAAAACCGGCATTGGCGCATCGGCATTACGTCCGAATACGGAAAGATACAGATCGGACTGTTCGGTCTTGGTGGGCAGGCCGGTTGAAGGGCCAGCGCGTTGCGTGTTGACGACAACCAGCGGCAGTTCGGTGCCGATCGCCAGGCCGATGGCTTCGGTTTTCAGTGCGATACCGGGGCCGGAGCTGGCGGTGACGCCCAGCTTGCCGGCATAGGAAGCACCGATCGCGGCGCAGGCGGCGGCAATTTCATCTTCCGCCTGAAAGGTCATCACGCCAAAGGCTTTCAGTTCGGACAGCGTATGCAACACCGATGAAGACGGCGTGATCGGATAGGATGCCAGCAGCATTTCAAGCCCGGCCAGCTGGCTTCCGGCCAGCAGGCCCCAGGACAGCGCCTCGCTGCCCTGCACCAGGCGATAAAGGCCTTTTTCAATATTGGCCTGGCCGATGGAATAGCCAGCACTATCGCCGCTGATTTCCACGGTTTCGCCAAAGGCGTGACCGGCTTTCAGCGCGGCGATATTGGCGGCGGCCACTTCGGGCGCCTTGGCGCCGAATTTATTCTGCAACCAGTCAATCGTCGGCTGCACATCGCGGTCATACATCCAGTATACCAGGCCCAGCGTCCACATATTCTTGCAGCGCAGCGCCTCTTTCTGCGACAGCCCCAGCGGTTTGGCCACATCCAGCGTCATTTTTGAAATATCAATTTCCAGCAACTGATAATGCGCCAGCGAACCATCGGTACGCGGATCAACCTTGTATCCGGCCTTGATGAAATTGCGTTCGTTGAAACTGCCGGTGTCCAGAATGATCAACCCGCCTTCGCGCAGATTGGACAGGCTGACCTTCAGCGCCGCGGCATTCATCGCCACCAGCACGTCGGACTTGTCACCGGAGGTTTTGATGGCGCGCGAGCCGAAATTGATCTGAAACGCCGACACGCCAAAGGTGGTGCCGATGGGCGCGCGGATTTCCGCCGGAAAATCCGGGAAAGTCGCCAGATCCTGTCCCGCCAGCGCGGTTGAAGATGAAAACTGGCTGCCGGTGATCTGCATGCCATCGCCGGAATCCCCGGCAAAGCGTACCACCACCGATTCAATTTTTTTGCGGCCGCGCTGTGCAACCGGTCCGGCAACAGATCCCACCATGTGACTATTGATCCTGCAAATTAAAGGCGCACTTTGTCACCCGGCCGGGCCGGACGCATTGCTGCCTGTTCTTCCTCTCCGGGGCTGGCTTCAGTCTTCTGAAACATGGCCCGCCCATTTCTTATGCCCAGATTATAGGCGATTCAACAGATTGTTTAAAACGCTAATCGGCTTCTGGATAAATTAATCAGCCACTACTTATACGTGTATTAGGGCCGCATGAACATATGATCGGCATCGGGGTCAAGATTCTCGATATGGAAGCTTAATTCGCTGGCAATATCCTCCAGGCTGCGCCCGGCCCGGTATACTTCCAGCACCCGTTCGAGCATGGCGCGGGCGATGGTGTCGGCTGGAATTCGGGCTTCTTTGCCCGCTTCCAATGCGGCGTTCATATGGCTACGGCTGATTTCAAAGGCGCTGCTCATGGCTTGCTCCGGTGTTCAAAGTTCTTTTGTGTTCAAAGTCCCTGGGTCAATTCAGCCAGCCCCCGGATGATGCGGTCTGGCTGGGCGGGCGGGTTTTCGGGCAGGCCATTTCCGTTATGGTCATGCCAGATTGTGTGGATGCCCAGGCGTTGGGGGGCGGCCACCTCCCATTCCAGATTATCGCCCACCATCCAGGCCGATTGCGCGTCCGCGCCCACAGCCTGCAAGGCATGCAGATAGGCCTCGGTTTCCGGTTTGCCAAAGCCGACATCGCCTTCTACCTGAATATGGTCAAAGCGGTGCTCAAAATCAAACCTCCGAATTTTTTCCCATTGTGGCTGTGTCGCCCCATTAGTTACCAGCGCCAGCCGCACCCCCGCCGCGCGCAGCCGGTCCAGGGTTTCATGGGCATGCGGAAACAGGCTGATTTCCCGGTCGCGCAGGGCAGCCAGGGCGTCTGCAATCCGATGCGCCAGCGCGTCATTTGCGATCCCCGCCCGCCGCAATCCAATACCGGTAATTTCGCGCCGCGTGCGGGCCAGATCCAGCCGCGCCGGCTTGTGGCGCGCACTGTCCGACCAGAATTCCAGCGCCGCCGCATACAGCGCATCCGCAGTGGCGTCCAGGCTGGAGGGGTTCAGATCGGCATGAAATTCATCCAGCGTGCGCCGCCACACATCACGGGGACTGCCCTTGAAAGACAGAATCAGCGTGTCATCCATATCAAACAAAATTGCGCGCGGCAGCATAAGCAGTTTTCCCGGCCGGTTAGTTCAGATTCAATAGATAAGTCAGATCGTCCGCATTTCCAGCACGGTCCAGCCGGGGCAGCCCATGCAGCCGCACGCCGCCTGTAAATCGCTCCAGCGTTTCCAGCGTCTCGGCCAGCGAAACCGGTGATACGGGGCTTTCGCTGACCACGATGCCCGCGACAGGAATGCCCTTGGATTGCAAGGCCTCCAATGCGCTCAGCGTATGACTGATACTGCCCAGATAGCTGCCGGTCACCAATAATGCAGGCAGTTGCAGAATCATGATCCAATCGCGCACCGTGTAAAGATCATTCAGCGGGACCAATACGCCGCCCACCCCTTCGATCAGCAGATAATCCTCCGCGCCAGTTCGGGCCGCCGCGCAAAAGCCAATCACTTCTTTCAGATCAATCTGGCGGTTTTCGCGCCGCGCCGCCATATTGGGCGACAGTGGCGCCTCAAAGCGCCAGGGCGTCACGCGCGCAATCGTTTCGGCATTGACCGGCAGGTCCAGCGCATCCAGCAGAATGCCCGTATCGCTTTCCTGCGCCACATCATCCGTGTACCCCGTCAGCAGCGGTTTTAACGCGCGCACGCTTTTGCCCTGCGCCCGCAATTGCCGGATCAGCAATGCGGTGACAAAGGTTTTGCCAATATCGGTTCCGGTGGCGGTGATAAAAAAACTTTTCATACCAGATTTTTCTCACGCAACAGGGCCGCCAGCCGGTCAATATCCCTATCCTGATGGGCGGCGGTAAAGGTAAATCGTAGCCGCGCCGTGCCCTGGGGCACGGTGGGCGGGCGGATGGCGGTCACCAGAAATCCGGCCTGTTCCAGCATGGCGGACGCCGCCAGCGCGCGGTGTGCATCGCCCAGGATCAGCGGCACGATGGGGCTTTGCGCTTCGGGTAAATTCAGGCTGCCGGTAAACCGGCGCGCCTTGCGTAGGGGGGCCGCGCGCAATTCGGGATCGCGCGTAATTATTTCCAGGGACGCCAGCGCCGCCGCCACACTCGCGGGCGGCAGCGCCGTGGAATAAATCAGCGTGCGGGCGCGGTTGCGGATCAGATCCATGACAGTGCGCGCGCCGCAAATATAGCCGCCATAGGCCCCCACCGCCTTGGACAGGGTGCCCATTTGCAGCGGCACATCCATCTTTTCGCCGCCGGAAAAACTGCTGCCGCGCCCATCCGCCAGCACGCCAATGCCATGCGCGTCATCGGTCATCAGCCAGGCGTCATGCGCCCGCGCCCGCGCCGCCAGTTCACGCACCGGCGCCAGATCGCCATCCATGCTGAACACGCCATCGGTCAGAATCAGGCATTGCCGGTGCGATGAACGATGTGTACGGAGCAATTCCTCCAGATGCGCCAGATCATTATGCCGGAATGTCAGCATCCGCGCCCCGCTCAATCTGCCGCCCGCCATCAAACAGGCATGGCTGAGCGCATCGGCCAGAACCAGATCATTTGACCCGGCAAGGGCCGGAATAATGCCCAGATTGGCCAGATAGCCGCTGCCGAACACGCAGGCGTCTTCGGTCTGCTTTAATTGCGCCAGCGCGGATTCAAGCTGCGCATACAGCGAATAATTGCCGGTCACCAGGCGTGATGCGCCCGCGCCCGCGCCAAATTTTTCGATGGCCCGCATGGCCGCCTGTTTGACGTGCGGATGCTGGCTCAGATTAAGATAATCATTGCAGCAGAATGAAATCAGCCGCCTGCCATTACGGATGGCAATGGCGTTTTCGGTGCGGTCGGTTTCGGCCAGCCAGCGCCGCAGGCTTTGCGTCTCCAGCTCCGCCAGCCTGGCCGAGGCGAATTTTTCAAGGCTGTCCATTATTGCTTCGCCGCCCATTCGCCGATCAGTTTGACCATAGCGCCGGTAAGATGCTGCAACTCGTCCCGGGTAATGGTGAAAGGCGGTGTGGTGTACACAATATCGCCAAACGGGCGCAGCCACACGCCTTCCTCGACAAAGCGTTGTTTGAACCAGTCGCGCGCTTTCATATTCTGCAATTGCACCACGCCAATCGCGCCCATGACACGCACATCACGCACGCCGGGCATCGCGGCGCAGGGGGCGAGTGCGGTGCGCAGATGTTCTGCAATCGCCGCCACCTGCGCCAGGCGCGGTTCGGTTTCAAACAGATCGAGCGAGGCGTTGGCCGCCGCACAGGCCAGCGCATTGCCCATATAAGTCGGCCCATGCATCAATGCCCTGGCGTCATCTTCGCCGAGAAACGCCTGATACACTGCGCGGCTTGCAACCGTCGCCGCCAGCGCTAGCGTGCCGCCGGTCAGCGCCTTGGAAAGCGTCATAATGTCCGGAATGATTTCAGCCTGGGTGCATGCGAACATCGTCCCGGTGCGCCCGAACCCGGTCATGATTTCATCCAGAATCAGCAGCACCCCATGCCGGTCACACAGCGCGCGCAGATCGTGCAGTTGTTCCGGGCTGTGAAATTTCATGCCGCCCGCGCCCTGCACCAGCGGTTCCACTATCATGCCGGCAATTTCATCGCGGTGCGAACGCAGAAATGCGTCCAGCGCATCATGCTGGGCGCGGTTGCGCGGCAGATCGGAGATATATTGTTCCAGCAGCGCGCCCTTGAACAAGGCATGCATGCTTTCATCGGGATCGCATACCGACATCGCCCCCAGCGTGTCGCCGTGATAGCCATCGCGGAAACAGACAAATTTCGTGCGGCCCCTGCGCCCGCGATTGATCCAATATTGCAGCGCCATCTTCATTGCAATTTCCACCGCGACCGAGCCGGATTCGGAAAAAAACACATGATCCAGATCGCCCGGCGCCAGGCGCGCCAGCCGCCCTGCCAGCCGGCTTGCGGGTTCGTTCACCAGTCCGCCCAGCATGACATGCGGCATCCTTGCCGCCTGATCAATAATCGCGGCACGGATATGCGGATGATTATAGCCATGACAGGCGGTCCACCAGGACGCAATGCCGTCAATCAGCTGGCGCCCATCGGCAAGCTGAATGCGCACCCCTTCGCTTGCCACGGCCGCCAGCGGCGCGGGCGCGGTCTGCATCTGGGTATAAGGCAGCCACAGATGCTGTCTCGCATCTTGCAGCCAGTCCGCCGTCGCGTCAGGGTGATTGTGCCGTGTCATGACGGCAGTTTAGCCTGTTTCGCAGAATTATTCACCGGGTGCTTGTGATAAAGCCCGCTTTGCGCGACGATGGGCAAAAATATCGGGGGAGGGGTAGTGGCATGGTGGCGCTGGACGGCTTTATCGAACGCAGTTTTACCCATGATGGCAAGACCAAGCCGGTTTACTGGCGCGGTAGCGGGCCGGGCATAGTGATCATGCATGAAATTCCCGGCATTACGCCGGCTTTGCTGCGTTTTGCGAACTGGGTGGCGGAAGCGGGGTTCACGGCGGTTGTCCCGCATCTGTTTGGCGAGCCGGGACGCCCCAACAGTAATGGCTATATCGCCAAATCCATCGCCCAAGTGTGCATTTCCAATGAATTTTCGGTGCTGGCCAGCAACCGGTCCAGCCCGGTGACCGACTGGCTGCGCGCGCTGTGCCGTTCGGTGCATACTGAACTGGGCGGGCGCGGCGTGGGCGCCATCGGCATGTGCGTGACCGGCAATTTCGCGCTCAGCCTGATGATGGAGCCCTGCATGATGGCGCCGGTGCTGAGCCAGCCCTTTCTGCCCTTCGCCATCGGCAAAACACGCTGCGCGGCGCTGCATGTCAGCCCGGCGGAGCTGGCGAATGTCAAACGCCGCGTGGCCCAGGGTGAAAAAGTGCTGGGGCTGCGTTTTACCGGAGATTTCACCAGCCCCGGCGCGCGTTTTGAAACCCTGCGGCGCGAGCTTGGCGATGGCTTTGAGGGCATCGAGATAGACAGCAAATTTGGCAATCCCGACGGCAACCCGCTGGCCCATAGCGTGTTGACCACCGATCTGGTAGATGAAGCCGGGCATCCCACGCGCGTTGCGCTCGACCGGGTGATCGGGTTTTTTAATGAACGGCTGAAATAAACAACAGGGAGAGAATGACGATGAAAGACGTGGCAGGAAAAGTAGCCTTTATCACCGGCGCCGCCAGCGGCATGGGGCTTGGCATGGCCAAGTCATTCACCCGCGTGGGCATGAAGGTCATGATGGCCGATATTGACGCGGCGCGGCTGAAGTCCGCCGCCGCCGATCTGAAAGCCAAGGGTGCGGATGTGGATACGTTCCACTGCGACATCACGGTCGAAAAGCAGGTCTTTGATGCCGCCAGCGCCACCGTCAAACGCTTCGGCAAGGTGAATGTGCTGTGCAACAATGCAGGCGTCAGCGTCGGCGGTTTAAGCGAAGAACTGTCGCAGAAAGACTGGGACTGGGTGGTCGCCGTCAACCAGACCGCCGTGGTGTACGCCCTGCGGGCATTTTTGCCGCTGATGAAGGCTAATGGCGAAAGCGGCCATGTGATGGCCACTTCCTCGATGGCCGGGCTGATCAATGCGGGCGCGGGCTGGGGCGCCTATAATGCCAGCAAGCATGCGGTGGTCGGCATGATGGAAGTGCTGTATAGCGAATTGAAAGATACGCCGCTGGGCGTGTCGCTGCTGTGTCCCGGCGGCGTCAACACCAATATTCTTGAGGCGGGCAAACACCGGCCGGAACATTTTGGAAAATCCGACGATCGGCCGATTGCGCTGAACCCGATAGATGACACGCTGAAAAGTGGACTGGACCCGGATGTGGTGGGCGAACTGGTGCTGGACGCGATCCTCGAAAACCAGTTTTATATTTTCACCGACCCCAGCATGGAACGCCAGATCGACCGTCTGTTCGACCGCCTCAAACTGGGCTTCGCATGGGCCAGAAACAATGACCATCTCAAGGCTGCCAAACAGCCGGGTCTGGTGTGGAGAACGAAATAATCTGTCAGGCAGCTATTGCGCAGACGGCAATATCCGGCTGCGCAACAGTTCGGCGAACCAGGCACGGAAGCGTTCTGCGATCTCGGTTTCGTCCGTAACCCCGGCGGCGCGGCGCACCATCGGTCCGAACAGCCCGTCGCCGAATGCGGCCACCGCACCCAGCATCACGATAAACAAGGTGTCATCCCGCTCCGGCGCGGGCAGGCCGCGTTTCCTGCTTTCTTCCACGCGCATCGGGTGGATCAGATCCGTCAGATCGCGCAACAGGCCCCGTTCGGGCGATTGCCGGATGGCGCCGCTTAATATCATCCAGCCGATCAGGCGCGCATGGCCCTGGCGGCTGAGCACGTCAAATACCCGGTCCAGAATGGGATGCATGTCGGCATCGCGGGCATGGGGGCCGGTAAAGGCGGCAAACAAATCCCCGCGCAATTGCTCCAGTGTACGCTGGGTCAGCGCGACGACCAGCCCTTCGCGGCTTTCGAAATGATGCAGAATGGTGGGGTGCGAAATGCCGACATCTGCGGCAATATCCTGCAAGCGGATGCCTTCGGGCCCATGCTCCGCCAGGCGCCGTTCGGCGGCGTCCAGAATGACGCGCCGCGCCTCCTCGGCGGTGCGCCGTACCCGTTTGATTTTCCCCGCTACTGTCATGATAACAGGTTAAAGGCTAAAATCCCGAAAAAGTCCAGACCAAGCATTTTGATGCTTGAAACCGGGCAGAAAAACATTACCTACAAGTCTGACAATAGCGTTTTAGCCCTGCGTCCCCTGGTCCCCATTCAAGAAGCCCCATTCAAGAAGAGAGTTGGCCCCATGCAAAACGAAACCGTTCAAATCGGCCAGGATACCAGAATAAGGCCCCTGGTGGCGATCCGTGCGCTACGCGCCTTGTTCAAAAACAAGGAAGATACCGGCCAGGTCTTTAAAATCGTCGCGGCGCTGACGGGCAATTCCATGCAAAAAATCCTGCAACGCTTCCGGGCCAGCCCGGTTGGTGCGGCAGTGCTGGCGGAGAATCGCCAATTGCTTTCCACGCTGAGTAACCGGGAATATTTGCGCAGCCTGCCCGAGGCCAGTTTCGGCCGTATCTATCAGCAGTTTCTTGAAACCGAGGGCCTGTCCGCCGAAGGGCTGGTGGATGCCAGCAAGGAGTCCCCGCAATGGGAAAAACGCAAACAGGAATTTGAAACATTTTCCAGCCGGCTGCGTGACAGTCACGATCTGCAACATGTCGTGACCGGATATGGCCGCGATGCGCTTGGCGAATTATGCGTTCTGGCTTTCTCTTATGCGCATACGCGCAATCGCGGCATTGGCTTTCTGGTTCTGATGGGCATGTTTAAATTCAAGAAGGATCTGCCGCGCGGCGTTCCCGTGTTCCGCGCCGTCCGGGAGGCCTACCGTAATGGCGCCAGGGCCGTCTGGTTCCCGGGTGTCGATTGGGAAGCCATGCTGAAGCTGCCGCTTGAAGAAGTACGGCGTACACTGAACATTATGCCGCCTGTGATATACAAGTCCGCACAGCCGCGCATGATTGAACTGGAAGCGGAATATCAGCGCAACATGAAACTGGGCGCCGCACAGGCGGCCTGAGCCGCATAGGGTCTAGACTATTTTGTAATCATATTGAGGTACTCACACCTCTCCACTTGTCACCCCGGATTTATTCCGGGGTCCAGAGCCACAAGGAAAAGCCTGAGTTTGGGACCCTGGACCCCGCACCAAGTGCCCCCGGGTCCGGCCTTTGGCCGGCCCGAGGACAAGCTCGGTGACACCAAGGTTAGGCGATTCAATCAGGTAACAAACTGCTCTAAAAGCCGAACATGTGATCCAGACTGAAGCTGGCGGTTCCCTGCATCAGCCCGTGAAAACCGAACAGGCGGCAGGTGGCGTCGCGCACAATGATATAGGCGCCCGTGCCTGCGGCCTTGCGTTCGCCCGCGTCAAACATTTTTGAATAGCGCCAGAACAGGCTGCCGCTGCATGCGATGGCAATCTGTTTTTGCGCCACCACCTGGCCTGCGCCATCATGCAGGATCAACTGTGTGCTGGATGTGGCATGCCAGGGCAGGGATGCGGGATAAATCAAATGGCACAGCGCATCCATCTGCGTTCCCAGATTTTGCCCCAGCCGCAAAAACAGCCGCGTAGAAAGGCCCGGCGGCGCATCGGTATAGGATTGCGGCTCATCCTTGTAAATGACCGGCACATTATAAATATGCGCGCCAAATATCGTTTCCGCAGTATGGCCGCTTGATCGCAAACTATATTTACCCAGCGCATGCAGCCAGCCATCCGCCGAACCGCCATCGCGGAAATCATAGAGAAACTCCACATGGCCAAAGCCGCCGGAAAGCTTTGCTCCGCTTTGTTTCAGCCAGGCGTCAATGTCAAGGGGCACGCTGTCGCGCCGCTGCAAACGGCCCATAAAATGCTCCGCAAGTTTTTTGCCGCCCGCATCATACAGTTCGGCGCGCAAGGGCAATTCATTCTGCCCCGCCGCCATCGGCGTTGGCAGCATCAGCGAAGAAAACTGTTTTACAGGCGGCACCGGCAGCGGCATCAGATAGGCCTTGCCCATCGTGGCCGCAAGTTCAGGAATTTTGGGATCGGGTTGCAGGTCCGTGCGCGCGACATTGGCGTGCGCGATGCGCCTGCGGCCATCGCCGCGCACAACTTCATAGCGCGGACGCACAAAATATTTTCCCGCGTGAATTTCGATCTGTTCCGGCCAGCGCGCCTGCGGCAGCAGTTCCGCAACATCCAGCGCATAAGTGGCAAAGGACGCAATTTCGGTATTCAGCCGGCTGAGCTGTTGCCCCCCCACAAGGCCAAGCCCGATCGCGCCGGCGGGAATGGGTGCGGGATGGCTGTTTTGAATATACAGGATCACTCTTTCATCCGGCATCGGCGCGGGCATGCCAGCGTAAAAATCCGCGGGCCAGGCATTGGCGTCATGATTGCAGGATAGCGCTGCGCCGGCTTCCCCGTAAATGTCCAGCGCATATTTGACAATGTCATGTTTGGCCACGCGCACGGCATGCATGAACAGCGACCCGCAAAAATCCCCCAGCTTGAAACGCGCGCGCACCGCGCGGCTGTCTATGCTGATCAGTGCGCCTGGCTGCGGCAGGGTCTCGTGCCATTCGGCCAGTATATTTCCATGCGCATCAAACAGGCACAGCCACAGGCCCGGATTCTGCGCCCCATGCATGCCCCAATAATTGGCCGTGGTTATGACCGTATGCAGCCCGCTATCAGCCTCGCCTTCCACATCCCGGAACAGCGCAAAATTTGTAGCGAAATTCAGCGGATCAATATAATTGCCCGCATTGGTCAGCATGTCCGTATCAATCCGCATCTCGTCCAGGGTGCGCACCTGTATTCCGGCCGGAAGCAGCGGCTGTATCTGCGCGGTCAGGCGCGCCGCGTCAAAGGACAGCACCAGCAGGGTCTTTGCGCTGGATTGCGGCAATTGCGTCAGCAGCCGGGCGGGGTGCCCAAGAATATCCGTGCCCAGATCTTCTACCCGCTGCACATAAATATTTTCAATTTCGCAACGTGAAATGCCGAACAGCGCATCAAACGCCACCGCAACCCCGCGCGGATCGTAAATCGCAATGGGGCCATTGCGCATACAGGCTTCAAACAGGGCCTGACCGCGCCGCGCCGCCATCGGATGACCCAGCGCCTTGAACAGCGAATGGCCGCCCGCATTGTTGCCAGGCCGCCAGCCGCTTTTCAGATCGCTATTGGAAAATGTTTCAAGCTTCAGCGCCATCTGCACTCACACATAAGGGACAAGTTTTTTTGCAGCTGCTGACAGCCGGTGGCGCCATTGTTCGCGCCGCACCACACCGGCATCGCGCACCCAGTTCATCTGAATGGCGCGGCGCTGCCCCTCATAAGGTTCGTGCCCGTGCCAGCTGTTTGGCGTGCGGCGGAACACCAGCAGACTGCCGCCATTGGGCGGCACTTCGGCCGCCATATCGTTCAGATTATCAGGCCCGCGCAACAGCCGCAGGCGCCCCCCCTCGGCGTTCCAGGGCGGGTTCAGATACAGCAGCACCGTAATGATCTTGGTTTCGCTGTCATTGTGTATTTTTCCATCGGAGGCGCGGCAATATCCGCGCACGGTGAACATGGTGGGATAGGGGGAAAGATCCATATTGAATTTTTCTGCGATGGCTGCCTGAAATGCCGGTCCATCCAGTTCTTGCAGCAGTTCCGCAAAGCGCCCGCGCAGTTCCAGCCGCAGCGGCGGATAAGAGCCGGGGCCCGGTACTGCAGGAAAATCCCTGTTGATTTCCGCCAGCGCCCCGGGATCAATGCATTGCGGCACCAGCACATAATCGAACGGGTCATGGTGCAGCGGGGCAGTCCGCAAAGCCGCTATATCAAGCATCGGCATGCACCCCCTCAATTGTTGCGCAGTATCAGCAAAGGCTTCACCGCCCTGGCCACCGTCGCCGTATCATCAAATGCGGGCGGCGTCCATGACATAAGCTGAAGCGTCTGGCCGGGAATAAAAGGCCGCACCGCGCCGCTGCTGCGCATGGCGGTATGAAAGGCGTTGAATTTTGCCGATCCGCCGGGCAGATCATAGACATAGACCGGCTTTTGCGCCGCGCAGGCCTCGCTGACCATATTGACGGAATCAGAGGTGACGATCACCGCATCGGCCAGCCCCAGATAGCCGAAATAGGGGTTGGGTTCTTCACCCTCCCACAAACTGTGCGCGACGCCCGCCAGTTCCTGACGCAGGGTAGCGATATTATCCGCGCCCGTCCGGCGCGACGGCGTTAATGCAAAACCGCATCCCGTGGCCTTGGCCAGATCCCGTAATCCGGCGGCTAACTGTGCCATGACGCTGCGATCCATGCGATAGGCGCTGTTTGCCCCGCCGATCAGCACCGCCACCAGGGGCCGGGGCAGATGCGCCAGCGTTTCGCAAAATTCCGCCGCCGCCGCATCCAGACGCTGGCGCGTTACACGGTGCAGCGCGCCCGCCGTCGCCATCACATTCGCGCCGCGCAGCCGGTCATGCACCGGGCAGACCACCAGATCAAAGGCGGATGCGGGATAATGCGGATTCTGAATTTGCACGGTCACTGTTTTGCTGCTCAACCGCCGGATCATCACGCTGAGGGCAACCGTGCGCCGTCCCGTGGCGATCAGCAGATCCGGCCAGGGCGGCGTCAGCCGATCCCCGCGCCGGTCCAGCCCGGCCAGCGGATTGATCCACACGCCCAGGCGCGGCGGCAGCCATTCCCAGGGCGCGCGCAGCCTGATGCGTTTGATCTGGGGGACAATGCCCAATGCTTCCGCCAGCCCCAGGCATTGGCTTTCCATGCCGGCATTGCCATCGGTCACAATCCAGCAGGTTGGCGCTGGCGGGGTTACTGGCGGACAGGGGCTACGCATTGCTTCTATTTGTACGGCTGTTTGGGTTATATAATTACGCATGTCCGCAATAATATTGCCAATCACATAAAAAGTCCTGGAAATAGACAACAATGCAACGGGTAAAACTGGACGAGATTGATCGCATGATTCTGCGCGAGATGCAGGCCGATGGCCGTATCACCAATGTGGAACTGGCGCATCGCATCGGCATTTCCGCGCCGCCCTGTTTGCGCCGGGTGCGCGCGCTGGAAGAAGCGGGGTTCATTCGCGGCTATCACGCGGAACTTGATGCCAGATCGCTGGGTTTTGAAGTCACGGTGTTTGCTATGGTGTCCCTGCGCAGCCAGGCCGAAGCTGATCTGGTCGCATTCGAGCAGATGGTGGCCGGCTGGCCCATTGTGCGCGAATGCCATATGCTGAACGGCGAGATTGATTTCATCCTGAAATGCATAGCCCATGATCTGTCGGAATTTCAGCGCTTTCTGACGGCTAATCTGACCTCCGCGCCAAATGTCGCCAGTGTGAAAACCTCCCTGACGATCCGCACCGCTAAGCAGGAACCCGGTGTGCCCGTGACACCGTAGATGTGCGACCGTCATCCGCTGCGGATGACGGACCGTAATGACGTTTATTCAGCACTTCAAATGTATAAGGGGCGTTCCACAATGTGTGGATATTTTCCTGCGTCTCGGTGACCAGCGCCCCCAATAGACGGTTTACCTGATGCCCATCCTGCGCCAATGGCAGCACCACACGGTGATACCGCAAAAAGGCAGGGCCATTCAGGGGCAGTGTGACGGCATCGGGTGGCGCCAGGCCGCGCAGCTGATGAGTAGTGGCAATCGCGCAGCCCTTGGCGGCGGCGTCAAACAGATCCTGGGCAATGGTAAATTCCTGCCAGTGTTTGGCAATTCCCCCGGCAGGGCAGCCGGTCAGATCCACACCCAGATTACGCTCAATATGGGTGCCTGCCAGGCGCAGGGTGATCTCGGACCCCAGCCTGGGTTTCATCACTACATCCGCAACAAACAGAAATGGCAGCAGATCGCGCAATTCACCCGGCATTATATCGGCGCGCGAGGGCAAACGGCCGCCCTTGACCTTGGCGCGCCAATATTCGAATGTTTTGAGTATGATCCGGTTTCTATCCATAATCTCTCCCTGACCTTTCAAATAGATATGTGCTTTCAGCGAGAATTCAATGTTCATATTTAACAGTGTATACGGCTTACTTTTGACATATTTTCGCCATATTTGCAATAATCGGTGTATTTACTTGGTTCCTTTAGTCTATATCTCTAGTATAGAACGAAATATTTGACTTTGTGACATGAAAATACTTAAAAAGAGCAAGGATAAATCCGGCCGGGCCTGGCAGCGCATGCTCAGCGGGCGGCGGCTGGATCTGCTCGACCCTTCGCCGCTGGATATTGAAATCGAAGACATTGCGCATGGCCTGTCGCGGGTGGCGCGCTGGAACGGGCAGACCAGCGGGGCCTGGCCGTTCAGTGTGGCGCAGCATTCCTTGCTGGTATTGTCGGTTTATGAGCAATTGCAGCCGCGGGCCGAACAGCGCTGGCGGCTGGCGGCGCTGCTGCATGATGCGGCGGAATATGTGGTGGGCGATCTGATCAGCCCGTTCAAGGCGGCGGTCGGCTCCGATTACAAGGCGCTGGAACAGCGCCTGGACCATGCCGTCCGGCTGCGCTTTGGCATTCCGGCGCTGTTGCCGGAAAATGTCGCGCGCGACATCAAACGGGCGGATCGCGCCTGCGCCTATTTTGAGGCTATCGCGGTGGCAGGCTTCGACCTGGTGGAAGCGGGGCAGATATTTGAGCGCCCGCGCAACCTGGCCAGTCCCGATATCAGACAGCTATCGCCCAGCCGGGCCAAGCGCGCCTTTCTGCAACGCTTTCACGTTCTGGCCATTAAATAGGGTATGCTGCGCGCAACAGGAAAATGGTTTTTACCGGGGAAATTGCGATGATTTATGTCTGCCCATTGAGCCAGGTGAAAGACACGATAAACAAGTTGACGCCATCCCATCTGGTGTCGCTGCTCGATCCCAAATCCATGATCGGCACGCCGCCGCAAGTGCATCGGGACCGGCATTTGCAGCTATCGGTGAATGACATTGCAGAACCGCGCGACGGATTGGTCCTTCCCGGTGAAACGCATATCCGCGCCATTCTCGATTTCGTCGATGGCTGGGATCAGCGCGCGCCCATGCTGATCCATTGCTGGGCCGGGATCAGCCGCTCAACAGCGGCGGCCTATATTGCACTGTGCCATCTGAATCCGGGCCATGAATTGAATGCGGCCCGGTTGATGCGTGCAGCCGCGCGTCATGCCCAGCCGAACCAGCGTCTGGTGAGTGTGGCGGATAAGCTTATGCGCCGTCAGGGCCGCATGATTGAAGCGGTTGCGCAAATGGGCCCGGGTGAATTTGACATGGAAGGCGATCTGTTTTTCATGCCGTCAAAATTATAGGGCTGCCAATCGCGTGAAGCCGCAAAACCTGACGGATATGATCATTGATCTGGGCGCGGTGATCGTTGCGGTCACCGATGGGCGTCCGCTGGTTCTGGTGCGTCATGGCCCGGCGCTGGATGCAGCCGAGGCGCGCAGTGTCGCGCGCGGCTTTGACGTTGCCGGCGATGCGCTGCCATCCGGGCCATTTGATGCAAGCCGCCACCGCACGCTGGACCGGGGTCTGCGCGAAACCGTTACCGGCCGCATCGGCGTGACGCTGGGCTATGTTGAACAGCTTTATACTTTCGGCGATAGCGGGCGGCATCCGCGCGAACGTGAGGGTGGCCCTCGGGTGATTTCGGTTGGCTATCTGGCGCTGACGCATGAGGCGGAAATGTCCGCGCCTGATAATGCAGCCTGGCGGTCCTGGTATGATTATTTTCCGTGGGAGGATTGGCGCCAGGGACGGCCGCCGATTATCGACAAGGTGATCGCGCCGCTATTGCGTGACTGGATCAAGGCCGACGGCAAGGCTGTTGAACAGCGCCAGCGCCAGGACCGCGCCAATATCTGCTTTGCGCTGGAAGGCGCAAGCTGGGACGAGGAAATTGTTCTGGAACGTTATGAGCTGCTCTATGAGGCAGGTCTTGTGGCCGAGGCGCGGCGCGAAGGCGCCGCCGGCGCGCGCCTGCCCGAACTGCCGCCGCTGGGCAATGTGATGATGTCGGATCATCGCCGCATTCTGGCGACCGCGATGGGGCGGCTGCGGGCCAAGCTGAAATACCGCCCCGTGGTGTTTGACCTGATGCCGGAAAGTTTCAGCCTCTATCAGTTGCAGCGCACCGTGGAGGCCATTCTGGGCGCGCCGCTGCACAAACAGAATTTCCGCCGGCTGGTGGAAAACAGCCGGGTGGTGGAAAGCACCGGCGAAATCCAGCTCCAGCAAAGGGGCCGTCCCGCCGCTTTGTTCCGCTTCCGCCGCGAGGTGCTGCGCGAACGCCTCGCCGCCGGGGTGCGCATATCCTCGCCGCGGTAAACGGACCGGTTACCCACTCGGCCGGACCGTGTGTTACCTATCGGTCAGGAAGATCGCAATCGCCCTGTTATTGCGCAGGGCACCTTGCGTGATCTGTACATCGGTCAACGCCATCCACCGCATCACACAATATCGAAGCGATCAGCGTTCATCACTTTTGTCCATGCCGCAACAAAGTCTTTTACAAATTTCTCTTTGTTATCATCTTGCGCATAGACTTCGGCATAAGAGCGCAGGATTGAGTTAGAGCCAAACACAAGATCGACCCGCGTTGCCGTCCACACCGCTTTGCCTGTTTTGCGGTCGATTATTTCATAGGAATTCTTGCCTGTTGGCTTCCATGAAAACTTCATATCCGTCAGGTTCACAAAGAAATCATTGGTGAGGCTGCCCACGCGGTCAGTGAATACGCCATGCCTGGTTCCGCCATGGTTTGTACCCAGAACACGCATACCACCAACAAGCACCGTCATCTCTGCAGCGGTCAGCCCCATCAGCTGCGTGCGATCAAGCAGCATTTCTTCCGCCTCGACAGCGTAATCTTTCTTCAGCCAGTTGCGATAACCATCATGAATTGGCTCAAGCGGTTCGAAGGAATCACTATCGGTCATTTCCTGTGTGGCGTCACCGCGGCCTGGAGCGAATGGAACTGCGATGTCATAACCAGCGGCTTTGGCGGCTTGCTCAACACCCACATTCCCAGCAAGAACAATCACATCGGCAAGGCTTGCGCCATTGCCGGATGCGATGCTTTCCAGCACCTCCAGCACTTTGGCAAGACGCCTGGGTTCATTGCCCTCCCAATCTTTTTGCGGAGCAAGGCGAATACGCGCACCATTAGCGCCGCCGCGCATATCCGAACCACGGAATGTTCTTGCGCTATCCCAGGCAGTCGCAACCATTTCGCCGATGGTAAGGCCGCTTTTTGCAATCGCCGCCTTCACTGCCTTAACATCGTAATTCTTATTTCCTGCGGGAACGGGGTCTTGCCAGATTAAATCTTCCTTCGGAACATCTGGCCCGATATAGCGCGCTTTCGGCCCCATATCACGGTGCGTCAGCTTGAACCAGGCGCGCGCAAATATTTCTGAGAAATAGGCCGGGTCATTATAAAAACGCTCGGAAATTTTTCTGTAGACAGGGTCTTTTACCATGGCCATATCCGCATCGGTCATGATGGGGTTACGGCGAATGGATGGATTATTAGCATCCACTGGCTTATCTTCCTCCTTCATATTGACAGGTTCCCACTGGTTGGCGCCAGCAGGGCTTTTCTTAAGCTCCCATTCGTAATTAAAGAGGTTATAGAAATAACCATTGTCCCACTTGGTGGGATTGGCAGTCCATGCGCCTTCTAAACCGCTTGAAACGGTATCTGCGCCATGCCCTGTACCTTTCGGGTTATGCCAGCCAAAGCCCTGCTGATCCACATCCGCCGCTTCAGGATTCGGCCCAAGCACGCTCGCATCACCATTACCATGGCATTTGCCCACAGTGTGACCGCCCGCCGTGAGAGCGACAGTCTCCTCATCATTCATCGCCATACGCGCAAAGGTGACCCGGACATCCTGTGCGGTTTTAAGCGGATCGGGCTTGCCGTCCACGCCTTCCGGATTGACATAAATGAGTCCCATCTGCACGGCAGCAAGCGGGTTTTCAAGAGAATCGCTGTTTTTATCGTCATAGCGGGTCTTGCCCAGCCACTCTTTTTCCGAACCCCAGTAAATATCTTTTTCAGGATGCCAAATATCTTCCCGGCCAAAGCCAAAGCCAAACATTTTTAATCCCATGGATTCATAGGCCATATTGCCCGCAAGAATCATCAGATCAGCCCAGCTGATTTTATTTCCGTATTTTTTCTTGATAGGCCAAAGCAGCCGGCGTGCTTTATCAAGGTTCACATTATCAGGCCATGAATTCAGAGGAGCAAACCGCTGATTGCCCGTACCTGCGCCGCCGCGGCCGTCAGCAGTGCGATATGTACCCGCAGAATGCCACGCCATACGAATCATCAAACCACCATAATGTCCCCAATCCGCTGGCCACCATTCCTGACTATCCGTCATCAGGGCTTTCAGGTCTTTTTTGAGCGCATCAACATCCAGCTTTTTCAGCTCATCACGATAATTAAAGTCTTTGCCTAATGGATTGGTTTTTGTGTCGTGCTGATGCAAAATATCCAGATTGAGCGCATTCGGCCACCAATCCATATTCGATTTGCCCGCGACAGTATTCCCGCCGTGCATGACAGGGCATTTATTTGCTGCGCTCATTTTTTTCTCCTTTTGTTAGTGGGTTTTTGACATAAGGGACAGATGCCCCAAAAAATGACCTCGGCCTCATCGATAACGAAGCCGTGGTTATTCATCGGAGATAGGCATGGAGCGAAAGCATGACAATCCGTATCCATTACCGTGTGACAGTTTCTACAAACGATATGGTGGTGATTGTCACCGACCTTTGTTTCATAAAGCGATGGCTGACCTTTTGGCTTAATTTCACGAACAATTCCGCGCTCAACCAGCGTATTCAGATTGTTGTAAATCGCCTGTTTTGAAGCTGTTTTTATCGTATCGTGAACAACATCAAAAATAGCAGCTGCGTCCGAGTGTGGATGCTGATGCAAAGCCTCCAAAACAGCCAAACGCACAGAGGTCAGGCTTAACTTATGGTCTTTTAATATATTTTCATAGTTTGGGTCCATGAAATAAATATACTAAGAAAAAAAATTGAGTCAATCAAAATTATTTTATTTTGAATGAAAGAAGGGCTTCGCGCCCCTTTTATGCCGCCCGTCATAAAAGCTTCAGATTGATAGGCATCTGTAAGAACAAGTGATCTTAGTTCCTGACAGGTTCGCATAGTGAGCTAACCCGGCCATTTATTTTTTTAAGGATATAGCGCAACAGCGCATCCTTAATAATTTAAGTGATTGATATAGTTTAAGTTCGAACGTAATTCGACGCTGAGCGCTATAGCGCGAGACAGACGAGCAACCCCGCGTTGAAACATTATTGAAATATTAGTGGTTGACTCGTCTAAATGCTCACATATAGCATAATGACGACCGGATCAGCACCCGGTGTTTTTTTAAGCCCTATTTATGCTCATTTAGAGCATAATAAAAGAAGGCAACAGGGAAGCGCAGGAGAAGAACCATGAACAGCGCCACTGAACTCGCCCGGGACGGGCTCACATATTCACCGTCAGTGGCGTGCGCCACGGCGCCCATCTATGACCGTGTGCGTCATGTCATTCCGGAAATCGAATGGCAGTTTTTCGCCCCCTATATTCACGCCATCAATGAATTGAAGGCGCAGAAAAACGCCATCGTTCTGGCGCATAATTATATGACGCCGGAAATCTATCACGGCGTGGCGGACATTGCCGGCGACAGCCTGGCGCTGGCGCGCGAGGCGGCCAAGGCGGACGCCGATGTCATTGTGCTGTGCGGGGTGCATTTCATGGCCGAAACCGCCAAGCTGCTGAACCCGGAAAAGACGGTTCTGATCCCCGATCTGTCGGCTGGATGTTCGCTGTCGGAATCGATCACGGGCGCGGATGTGCGCCTGCTGAAGCAGGCCTTTCCCGGCGTGCCGGTGGTCACCTATGTCAACACCAGCGCGGATGTAAAGGCAGAAACCGATATTTGCTGCACCTCGTCGAATGCGTTGCAGGTGGTGGAATCTCTGGGGACCGACAGGGTGCTGTTTCTGCCCGATCAATATCTGGCGCAGAATGTCGCGCGCCAGACGCAGGTGAAAATCCTCACCTGGAAGGGCCGCTGCATTGTGCATGAGCGCTTCACCGCCAAGGAAATCCGCGAATATCGCGAAGCCAATCCCGGCATCATCGTGCTGGCGCATCCCGAATGCCCGCCTGATGTGCTGGACGAGGCGGATTATGCCGGTTCCACCGCCGGGATGATCGGTTATGTGCATCGCGTGCAGCCGCCCAAGGTGGTGATGATCACCGAATGCTCGATGAGCGATAATGTAGCGGCCGAACTGCCGGGTGTGGAATTCATCCGCCCCTGCAATCTGTGCCCCTATATGAAGAAAATCTCGCTGCCGAAGATTTTGCATGCGCTGCGCGATATGCGCCATGTGGTGGAAATTGATCCGGCGATTGCGCCGCGCGCGCGCCGCGCGGTGGAACGGATGCTGGCGCTGGGCCAGCCCGCGGCCGGGTCCGCGCAATGGCAGGTTGGCCCCGGCAATCTGCGCAAGGCGGAAATTGTCGGCGGGCCGCACGAAATGGCGGCGGAATAGGCAGGCAGGATTCATGCGCCATGATGCCCTTGTCACACACCGCGCCGGCGCCATCATTGTGGGCGGCGGCATTGCGGGCCTGACGGCGGCATTAAAGCTGGCGCCGCATCCGGTCATTCTGCTGCTGAATGCGCCGCTGGGATCGGGCGCATCGACGGGATGGGCGCAGGGCGGCATTTCCGCCGCCATGGCGCCCGGCGACAGTCCGCAATTGCACGCATCCGATACGCTGATGGCCGCCGCCGGCATTGCCGATGCGGAGATTGTGGCGCTGGCCACGCGCGAAGCGCCCGGCTGCATTGACAATCTGATTGCGCTGGGCGCGCGGTTTGACCGCACCCCGGCGGGCGAACTTGCGCTGGGGCGTGAGGCGGCCCATTCGGTCAACCGGATTGTGCATATTGGCGGCGACGCCACCGGCGCGGGCCTGATGCGCGCATTGATTGACGCAGTACGCGCCTGCCCCAGCATCATGGTTGCGGAAAACACCGCCGCCGAAGAATTATTGATGAGCCAGGGCCGGGTGTGCGGTGTTGTGGCGCGCGCCACGGATGATGCGGAGGCAGGCCCGGTTTATTTGCGCGCCCCTGCGGTGGTGCTGGCGACGGGCGGCATTGGCGGGCTCTATGCGGTGACGACCAATCCCCCCGGCTGCGCGGGCGAAGGGCTGGCCATGGCGGCCAATGCCGGCGCGCAGCTTTCCGATCTCGAATTTGTGCAGTTTCATCCCACAGCCATGGATATTGGCGTCTCGCCCGCGCCACTGGCGACCGAGGCGCTGCGCGGTGAAGGCGCGGTGCTGGTCAATGCGCGCGGCGAACGTTTTATGGCGCGCGAACATGGCGCGGCGGAACTGGCGCCCCGTGATGTGGTGGCGCGCGCCATCTGGCGCCAGATGCGTGATGGCCAAAAGGTGTTTCTGGATTGCCGCAAAGCCATAGGAGAAAAGTTTGCGGAACGGTTTCCAACCGTATACACGCTGGCCATGGCGGCGGGTATTAATCCGGCTACGGATTTGATTCCGGTTGCGCCCGCCGCGCATTATCATATGGGCGGGGTGGCGGCCGATGGCAATGGCCGCACCTCTGTTCCCGGCCTGTGGGCGTGTGGCGAGGTGGCGGCCACCGGCCTGCATGGGGCCAACCGGCTGGCCAGCAATTCGCTGCTGGAGGGGCTGGTGTTTGGCGCGCGCGCGGCCGCTGATATTGCCAATGACATTGCCGCATTTTGCGATGCCGCCCCCGCCTGCGCGGCGGTTGCCGCCACGGCCCGCTATCAGACCTATGACGCGCCGGAACTGGCCCCTCTGGTCACGCGGCTGCGCGAACTGATGAGCCGCCATGCGGGCGTGGTGCGCAATGAAACGGGATTGCGACTGGCGCTGGACGAAATTGAGGCCATGCAGGCCGAGGCGGGCGACCGTTCGGCGCGCCTTGGCAATATGCTGATAGCGGCGCGGCTGGTCTGCATCGGCGCGGCGCGGCGGCGCGAAAGCCGCGGCAGCCATTACCGCGAAGATTATCCCGCCGCCGATCCCGCACAGCAGCGCCGCTCGTTCCTCTATCTGCATGAATGTGATCCGCAGCCGCAAATGCGCCGGGTGCGGGCATGAGCGCGCCGGATCTGATCCCGCTTTCCCCGCTGCTTTATATGCCGCTGGTGCATAGCGCTCTGGCCGAGGATCTGGGCCGCGCGGGCGATATCACCACCGGCAGCATCATTCCCGAAGCCGCCATGACGCGGGTTACCTTGCGCAGCCGTCAGGAAGGCCGCCTGGCCGGGATGGATATTGCCGAAGCGGTGTTTCACACGCTGGATGCGCGGCTGAAGGTGGAAAAATTCCGCCGCGATGGTCAGGCGCTGGCGCCCGGCGATGTCATTGCGGTTATTCAGGGCCCGGCGCGTGCAGTTCTGACGGCGGAACGCACGGCGCTGAATTTTCTCGGGCATCTTTCGGGTGTCGCCACCGCCACGGCCCGCATGGTGGCCGCAGTGCAGGGGCACAAAGCGCGCATCTGCTGCACCCGCAAAACCATTCCCGGCATGCGCGCCCTGCAAAAATATGCGGTGCGCGCCGGGGGCGGGGCCAATCACCGCTTCGGGCTGGATGACGCGGTGCTGATCAAGGACAATCATATCGGCGTGGCGGGCGGCGTGCGGCCCGCCATTGCGCGCGCGCGCCAGCATGCCGGGCATATGGTGAAGATCGAGGTGGAAGTGGACACGCTGGCGCAGCTTGAAGAGGCGCTGCTGGAAAAGCCAGATATCATCATGCTGGATAATATGTCCAATGACATGTTGCGCGAGGCGGTGCGCATCACGGCAGGGCGCGCAATATTGGAGGCGTCGGGCAATGTAAATCTGGACACGGTGGCGGCGATTGCGGCCACCGGTGTGGATTTAATTTCGGTGGGCGCGCTGACCCATTCAAGCGCCTGTCTTGATCTGGGCCTTGATTTCGACTGGGCCGCCTAGATCGGCAATGCCGCCGCGCAGGCCTGCGCCATAGACCATGACCGCCAGCGGCGCATGCAGCACTATCCCGCTCAGCAATAAGGGCAACCGCGCCGCCGGTTCCGCCGCCTGAATTAAAACGCCGAACACGCCGTTCATCACGAACAGGCCGAAATAAATCAGGCTGACCCGCCGGTGCGAAAAGCCCAGGCGATTGCTGATCTGATACAGATGTTCCCGGTGCGCCTGGCCAAGATTTCTTCCGCGCGCAAACCGGTAACACAATGTCACCAGCACATCGAACAGAAAGCTGCCGAACAGCGCCGGCACAACCATGATCGACACCTGCCCGATATCGGTGCGCGCCGCAATCACCGCCAGACCGGCCATGACAAAACCAATAATCTGGCTGCCCGTATCGCCCATAAAAATCCGGCCATTGGGAAAATTGAACACAAAAAATCCCAGCACCGCGCCAAACAGGCACAGCGCCGTCAGATACACAAAATGCGCGCCGGAAAAAAAAGCAATGCCCGCCAGGAACAGCGCGGCAATCAAGGCCCCGCCGCCGGCAAGCCCGTTAATGCCATCCATGAAATTAAACGCATTCATGAAAAAAATAATCCACAGAACGGTAATCCCATAGCCTAACACGCCAAACGCCACAGTGCCGATCACGGGGAACGCCAGCACATCAATATGCGCCACAAACAGGCTGAACAGCAGCGCGCAGAGTGACTGCACGGTGAATTTCACGCCTGCGCGCAGCCCTCTCAGATCATCTATCAGGGCTGCGGCAAACATAATCCCGGCTGTGGCCAGAAACATGACGAACTGCGCGCCGGGCAGGCGCACCGTGCCGCTAAGCAGATATAGACCCGCAAGCCCGGCAAAAAACGCTGCCGCAATGGCAACGCCGCCGCTTTTTGGCGTAGGCCGCGCATGCGATGAGCGCTCATTTGGGATATCTGAAATGTTAAAACGGATCATGCCCCAGGTCAGCAGCGCAGAGATGCCGAAAATTCCCAGCACAAAAACCAGATGGCTCAGTGCAGCTACAGGCGTCAGTTCCGCACCGGAAAATAATGCACTGATGCTGTTCATTCGCCGATCACGCTGATATTTCCGCGGTGTCCGGCCCCCGTGCCATAAGATTCGACAAGCTGACACAGCACGCCTTTCAGCCCCTCGACATCCTGCGCCGGTATAATCCGGGCAAGCTGCGCCAGAAAGGGCTCCAGCTGGCTCCACTGCTGGACGCCCGCATCGGCGCGAAAAATGCGCGGATGGCTGGTCGGCGTGCTGGTTCCATCCACCAGTAATTCTTCAAACAGTTTTTCTCCCGGCCGCAGGCCGATAAACCGGATTTCAATATCGCCGCCGCCGATGCCGGGTTCGCGCACGGAAAAGCCGGAAAGATGAATCAGTTTGCGCGCCAGTTCCGCCACATTCACCGGCTCGCCCATATCCAGATGGAATAGATCGCCATCGCCCTTGGCCATCGCGCCGGCCTGTATCACCAGATCGGCGGCTTCGGGAATGGTCATGAAATAGCGCACCATGGCCGGATCGGTGACAGTTACCGGGCCGCCACTGCGGATCTGTTCGCGAAACAGCGGCACTACGGATCCCGCAGAATCCAGCACATTGCCAAACCGTACCAGCGCAAAAGCGGTCCCGCTGCCGCTCTGTCCCAGCGCTTGCACCAGTTTTTCCGCCACCCGCTTTGCCGCGCCCATGACATTGGTGGGGCGCACCGCTTTGTCGGTGGAGATCAGCACGAATTTATGCACGCCATGCTGGCGCGCCGCCTGGGCTGTGTTCAGCGTGCCAAAAATATTATTGTCCGCGCCCGCAATCGGGTTCATTTCCACCAGCGGCACATGCTTATAGGCAGCGGCATGATAGACGATATCCGGGCGATGCACAGACATGGCGCGGCTTATCGCCGCTTTATCCAGCACCGATCCCAGCAGGCATACAAGCTGGATGCGCCCGCCGCGCGCATCGATATATTCGCGCAGTTCCCGCTCGATGGTATAAAGCGCAAATTCCGACATCTCATAAATGATCAATCGGGCCGGCGCATGCGCAATGACGGCACGGCATAGCGCCGCGCCAATTGATCCGCCGCCGCCGGTTACCAGCACAGATTTACCGCGCAGTTCACGTTCGAGCAGCGCCAGATCGGGCGCCACCGGTTCACGTGACAGCAGCTCCTCCGGATTGACCGCGCGAATATCGCTGACGCGGCGCCAGCCGGAAATGATTTCCTCCAATGTCGGCGCGGTTTCAACCCGCACTTCCAGCTCGGCCAATTGATTGATGATGGCGGCGCGCAGCATGGGACTGACCGACGGCAGCGCCAGCACCACCAGATCAAGCTGCCCGCGCGCCGCAAGCTGGCGCAGCGTATCGTAATGGCGCACCTTCACCCCATGCAGGGTGCGGCCATGCAACTGGCTGTTATCATCCACAAAACAGATAACGCGCAGCGTATCGTCTTTTTCCATTGCTTCGGCCAGGGCGACGCCCGCGCGGCCCGCGCCATAAATCGCAACCCGGGTCACATCGGCCCGGTTGTCACGCACCGCAATATTCAGCAGCGCGCCGCCGATCAGCCGCCAGGCCAGCATCAGCGCCATCAGGCCCAGCCACAATATTCCAATCAGCGGAAATATATCCGGAACGGGCGCAAAGGCGGCAACGCCCAGCGCGATCAAGCCGGCCGCAGCCGCACTGGCGCCGAGCACAGGAAAAATAATCAGCGTATCGCGATAGCGCAGCAGCGGACGGTACAGCCCGCACAGCACAAATATCCCGATACATGCCGCGCTGATCAGCGCCGCACTCGCATATAACAGAATGTCACCAGGCGTACACCGGCACAGCATCTGATAGCCCGCCACACCGGTCAGGCTGATGGCAATGACCGGGATCGTATCAAAGATTATGGAAATTGTCAGTTTCGCCGCGCGCGAGCGCGAAATCAGCCACCCCAGAAACTGCGTCAGGAATACGGGCAGACGCAGATTTGCCCCCATACTGCGCTGATCCATTTTCATGTCATCATCCGCCCCAGCAACAGGCCATGCAGCGCGGGGTTGGCGGCGACGATGCTGGGATGGCGCGGGGTTTGCCGGTTAAACCGGAGGGCGGCGCCCGTGTGATCGGTGATATGCCCGCCAGCCCTGCGCAAAATCAGATCGGCCGCCGCCAGATCCCAGTCATAGGCGCCCCATAAATTCATGCAGCCGTCAAAATGCCCTGCTGCGGTAAGTGCGACCTGATAGGCAATGGAATTGCGCGATTCCACTTGCATGTCCGGCCACGGGCTTGTCCAGCGTTTATGCTGAAACAGGCCCTTTGCGGCCAGCATGCGCGCGTCCTGCAATTCGGCCTTGGCGCTGACCTGGACTTTTGCGCCGTTCAGCAAAGCCGGCCCTTGTTCGGACGCTTCGAATAATTCATCCGTCGCCGGATTATATATTACGGCGGAAATCGGCCTGTCTGCTTCCAGCAGCGCGATGCTGACGGCGAAATGCGGCTGACCCCGGATAAAGGCGCGGGTGCCGTCAATCGGGTCCACGACCCAGACCCGGCGCGCGCTATGGCGGCTTTTATCATCGGCGGTTTCTTCCGACAGCCAGCCATAATCCGGTGCAAATGCCTGCATGCGCTGGCGTAAAAACTGATCCACCGCCACATCCGCATCCGTTACCGGATTATTGCCGCCTTTGTCCCATTTGGCATATTCCGCGCCAAAATAGGTCATTGCCAGCGCGCCGGCTTCGCGCGCGGCGCTTACGGCAAAGTGATGATGCCGGCCAGGGTCGTTATCACTCACCTGCGATCGTCATCCCCTCAATCAGGATGGTGGGGGCGTCCATGCCATAGCGGATCTGAAGATCATCGCCTGGCGTCAGATGCATAAACATATCCAGCAAATTGCCGGCAACCGTAATTTCGCTGACCGGATAGGCGAACTGGCCATTTTCAATCCATAAGCCGCTAGCGCCACGGCTGTAATCACCGGTGACGGGGTTCACCCCCATGCCAATCAATTCGGTGATGAACAGGCCGCTGGAGAGGGATTTAATCAAATCCAGGGCGGGGGTTTTGCCTGGCCGCATATAAAAATTGCTGGTCGCCGGTGATGGCGCGGAACCGCTGCCGCGTGCGGCATTGCCGGTGCTGCGCAGCCCCAATTGCCTGGCCGATGCGGTATCCAGCAGCCAGCCGGACAAAATGCCCGCATCGATCATCAACCTGCGCCCATTTGCCACACCTTCGCCATCATAGGGTTTGGAACGCAGGCCCCTCTGCCGGTGCGGATCATCAACGATGGTGATGTCCGCGCCGAACACAGCTTTGCCAAGCCGGTCTTTCAGAAAGCTGGTGCCGCGCGCCACTGCCGCGCCGGAAATGGCGCCCGCCAGATGTCCCAGCAGGCTGTTTGACACGCGCGGCGCATAGATGACCGGAACCTGCTGGGTTTTTACCTTGCGCGGGTGCAGGCGGCTCAGCGTGCGCTGGGCGGCAACCAGGCCGATTTCTTCCGGCGCGGTCAGATCGGCATAATGGCGCACGGAGGAATATTCATAATCGCGCTCCATCGCCGTGCCTTCGCCCGCCAGTACGGAACAGGACATGCCAAACGAGGATGTGGCGTAACTGCCGGAAAATCCGGCACTTGTCGCCAGCACCACGCGGCTGTGGCTGCTGCTGGCGCCCGCGCCTTCGGAATTGGTGATACCTTCAACCGCGCGCGCCGCCGCCTCGGCCCGCCTGGCGGCTTCGATCAGTGCGGGCATATCCGGCTCGGCCGGATCGAAAATATCCAGTTCCGGAAAATTTTTCGCCAGCAGATCGCTGTCCGCAAGGCCGCAATATTCATCCTCCGGCGCCAGCCTGGCCATGGCGACAACCCTTGTGATCAGCTGATCCAGCGCTTTTTTGCTGAAATCGCTGGAGGACACGATGGCTTGGCGCTTGCCGACAAAGGCGCGCAGGCCAAATTCCTGGCCATCGGAACGCTCCACTTCCTCCACTTCGCCCATCCGGCATGAGGCCTGTAGCGATGCGCCCGACACCATCAGCACATCGGCGCCATCGGCGCCCGCCGCGCGTACCCGCGCCAGCACATCTTCGGCCAGATTGCGCAAGCTGGCTTCGTCATAAACCTGGGGGGTTCTGGAGGCGGCGGTTAAATCCGATGACATGCATGCTCCTGTTTCAGTCAAGCCGGGCGGGCTTAATTCAACCCGTAATAGATGCAGGCGATGCCGCCGGCAAGCAGCACCGTATTGTTGGTGATCGTGCCGATCAGGCGCCCCGCCGATGGCCCTGTCGTCTGATGCAGGCCGAGCGCATGCACCACCCGCGCCAGTGTCAATGACGCACCCAGCACATGCACAAACCATATGGGCGCAGCGGCCATTTCAACGGCGGCGATCACCAGCAGGCTGACCGGCACAAATTCCACATTATTGCCATGCGCCCGCAACGCCTTGATCATTTCCGGATTGCCGCCATCGCCGATTTCGGTTTTGGTCTGCACCCGTGCCTTTATCACCAATATTGCCAGCGCCAGCATGATCAGCGCATTAAGGCCTATATATAGGGTCGTTACCGGAATAATGCCATTATGTAACTGCGTCATGGTTTGCATCATTTGCGTAGCGGCTTCTTCCATCTGTTTGAACTCCCATGGATTTATTATGTGCGCATGACAGGCTATCTGGTTCGTGCAGCTATTTCCAGATCGGTCTGCCGCTGCCCGGCAGGCTCCCGGGGTTGATATAAGCCATTGACTTATACCTGACGGCGTCCTATGTCGTAACTGGCCGTAAGCAGTTCCGGATCATTGCGTGTTTGAGTGGGATGAGGCAAAGAGTCAAAGAAATCTTTTGCAGCGCGGGTTCAATTTTGCCTTTGCAGCGATGATTTTTGACGGCCCCGTTCTGGAGATGGACGATCCCCGGGCGGGCTACAGTGAACGGCGGGTTCAGGCTATTGGCCGGGCAGGCGGTTATATCCTGTTCATTGTCTATACCTGGCGCGGCGAGGTGCGCCGCATCATATCGGCGCGAAAAGCAAACCGGAGAGAACGCGATGTCTATCGTGAAATATTCAGCAGAAAAAGCGCGCAGCCTGGCGAAAGTCAATCGTGAAAAGTTAAAAGCGTCAGGTGGAAAACATATTGCCAAACACGCTGCGGAAGATGACAGCAGCACGGATCAGATGGATTTTGCCGCCGCCCTGAAGGATGGACGCTTGCGGGCGATCCCTAAGCTTGACGTGCCGGCCATCCGCTCCAAGACAGGGCTGTCACAGGATCGCTTTGCCCGCGTCTTCCAGATCAGTCCGCATACGTTGCGCAATTGGGAACAAGGCCGCCGGGTTCCCGATGGCCCTGCCCGCGCCCTGCTGATGGCGATTGACCGCGATCCCAAAGCGCTGATGCGCGCATTGGGTGCGTGAAGAAGGCCCTTATTTCCAGATCGCTTTACCGCTGCCCGGCAGGCCCAGGCGCGGCCATTTTTCGCTCACCGTTTGGATCACTTCGTCCGTCATGCGGATTTGCGTGCCCCATTCGCGGCTGGTTTCGGGCGGCCATTTATTGGTGGCGTCGAGGCCGATCTTGCCGCCCAGGCCGCTTTCGGGACTGGCGAAATCCAGATAATCAATCGGCGTGTTCTGCATCTGGGTGATGTCGCGCACCGGGTCCATGCGGGTGGAAATCGCCCACATCACCTCTTTCCAGTCGCGAATATCTATATCGTCATCCACGATAATGACCCATTTGGTGTACATGAACTGGCGCAGATAGGACCATACGCCCATCATCACCCGCTTGGCATGGCCCGGATAGGCTTTTTTGATCGACACCACGGCAATGCGATAGGAACAGCCCTCGGGTGGCAGCCAGAAATCAATGATCTCGGGAAATTGCTGTTGCAACAGCGGCACAAACACTTCGTTCAGCGCCTCGCCCAGAATGCTCGGCTCGTCGGGCGGCCGGCCGGTGAAGGTGGACAGATAAATTGGCGCACGCCGCATGGTAATGGCGCTGATGGTGAACACGGGAAATTGTTCGACCGAATTATAATAGCCGGTGTGATCGCCATATGGCCCCTCATCGCCATAGTCGCTCAGCGACACATGCCCTTCCAGCACGATCTCGGCAGTTGCGGGCACCTTTAACGGCACGGTTTTGCAGTCCACCAGCTCCACACGCTGTCCGCGCAGCAATCCGGCGAACTGATATTCGCTAAGCGTGTCCGGCACGGGCGTCACCGCCGCCAGAATGGTGCCGGGATCGGCGCCGATCACCACGGCGGCCGGCAGCGGTTCGGGCTTTGCCGCGCCCCAGCGCGCATGATGCTGCGCCCCGCCGCGATGGCGCAGCCAGCGCATCAGCGTGCGGTTACGGTCCAGCACCTGCATCCGGTAGATGCCCAGATTATAACTGTCCTCGGCGCGATCGCCGGGGCCTTTGGTGACGACCAGCGGCCAGGTGATCAGCGGCGCAGGCTCATTCGGCCAGCAGGTCTGAATGGGCAGGCGTGCCAGATCAATCTCATCGCCGGTCAGAACAATTTCCTGCACCGGCGCGGCGCGCACGGTTTTGGGGCGCATATTCATCACGGTGCGCAGCAAGGGCGCCATGCCAATGGCCTCGCGCCATCCCTCCGGCGGTTGCGGCTGACGCAAAAAGGCCAGCGTCTCGCCGATCTCGCGCAGATCCTGCCCGGTGCGGCGTTCCTTATTGTCCATGGTCACGGCCATGGCCACCCGTTCCACCGTACCAAACAGATTGACCAGAACCGGAATCGGGCTGATCGCGCCATTGGCCATGACGGGCTTTTCAAACAGCACCGCCGGGCCGCCTTCGGCCAGCAGCCGGGTCTGGATTTCCGTCATTTCCAGAAAGGTGGAAACCGGCTCCGTCACGCGCAGCAGTTTGCCGTCACGTTCCAGTTTTGCGATAAAATCGCGCAGTGAATTATAGGCCATCCCGCTCTCCCGTCACGCGCCAGACACTGGTGTTGCGCAGATCGGTATCTTCCAGCTCAGTGGTGGTTTTCACCGCATAGCTGATCAGTTTTTCATGACCCGATTTGGGAAAATAGGTCCGCCCCGGATCGCCCATCAGCACCAGAACGCCAGTGCGCGCCAGATCGTCCAGCCAGGCCACAATGCGTTTGGATGCCGGTCCCTCATAACAAACATCGGCGGCCAGCACCACATCCCATGCGGTGGAAATCCTGCCGACAATATCACCATCCAGCGCGGTAATCTCCGTATGATTGGCCTCGGCATTCAGGCCGATGGCGATGATGGCGATCGCATCAATCTCCGCCGCCTCTACCCGGCTCGCGCCCGCCAATGCGGCGGCAATGCCCGCAAGGCCGGAACCCGCGCCAAAATCCAGCACCCGTTTACCCGCCACCAGTTCGGGATTATCCAGCACATAGCGGGCCAGCGCCTGCCCGCCCGCCCAGGCAAAGGCCCAGAAGGGCGGCGGCAGGCCGATCTGCTGCATCTCGTCTTCGGTCATCTGCCAGATGGGCAGCATTTCGCTGGCGACAAACAGGCGGATTTCGGGAACCAGCGGCGTAGCGGTCAGAACCGTATGATCCCGGATGAACTGCGCCGGATCGGCGGGGGCAATTTCCATCAGGCGGCGTGGCCGGGCAGGGCGGCTTCTTCTGGCTTCGAAATGGCCTGCGCCAGAACCGCGCGGTAGCCGGGCTGATATTCCATGCGCGCCCCATGCCCCTTGGCCAGAAATGTTTCGCGCACCGCAGGCAGGCGGTAACAGGGCACGAACATCATCAGATGATGCTCCAGATGATAATTGACGAAATAGGGCGCCAGAAACGCCCGCATCAGCCAGTTGGCATGGGTGGTGCGGGCGTTACGGAAATTATCATCATTGTCGGGAACCATGGCGTGCTCGGCGATATTGCGGATGCGCGTAATCACCTGATACCAGGTCAATAGCGGCAGCACCCATAATAGCGGATACAGATACCAGTAGCCCGCAAGGCTCAATCCCGCCAGCAGCACCAGATTGGTGATCAGCATACCGCCCATCTTGCGCCGGAACAGCGCAAGGCGCGCGGGCATGGGCATATCCGGCGTGCCAATGGCGGCGCGGATTTGCGCACGGCGCTGTTTGAAGCCGGTCTGCCCGCTAATGTCGCGCCACAGTTTGCGCCGGAAACTGGATTTCGTGATCGGGAACGGCGCCGACAGGCCGATATCGGGATCGTTCGGCTGCTGCACATATTTATGATGTTCGAGATGATAGGCGCGATAGGCCCGGGTTTCCGTCAGCATGGGATAGCCCAGCAGCCAGTTGCTGATCGCATCATTCCATGCGCGATTGTGAAACAGCGCGCCATGCGCCGCATCATGCACCAAAATCGCCATGCCCAATTGCCGTGCGCCGATCAGCATTACCGCCAGAATGAAGGTGACCGGATTAGGCCAGACGGCAAACAGCGCCATGGCGCCAAACACCACGCCCCAGACATGCGCAATCATCCATACCGAACGCCATTGCGACCGCGTGCGCAGGCGGGTGATTTCTTCGGCGGTAAGAAAATCCGATGGCGTGATCATGCAGCCGGTATCCCGTTCAATCCAGGCGGCATAATAGCATAAATCCGGCCGGTATCAGTATTAAAGGCTGGCCAGATATTCCCTCAGGCCTTCTTCCAGGCTGATATGCGGGGCCACGCCCAGAATTTCCTGAAGCCGGGGGGCGATGCCGATGCTCATTTTAATGTCACCGGTGCGCGCCGCTTCCCAACTGATCTGGGGGGCGGCATTGCCGCAAATGCGGGCAATTACTTCGGCCAGTTGCAGCACAGTTGTGCCGTTTCCGGTGGCAATATTCATGACCTGCGCCCCTTGCCAGGGCTGCGCCATGGCGCGCTGTAAAATCTGCACCACATCGCGCACATAAATGAAATCGCGGGTCTGCTGGCCGTCCCCAAAAATTTTAATACCCTGCCCCTTGCGCAAGCGGTCGGCAAAAATCGACACCACCCCCGCATAGGGATTATCGGGATGCTGGCGCGGCCCGTAAACATTGAAAAACCGGAAGCCGCGCGTGGGCACGCGGTGCACCTCCCACGCCACATAGCCATGCTGTTCACAGCCCAGCTTGTCCGCGCCATAGGCGGTCAGCGGCAGAACCGGCGCGCGTTCATCCAGTGGAATATAGGCGGGCGCGCCATAGACGGCGGCCGATGACGCATACACGACCGGGCGCGGGCTGTGCGCGGCCCCCTTGCCGGCATGATCAAAAATATTGATGGCGCCAGTCAGATTGACATCATGGGTACGCCGCCATTCCTCATTCGAGCGCGGCACCGAGGCGATGGCGGCCAGATGAAAACACCCCTCTATCCCCTGCATGGCCTTGCCGGCAGTGTCATAATCCGCGACATCGCCGGTGATCAGTTCAACCCCGGCCGGCAGATTATCCCGCGTGCCGGTGGACAGATCATCCAGCACCCGCACCGAATGGCCGTCGGCCAGCAGCGCATCCACCAAATGCGATCCAATAAACCCGCACCCGCCCGTCACCAAATAAAACGCCATCTGATCTTCCTGTTGCTAATAACCCGGCAAGCCGTTGCGCGCCATCAGAGCCGAGATAAATTGCGACGGCACCGCAAAGGTAAACCCGGTCGGCGCCTCAATCGCCGAGGCCTGGCTTTTCTCGCGCACCGCCACGCTCTGCACCACGCCCAGCACCTGGCGTGTGGCCGCATCATATAAGGGGCTGCCGCTATTGCCTGGATAGGCGTTGGTGTCGATCTGATAGACAATAAACGAATTACGCAAACGCCGCACCCGCTCCGCGGTCAACTGCCCCTGCGAATAGGCGGCAAAGCTGCGCTCCTTCACGGCAGAGATAATGCCTTCATGGGTGATCGGATACAGGCCCAGCAGGCTGCCCAGCGGATAGCCGGTAATGGCAGTGCGCGTTCCTTCCGGCGCCATGCTTTTTGCCAGTACTAGCGGCGGCAATTTTGCGGCGCCGACTATGCGCAGCAGCGCCAGATCATGTTCCTCGTCTTCGGCCACCACATCCAGTTCAAAATTCCTGGCATTGGCCTCAATCCCGTAAAAGGCCTGCAGCGATTCCTGGTTTTTTGCATTCAGGGTTCTTGGCAGAACATGCGCATTGGTAATGATATGCCCGCCGCCCGCGACCACAAAGCCGGTGCCCATAAGGCGAATGGGCGGCTGGCCCAGTTTCTGGTGGGTGCCGATGGCGACGACGGAACGGCGCACCTGCTTGATGGCGTCAACCATGTCCGTGGCAAAGGCCGGGGCGGAAAAAGAAATAATCAGCAAGCTGAATAAAATGCCAGACCGTTTCATGCCGCCCCCGTCTCCTTGCGCAAGAACGCCTCCAGCATCAGCAGCAGCCACAGCGCCGGGCTGTGATCGCGCCGCCCAGACTGATGTTCCTCCACTAATTGCATCAGAACGCCGGGATTGAAATAGCCGCACTGCGCCAATATGGGGCCGCCTACCGTATCGCGCAATTTTTGCCGCAAGGGGCCGCGAAACCAGGCGGCCAGCGGAATGGAAAACCCCTGTTTGGGGCGGTACAGAATATCGTCCGGAACATAGGGTTCGCAGGCTTTTTTCAGCAGATATTTACCCACCCCGCCATGCAGTTTCTGGTTGGAAGAAATGCCTGCGGACCATTGCGCAAACCTGTAATCCAGCATCGGGCAGCGGACTTCCAGCGAATTGGCCATGCTGGCGCGATCCACTTTGGTCAGTATGTCGCCGGGCAGCCAGGTCTTGATATCGGCATATTGCGCGCGCGCCAGCACATCATCCGTGTCCGCCGCTTCCATATGGGCGCGGATGATGCCGGATGGATGATAGCCCGCCAGTGCGCTTGTTTGTGACGGGCTGCGAAGGCGTGCGCGCAGGCCATCATTCATCACCGAAACACTGGCGAAAAATCCGCCTGCTGAATCCGTGCTGAGTTCCTGAAAGGTATTTTTGGCGCGCAGAAAGCGCGGCGCCCAGTCCAGCTTGGGATAGACCGCGCCCAATGCGCCGAAAACCGTCTTGCGCACCGCCAGCGGCAGCCAGGCGCGCATCTGTTCCTGGCGGGCATGAAACAGATAGCGGCGATAGCCCGCAAATAATTCATCGCCGCCGTCGCCCGACAGCGCCACGGTTACATTTTCCCGCGCCAGCGCGCACAGGCGGAATGTCGGCATGGCGGAACTGTCACCAAACGGCTCGTCGTAAAAATCAATCAGCCGGTCCACCAGATCTATACTGTCCGGGTCGACAATGCGGCTGTGATGATCGGTGTGATAGCGCGTGGCCATCTGCTGCGCATAGCTGCTTTCATCAAAGCTTTTATCGGCAAAGCCCATCGAAAAGGTTTTTACTGGCGTCTGGCTCAACCCTGCCATCAGCGCGACGATGCAGGATGAATCCACTCCGCCCGACAAAAAAGCCCCCAGCGGCACATCGGCGATCATGCGCAAATCCACCGCTTCGCGTAATTGCGTTATCAATTCTTCTGCGCTGGCCTGGCGTGTTTCCGACATATCGGCAAATTTCACATCCCAATAGGCGTCAATTTTCGGGGCTGCATCACCGCGGCGCCAGATCAGGCGATGGGCGGCGGGCAGTTTTAATATGCTTTTATAGATGCTGCGCGGATCGGGAATATAACCAAAGGCCAGATAATCCTCGATGGCCAGCGGATCAATGCTGCGCGCCATGCCCGGATAAGGCAGCAATGCTTTCAGCTCCGATCCGAATATACAGGTGCCATCCGCCAGTACACCGTAATGCAGCGGCTTCTTGCCCATCGGATCGCGCGCCATGAACAGGGTTTCGCGGCCCGCATCATACAGCGCGAAGGCAAACATGCCGCGAAAATGCGCCACACAATCCGCGCCCCATTGCCGCCAGCCATGCAGTATGACCTCGGTATCGCTATGCGTCTGGAAATGGTGGCCCAGCGCCTCCAGCTGCTGTTTAAGCTCGCGGTAATTATAGATTTCACCGTTAAAGGTGACGCCGATGCCGCCATCCTGCGTCAGCATAGGCTGGTGGCCGGCTGCCAGATCAATGATAGACAGCCGCCGGTGGCCAAAGCCAAGACCGGGCTGATCCCACAGGCCAAAGCCGTCAGGGCCGCGGTGAAGCTGCGTGTCGTTCATCCGCGACAACAGTTCCCGGTCAATGGGACGTTTGTCCCGGCTGTGAAATATTCCTACGATGCCGCACATTTGAACGGAATATGCAGCCGGGATCGTAAATTGTCCATGAATAGCAGCGCTTTTAAATCGGGATCGACACTTTGCCCAGCCGGGCGGTGAGTTTGCGGTTTTCGCTATAGTCCACCGGCACGGCAATAATCGCGGGCCCGGGCTGGCGGAAGGCCTCTTCCAGCGCCGGGGTCAGTTCATGCGCCGCCTTGATGGTTTTGCCCCACATGCCGAAGGCCTTGGCCAGCAATTCGAAATCCGGATTGCCGAATTCAAGCTTTGAATGACGCCCGTCAAAGGAATCCTGCTGCTTCCATTTGATCAGCCCATATTCGCCGTCCACCCACACCATGACGACAATATTGAGCTTGTAACGCACTGCCGTTTCCAGCTCCTGCACATTCATCATAAAGCCCGCATCGCCATTGATGCTGAGCACTTTTCTATCCGGACAGGCCAGTTTCGCGCCGATGGCGCCAGGCAGCGAAAAGCCCATCGAACAGAAACCGTTCGAGATCAGCACCGTATTGGCGCCCTGCGCCTGATAATAGCGCGAAATCCACATTTTATGCGCGCCCACATCGGACAGCACAATATCGTCCGGCCCCATAAATTGCCGCACATCCCAGAGAATTTTCTGCGGCTTGACCGGGAAACCCGTATCGTCTTTTTCCGCCGCGAAATCCGCCGACATGGTGTCGCGCAGCTTTTTGCGGGTGTTGATGTCAAACAGCGGCAGGCGGCCCTCGGCGCGCTTGTTCAGCTCTTCATTGATCTGCCACAACGCATCGGCCAGATCGGAAACAATATCGACGGTGACCGGGAAATGCTGGTCCACTTCGGCGGATTCAAAATCTATGTGAATGATTTTGGCCTTGGATGCAGGCTTGTACCAGGCGACCGGGCTATATTCCACCGGATCATATCCGGCGGTGATGATCAGATCGGCGTCGGCAAAGGCCAGATTATTATAATCGCCCACGCCAAGCCCCATGGTGAACAGGCAATGCGGATCATCCATCGGCACCGCGCCCTTGCCCATGAAAGTATTGACGACGCCGATACCGGTTTTGCGCGCCAGACGCTGTAATTGCGTGGCGGCGCGCTTGCGCACCGCGCCATTGCCCGCCAGAATGATCGGGTTTTTCGCCGCCAGAATCAGATCAACGGCCTGCGCGATCGCCTTATGGTCCGCCGCCGGGCGGCGCAGGCGCGTGACCGGCAAGGGTACGGCGTGCACTTCTTCATCGGCAATATCTTCGGGCAGTTCGATGACGCAGACGCCGGGCTTTTCCCGCTCAGCCAGTTTGAAGGCCTTGCGCACCACTTCGGGAATATTTCCCGGGGCGACAATGGTCTGCGCCCATTTGCTGATCGGTTTGAACATGGCGATGGAATCCATGTTCTGATGGCTTTCCTTGTGCAGCCTTTTGGTGGAAGCCTGACCGATAATCGCCACCACCGGCGCGCGGTCCATATTGGCGTCGGCCAGCCCGGTCACCAGGTTGGTCGCGCCCGGCCCAAGTGTCGCCAGACAAACGCCGGCCTTGCCGGTCAGCCGTCCATAGGCGTCAGCCATGAAGGCCGCACCCTGTTCATGCCGGCACAGGATGAATTCGATCTTGCTGTCCAGCAGAGAAATCATCACATCGGCATTTTCTTCACCAGGAATACCGAATATCCGCTCCACCCCTTCGGCTTCCAGACATTTTACAAACAGATCGGATGCTTTCATTTTATTCCCCTTAAATTTCGTTAGAACGGATGACCATCATTTTTTCGGTCTGCATATCGTGAATGGTGTGCGCAATGCCGCCGACGCCATGACCGGATTCGCGCGCGCCCGCAAACGGCATCCAGTCCACCCGGAACGCGGTGTGATCGTTGACCATCACGGCGGTGGCGTCGATACGGTTATAGACGCGAAGCGCTGTGTCAATGTCGCGGGTGAACACGGCCGCCTGAAACGACACCGGCAGGGCATTGGCGCGCGCAATCGCCTCGTTGATATCCGTATAGGCATACACACAGATCACCGGTCCGAATATTTCCGATTGCGAAACTTTGACGTTTTCGGGCGGATTGAACAGTACCGTAGGCGGATAACAGGACGCGGAAATTTTTTCCCCGCCGGAAATCAGCTTTGCGCCGCCCGCCACTGCCTCCTGCACCCAGGCATGCACCCGGTCGCATTCGCCATGATTGATCAGCGGGCCGATTTCCGTGTCCGGCCGGGTTGGATCGCCCACTTTCATGGCGGCGCCCAGCCTGCCCAGCTCCTGCGCCACGCTTTCGGCGATACTGGCATGGGCGTAGATGCGCTGCACCGAAACGCAAACCTGACCCGCATGGTAAAACCCGCCTTTGGCCAGACGCGGCAGATTGGCAGCCAGATCGGCGTCGGCGGCGACAATCACCGGCGCCGCGCCGCCATGTTCGAGCGCACAGCGTGTGCCCGGCGCCAGTTGCGCGCGCAGGCCCCAGCCCACCGCGCCGCTGCCGATGAAGGAGAAAAATCCTACCCGTTTGTCCGTCACCATTTTGGTGGCAAGTGCATTGGTTTCAGGGATCACCACCTGCGCCCAGGCTTTGGGCAGGCCCGCCTCATGCAGAATTGCAACAAAAGCGGCGCAGGATAGCGGCGTGGCGCTGGCGGGTTTGATCAGCACCGGACAGCCGGCGGCGACCGCCGGTGCAACCTGATGCACGATCAGATTGAAGGGATGATTGAACGCGCTGACAGCGGCCACCACGCCGACCGGTTCATACTGGGTAAAGGCCAGATGCCCGCTTGAGGCTGCATTCACGCCCATGGGGATGACATTGCCCGCATCGGTGCGCAGGGTTTCAATGCAAACCTCGATACCGTCAATGGCGCGCGCGATTTCGACGCGCGAATCAATCAGCGGCTTGCCGCCTTCGCGCGCTGCCTGCAGCGCCAGTTCCTCGGCCCGCCCGGAGATGATCTTTGCCGCAGCGCGCAGAATTTCGATACGCCTGGCTTTAGGAAGCCAGGCATCGCGGTTGCGGTACAGTGCATAAGCAGAGCTCAGCGCCGCCTCGACCCCCGCGGCGTTCATGCGCGGCAGTCTGGCGATGACCGCGCCATCAAACGGGGCGGTGACTTCCATCATTTCCCCGCTCATATCAGACACGCCGTATCGGAAGGTTCGGGAATAATTTCCTGTTCAATGGCGCCGATCTTTTCGATCTCGATACGCACCCGGTCGCCTGCCTTCATGAACAAAGGCGGTGATTTGGCTACCCCCACCCCGCCCGGGGTGCCGGTGGCGATGACATCGCCGGGCAGCAGGGTAAAGGCCTGGGTCAGATAGGCAATCTGGTCAAAGCAGTTGAACACCAGATGGCGCGTATTGGAATCCTGCATCACTGCGCCATTCAGCAGGGTGCGGATCGCCAGATTATGCGGATCGCCCACTTCATCGGGTGTTACAATCCACGGGCCGAACGGGCCGTGCGTGTCAAAACTTTTGCCCATGGTCATGGTCTGGGAATGCATCTGCCAGTCGCGCACGCTGACATCATTCACAATGCAATAGCCCGCAATCACCTCATGCGCACGCTCCTTTGGCACATGGCGGCATTTGCGGCCGATCACAAAACCCAGCTCGCCTTCATAATCCAGCGCCGTGGAAACCTTTGGCAGGTGAATCTGGCCATAGGGCGGCGCGACACAACTGGTCTGCTTGTTGAACCAGAGCTGCTTTTGTGGGGTTTCGCGTTTGGTTTCGGCGATATGATCGGCATAGTTCAGGCCGATGGCCAGGAATTTTGAGGGGCGCAGCACCGGCGCTTCCAGACGCACCTCTTTCAGGGGGATCAGGCTGCCGCTTGCAGTGCGCGCAGCCGCCATTGCGGGCGCGCCGGCCTCCAGAAAGCTGCGCATTTCGGTAGGCAGCGCGGGGGCGGCGGCGGATAAGTCCAGCATACCGTCACCCTGTACCACGCCAATTCTGGTACGGCCCGAATGCGTAAAAGTCGCCAGCTTCATTTCCGTCTCCCCGCTTTCATTTCAGCATACACACTTTATAGTGCATTTTCTGTTTTGTCTGGAATGATAACAAATGACACGGCGATTTTTTGTGACGGCAATTCTGCTCCTGGCGGCATGGCCCGCGCTGGCGGGGCAACGCATCGTGTTCGCCACCGACTGGAAAGCGCAGGCCGAGCATGGCGGGTTTTATCAGGCGGTTGCAAAGGGGTTTTTTGCGGCGCGCGGGCTGGATGTGGAAATCCGCCAGGGCGGGCCGGGGGTGAATATTCCGCAACTGATGGGCGCGGGCGCGATAGATTTCGGCATGGGCTCCAGCAGTTTCATGCCGCTGAACATGCTGCGCGAAGGCATCAGGGCGAAGGCCGTGATGGCGGTGTTCCAGAAAAGCCCGGAAATTCTCATGACCCATCCGCGCAGCGATATTCGCAGCCTTGCGGACATGAAGGGCCGGCCCATCATGCTGGCGGACGCCTCTATCGGCGCGGTGTTTGTATGGCTGAAAGCGCGCTATGGTTTTGAGGACGCCCAGGTGCGCAAATACAGCTTTAACATGGCCCCGTTTCTGGCCGATGCAAAAGCAATCCAGCAGGGCTATCTGACGTCCGAGCCTTTCATGTATGAACGCGAAACAGGCCGGAAACCGCAAATCTTTCTTTATGCGGATTATGGCTATCCCAGCTATGCGGCGCTGGTCATGGTGAATTTGTCCGTGATTGAGGCAAAACCGGAAATTGTGCAGGCTTTTGTAGATGCTTCCATTGAAGGCTGGCGCGATTATCTGCATGGCGATCCCGCGCCAGGAAATGCGCTGATCCAGCGTGACAATCCGGAAATGAACGCGGCCACACTCGCACAGGCCATCGACAAGATGAAAGCATATGGCATGGTTGAATCCGGCGATGCGCAAAGGCTGGGCATCGGCGCGATGCGCGATGCGCGCTGGATGGAGTTTTTCTCCGTCATGCGTGATAGCGGTGTATATGCGCCGGATCTGGATGTTCGCGACGCCTATACGCTGCAATTTATTGGCGCAAAGCCGGAATAGATGCTGACCCTCACGCAAATTGGCAAACAATTTTCCGGCGGCCTGGCTACGCTGGAAAATGTCAATCTGCATGTTGCGCGGGGTGAATTTGTCGCACTGCTGGGGCCGTCGGGCTGCGGCAAAAGCACGCTGCTGCGGATCATTGCCGGGCTGATCGCCCCCAGTTCCGGGCAGATGCACTGGGAAAGCCCGCCCGCAAGGGGCGGCATAGGCGTGGTGTTTCAGGAACCCACATTGATGCCCTGGGCCAATGTCTGCAAGAATGTCGAGACACCGCTGCGCATTGCGGGCGCCGGGGCGCGGGAACGCCGGGCCCGCGCCATGGAAATGCTGGCGCTGGTCGGGCTGGAGAATTTTGCGCATGCCTGGCCGCGTACATTATCGGGCGGCATGAAAATGCGGGTGGCGATTGCGCGCGCGCTGGTGACGCAGCCGCCGGTGCTGCTGCTGGATGAACCTTTTGCGGCGCTGGATGAAATCACCCGCCAGCAATTGAATGATGATCTGCTGGCGATTTGCAGCGCCTCAAAACTGACCGTGCTGTTTGTCACGCATAGTGCGGCCGAAGCGGTATATCTGTCCAACCGTGTGCTGATGATGCGCGCGCGGCCCGGAACCATTATTCATGAAACACGCATTGACGCGCCCCAGCGCCGCGCGGAGGGGTTTCGCCATTCTGCGCAATTCGCGGCCATGTGCGGGGAAATATCCGCTGCCCTGCGCGAGGCCATCGCATGAAAGCGGCGCGATTTTTTTCACCCTTGCTGGTGATCGCCCTGATGCTGAGCCTATGGGAGGCATGGGTGCAGTACTGGCAGGTGCCGGCTTTTATTTTGCCGGCGCCCTCGGCGATTGGCCATGCGCTGTATGATGATTTTGCCTCGCTGATGTTCAGCGCCTGGATGACCTTGCGCATCAGCCTGACGGCCTTTGCGCTGGCGGTGGCTGGCGGCGTGGCGCTGGCGGTGCTGTTTTCGCAAAGCCGCTGGGTGGAAATGGCATTTTTTCCGCTGGCGGTAATCTTGCAGGTTACGCCGATTGTCGCGATTGCGCCGCTGATCGTCATCTGGGTGGGTATTGATAATCCCAACCGGGCGCTGCTGCTGATGGCGTGGATCGCGGCGTTTTTTCCTGTTTTATCGAATATGACCCTGGGGCTGCGCGCCGCCGATCACGGGCTGCTGGATCTGTACCGGCTTTATGGCGCGACGCGCTGGCAGATATTGACCCAGGTCCGGCTGCCCTCGGCGCTGCCTTACCTGCTGTCGGGGATGAAGATTTCCGGCGGGCTGGTCCTGATCGGCACGGTGGTGGCGGAATTCGTCGCCGGAAGCGGGGCCTCCATGGGGCTGGCCTGGCGCATTATGGAAAGCGGCAATCGCTTGCAAATCGCTAAAATGTTTGCCGCCCTGCTGCTGCTGTCGCTGCTGGGCATCGCCATTTTCTTCTGCCTTAGCGCCCTGGAAAATCTGCTTTTGCGCCGTTGGCACGAAAGCCGGATCGCGCGGGAGGTATGATACACTATATTTTGGTGTAAATTATATTATTTCACATTAATATTGACATATTCCTTATTTTATCGCATTTATAGTAGTAGAATAAGGTTTTCAGAGGCCGCAAATGTATCGTTATGATGAATTCGACCATAATTTTGTCATGGAACGGGTCGCACAGTTCCGCGATCAGGTGGTGCGCCGCCTGAATGGCGAGCTGAGCGAGGAAGAGTTCCGCCCGCTGCGGCTGATGAACGGCCTGTATCTGCAATTGCACGCCTATATGCTGCGGGTCGCCATTCCCTATGGGGTGCTGTCATCGCGCCAATTGCGCAAGCTGGCGGATATCGCCACCAAATATGACCGGGGTTATGCGCATTTCACCACCCGTCAGAATTTGCAATATAACTGGCCGAAGCTCGAAGACATGCCGGACATTCTGGAGGAACTGGCGTCGGTTGAAATGCATGCGCTGCAAACCAGCGGCAATTGCATCCGCAACATCACCGCCGATCAATATGCCGGTGTCGCCAGCGATGAAATTGAAGACCCGCGCATTTGCGGCGAGATTTTACGGCAATGGTCCAGCCTGCATCCGGAATTTTCATTCCTGCCGCGCAAATTCAAGATCGCCATCACCGGCAGCCCGCGCGACCGCGCCGCCATCAAGTTGCACGACATTGGCATTGTCATGGTCAAAAATCAGGCGGGCGAAGTGGGCTGTGAATTCTGGGTCGGCGGCGGGCAGGGCCGCACACCGGTCATTGCCAAATGCATCAATGCCTTTGTGCCCAAGCGCGACATGCTGTCTTATGCCGAGGCCATTCTGCGCGTTTACAATATGCATGGGCGGCGCGACAATATTTACAAGGCGCGCATCAAAATTCTGGTCAATGAAATCGGCATTGAAGAATTCACCCGCCAGACCCATGAACAATGGGAGCATATCCGCAACGGCGCGCTGGATGTGCCGGCCGAGGAAATCGCCCGCATCACCGCCTATTTCGCGCCGCCCGCATATGAAACATTGCAGGCCGATCCGGACGGCTTTGTGAAAAAGCGCGAAAGCGATCCCGCCTTCGCCGCCTGGCTGCGCAGCAATGTCGCCGCACATAAAATTCCGGGTTACGCCATTGTGAATATTTCACTCAAACCCATCGGCGGCATTCCCGGCGATGCCACCGACGTGCAGATGCATGCCGTGGCCGATCTGGCGGAGCGGTTCAGCTTTGACGAACTGCGCGTGACACATGAACAGAATCTGACATTTGCCGATGTGAAGCAGTGCGATTTGTATGCGCTGTGGACGCTGCTCGGCGAAAAGGGGCTGGCGACCCCCAATATCGGCCTGGTCAGCGACATTATCGCCTGCCCCGGTCTGGATTATTGCGCGCTGGCCAATGCGCGCTCCATCCCGGTCGCGCAACGTATCAGTGAACGTTTTGCCGATCTGCAACGCCAGCATGATATTGGCGATCTGAAGATCAAGATTTCCGGCTGCATCAATGCCTGCGGCCATCACCATGTCGGGCATATCGGCATTCTGGGCGTCGATAAGAAGGGCACCGAATTTTATCAGATCACACTGGGCGGCAGCGCCGATGAAAACGCTTCGATCGGTGAAATTCTGGGCGCGGCCTTTTCTTATGACGAAGTGGTCGATGCAGTGGAAAAAGTGGTCGATACCTATGTGAAAATCCGCAGCAGCCGCGATGAAAATTTTCTGGCCACCGTGCGCCGCACCGGCATCGCCCCCTTCAAGGACGCGCTTTATGCAGTACATTAAAAACGGTAAAATCAGCGCTGACACATGGGTGCATGCGGGCGCGGATGATGAACTGCCGGCAACGGGCGGCGTCATTGTGCCGCTGGCGCGCTGGGCGGCTGCGCGCGATATGTTGCTGGCCCGCAAGGCTCCGCTGGGGGTGCGCCTCGCATCCAGTGAATCGCCCGAAAAAATCCGCGCTGATCTGGGCCGGTTTGATCTGGTTGCGCTGGAATTTCCAATTTTCCGGGACGGCCGCGCTTATTCCTATGCGCGGCTGCTGCGCGAGCAATATGGCTTCAAGGGCGAGCTGCGCGCGGTTGGCAATGTGCTCTATGATCAGTTTCTGTTCATGCACCGCTGCGGCTTTGACGCCTATGAGGTGCAGAAAGACGCGGATGCCGAACGCTTCGCCAGGGCGCTGTCGGAATTTACCGTGCGCTATCAGCCGGACGCCGATGGTTCACCCAGCGCCATTCAATTGCGCCATCAGCCGCAGCGCAATGTCAAAAATGCAGGAAGCCGCCCATGAACACCCCGGCCAAACGAATCACCGCGGCCGCTCAGGTGATTACCGCCAACCGGCTGCGCGATGGCATCGTAATTTATTTGCAGGCGCATGGCGATCATCATCACTGGTGCGAAAATATCCGCGACGCCAGTGTTTTTGATGCGGGCGATGTGGATGCGATGCTGGCGCGCGCAGCCCGTGATGTGAGCGAAAACCGGGTGGTTGATCCCTATGCGATTGGCGTCAGCGCCGATCGCGCGCCCCTGACACAGCGCGAAGCCGTGCGTGCGGGCGGCCCGACAATTCCTTATGGCGCGTGACGGTCTATATCCGGCGCACCTTGATCGACCGGCGCGGCGCCAGGAAGAAGCGGTCTGTCAGAACAATGGGGATCGATAATATCTGCCCGAATTGCGAGACATATTCATAGGATGATTGCACCACAATCACACTCTGATTTGGCGCAACCAGCCCGGCGGGCAGCGTATAGAGGGATCCCGCTGCCGCAGCGGCAGCGCCATAGCCTTCACTCCACTCAACTCTGGTGACGCCGCCGGCATCTGCGACAATGCTGGAGACGACAAAAGACAGAGTGCTCTGATCCAGCGGTTGCATCACCGCGCTTCCGGCAAGAAAGATGTCCGCAATATCAGGCGTGGCAACAGTCCTTGCCTGAGCAAATAAATCCGCCGTAGTACTGGTCGCCGATACGAGTTTACGATCCGCGATCAGAACATTGCTGACTTCCACCGTGCCAAAGATCAAAATGAGCTGCACCGGCAGAATCAGCGCGAATTCAGTGGCCGAAACCCCGCGAATATCCCGCCAGAAGCGATTTTTTCTCAACCAAGCCAGCATGTTTTGCACTCTCATTCTATGCGTCCGTTCACGGCCGCCCTTATAGCGGTTCGTTGCGGAAAGCGGCTGTGGATATCAGCAGCCGGGAATTCGTGCTGCCGATATTGCCCAGCAGCAATCCAAGCCCCGGGGTATACACCTCCCAGACATAATAAGCCTTGACCACGACCACCTCTGAGGGGCCGCCAGGGATGAATACACCAGGCAGAGGATTGCCATCGGCATCGACAGGCGGCGTCATATCGGCAGCGGCGAAGGCGGGATAGGTGCGCACATCAATATTCAGCCGGCTGTCACAGGCAATCAGTGCGGTGGCCTCTTCACAGAGCCGGGTGCGAAACTCAGCCAGCCCGCCGCCGCTTAATTGCAGTTCGCGTGTGCGTATGGTGCGCGCCGCCTCCTGAACGCCGGTTTCCAGCGCGCTCGATCCGAAAAAGATGATCGCGACTTCCAGAATAGCAAACAGCGTAAAAAAGAAGGGCGCGGCCACCATGGCGAACTCCACGGCGCCGACGCCCGACCTGTCGCGGAGGAAATCGCCCAACCGCCAGTTTATTCTGATTTTTCCCAGGGCCGATCTGCGCACTTGTTCACCTCTTGATTTCGGCTTGTTATATGCCGGGAACACAGAAAATATCCGGTTAAAGAGAATTAACAATACATTATTAAACAATATGCTTAAATCTACAGTCACGATGTTCGAATACTTGACTGCCGGGATGATCCACTATGGGACTATCTAATAGTGATTTTTTCTGCTGCCAGTGTTTATTGGCGCTAATCCTTGTTCCTGTGATGTGACGCACATTTATCCTGAAACGGGCCCACCATATGATAATTCGAGTAAAGCAGTTGCGGGCGCTTCAGAATATTGCGTCATTTGCTGACGATCCGGTTCCTGAATATCGTTTCAGCCTGATCGGCAAGCGTGGCGCCAGCAAGAAGGATGAGTGAAAGTGATGATGCAAAATACCAGCGCCTGGCGGCGATTGTCAGCGGCCAAGGATTTGTCAGGCGGCGCAAGTCCGACAGCATCACAAAAAAAAGCCGTCGGAGCGCTTGCGCGGGTCAGAAACCTATGTGACGACAAGCGGGGTAATGTTGCCGTAATTTTCGCCCTGGCGCTGCTGCCTATCCTCTCGGCTACGGGCGCGGCGGTAGACATCACCCGGGCCTTGCAGGTCAAGGCGCGGCTGAGTTCAGCTTTGGACGCGGCGGGCCTGGCGGCGGGCAAGAAGATTGATTCCGACGACGCCACCATCATTGCAACGGCACAGGCCTATTTTGACGCCAACTATCCCGCGGAAGCGCTGGGTGTGCCGGGCACGCTGCTAGTGGACATTTCGCAAAATACCATCCAGCTTCGGGTGAGCGCGGATGTAGACACCACGATCATGCGGATCATGGGATTTGACGAAATCACGGTGGCCGCCAAAACAGAGATCAGCCGGGCCATCACCGGGCTTGAGGTCGCCCTGGCGCTGGACAATACCGGCTCCATGGACGGCACCAAGCTGGCCAATCTGAAAACGGCGTCGCATGATCTTTTGAACATTTTGTTTGGGGAGGAGACGCGGCCAACATATCTGAAAGTATCGCTGGTGCCATTTGCCGCGGGCGTTAATGTCGGCCCCAATTTCAATCCGGAATGGCTGGATATAGCGGGCACTTCCAGCATTCATAGTGAAAATTTCACGGCCGGAACAAATTTGTGGACCCTGTTCAACAATGCAAATCTGGTCAATCGTGACTGGAACGGCTGTCTGATGGAACGGCCCGGCGGTCTTGACGAACTGGACACCCCTCCCACGCCAGGAAGCCCGGATACTTATTTTGTGCCCTGGCTGGCGCCGGACGAAATAGGCAGCGCATCAAGCAGCGCAAGCGGTTATGCCAACAGCTATCTGGCGGATGGCAGCTTCCCCAGCGGCACTAGCAACGCGGTCAAACAAAGATCGACCGCCAAATATGTCAACGCAACGGTAACTGCAACCAGCCGCGGCCCGGATTATAATTGCCGGAATACACAGGTCCTGACACCGCTGACCAATGACAGAAGACTGCTTGAGACAAAAATTGATGAGATGGTTGCCTCCTATATTACCCATATCCCGACCGGGCTGGCCTGGGGCTGGCGCACGCTGTCTCCGGGCGCGCCCTATATGGAAGGCGCATTATACTCGGATGAAGATACGATCAAGGCGCTGGTGTTGATGACGGATGGTGAAAACACCATCACCAGCACGAGCGGCCATAACAGATCGACCTTTTCCGCTTATGGTTTTCTGGAAAAAATGCGTCTGGGGACCAATAACCCCACCACCGCCGTGGACCGTCTGGACGAGAAAACCGCGCGTTTGTGCACAAATATAAAGGCAACGGGAATCCGCCTTTATACCATCGCCTTTCAGGTGTCGGACCCCTCGACTATAAATCTGCTGCGCAATTGCGCCAGTTCACCTGATATGTTTTTTGCCTCTTCCAGTGGCGGGGCTCTGAACGCAGCCTTCCGTACAATCGCAACCGAGCTGGCCAGTCTGCGCATCAGCCGGTAAGCCCCTCATGAACAAAGCCCGCCGGCACACTGCTCCGGCGGGCTTTTCAGTTTCCGGCTGCTTGCGCGATCCTGTGGTGAATGCTATGCCTCGCGCTGCTCACACCCGATCATGGAGAGTGTCCAGTGCGAATGCGGGCGGCTGGTTTTTACTTTGCGGCCCTTTGGGCGGCCCTTTGCGCTGTGTTCGTTCTGGCGCCGGGGATAGTGCGGCTAGCGGCGCAGGAATATAATGCCGGGCAGATTGCGATCGCGCAGGCCTGGGCGCCGCCGACTTTGGGCAGGCAGCGCATTGGCGTTGCCTATTTCACAATCAGCAATGCGGGGGTGGATGCTGACCGGCTATTGGGCATTGATCTGCCGCGGGGCGGGCGCGCACAAATCCATATCAGCCAGTTGCAGGATGGCGTGCTGCGTATGCGTCCCGCAGACAAGCCCGTCATCCCAGCGCACGGAATGCTGGTGCTGGAACCCGGCGGCATGCATGTGATGCTGAGCGATCTGCCCGGGCCGCTGCTCAAAGGCGGGGTGATACAGCTAAACCTGCATTTTGAAAAAGCCGGGCAGGTCCTGGTGGAAGCAGCGGTTGAAGCGCGCAAGCCCGTCTCCGCCCAGCCATCGCATCAGGGCCATTAAGCGTCCTGATCCGGGGCGGCACTTTCGTTACAGTCAAATTGCTGCTGCATGTCGCGCGCGGGCGCGTCAGAACCGGCACAGCCTACAATTTTGGCAGGCACGCCGGCAGCTGTGCAATGCGGGGGCACATTGATCAGCACGACGCTGCCGCCGCCAACCCGGGCGCATTCGCCGATTTCAATATTGCCCAGCACGATCGCGCCTACGCCGATCAAACTGCCTTTACGGATTTTGGGATGCCGGTCGCCGATTTCCTTGCCGGTGCCGCCCAGGGTTACGCCCTGCATCAGGGAAACCCCGTCTTCGACGATCGCGGTCTCGCCGATTACCACTGCCGTGCCATGATCAATCAGAATGCCGCGTCCAATGCGTGCGGCTGGATTGATGTCAACGCCGAACACTTCTGAAATCCGGCTTTGCAGATACAAGGCCAGCCCGCGCCGCCCCTGCCGCAACAGCCAGTTGGCGATGCGATAGCCCTGCAATGCATGAAAGCCCTTAAAATACAGCAATGGCTCCAGCAGAGATTTGCAGGCCGGGTCGCGTTCATTCACCGCCACAAGATCACAACGCAGTGCAGCGCCGATTTCCGGGTCATCCTGAAACGCCGCCTCGATCAGTTGCTGCATCGCCAGCGCGGGGGTCTCCACCGTGCTCAGCCGCTGTGACAACAGATAGGCCAGGGCATCCTCCAACCGGCTCTGGTTCAGCACGGTGGCGTATAGCAGGCTGGCCAAGACCGGTTCATTGGCGGCCAGAAGCGCCGCCCTGTCGCGGATTTCCGTCCAGACCGGATCATGAACAGCCAGTTTTGCTGTGGATTGCGACATAACATATTCTCCGGTTTGCGAAAGCCTGTTGCGGATAATATAGTATCCCCGACCCGAAAGCGCAAACCGCCCCATAATTAGGGACAGTATATATTTAAACCGGCGCCCGCCATCAGCGCCATGCAAGCCAGTCACGACAGGGTATCGCAACCGGTCCGGGGCGGACAGGTTCATTGCATCTGCTGCGCCGGGCAGCTAGGCTGAGACAACAAATCCATTAAATCATCCAGAAACCATCCAGGGAGAAACAGGTCATGCTAGAGAGTTTAACCGAAGTTGCAAAAAATGCCGGTTTGAAACTGGACTATGATCCGGACACGCTGAAACAGAAATATCTGGCGGAGCGCGACAAGCGTATCCGCGCCGACGGCAACAGCCAGTATCGCGAGATCACCGGCGAATTTGCCCATTTCATTGAGGATCCCTATGTGGAGCCAGGCTTCACCCGCGAGCCCTTATTTGACGAAGTGGATGTGATTGTCATCGGCGGCGGTTTTGGCGGCCTGCTGGCCGGTGCGCGGCTGCGCGAGGCGGGCGTAAAGAAAATCCGCATGATCGACCGCGCCGGTGATTTTGGCGGTACCTGGTACTGGAACCGCTATCCGGGCGCGGCCTGCGACATAGAGGGCTATATCTATCTGCCGCTGCTGGAAGAGCTGAATTATATCCCGAAGGAAAAATATTCTCATGCGCCGGAAATTCTGGCGCATAGCCAGGCCATCGGCCGCAAGTTCGATCTGTATGATGACGCGCTGTTCCAGACCGAAGTAACCGGCATGACATGGGACGCCGCCGACGCCAAATGGACCGTCACCACCAGCCGGGGCGACCGCATGAAGGCGCGCTTTGTCGCCATGTCGAACGGGCCGCTGAACAAGCCGAAATTGCCTGGCGTGACCGGCATCGAGAAATTCAGGGGCCACACGTTTCACACCAGCCGCTGGGACTATAATTACACCGGCGGCGATTCCACCGGCGGGCTGACCGGCCTTGCCGACAAGCGTGTGGCGATCATCGGCACCGGCGCCACCGCCGTGCAGTGCATTCCGCATCTGGGCGAAGGCGCGAAACATTTATATGTGTTTCAGCGCACGCCCTCCTCGGTGGATGTGAAAAACAATCATCTCACCGATCCGGAATGGGCGAAAACGCTGAAGCCCGGCTGGCAGAAAGAGCGCATGGATAATTTCAACGTGCTGGTCAGCGGCGGCACGGCGGAAGTGGATCTGGTCGGCGACGGCTGGACCGATATATTCCGTAAGCTGACGGGTATTCTGGCGCGCGAAGAGGGAACGGCGCCCCCCGCCGCCTCGCCCGCGGAAATGGCCGCGCTGAACGAACTGGCCGATCAGCAAAAGATGGAAGAAATCCGCGCCCGCGCCGCCGCCATCGTCAAGGATCCGAATGTCGCCGAGGCGCTGAAGCCCTATTACCGGCAATTCTGCAAACGCCCCTGCTTCCATGAGGAATATCTGCCCACCTTTAACCGCCCCAATGTGACTCTGGTGGATACGCTGGGCAAGGGCGTCGATCGCATCACCGAAAAAGGCATTGTGTTCGACGGCAAGGAATATGAGGTCGATTGCATCATCTTCGCGACCGGCTTTGAAGTGGGCACCGATTACACTGCGCGTTCCGGCTATGACATTATCGGGCGCGATAATATGACGCTCAGCAAGAAATGGGCGAACGGCCTGTCCACCTTCCATGGCTTTTACACCAATGGCTTTCCCAACTGTTTCTTCATGGGAATGACGCAGACCGGTTTGACAGCAAATATTCCGCATATGCTGGATGAACAGGCGGGGCATATTGCCTATGTCATCAAACACGCCATGGGACATAATATCAAGGCGGTCGAAGCAACACTGGAGGCCGAACAGGGCTGGGTCGCCGAAATCCGCAAAATGGCCCGGCTGGGTGAACGCTTTTATGCGGAATGCACCCCCGGTTACTACAATAATGAAGGCAAGCCCGGCGAAACCAGCAATGGCTTTCTGAACGGCCAGTATGGCGGCGGCCCGGTGGCTTTCTTCAAGATCCTCGAAAATTGGCGCAAGGAAGGTGAATTGCGCGGGCTTGAGGTTTCGTAGTTCGCTACTTATTGCTACCTGCATCTTCAGGCGCAATAACGATGATAAAACGCGCCAATCAAAAAAAAGGCGGCCCCAATCCGGGCCGCCGTTTTTTATAGATATGTGTGACTATTTCCGGCGCCGCCGCATTCCCGCAACGCCAAACAGACCCGCACCTAGCAGGCCTAGCGTCATCGGTTCGGGCACTCGGCTAAGCCGGACATTATCCAGCGCCGGGCCGTAAAATTCCGGGCCATTCGGATCAATGGTTGTGCTTACGAAAGTTAAAGTGGTTGATGCGGCGACGGCCTGGAACTCAAACACCACGTCAATCCAGCCCATATTGAGCCGCGTAAAACCCGTTGCATCGAAGGAAAAATTCTGTGCCGCATTGCCTGCGCTAACGGTTCCGGTTTTTATGGCTGGGCCGCCATCCACATTCCCCGCCAAGGCGAAAATCACCCGGTAATCACCGCCAATGACGGTATCAAAGGTCTGAGAAATCCTGCCCAAGGTTCCGCCGCTTAAATCAATACTGCGCGCGCCGTCATCGGCCTGCCAAAGCGTGCCAATATAGTCAATACTTCCCGTGCCAACTGTCCATCCCGTGATGCTGCTATTGCCATTGCCAAGGGTGGTGAACACACCGGGGTTGAAGCTTGCATTCTCAAAACTTCCATTCTGAAACGGCAAAGCCTCCACGCTGCTTTGCCAAAAAGCCGCCGTGGCGGCAATTGCCGCCAGCTTTGTAAGTGTTCGCATATTCAATCTCCTGTTTATCTATTTGAAACAGATTTCGGTGGCACCACGCCCTTGATAATCGTATCGCCCCTCAATATTCGCTAAACCCGCTTTTTCAGGAGCAACACAGGCCAGAATTGACTATTATTGATTTTCTATGTCGCTTCGCCCCTCGCGATAACGACGATAAAACGCGCCAATCAAAAAAACGGCGGCTCCAATCCGGGCCGCCGTTTTTTATATATGTGTGACTATTTCCGGCGCCGCCGCATCCCCGCAACGCCAAACAGACCCGCACCTAGCAGCGACAGCGTCATCGGTTCGGGCACGGAGAAGTTGGGGTTTGCCACTGTGGTTATCGCACCAACCGCGTCAATATCCGCGCCTACCGTGGCGCCGTTTTGGCCGCCTTCATTGGTGTCATCGGTCAGGCGGATGTACGAAAATAAATCGGTGCTGTCAAAACCGAATGCGTCGATATCGATGCCAGCGGTGCTGCCGAAAACGCTACCCACTGCAAACCAGCTCACACCATCGGCGCTGATTTCAATAAAGGTGTCTTCGATATCCGGGCCTACTTCAAAAACCCATATATCAAGGTCGTTATTGTCGCTACCGGTCAGAAAATTATCCAGGAATCGCAGCGTAATGCTTCCGCCATCACCTAGTGAGACAAAGGAGCAAGCGGCTTGGCTTGCACATGAATTATTGCCTGCATAATCAGGTACATTCAAGGCGTTGAAGGCGCCCTGATGCGGCGTCGTAGGGTTGCTCCCCACAAGGCCAGGCGAATAATCGATGACGGAATCCGCAAATGAAACAGCGCCCTGTGGAAAATCGGTGCCGCCCTGGCTATTGCCAATAAATACGGCATTCGCTTGCGTTGCCGACAGCGCCATCACGGCAATTGCCGCCAGCTTTGTAAGTGTTCGCATATTCAATCTCCTGCTTATCTATTTGAAACAGATTTCAATGGCACCACGCCCTTGATAATCGTATCGCCCCTCAATATTCGCTGAACCCATTTTTTCGGGCGCAACACAGGCCAGAATTGACTATTATTGATTTTCTATACTTCTCACCGTCATTTAACAGGTGCATTATTGGGAAATGCCCGAATAGTGATCTGTAAAAAACGGCCGTTAACGCATTATTCATCAGTTGAAACAAAACCGCGATAGTAGCAGATGCTATTATTAAAATTGACTATGTGGGGGTGTCCTCACTTAAACTTAAAGCGTCATTCCGGAAGCCGGTTTTCCAACGATTGAAACAGGACCCAGCATATGGCCCGCCGCGTGACGACAAGGACAAAATCACTCCGTGCTGCGTCTGCGCTGGATGTGCTGGAGCAGTTCAGCGCCTTGCTGGTGCAGCTGAACCAGGACGCCAATACGCTATCGGCGGAGCGCTTTCAGGCGGAGGTGTTCAAGAAGGTGAACACACTCATCCTTATTGATGCGGGCTTTTGGGCGCTGGGCGGGCACGGCCCCGAACCGGAACTGTTCGAAATATATCTGCACAATCTGACTGATCAGACTGTGGAGGAATATAATAAAATCCAACAGTATGACACGGTCATGCAGGAGGCGGTGCGCAATCCCGGCGTGACCTTGAACGTGGTGGTGCGGGACTGGTACCCGGAAGAATATTGGCCCTATCTGGATAGTTTCGGCTATCGCCATGCGCTGTGCACCAATGTGATCGACCCGGTCACCGGCCTGTTTTCCGCCATCACGCTCTACCGCGCCGATCCCGCGCGCCCGTTCAGCGAACAGGACCGGCGGCTGAAACAGATGCTGATGCCGCACTGGATCGAGGCGCTAAACCGCGCCAGGATTGAACCCTCGCTGCGCGGGGTGGCGAATGCGCTGCAATACCCAATGGCGGCCATCGCGGACAGGGCGGGGTTGCTGCGCTATGCGGGGGATGGATTTGGCGAAATGTTGCAACGCGAATGGCCGGAGTGGCGTGGGCAGATGCTGCCCGAACCGCTGCTGGAGAAAGTGGCGTTACTGACTGACGGCGAATTTCATGGCGCGCGCATTGCCGCCAAAATCACCTTTAATCAGAACCTGCCGCTGGTTCAACTGCGCCCCATTTCTTTGTCGGATAGGCTAAGCGAGCAGCAATTGAAAGTGGCCCGCTATAGCTGTGAGGGTTTGAATTTCAAGGAAATCGCCCGGCACATGGATTTATCGCCGGGAACCGTGCGTAATTACCTCCATATTATTTACCGCAAGCTGGGGGTGAACACGAAACTCCAGCTTGCCGAGGCGTTACGCGCGGCGGAATAGCGGCGTGAGGGGTTATTGAGCAATCCATCAACCCCTTGCGGGAATGGCGCGCGGCTTACTATACTGACCGGATCAAGCCATAGAAACGTCAACAGGGAGAGAACGCGATGAGCGACAAATTTACGGCGGTGGCCGAAAAAGTTGGGATGCAACTGAAATTCGATCCAAAAATGTTGCTGGAAAAATATAATCATGAGCGCGACAAGCGCATCCGCGAAGATGGCAGCGGCCAATATAAGGAAATTTCCGGCCAGTTCGCGCATTTCATCGAAGACCCCTATGTGGAGCCGGGCTTCACCCGTGAACCGCTGACCGATGAGGTTGAGGTGCTTGTGATCGGCGGCGGCTTTGGCGGGCTGCTGGCGGGCGCGCGGCTGCGCGAGGCGGGCGTCAAAAGCATCCGCGTGATTGAAAAGGGCGGCGATTTTGGCGGCACCTGGTATTGGAACCGCTATCCCGGCGCGCAATGCGACATCGAGGCCTATATTTATCTGCCGCTGCTGGAAGAGCTGAACTATATCCCGCGCGAGCGTTATTCCCACGCGCCCGAAATCATGGCGCACACCCAGGCGATCGCCCGCAAATATGATCTGTATGATGATGTGTGCTTCCAGACCGAAGTCACCGGGATGCAGTGGGATGAAAAAGAATCCAAATGGATCATCACCACCGATCGCGGCGACCGCATGAAGGCGCGCTTTGTCGCCATGTCCAACGGGCCGCTGAACAAGCCGAAGCTGCCCTCTATGACCGGCATTGAAAATTTCAAGGGGCACACCTTTCACACCAGCCGCTGGGACTATAATTACACCGGCGGCACCTGCGAGGGCGGCCTGACCGGCCTCGCGGACAAGCGGGTGGCAATCATCGGCACCGGCGCTACCGCCGTGCAATGTATCCCGCATCTGGGCGAATGGGCGAAAGAGCTGTTCGTGTTTCAGCGCACGCCGTCATCCTGTGACGTGCGCAAAAATGCCCCCACCAGCCCGGAATGGGAAAAGAAGCTGCAACCCGGCTGGCACAAAAAACGGGTTGAGAATTTCAACAATATGGTGTCCGGAACGGGACAGGGCGATGATGACGTTGGCGATGGCTGGACCGATATTTTCCGTAACATGAGCGCGCAGCAAAGCCAGAACCCCAATGTGATCCTTAGCCGCGAGGAAAAAGAAGTTCTGAACGAGCTGATGGATTTCATCAAGATGGAAGAAGTGCGCAACCGCGCCGCCACCATCGTGAAAGATCAGGCGACGGCCGAGGCGCTGAAACCCTATTACCGGCAATTCTGCAAACGCCCGACATTCCATGACGACTATCTGCTGACCTATAACCGCCCGAATGTGCATCTGGTCGATACGCGCGGCAATGGCGTGGACCGCATCACCGAAAAGGGCGTGGTGTTCGACGGCAAGGAATATGAGGTCGATTGCATCATCTTCGCCACCGGCTTTGAAGTGGGCACCGCCTACACCAACCGCTCCGGTTACGATATTGTCGGCCGGGCCAACACCACGCTCAGCAAAAAATGGGCGGATGGGCCGCGCACCTTTCACGGCTTCTTCTCGAACGGTTTTCCCAACTGTTTCTTCATGGGCATGATCCAGACCGGCAGCACCGCCAATTTCACCCATATGCTGAACGAACAGGCCAATCACATCGCCTATGTGATCAGCCATGCCCGCAACAGCAATATCAAATCGGTCGAGGCGTCGAAAGAAGCCGAGCAGGCCTGGGTGGACGAGGTGCATAAATATGCCAAAGTGGGTGAGGCCTATTTCGCTTCCTGTACGCCGGGCTATTACAATAATGAAGGCAAGCCCGAAAAAACCGGCAATGGTTTTCTGACCGGGGCCTGGGGCGGCGGACCGGTGAAGTTTTTCAAGCTGCTGGAAGATTGGCGCAATGAAGGCGCGCTGCGCGGGCTTGAGGTTTCATAATCCTGCTGACCCGGTTCCGGAAAAATGGCGGCCCCTGATCTGGCCGCCATTTTTTTGCATCATCTGTCATCCGCCGGTCATGACGGCGCGCCGGGCCTGGCGGCCTGTGCTGTGGCGCCATTGCGTGCTTCGAGTTTTGCCAGCGCATCAAGCGCCTTCTGGTGTTTGGGCTTTACGGCCAGAACCTGGCGGCAGGCGCGATTTCCAGGAACCGGGTGCTACCCGTCAGCGCGCCATCGGACAGGCGCCTTACCGCAAAAGCAATGTGCGCGCCGCTTTCGTGAGAACTGAGGCCGGCGTCAAACCAGCCGTCAAACCCGGCCCCGCTGCCATCCAGCGGCATATAGGCCCATAAATCCGGGTCGCTGGCCGCAGCCCGCAAGCCCTCCCGGTGCGCCTCGGCCAGCGGCTCCAGGCGGACGAAACGGCCGGTTAAATTTTGTGCGGTAAGTTGCATTTGCGGTGTATTAGATTGTGCCTGTGAGGGGGTCAAGCCTTGTCCCCCGTCTTGAAGAAAGCGAAGCAATGTCCGTGGAAGATCATAAGCGCGCCGCCGCGTTGAAGGCCCTGGAATATGTCTCTGACGGGATGAAGGTTGGTCTTGGCACCGGCTCGACCGCCGATCATTTTATCCGCGCGCTGGGCGAGGCGGTGGAAAACGGCCTGAGGGTGATCGGCGTATCCACCTCTGTGCGCACCGAGGCGCTGGCGCGCGAATGCGGCATTCCGCTGGTGGATATTGACGCGGCGGGGCAGCTTGATCTGACGGTCGATGGCGCGGACGAGATTGATCCGGAGCTGCGCCTGATCAAAGGCGGCGGGGGCGCCCTGCTGCGCGAAAAAATCGTCGCCAGCGGATCAAACCGCGTGCTGATCATTGCCGATGAAAGCAAGATGGTTCCCCGGCTTGGTGCGTTTGCGCTGCCGGTGGAAATCAGCCCGTTTGCGTGGAAAACCACATCACGGCGCATCCGCGACAGTCTGGCGCGCTTTGATGTCGGCAATGTGGCCGTCGCCCTGCGCCGCCATAAGAACATGGCGTCTTTCATGACGGATGGCGGCCATTATATTCTGGATTGCGAACTGAAAAGCATTGGCGATCCGGAAGGTCTGGCCGCATTTCTGGATTCACTTCCCGGCGTGATGGAGCATGGCCTGTTTATCGGCCTGGCCAGCGGCGCAATCATTGGCGGCGCATCGGGTGTACGCATTGTGCGCCCCGAGGGCAGCCTGCTTCCGGTAATTTAGGGGAACCATGCAATGCCAAAATATGATTTTGATCTGTTTGTCATTGGCGGCGGATCGGGGGGCGTGCGCGCGGGCCGCATGGCGGCCGGCCGGGGCGTCCGTGTGGGCATTGCCGAGGAATATCGTTATGGCGGCACCTGTGTCATCCGGGGCTGCGTGCCGAAAAAGCTGTTCGTATATGCCAGCCATTTCAGCGAGGAATTTGAAGATGCCGCCGGGTTTGGCTGGCATGTCGGGGCGCGCCGCTTTGACTGGCCAACGCTCATCGCCAACAAGGACAAGGAAATTGCGCGGCTCAGCGCGCTTTATGAACGCGGATTGTCCAATGCCGGGGCGGAAATTATTCATTCGCGCGCGGAACTGCGTGATCCGCACACGGTTCATCTGCTTACTGAAAATCGCACCGTTACGGCGGATAAAATTCTGATTGCCACGGGCGGGTGGCCCTCTTTGCCGGAAATTCCCGGTATCGCCCACGCCATCAGCTCGAATGAAGCATTTCATCTGGCCCAATTGCCGCGCCGTGTGATGGTGGTGGGGGGCGGTTATATTGCTGTGGAATTTGCCGGCATCTTTCATGGGCTGGGCGTGGAGACGAAACTGCTCTATCGCGGGGCGGAACTTCTGCGCGGGTTTGATATGGATATCCGCACCATGCTGCGCCGGGAAATGGCCAAAAAAGGGCTGGATGTGCGTGTGAACGCCAATCCTGCAAAAATCGAAAAACGCGAAGGCGTTCTGTTCGTGACGCTTGAAGATGGCGCGGTGATTGAAACGGATTGCGTTATGTGCGCCACCGGCCGCATACCGAATATTGCCGGTCTGGGACTGGAGGCTGCGGGCGTTAGCGTGAATGCGCGGGGCGCTATTGCCGTTGACGCCTGGTCGCACACCAATGTTGAAAATATCTGGGCGCTGGGCGATGTGACCGACCGTGTGAACCTGACACCCGTCGCCATTCATGAGGCGATGTGTTTTGTCTCGACAGTGTTTGGCGGCAGGCCGCTGCCGGTTGATCATGAACTGATCCCGACCGCCGTGTTCAGCCAGCCCGGTATCGGCACGTGTGGATTGACGGAAGAAGCGGCGCGCCAGCGCTACAAAAATATTGATATTTACAAGGCCGATTTCCGTCCGATGAAACATACTTTATCGGGCCGTGACGAACGCATGCTGATGAAACTGATTGTCGATGCCGATAGCGGCAAGGTGGTGGGCTGCCATATTCTGGGGGCCGATGCGGGCGAAATCATCCAAAGCCTTGGTGTCGCCATCAAGATGGGCGCCACCAAGGCGGATTTCGACGCCACCATGGCGGTGCACCCCACGGCAGCGGAAGAATTTGTCACCATGCGCGAAAAATGGACGCCCCCGGCGCAAGTTGCGGAATAGAACGGACTATCCCGTTTTTTTCTTGCGCGCGAAATACAGTTCCGCCATCAGGCCGAACAGTTGCAGCACATTGGGTGGCGTTTCATCGCCGGAAAATTCGCGGTACAGCGATGCGACATTGACCACAATGCGTTCGGCATCGCCCCAACTGGCGTAATCGCCCAGCGCAATATCATGCGCTGCGTCAATGGCGCTAAGGCCCGCATCAAAGCGCTGCCGCGCCTCATCACGAATATATTTCAGATAGGATTTAACGGCGCGCACGCCATTTTTGTCCGTGATCGGACCATGTCCCGGCACAATGACATCCACATCCATCGCCAGCATCCGGTCACATGCCGCGATCCAGTTGCCCACTGGCCCTTCCCACATGATCGGCGTGCCATCAATGAACAGAATATCACCGGTAAACAGCAATTTATCGGCAGGCACATAAACCAGCGTGTCTCCTGCCGTGTGCGCGGGTCCGACATTGATCAGCTCGACCCGCTTGTCGCCAACCTGCACCGCCAGTTCGGATTCGAAGGTGCGCGTCGGCAGCGTCAGATGAATGCCTGCAAATTTGAACGGCGCGAACACCTCAGCGAAAAATTTCCCCGGTAGTCCCATGGCGGCGGCATTGGCCTGCATCGCGGCCAGGCGGGCGGGCGGATCGGCCGCCATCTGTTCGGCGCAGGCGCGGGTGGCGATAATCTCGGCCCCTTCCACGCATTCATTGCCGTTATAATGATCGCCATTGGCGTGCGTGTTGACCAGTGTGCGGATAGTGGCCGCCGCCGGTTCGGCCCGGCGCATGGCGCCCAGCATGGCGTGTGTCAAAGGCACATCGAACAAAGTGTCCACTAAAAGCGACTGTCCGCTGTCGCAAATCAGCCCGGCATTGCTCCAGCCCCAGGAGCCATCCGGCTGCAACCACGCATAGGCGCCATTGCCCAGTTCATGCAGGCCTCTTGTGTAAGAAAATTTTCCAAGCCCTAAGGTCATGCGCGCCTCCTTTTTATTTATTTTGGTCTGGCGCAGCGCAAGAAGCCAGCATTACTATAGGCGAACCCTGAGCTGCTGGAGGAAATCATGGCCGTAACCGAGAAAGCCCGGAAAGTAGATGAGGATTCAAAACCCGTTGCGCCACGCCTGTTTGCCCATGCGGTGTTCGCAACGCCGAATTATGCGGCGATGATCGAATGGTATGGGACGGTTCTGGACGCCCGCGTGGTGGCTGGCGGCCCGATGCTGAGCTTTATGAGCTATGATGAAGAGCATCACCGGCTGGCCTTTATCAACCAGCCCAAGCTGGAGCCGCGCAATGGTAAACAGGCGGGGCTGGACCATCTGGCCTACACGGTTCAGGATATTGGTACGCTGCTCAATACCTATGCGCGGCTGAAGAAAGCCGGGATTCTGCCGGTGTGGCCGGTCAATCATGGACTGACGACATCGCTGTATTATCAGGATCCCGATGGTAACCGGCTTGAATTGCAGGTCGAAAATTTTGATACGGCGGCGGAATTACAGGGCTGGTTCAAACGCCCGGACTTTGCCTCCAATCCAGTGGGGGTGACGTTCGACCCCGAAGCACTGGTGGCTTTGTATGAATCCGGCGCGCCGCGATCCGAGCTGATCCGTATCGGCTGGCCGGATGCCTGAGGGCTGACGCATGCTGGAGGTGACGCCCGGAATCGAACCGGGATGGACGGATTTGCAATCCGCTGCGTAACCATTCCGCCACGTCACCTTTGCCTGCTGCGCAGCGATTGGCCTGCGCAAATGGGGTGGTAACATAGCATGGCGGCTGGCGCAAACATTGTCATCTGCCGGTAAGGCCGGTATAAGCGAAAGCTTGGAACGCCAATCCGGGGGTTAGCTTGATTAATTACACGACTGTCCGTCAGAATATGGTGGAAAACCAGCTTCGCCCTGCGGCCATACTGGATGCGCGCCTGCTGCAGGCCTTCCAGTCCGTGCCGCGTGAGATTTTCCTGCCCAAGGCGGCGGCTGCGCTGGCTTATAGCGAAACAGCCCAGCCCATCGGCGCCGGGCGTTTTATGCTGGCGCCGCTCTGTGCGGCCATTTTGTTGCAGACCGCGGAAATTACCGCCAATGACGTTGTGCTGGTGATCGGGGCAGGGGATGGCTATATGGGGGCCATTGCTGCCCGCCTGGCCGGGACGGTGATTGGCGTGGAATGTGACGCGGCCCTTCTGGCCAGCGCCACAGCGCAGCTAAATGCCGCCGGGGTGGATAATATTGCGCTGCTCAGTGCAGAACTGCCTGCCGGTTGCCCCAAACAGGCGCCCTATGACGTGATCATTCTGAATGGCGCGACGCAGGTTTCGATTGACCCGCTGCTGCGCCAATTGCGCCAGGGCGGCAGGCTGGTCTGCATAGAATATGAAAATGCGGTTGGCAGGGCGCGGATTTACCGGCGCGACGGGGACAGCTTTGCCGGACGCACCGTGCGCGATTGTACCGCGCCGGTGCTTCCGGGCTTTGAACAGCTTCCCGCCTTCAGCTTTGGCTGACGCGCGGCGCTAAATTATCAGGGTCTAAATACCAAAGGCCTGTTCGATGCGGCTGAGCTGATCAACCACCGGATTGCGCGCCACCGGCATGTCGGCTTGGGCGAACATAAGCTGGTCCAGCCGGGCAACACGTTCATAAAGCCGCTTGCTGGCCTCCAGAAGATTGATCATCCGCAAAGGCAATAAGCCTGCGCCGCGCACCGGCCCGCCCAGGCAAACCTCCTTGGCGCCCAGGCGGAAGCCACGCGTTTCCAGATCTTCGGGCGTCATTTCGCCCTGACGGACTGCGCGCATCGCCAGCAGCCAGGCCGAAACCTGCATCAGCCTTGTGGTCAGGCGCATGCTTTCACAGGCATAGACCATCCCCATCTGCTGCGATAATTGCTGCCGCTCAATGACCCCCTCCAGCTCCAGATACTCGGCCGCTTCGCGCACCAGCTGCATGGACTGGTCATAAATTCTGAAAAACAGGTTTGAGGCGGCAAAAGAATCCGGATTGACTCCGCTCAGAGTTTTTTCCTGTGCATCGGGGGGTAAACTATCCATATGCGTAAATCCTTCCTCTAGACTGATTAAAAGCCAACAGCGTTTGAATATGCGCACACTGTAGCAGTCCAAAGGGGCCATGTCGCCGGGCCAATGTCACACTTTTATCAAAAAAATCTGAAATTCATGGTTAACATCAACAAGTTAGAAATTTTTCAAAAAAATGGGCCGCTTGCGCGGCCCAAGTTTAACAGGGAGCCGTCCGACAGAGCGGAAACGTTGGGGAACGAATCCTTGTGACAGCTAGCGCTCAATCTAGTGATTAATGGTTAATAAAGTGTTTTGAACTGCGCTTTGAAAATAAAAACAAAAAAAAATTTTTCTATGCTGGGAAAGACAAAGACAAGATGCAGGCTTTATTTATTCATGCGCTGCAAAATCAAGCCGGGCCAGTTTTTTTACTTGCCAAAAAACGCCTGCGGCAGCGGCGCGCTTTCCAGTAAGATATTGTTAATCTTGAATAAAATTTCATCCTCAAGACAAAAAATAAAGCATTTTCACCTATGATGGGCTTGTGCAGATGAAATGACCCTTGCGAATTATGTTGCGACGCACAATAATATGAGTCACGCGGCATCATTGCTTCACACGCAGATTCACACGCGGCGCAGGCTCACGGCAGAAGGAATCAGCCCTTGCTTTATCAAAATTTCGAAATGGCCCATGCCGCAGTCAGGCCGATGCGCGCCATGCTGCGGGCCAGCACCATGATCCTGCAAAATCCGGCCAATCCCCTGGCATATGCCCCGGTCACTCCGGGGATTATGGCCGCCTTCGAGGTCGCCGAACGCAGCACGCGGCGCTATGACAAGCCCCAATTTGGCCTGCACACGACTCTGGTTGCGGGGGAACCGGTGGCCGTGGAAGAACGTATCCTGTTGCGCAAGCCATTTTGCCAGCTAAAGCATTTTTACCGCCACCTGCCAGATGCCGCGCGGCCTGCGGATCCGAAATTATTGATTGTGGCGCCTTTGTCGGGGCATTGGGCAACTTTATTGCGCGGCACCGTAGAAGCCATGCTGCCGGAACAGGATGTCTATATCACCGATTGGCGCGATGCGCGCACCGTGCCGGTCACTGAAGGGCGTTTTGATCTGGACGATTATATTGATTATGTCATTGAGTTTTTACGTTTGATTGGGCCCAACACGCATGTCATGGCGGTCTGCCAGCCCGGCGTGCCGGTGCTTATGGCTGCGGCCCTGATGGCGTCGGAAAACCATCCCTGCCAGCCTGCCAGCATGACCCTGATGGGCAGCCCGATCGACAGCCGGATGAGCCCGACCGTGCCCAACAAACTGGCTATGGAGCGGCCATTATCCTGGTTTCAGCACAATCTTGTGACCCGGGTGCCGCTGCCGAATCGGGGCTTCATGCGCCAAGTTTATCCCGGATTTTTACAGCTCAGCGGCTTCATGCATATGAATTTGAACCGCCATCTGGATGCGCATCACAATTTTTTCGCTAATCTGGTGCGGGGTGACGGGGATAGTGCGCAGGCGCATCGGGAGTTTTATGACGAATATCTCTCCGTCATGGATCTGACGGCGGAATTTTATCTTATGACGGTCCGTGAGGTGTTTCAAAAGCAGAGCCTTGCCCGCGGCGAGGCCAGCCATCGCGGCCGCCTGGTGCGTCCGGCAGATATTCGCAAGACCGCGCTGCTGACCATAGAAGGCGAATTCGACGATATTTCCGGTATCGGGCAAACCCAGGCAGCCCACGATTTATGCGCGAATATCCCGGCGGACAGGAAAATGGATTATGTCCAGCCGGGTGTGGGCCATTACGGCGTTTTCAATGGCCGCCGCTGGAAGGCGGAAATCGCGCCGCGCATCCGGGAATTCATCCGTACGCATCCTGTTGCGGCGTGAAATTCCGGCCGCCCGGCTGACGCCCAAAGCCGGGATGCTGCGCCAAGCGTCCACTTAACCATAAGAAATAACTATGTTTATTAACCTGGTTGCGATTTGCCATTGGCAAATCGGCGGGCAATTTTTATCTGTGAGTAAAGCTTAATAAATTTTGAATCGGGGTTCGTTTTATGTCACATTCGCCTGCGTCCCCGGATGCACAGCGCGAATCCTGTAACCGGAAAATTCTACTGCTTGATGGGGTCTGAGTACAACCTGGACGTGTGAGCTCTGTTGATCGGAAAATCATTGAGCGGATTTTGACTGGGTAATTTCACCCGGCCTGGTTCCGTTCTATCAGAAATGAAATATCATCATGAGAAGGCCAGTTGAGAATTATATCGTCGAATTGAACAGCGGCAGCGTTGATTTAACAATTTTACGTAACCCGCGCGCCCGCCGCATGACATTGCGTGTTGATCCAAAGCCCGGCGCAGCGACCCTGGTGGCGCCGCCCTTTCTGGATACCAGAACGGCCATGCGTTTCGTCCGCGAGAATGCGGACTGGCTTACCGAAAAACTTTCGCAGCAAAGCGTGCCGGTGCCATTTGTCCATGGCGCTGAAATTCCTGTTCGCGGCAAAATCCACCGTATCGAAGGGCTGCGCACAATGCGCGGCGTCATTGAGCGGCGTAACCAGACAATATTTGTACCCGGCGGGCGCGATCATCTGGCGCGGCGGCTGACCGACTGGCTGAAAGAACAAGCGCGCGCAGAACTGACTGCGGCAGCGAAAGAACATGCAAAGGCGCTTGGCGGGTCGCTTGCGCGCATAACCGTGCGCGATCAGAAAAGCCGCTGGGGTTCCTGTTCGCCGGACGGAAATATATCCTTTTCCTGGCGTCTGATCATGGCGCCGCCGGTGATTCTGGATTATGTCGCGGCGCATGAAGCAGCGCATCTGGTGCAGATGAACCATAGCCAGGCTTTCTGGAAGCTGGTTGCCCGGCGTGTAAAAGATGTGGATGGCGCAACCCAGTGGTTACGCCTTAACGGGCCTGACCTGCACCGCTATGGCGCCACGCCTTAGACTGGTGGATTTCAGCCTGGACCGGCTTGCGCCCGGTCATTGCCCGTCCTGGCTGGCAATGACCGCAGACTATCATGCATCCGCTATTGCAGGCTGGAAGTTTGTTCCGGTTTTTGCAAAAGGCTGGCGCGTTCCTGGCCAATTTCTCCGCGCAATTTTGTGAATTGCGCCAGATCCTTGCCGGACAGAGCCTGTACGGTTGGCAGTTTCACGCTTTGCGGATTGACCTGGTTACCATAGACCAGCACTTCATAATGCAGATGCGGCCCGGTGGAACGCCCGGTAGACCCGGTATAGCCAATGATCTGTCCCTGGCGTACCCGCGCGCCCTTGCGCACGCCCTTGCCAAAGCCGGACAGATGCCCGTAGGCGGTGCTGTATCCGTCATTATGACGTATACGGATATATTTTCCATAGGCGCCATTCCAGCCCGCCATATCCACAAAGCCCTGGCCGGCCGCCATCACCGGGGTGCCGGCCGCAGCGGCAAAATCCAGGCCTTTGTGCATGCGGGTATAACCAAGAATCGGATGCTTGCGCATGCCAAAACGCGACGAAAGTTTTGCGCCATCCACGGGTGTTTTCATCAGCGCTTTTTGCGCGCCATGCCCATTCTGATCGAAATAACCCGGCTCGCCGCCATACGCGGACGTAAAGCGGTACAGCTCCTTGCGTTTACCGCCCAGGGTCAGCGCAGCATAACGGATTTCGCCGGTGCGCGCCACGCGGCCATTTTCGTCAAGATGGCGGTCATATAACACATCAAAACTGTCGCCGGGCTGGATGTCGCGCTGAAAGTCAATGTCATAGCTGAACAGGCGAATCATCTCGACAATAATTTCAGGGCGAATTTCCGCCGCCGCGGCCGCTTCAAACAGGCTGGATTCAATCCGTCCACTGACAAGCCGGCTGACCTGCTTCAGGGGGCGCATAACTTCCTGGCTGGCAAAGCCGCCATCGGACTGACGCCTGGCGACGACCATACGATCAACATTGGCCGCCAGTGACAGGCCGGCCAGTTGCGGACCTTTGTCTGCCGCCTTTGCAGGGGCCATGGTGACGCTCAGCTGCTGCCCGACATGCAGATCGCGCGGGTCAAAAAACTTCCTGATTGCGGCAACGGCCTGTTCCGCTTCGTCCCAGGAAACGCCGCCTTCCGTAAGCAGGCTTTGCAGCGTGTCGCCGCGGCTGACCGTCAGGGTTTGCTCTGCGCCAGCCGATATGGAGCCCGCCGCGTGCGATGCCGCCGGCGGCGGCAGCAGTTCAGAAACCACCGGCGCCGCCGGATAGGCCGGGCCCCGGCTGGTCTCAAATAAATCCGGCATCTGTAACACATGCCTGTCAAACGAGGCGATCTGCCCAAATATCGCCACCGCTATTATGGGCAGCAGCAGGGATGTGTAAGAAAGCTTTTGTGCTGTGTTGGATGAGAATCCGGCGTCCCGCCGGTTGGATGTTGCCTGCGCCCTCTGCCCCTCAGGACGGCGATGAATTTCCTCTTCGTCGTGGCTTGTCGCCATGCCGCTTCTGCCCCTCTCTGATGTGCGATCCCCGGTCTGTTGTCTTGACCGGATTACGAATCACCCACACTTAGCTTTAAAAAAACATGGTTAAAATGCCCTTCCGGGCCCGCTGCGTCAATGTGTTAAGGCCGGTCATCCGTTAAATAATCAACCTTGACAGTGCCTGTTTTTTCGGCGGCGTTAACCATCACGTTTATGGGTTAATATCCAGTAAACTCCAAACAAAGACTTTTCAAAATCAAAAATAGCCAAATAAATCGGCGGATGGCCGTTTCCGGAATTGAGTAAACCGGCAGGAATCTCCCAATATCGGCGGGGGCGAAGGAAAAAATGAAAAATATTTTTTTAGTCTGTTGACTCACTGGAGCGTCCCGGCCTATATAGCGGTCATCGCGAGGCTGATTGGTCCCGTTACGGCATTCTGTTCTCTGGCTGCACACCCTTTCGGGGGTTCGCTAAAACCCTAAGGGGTTGACATAGTTAGGAAAAGAAGGCACTAAGCGGTCGCTAAGCCGGTCTCCGGTGCTCTCGGTAAACTTGGCCCACCAACGCGGCTTTATGGCGCGCGGGGGGCATGTTTCGCTCTGGGGTATGGATGTTACGTTTTTGTAACCGGGCCATGCACGCTATTTGACATTGTGGTTTAGGAAGGGAAATGTGGGCGGCGGTATGTCCGTTAATGATATACTGCTATCTACGTTTCCTGATAATAATAGGTGCTACTGCTTGATCTGAAACGGTTTTCCGTTGCGGATTAAGATAGTGGAACCTCGTCAAGAAGTACGTTTTAGCAGAGCGATCAAACTTGAGAGTTTGATCCTGGCTCAGAACGAACGCTGGCGGCAGGCTTAACACATGCAAGTCGAGCGCAATACTATCTTCG
>JBMOMX010000009.1:0-31899 GCA_049323435.1 Pseudomonadota bacterium
TATGATCTCGGTTATATCGATCTGGAACAACGTACCCTGCAACCAATAGACAACCCCTTTGGCCCGGGGGTGTCACCCATGTCTCCTGAAGGTTCAGGTACAAATATAGGTACATTGTGTTACCTATGTGTCCGGTATAGACCAAAGCAGAATGGCGGAGAGGGTGTCCGCTTACCCCGAGTTTGCGGTAATCCGCCAGCGTCCAATTAATCCGATAATATCCCTGTATTTCCCCCGTTTATTCAGTTGACCCGTTCGCTAGCGTCCGCCATACTCCCCCCAATTCCACGTCGGCGGGTAAGACCGTGGGTAAGACCGGGAGGTTAGGCGGAGGCGTCATGGCGAAGATAAAATTGCTCTCTGCGAGGCAGGTGGATCACCTTCCGCCGGGCTTTCATTCCGACGGCGGCAACCTGTATTTGCGGGTTCGCGATACAGGTTCGCGCGCCTGGGTGTTCCGGTACAGGCTTTCAGGCAAGACCGTTGAAATCGGATTGGGGCCGGTCGCCGACCGTTCATTGCAGCAGGCCCGTGAACTGGCTGGCAGGATGCGCACCGCGCTGGCCGGTGGCGAAGACCCAGGGCGGCTTGTCAGGTTCATAAAACCTGCGGGAACGACGTTCAGGGAATGCGCAATCGAACTGATTGCCGCCAAGCGAAGCGGCTGGCGCAACGCCAAACATGCGGGGCAATGGCAATCGACACTGGAGACATACGCGTACCCGGTGATTGGCGGCAAGCTGCCTGCGGACGTATCTCTGGCCGATGTAAAGGCTATCCTGCTGCCGATATGGGCAACGAAGACCGAAACGGCAACCCGATTGCGCCAACGGATAGAAGCTGTGCTGGATTACGCGGCGGTTCACAGTGATGATCAGAGCCGCAGCAATCCGGCAAGATGGAAGGGGGTGCTGGACAAGGTATTGCCGCCTGCACGCAAGGTGACAAAGAAGACCCATCATCCCGCCGCGCCCTATGCCGATGTGCCAGCCATAATGGCGGTGCTGCGGGGCAAGGATTCCCTATCCGCCTATAATTTGAGGTTCACCATCCTGACCGCTGCAAGATCGGGCGAATCCAGAGGCGCGCTATGGGATGAGATGGATATGGGGTCCCGTGTCTGGACTATCCCGGGCAGCCGCATGAAGGCTGAGAAGGCGCACAGAGTGCCATTGTGTGACGAAGCCATGGCGATACTGACCATGATGCAGCAATGGCGGCAGGATGGCTCTGCGTCTGTTTTCCCCGGCGCACGGGGCGGGCAGCTATCCGATGTCGCCGTCAACAAGACATTGCACGCCATAGCCCCTGGCGTGACCGTACACGGGTTTCGTTCGTCATTTCGGGAGTGGGGGGCGGAGACAACGGCCTTCCCCGGCGCGGTTCTGGAACTGGCGCTGGCGCACGTCAACAAGGACAAGGTTGAAGCGGCCTATCAGCGCAGCGACTTGTTTGATCGCCGCCGGGAATTGATGAACGCATGGGGCAGCTATTGCGACAGCAACGACAACGTAGTCGAACTGGCGCCTGCAAGAGGCACGGCGCGTTAGCGTGGCAGCGATCATCGGACGTGAAGTTAATCGGCGTATGTGCTGATATGGGCGCTACTAAACCTAGGCACCCGATTCGGACCGGGGCAGAGATCATCCACCTCCGGAGCTAACCGAACACCGCGTCCAGGCCGGCGGGCCGAAAAGCCGGAACCCTTCCCGGCCTGGCGCGGTTCCCTTTGAGGGGCGCATGGAAGGGTCTGCGATGCAAAATATCCCCGTGTGGGCGGAAGACGTATTTGCAAGAATTAGGCAATCCGGCCATCCCGAGTTTCCGGATTTCGAGACACGCGTCAAAGCCCGCTGGAACGAAATAAATAGTGATGTGCTTCCAGACCTTGCATACGTTGAAATCAATCTAAAAAGTGAATTGTTGCAGTCGCAATTATTGAATGGATTCCATTTCCGGGGAAACAAAGTGAGCGAGGCGCGATCCCAATTGGGGCAGCTCATAGATCTCAATAAAGATATCGCCAGGCAGGCGAAAAAACTGGCCTCCCTGCTGCGCCGCAAGCAGAGCATCATTAATCAGGGGCTTGTCTATGATGGCGGGTGGGAGGACCCGAACCTTTTCGGGCTGGTTAGAAGTGCTGCTCGGGAGGAAGATTTGGCCTTCCGCCCTTACTCGGGACGCTACCGCGGATTTTTTCGCCTTTTAGGCGGCCATTTCGATGACGCGCGTATGTTTAAAACTTCCAACGGTGCCGGTAGCGCATTCTCCAATTTAATCTTCTGTATAGAAAGTTCATTCAGGCACCTCCCTGCCCTGGAGGATGTATTGGAAACGCTTGCAAGAGTGCTTGGCTATCCAGTGCGGGAAGAAGTTTTACGCGAAAAAAGAGAAGAAGAAAAAGAAGCGGCGGAGTGGTCCGAAAAATACAAAACACAAATGGAAAAAGTTTGGGCTGCGCTACCTGCAAAAGAGAAAAGAAAATGGAAAACGTTAAAAAAAGGCGCGGAAAGAAAAGGGGAAGCGATTTACGAAGAAGAAATAATTACATGGGCTGCGTTACCCGAAGACAGGAAACGAATATGGGAAGCGTTTACCGAACATGAGAGAGAAATATGGAGTCAGTTCCACGAAGGCGCGAAAGGAGAATGGTTTACCTTGCCCGAAGATAAGAGAAGAAAATGGTTGACTGAGAGTGCCGCCTTCGACGCCGAATGGGACGCAAGGAGAAAAGGCACCGCTAGCTACTTAGCAAGAAGCGAACGCATTATTGGCCACCGTCGCAATCACATCGCACTGGCAGGCCGCCAGGCGTCCCGCTCCGATTATATTCGGATTGTACTGGAAAGCCTTACTGTCTGGGATGTCGAAAACGCGGGACGCGAAGGAACTTACTTTAATTTGTCGAACCGCGCGGTCGCCACACTGGCAGAGGTGCTGTTTGGCCTGCCCTCTGGATCAGTGACCGAGGAGAATGTAAGAAAAATCCGGCCACCTTTTGAGCCTCCTTCGCATCCCTGGTAGGCTTTGCCTGCCCCTACTAAAGTTCCGGAAAACTCAGACAAAAAAATCTTTTGAGTTTTCCGGACAGGAAGCAATCCCTGCCATTAGTTTCGCTATTGGTCTCGCACAATTCCGTGCGGGCCTATTGACTAGGGAAACTTAAATATGAGCGAAACCTTCCTGACACTGCCAGAGGTCTGTGGCCGCATTTGCTTGCGGAAAAGCTGGGTATATGACGCAGTTTCGCGCGGCGAATTTCCAAAGCCGGTTCACCTGACCCCACGCCGCGTTGCATGGCGCGAATCGGAAATAGAAACCTGGAAGGCCGAAAGAATCGCCGCGCGTGATCAGGGTTAACCGTCATGCTCAAAACAAAACCCGTCCATGATCTGGAGGCATCTTATGGTGCTGGCGCCATAAAGCGGAATCGGCGAACCGCCGTGCAGACCGGGCAGCTTGATCAGCAAATCATTTATATTTTGGAAGAGGATCGCCCGCAGTCGGTCCGGCATGTGTTTTACCGCATGACCGACCCTCGGCTGCCCGAGCCGGTGGAAAAAAGCGACCGGGGTTACCGGCACGTTCAATCCCGTTGCGTCGCCTTGCGGCGATCCGGGCGCGTGCCATATGCATGGTTTGCGGACCTGTCCCGGCGCGGCTATTTCGTGAACACATTTTCCGGCGCAGGCAATTTTATTGACCGGATGAAGGGGTTATACCGTGCCGATCTGTGGCAATATGCGGATTGCCGGGTCGAGATATGGGCCGAGAGCCGATCCATCGCCAGTGTTTTGCTTGCCGACTGCAACGAACTGGCTGTTGATCTTTTTCCTTGCGGCGGTTTTTCCAGCCTTACTTTCATTCACGAAGCCGCTGAACAGCACAACGCCAGCGGCGACTTACGCCCGTTGCAAATCTTCTACATTGGCGACTACGACCCAGCCGGGGTGCTGATCGACGTCAATCTGCAACGCGAGATGCGCGAGCATTTGGACAAGGATGTCGAATTACGCTTTGAGCGCATTGGCATCAATCTCGACCAGATTGAGGAATTCGACCTTCCCACAAAGCCCCGGAAAGAAGCAGATCGGCGATCCCTGCATATCGAATTCTCTGTGGAAGCGGAGGCCATGCCATCGAGTATTTTGCGGGCCATCCTGCGTGAAAAAGTTGAGGCATTGCTGCCGGTGAACGCCCTGGAAGCCGCCAGAGCTGCGGAACAGTCCGAGCGCAGTCACCTGACCCGCATGGCCGCAATCCTGGGGGGAGACCATGAATAATTTCATCGAGCAATTCCGCACTGGACTTGAGCCCGTGGCGGTTGCACGCGCCCTTGAAGGCGAAGTGCAGGGGGGCAACATCACTTGCCCCGGCCCCGGACATTCCAAAACGGATCGCTCACTATCTATTTTGATTGACCCGAAAGCGCCGGACGGATTCCGCGTTCATTCATTCGCGGGCGATGACTGGAAGATTTGCCGGGATCACGTCATGGCGCGGCTTGGCCTGAAACATGTCCGGCCAGAGCAATCATCGCCAAGGCGTCAAAACCCGCCGCTGCCGGGTGCTGATACATTACGCAGCGAATACCCCTTGCAGCCATGGAATGAGGCACGGCCCGCACAAGGCTCAATGGTAGAGCGGTATCTGGCGTCACGCGGCCTCACGCTGCCCACTGGCATGGATCACGTGATCCGGTTTCATCCCAATTGCCCATTCCGCCCCGGGGAGCGGCACCCGTGCATGGTGGCGCTTTACCGGCACATTCATACCAACGCGCCGCTGGGCATTCACCGCACCGGCTTCAATGCGGATGGCGCCGCGATGAAAACGGATGGCCAGAAAATAGATCGCAAGATGCTGGGAAAATGCGGTGACGCGGCAATCAAGTTATCCCCGGATCATGACGTAACTTTGGGGCTGGGCATTGCGGAGGGCATCGAAACGGCCCTGAGCGTGATGCAGGCAGGCAGGCAGGCAATATGGGCGATGGGCAGCAAAGGGGGCATTGCCAGCCTTCCCGTGCTGGCCGGCATCGAATGCCTGAGTATCTTTGCCGATCACGATTTCGCTGGAATGAACGCCGCCAAGATTTGCGCAGAGCGATGGCATGACGCCGGGCGCGAGGTACACGTAGTAATGCCGCGCATTCGGGGCGCTGATTTTAACGACGGTATGAGAGGTTGTTATGAACCATACCGTTGACAAGGAAGCGGCGCTTGACGCCGTAATTTTTGAACTGAAGGCAAAGGCGGAGCAGGCAGGGCTTGGCTATAATCAGCCAACGGACTGTCATTTTCCGCCGGAGCCAGCGCCACCGGAATTTAGCGACGAGTCGCTGGCGATGGATTTCGCAGACCGGCATAAGGACGAGCTTCGCTACGTCGCGGCCTGGAATAAATGGCTGAAATATAGCGGTGGCGTCTGGCGATTTGACGACACGCTCAATGTTTTTGATTTGGCGCGTCGCGTTTGCCGGGAAGCGGCGGCAAGGTGCAGGATTCCGCGCACTGCTGGCGCTCTCGCCAGCAGTAAAACCGTGGCAGCCATTGTGAGCCTGGCCCGCGCCGACCGGCGCATAGCCGCCACAACAGATCAATGGGACACAGACCCTTGGTTGTTGAATACGCCCGGTGGGGCAGTTGACTTGCGCACAGGTAATATGCGTCCTCATCAAAGCAATGATTACTGCACGAAGATGACGGCCGTAGCGCCGGGCGGGGAGTGCCCGCAATGGCTGGATTTTCTCAATCGTATCACCAACGATGATTCTGAATTGGTTGCCTTTCATCGGCGTGTATTTGGCTATGGGCTTACCGGGATAACGCGCGAGCATGCGATGTTTTTCCATTATGGAACTGGCGCAAACGGCAAATCCACATTGATCGGAACCGCCACGCACGTATTGGGCGATTACGCGGGTGTAGCTGCTGCTGAAACCTTCACGGCATCTGGCCTGGAGCGGCACCCAACCGAAATCGCCGGATTACGAGGGTTGAGGTTGGTAACGGCAATCGAGACTGAGGAAGGTAAGCGCTGGGCGGAGTCAAAAATTAAGACTCTGACCGGCGGCGATGCAATTAGCGCACGGTTCATGCGACAGGATTTCTTCACGTTCACGCCGCAGTTCAAGCTGATCGTTGCAGGCAACCACAAACCGCAACTTCGGAATGTGGATGCCGCGATCCAGCGGCGGCTACACCTGGTGCCATTCTCGGCGTACATCGAGCCTGATCAGCGTGACCACAGGCTGAGTGAAAAGCTGAAAGCCGAGTCGCCTGGAATTCTCGCATGGATGATTGAGGGCTGCCGAGAATGGCAGCAGATCGGATTGGCGTCCCCCGCATGCGTAACAGGGGCCACCGCCGAATATTTTGAAACAGAGGATTCCCTGGCCCGATGGCTTGCCGACTGTTGCGACATTGATCCACAGGGCCGAGCGGAATCTGGCGAGCTATTCGCAAGTTGGAAGATGTGGGCGGAAACTGTTGGCGAATGGGTTAGTAACCAAAAGGTATTTGGCCAGAGGTTGCAGGATCGCGGCTTCACCCCGCATCGTGGGCAGGCCGGCCGGCGCGGATACATCGGGCTTGCGCTGAAATGTGATGATAATGCTGGCCAATGGTGGAGCAGGTGACGTGAGTGACGCGAGTGACAGGTTATAGGTATGAAGCCTCACGCGCGCGCGTACGCCGTTATACGGAAGACCTGTCACTCGCGTCACTTGCGCCCCAAACTTGATGAAATGGGCAGTAATTGACAATGCTGGGCGCAGACCGCCTCTGGACGACCAGCCAGCCAGTGAAGGGGTAGGGGGATCAAATGTCTACAGGTTTGAAGGGTAGACCGTATGTACCTAAATTGTTTTTATAAATCGCGAAATGGAGGTAGGGGGGGTGGCCGGGCGCAAACCAAAGCCGACGCAGATCAAAATGGTGACTGGGAATCCCGGCAAGCGGCACCTGAATGAGCGCGAGCCGCAGCCTGACGGTAATTTATATGACCCGCCAGACTGGTTCAGCGAGGAACAAAAAAATGGGTGGCGTTATGCGCTGGCCACCGCGCCGCTGGGATTACTCAAGCTCCTGGATCGCGGCGCTTTAACTGTGTGGGTTGTCGCTGAAAGTCTGCACCGGCAGGCGACGATTGAGATGGCTACGGTTGGCGGGCTGATTGTCAAAGCCCCGTCCGGGACGCCGATGCAAAACCCATATCTGCCGATCGTGAACCGGCAGGCGGAAATAATGCTCAGGGTCATCGGGGAATTGGGCTTTTCGCCAGCGTCGCGGCCAAGGATTACGATTGACCTGCCGCAGCCGCAGAGGTCAGCGGCTGCCCCTCACAAATTAGCGGTCGGAAGCGCCTCACAATATTTTAATTGAGGCCGTCGAGCGTGAGCGAATGCTGGATTGAGACCGTGCGCAATGCGGTTTCAAGTCTGCGCAGGTCAGTCTGCATCGCTGCGAGAGTGTCCGCTATCGTGGCTGCCCTGGACGGATTGACCTTTTTGACCGCCGTGATCTGATTTTCGGCAATACCGGCGCGCAACATGCTGGCTATCGAATTGATCTTGTCCTCGAATGACTTGGCCAGCCGCATTTCGGAAGGTGTCGGCTGGTCTTGCGGGGTGAACAAAGCGGACTGCGAAGTGGCGGCCAGCAGGCATTCGGAGGCGTTGCGCAGGGCGGCATAAGTGCTGCACGAGCCAGACCGGATCAGCCTAAACAGCATGTCCTGCGCGGGGCCAGCGTGCCGGGACATTTCGGTTGCCTGTGATGGCGTGATCTGGCTGGCTTTCAGCAACGCCTGATATTCAGGGCGCAGGGAAAGCAGCGACAGGCGCTCGGTGATCCGCCAGGGTTGCAGGATGCCAAGGTTCTTGGCGAGCGCCTCCACGGACCAGCCTGTTGCGTCCAGCAGCGACCGGTAGCTATCCGCCTCCTCGAGCGGGCTTATGTTCTGGCGCTGGCTGTTTTCGATCAATTGCCGGACGCGGATGGTAGGGCCGCATTCGGAGCTTATAACCTGGGCTTTGATGTGCGTCGCCATATTGATCTGGTGCGCGCGGAAGCGCCGCTCACCAAAAACTATGACGTAGCGATTGCCGTCGGGCCGGACCTCTATCGGCTGCAACAACCCATTTTGCTTGATTGACGCAGCCAGGGCGATGAGTTCGGAAACTTCAAATATTTTTCGCGGCTGGTCGGGATCCGGGGCGATCATGTTCATAGGAAGGTTGGCGATTGCCATCGCTTCGGCGACACACGTCATAAGGCTAACTCCTTCTTTGCGGGTGAGTAGATCACGGCTAGATACCCTCCAGCCGGGCCGGGGCAGTACCGGCGGCCCGCTCCATTTCAGGGACGATGACGCCAAGGTTTTCTTCAAACCAGGCCGCCACCAGCCGCCGGTGACACCAGTTGGTTTCGGTAAACGGCGGCTTTTCAAAGCAGAGCAGCACCGGCTCAAAAGGATGAACCAAGGTGTGGATGCTGTCCCAAGTCTGCTGCGCATCGCGCTTGCCCAGGATTTCCTCAGCGAACAGCCGCTCGTACTCGGCCTTTGAAACGCTGTTGAACCATGCCCCTGGGGCCAGATTGCGGTAAAAACGATAGCCCGCTGAGGCGCCTCGCGGCGCGCCCCGGCAAATGCCTACCCGGCCATTGCCGGCATACGTGGACCAAGATGCTGTTTTCATGACTGTCTCTATCTCCTCTGGGGGTTGATCGTTCAACGCTGGCCAGCCGCAGCTGGCCAAGGCTAAAAGGTCAAGCCTTACGGCCCGCCATCGCGTGATCAATTTTCACTTTGATCGCTAAAGTCCGCTCGTCGCGTGCATGTTTTGTGTATTCCCAATAGGCGCCATCCATACCTGGAAGCATGGAAGTGGCTTTTTTGCGAATGACGGCAAGCAGTTCATGAGCCGCCGTGCTTGCCCAATCGTCCGTTTCGCAGGACTGATAATCCAGGCAGTTGCACATGCTGATTATGTCCACCGCCGATAGCGTGTGATCCTCCACGTCCGACCGGGTAATAGTGATCGCATCGCTGAACGGCGCATCTTCCGGATAGCGCGCCTCAACGCTGCGGATGTTTTCGCGATATAGGATGTTGGCGTAAAATGTAACTACTGATCTGGCTGTCCAGTCTATCGTGGGATCAGCCAGGGCTTTAAGGTCGGGGTGCCGGAAATAATCCGGGTGGACTGCCCGTCTGCCCGGCGCCGCCGCGTACAATGCCAACTGCTTGATGTGTTCCTGGTCACAGATGAATGCACTCATGGTTCTGTTCTCCTCTGGGGTTGATCCAAGTATTAAAGTTAATCCGGTGCGCCCATCGGCTGCGATTGCCTCTGGATATTCGAGCCTGTTGTGGCCACTGGCTCTACCTTCCACTTAACTTCTATACTTGGCTGCTTAGTTCCCATTACTTGATATTACCAGATATACTAGCATAGTCAACAGTTTAATTGGATATACTCAAAATAAAATGGGATATACTTGAATGTTTACTGGCTCGGTCCCGGTGGCCGTCATTCAGCAGTTATTGGAGGTTGTGCCGTTCGCCGAATGGGGCGACGCTTACTGCTGTTGCTCTGGATCGTTTCGTGTTGATGGCGCGATCAAGCGCCGTTTCCCGCTGGCGCAGGTTCACTCAAACGATGTTTCTCTGCTGAGTTGCGGGCTTGGCGCCGTGCTCGTTGGCGGCGGCTTTCCGCTGCGCTTCCATGGCAGGCTGGAATTTGTGGAAGGGCATGTGGACACTTTTCAGGATCGCGTCGCGGCGGTGCTGGTCTGCCTGGAAATGGCAAAATACAAAGCGGGCAATGATTACGCGGTGACGCACTTTGGCGAATACCGGGAAAACTTCGACAAGCTCCTGGCGTTCGCCAAAGCAACCGTCACGCGATTTACGGAAGGCGTGTCCATCGACAGCTTTACGCCTGTTGACTTCCGCGCGCACGCCAAGCGGGGGATTGAGGCAGGAGCTGGGATCGTGGCCTGGACGGCCGGCAGCCGCCGGATTGCAGCTGGATGTCTTGCTAAACCCTCATCCCGTCGCATGGCCGACCCAACGCGAACGTCTCCTGGGCTAATGCCAAACTAGCCCAAGCGATTGCCTCTGGCGCATTCCGGTAAATTCTGGCACCCTTTGCCATCGTTTCCAAGGGGGACCGGTTGATGCCGGACGAGATTCTAACGTTGCCGGAGGTGGCCCAACTGCTCAAGGTCGCCGAGAAGACCGTCTACACGATGGCCCAACGCGGGGAGATCCCCGCGTTCAAAGTGCGTGGGCAATGGCGCTTCAAGCGTGCCGACATTGATCGGTGGATCGAGCAGCAAAAAGCGGCGGCAGGCAGCGGCATGGCCAGAAATGGTGATGTATGAGCGCGCTCGAAAATCTAAAACCCAACGCATCTATTCGCGGCATCCTGCCAAATGGGCTGGTGACGGTCGTGAATGTTCAATGGCACGGCTCAGCCGCGCTGGAACTCACCTACAAAACACCCGAAGGCAAGGTCGCAAACGAGCTGCTCTACCGGCATGACGAGCCGCGTCTCGAAGTCGTTGAACAAGGAAGGCCTTGGAGTTTCGATGGCGATGGCGCGCTGTTCAGGTTAGCGGCTGAGGCGCAGCGCATACAGCTCGCACACCTGTTCGACCCCGTGCTGGCTGTCCATACATCGGTGGTCGAGCCTCTCCCGCATCAGATTACGGCCGTCTATGAAGCGATGCTGCCACGCCAGCCGCTTCGCTTCCTGCTGGCCGATGACCCCGGCGCAGGCAAGACGATCATGGCCGGCCTGCTGATGAAGGAGCTGATTGCCCGCGGCGATCTGCAAAGATGCCTGGTCGTTTGTCCTGGCAGCCTCGCTGAACAATGGCAGGACGAACTCTACCGGCGTTTCAATCTGCCCTTCGAAATTCTGACGAACGACAAACTCGAGTCGGCTCGCACAGGGAACTGGTTCGTTGAGACGAATCTGGTAATCGCGCGCCTCGATAAGCTGTCACGAAACGAAGACGTCCAGCAGAAGTTGCAGGCGCCTGATTGCCGTTGGGACCTCATCGTCTGCGACGAGGCGCATAAGATGTCCGCCACTTTCTTTGGCGGCGAGGTCAAATACACCAAGCGCTACCGGCTGGCGCAATTGCTCTCTTCGCTCACCCGTCACTTCCTGCTGATGACGGCAACGCCGCACAACGGCAAGGAAGCAGACTTCCAGCTATTCATGGCTTTGCTGGATGGCGACCGGTTTGAAGGCAAGTTCCGCGATGGTGTGCACGCCGCAGACGTCTCCGACCTGATGCGCCGCATGGTCAAGGAGAATCTGCTCAAGTTCGATGCCACCCCGCTTTTTCCGGAACGGATCGCCTACACCGTTCCATACAAGCTCTCCGGCCATGAAGAAGCCCTCTACAAATCTGTCACCGATTATGTGCGTGAGGAATTCAATCGCGCGGAAGCGCTGGAAAACGACAAACGCGCCGGAACCGTTGGCTTCGCTCTGACGATCCTGCAGCGCCGCCTGGCATCGTCGCCGGAGGCCATCTACCAGTCTTTGCGCCGCCGCCGCGAGCGTCTGGAAAGCCGCATGCGGGAGTTGGAAACCCTGCAGCGCGGCGGTGACGTGCTCGCGGCAATGCGCGCCGGATTGCCGATCCTCGAAGCCGAAGATTTCGAGGATTTCGAGGACGCTCCCGACAAGGAACTGGAAGACGCCGAGGATCAAATCCTTGACCAGGCCACCGCAGCACGCAGCATCACCGAGCTTCGCATAGAAATCGAAACCCTGAAACATCTCGAAACAATGGCGCTGGCCATCCGCCGTGGGGGCGAAGACCGCAAATGGCGCGAGCTTGCTTCGCTCCTGAGCGAGATTTTCACGCCTGCCGCGATCAGGAACGGGTTCGCCGAGGACCCCGCCCCCTATGACTCTGGCGTCCCTTCAACGCCCAAGCCAAAGCCATCGCCGAACCAGAAGCTGGTTATCTTTACCGAGCATCGCGATACGCTGAACTATCTGGCGCAGCGGATTTCAACCTTGCTGGGGCGCAGTGAGGCTGTGGTCACAATCCATGGCGGGATGGGGCGTGAGGCGCGGCTGAAGGCCCAGGAGTCCTTCAAACACGATCCGGAGGTTCAGGTTCTATTGGCGACTGACGCGGCGGGCGAAGGCATCAATCTTCAGCGCGCGCATCTGATGGTCAATTACGATCTGCCCTGGAATCCAAACCGGCTGGAGCAGCGCTTTGGCCGTATCCATCGTATCGGCCAGACCGAGGTGTGCCACCTCTGGAACCTTGTCGCCGAGGGCACACGCGAAGGCGAAGTCTATCTCAAGCTCCTTGAAAAACTTGAACAGGCGCGTACCGCTTTGGGCGGCCAGGTCTTCGACGTGCTGGGCAAGCTGCAGTTTGACGGCAGGCCGCTGCGCGAATTGCTGATTGACGCGATCCGTTATGGCGAGCAGCCCGACGTTCAGGCGCGCCTGACGCGGGTGGTTGAAAACGCGTTTGATCGCGAGAGCCTGCAAGACCTTCTCGAAGACAATGCGCTGGCGCACGACGCCATGGACGCCAGCAAGGTCTGGCAAATCCGCGAAGACATGGAGCGCGCAGAGGCGCGACGCCTGCAACCCCATTATATTGAATCGTTTTTCCTCGAGGCGTTCCAGCGGCTGGGCGGAACAGTTAAAAGACGCGAACCAAACCGCTTTGAAGTTACGAATGTTCCGGCCCCCATCCGGAACCGGGATCGCCTGATCGGCATCGGCGACCCGGTGCTGTCGCGTTACGAGCGCATTGCTTTCGACAAGGCGCTGGTGGCGCCCGCCGGGCAGCCCTTGGCGGCCTTTGTGTGCCCCGGCCATCCCCTGCTTGATGCAACCATCGATCTGACGCTGGAACGGCACCGCGAGTTGCTGCGGCGCGGCGCCGTGCTGGTGGATGAGCGCGATACGGGAACGCATCCGCGGATATTGTTTTTCCTTGAGCATTCCATCCAGGATGGCAGCCTGACGAAAAGCGGCGATCGCCGCATCATTTCCAGGCGTCTTTTGTTCGTCGAAATCGATGAGGCTGGCGCGGCCCGTCATCTCAATTACGCGCCCTATCTGGATTATCGTCCGTGCAGGGAGGATGAGCCTGACGCCGCGGCGCTTCTAGCAACGCCCGAATGCGCCTGGATTGGCAAGAACCTGGAGGCGCAGGCCCAGGGACACGCCATCGCCCATGTGGTGCCCGAACATGTAGCCGAAGTGCGTGACAGGAAACTGGCGTTGCTCGATAAAACCGAAGCGGCGGTAAAAGATCGCCTGACCAAGGAGATCAATTATTGGGATTTCCGCGCCGAACAGCTCAAGGCGCAGGAAGCTTCCGGCAAATTGAATGCGCGGCTTAATTCCGGCGAAGCCCGCAAACGCGCCGACGCCATGGCCAGCCGCCTCGATAAACGCATGGACGAAATCAGACGGGAGCGGCAGATCGCCCCCTTGCCGCCTGTCGTGCTGGGCGGCGTGCTTGTCGTGCCCGCTGGCCTGATGGCGCAGATGACCGGTCACACTCCGTTTGCGCCAGCCGCGCCCATCGATACCCAGATCGCCGCCGCAAAGGCGCGGGCCATTATCATGGATGTGGAGCGCGGCCTTGGCTTCGCGCCGGTGGACCGCGAGCTGGAAAAGCTTGGCTACGATATTGAAAGCGCCATTCCCGGAACGGGGCGTTTGCGCTTCATCGAGGTGAAGGGCCGCGTGTCGGGCGCCGCCACCATCACTGTCACACGCAATGAAATACTTTACTCGCTCAACAAGCCCGATGACTTTATCCTGGGAATCGTCGAGTTCATGCCCGATGGTAGCCACAAGGTTCACTATGTTCGTCAGCCGTTTCAGCGCGAGCCGGATTTTGCGGCTGCCAGTGTCAACTATGAATTTTCAGAGCTGCTGGCAAGGGCCGGCGCGCCATCGTGAAAGAAGCAACGCCAATTATGAAAACCCAAAAGAAGAAACTCATCGAAGTGGCGCTGCCGCTGGAGGCGATCAACAAAGCCTGCGTAAGTGAGGGTAGCCCCTTCACGCCGCGACATCCACGTTCTTTGCATGTTTGGTGGGCCCGGCGGCGGCTGGCGGCGGCGCGGGCGGTGATTTTTGCGCAGATGGTGGATGATCCGTCCGGCTATGTGGATACGCTGCTGGGCGATCCCGCGACCCGGCGCCCGGCGGAACGCGATCTGAAAAAGCGGCTGGCGCTATGGCAGGTGGGCAAAGCGGCCTTTGCGGCGGCGACCGGCGGCGAGGCGGTCGCCGTGCCGGAGCCAGGGCCGAAACCAACGCTCGAGGACGCGGCGGCGGACATTGAGCGTCAGAGATTGTTCCGCATCATCGAGGATCTGGTCAAGTGGGAAAACACCACGAATGAAGTGGTGCTGGATCGCGCGCGGGCCGAAATCTGGCAAAGCTGGCGGCGCACCTGCGTGGAAAATGTCGATCATCCGCGCGCTAGGGAATTGTTCGACCGGCACAAACTGCCCGCGTTTCATGATCCGTTCGCGGGCGGCGGGGCGCTGCCGCTCGAGGCGCAGCGGCTGGGGCTGGAGGCCCATGCCTCCGATCTCAACCCTGTGGCGGTGCTGATCAACAAGGCGATGATCGAAATCCCGCCAAAATTTGCAGGCCAGCCGCCGGTGAATCCGGCTGCGCAAGAGGAGGCAAAGCACGGTCAGTTGCGCAGCTGGAAGGGCGCGCAGGGGCTGGCCGAGGATGTGCGCTATTACGGCAACTGGATGCGCGACGAGGCCGAAAAGCGCATCGGGCATCTCTATCCGAAAATAGAGATCACGGCGGAGATGGTTGCCGGGCGGCCAGACCTGAAGAAGTACGAGGGCCGCAAGCTGACCGTCATCGCCTGGCTGTGGGCGCGCACGGTGAAAAGCCCCAATCCGGCCTTTGCCGATGTTGAGGTTCCGCTCGCCTCCACCTTCATGCTCTCCACCAAGCCTGGCAAAGAGGCCTATGTCGAGCCGGTGGTTGAGGCTGGAGGCCTGTCCACCGAAGCCTCGGCGAAGGTGGGCTATCATTTCACGGTGAAGGTGGGCAAACCAAAAGACGCCGAGGCGGCGAACAGGGGCACCAAGTCTGGCAGCAGTGGCAGCAGCTTTCTCTGCCTGATGTCGGAAACGCCGATGCCTTTCGAGTATCTACGATCTGAAGCCAAGGCCGGGCGCATTGGTGTGCGGCTCATGGCGATCGTGGCCGAGGGTGATCGCGAGCGGGTCTACCTTGCGCCAACTCCAGAGATGGAAGCCGTAGCCGCGAGTGCGAAGCCAACGGACGCGCCGGAGAGTGATTTGCCCGCGAAGGCTCTCGGCTTTCGCGTTCAGGAATACGGGATGACGCGGTGGCGCGACCTCTTCGCCCCGCGTCAGCTTGTGGCGCTGACGACCTTTTCCGATCTGGTGGGCGAAGCGCGCGAACGGGTGAAGCGCGACGCCCTCGCCGCCGGTCTCAAGGATGACGGCAAACCGCTCAACGACGGCGGCGCCAGCACGCAGGCCTACGCCGATTCAGTAGCGGTGTATCTTGGGCTGGCGATTTCCCGCTGGACTGATTTATTTTGCTCTCTTTCAGCTTGGAATTCCACAAATCAAAACATCAAGAATCTATTTTCGCGGCATGCAATCCCAATGGTGTGGGATTTTGCCGAGTCTAATCCCTTCGGCAGTGGCACTTCATTCAGCTCGACGATCGAGACAATATACAAACTCTTTGTCAGCCTTCCTACTGCACCTACAGGACAATCCTCGCAGGATGACGCTATGCTACAAGTAATTAGCTTGAACAAGGTCATTTCAACTGATCCGCCTTATTACGACAATATCGGCTATGCCGACCTTTCGGACTTTTTCTATGTCTGGCTGCGCCGCTCGCTGCAGCCCTGCTTCCCAGACTTGTTCGCCACGCTGGCCGTGCCCAAGGCTGAGGAGTTGGTGGCTACACCCTACCGCCACGGCAGCAAGCACAAGGCGGAGGCCTTTTTCCTCAATGGCATGACAGATGCGATGCGTCGCCTGGCCGAGCAGGCGCATCCTGCATTTCCGGTCACCATATATTACGCCTTCAAGCAATCAGAGACCAAAAGCGATAAAGATGGCGCAACCGCCAGCACGGGCTGGGAAACCTTCCTTGATGCGGTGATCTTCGCCGGCTTTGCCATCAGCGGCACTTGGCCGATGCGCACAGAACGGACTGAAGCTTTGAAGAAGAGCTCCAACTCCCTCGCCTCCAGTATCATCCTCGTTTGCCGCCCGCGATCAGCAACAGCCGCTACCGCTACCCGCCGTGAGTTTCTCAACGTCTTGAAGGCCGAGCTACCCGCCGCATTGGCCCACCTCCAACACGGCAACATCGCGCCGGTTGATCTGGCGCAGGCCTCCATCGGCCCCGGCATGGCGGTCTACACCCGCTACGCGAATGTAGTGGACGTCGAGGGCAAGCAGCTTTCCGTGCGTGAGGCGCTGGCGCTGATCAACCAGACGCTGGACGAGGTTCTGGCCGAACAGGAAGGCGATTTTGACGCGGACAGCCGTTGGGCGCTGGCCTGGTTTGAGCAGTTCGGTTTCGCCGAGGGCGAGTTCGGCGTGGCCGATGTTCTGGCCCGCGCCAAGGTGACCGCAGTTACGGGCCTTGTGGAGGCGGGCATCGTAGTTTCCCGGGCCGGAAAAGTCCGCCTGTTGAAGCCCGCCGAATTGCCGGAGAACTGGGACCCTGCCACCGATGCGCGCCTGACCGTGTGGGAGATGGTGCATCATTTGATCCGCGTGCTGGAAGCGGGCGGCGAAAACGCCGCCGCCATATTGCTGGCCAAACTCGGCGTGAAGGCTGAAGTGGCGCGCGAGCTGTGCTATCGTCTCTACACCCTATGCGAACGCAAGAAGCGCGCCGCCGAGGCGCTGGCCTATAACAGCCTGGTGCAAAGCTGGCCGGAGATCAGCCGCCTGGCGCGCGAAGGCGATAAGCCGCCGCCCGCCCAGGCGACGCTGGATGTGTGAGGCTCTTGAAAACCCATCCAGGTTGGGTTATATGACATGGTGACGGTCTATCGCGCTTTTGGCTTCCGGTTCGTGATCTTCACCAACGATCATAGCCCGCCCCACGTTCATGTGTTCGGCAAGGGCGCTGAAGCGTTGCTTCGTCTGGATCCATTAACGCTTGTCTGGAGCAATGGATTTAAGGCCCCGGAACTGAAACGGATCATGGCGGAAGCGGGTGCCGAGCGCGGCCGGCTGATTGAAGAATGGAACAGGATTCATGGGTGACCGCATGACAACGATGATCGAGAAAGCGGCAAAGCGCGGCGAGGCCGTGTTACGCCAGGAGCCGCGCGCGAAATCCGCGCGCTATGACCGCAAGACAGGCCGCATCATCGTCGATTTGACGAATGGCTGCACCTTCGCGTTTCCCGCAAAAGACGCGCAAGGCCTTGAAGACGCGGATGAGGCCGCCCTTGCCGGCATTGAAATTCTCGGCCTCGGGACCGGCCTGCACTGGGAAAAGCTCGATGTTGATCTCAGCGTTCCGGGCCTTCTTGCCGGTCTCCTTGGCACAAAAGCATGGATGAACCGCCAGCGCGCGGCGAAAGCGGGTTCGGCCCGTTCGCCCGGCAAGGCGGCGGCGGCGCGAGAGAACGGCAAAAAGGGCGGCCGTCCGCCCAAGGTCAAATTGAGCGCTGGCAAAACGGGCGTCTTGCAGACTGGAGCGAAATCGGGCGCCGCCGTCTCTAAACACGCGCGGAAAGGCTGACGACGTGGCGATAACCAATCAGGAACGGGTCGGCAAGGCGCTTGAGCTCTTGAAATCAGGCCTGCGGCCCTTCGTCGAGCGGGAGATGAAGGCGCAATATGGCGACAAATGGGCATTTGAAGCGCAGGAACTGGTTCGCGACACGCGGCTGGGCGGCGGCAAAGGCGATGCGCTGCAGGATGTTTCTGTGCAACTGGTCATCATGGACCGGAAATGGAGTGAAGTATTTCGCAACACTCTCGGCAAGGCGGAGCGCAGCCTGATCAATGAACTGATCGACGTCCGCAACAACTGGGCGCACCAGAAGGCCTTCAGCGGCGACGACGCCGACCGTGCACTCGATTCCGTAAACAGACTGCTCACCGCCGTCTCTGCGCCCGAGGCCGATGAAGTTGGGAAGATGAAGATGGAATTGCGCCGCCTCATCTTTGAGGAGCAGTCCCGCACTGAACGCCGCAAGAGCGCGGGCACAGCCATTGAAAGCCAGGTCACCGGCACGTTGACGCCGTGGCGTGAAGTGGTGACCCCCCACAAGGACGTGGCCAGCGGCCGCTATCAGCAAGCGGAGTTTGCCGCCGACCTTTGGCAGGTGCATATCGGTGAAGGCTCGGACGAATACCGCAAGCCGGTGGAATTTTTCCGCCGCACCTATCTCACCCACAGCCTCAAGCAACTTCTGACCGGCGCCATGCGGCGCCTCGCCGGAACCGGCGGCGACCCCGTGGTGCAGCTGCAGACCAATTTCGGCGGCGGCAAGACCCATTCGATGCTGGCGCTGTATCATCTGTTCTCTGACGCCGCGCCCTCGGAGCTGCTTGGCGTCGATGCCGTGCTGGCGGAATCGGGCATCGCCAAATTGCCTGCGCACGTGACCCGCGCCGTACTTGTCGGCAACAAGATTTCGCCGGGCAACCCGGCCGTGAAGGCTGACGGCACGATTGTCCGCACCCTCTGGGGCGAACTGGCGTGGCAATTGGGCGGCAGGCCCGCCTTTGATGTGATTCGCGCCGATGACGAACGCGCCACCAGCCCCGGCGACAAGCTGCGCGAGCTTATGAACACTTATGGCCCCTGCCTGATCCTGATTGATGAGTGGGTGGCCTATGCGCGCCAATTGCATGATGAATCCGACTTGCCCGCCGGCAGCTTCGAGACGCATTTCTCGTTTGCCCAGGCGCTAACCGAATCAGCGAAGCTCGCCAAACAATGTCTGCTCGTAATCAGCTTGCCTGCGTCCGACACGGCAACGTCTCCGCATGCGCAAGGCGATGATGAAGAAGTTGGCGGCGCGCGAGGCCGCGCGGCGCTGGCGCGTCTTCGAAATGTGATTGGCCGCGTCGAATCTTCCTGGGCGCCAGCAAGCACCGAGGAAGGTTTCGAGATCGTCCGCCGCCGTTTGTTCGAACCTTTGATCGAAAAGGCTCAATTTACCGCGCGGGATAATGTTGCACGGTCGTTCTTCGATCTCTACCGCACACAACACCAGGAATTTCCGCCGGAGTGCCGGGATTCGGATTACGAGAAACGGCTCCGGGCAGCCTATCCGATTCATCCCGAGGTATTCGATCGTCTTTACACAGACTGGTCCACGCTGATAAAGTTCCAGCGCACCCGGGGCGTATTGCGCCTGATGGCGGCGGTAATCCATAGCCTGTGGGAAAAAGGCGACCGCAATCCATTGATCATGCCGTCGAACATTCCAATCGATGACCCGCGCGTGCGCGACGAGTTGACCCGGTATCTGCCGGACCAATGGAAACCCATCATCGAAAAAGATGTCGACGGACCCAACGCGCTGCCGCTCCGGATTGATGGCGAGGTCCCAAATCTCGGTAAATTCGCCGCAAGCCGCCGTGTGGCGCGAACGATCTATCTGGGCTCGGCGCCCACCGCATCGGCCGCCAACCGTGGCATTGAGGACCGGCGGGTTAAGCTGGGCTGCGTCATGCCGGGTGAATCGCCGGCAGTTTTCGGCGATGCCCTGCGCCGCTTGAGTACGGCGGCAACGTTTCTTTATCAGGATGGCGCGCGTTACTGGTATTCCACTCAGCCAACAGTGACCAAGCTCGCCGAGGATCGTGCGGAGCAATATAAGCGCAATCCAGACCCTGTCGCCGCCGCAATTGAAGATCGTTTGCGCGCCGATCTGAAAGCGACGGGTGATTTCCGGCGCATTCATACCGTCCCGCAATCCGGTGCGGATGTTCCAGACGACATGGAGACGCGCCTTGTCGTTCTGGGTATCGATCATCCCTACACCAAGGACGCGGCCAACAAGGCGCAGGCTGCGGCTGCGGCGATCCTGCAGCAGCGGGGCAGCGGGCCGCGCATTTATCAGAACACGCTGGTTTTTCTCGCTGTCGACCAAACCCGGCTTCAGGAGCTCGATGAAGCGGTTCGGCGGCATCTGGCGTGGAAGTCCGTGCTTGAAGAGAAGGACGCCCTGAACCTTGATCCCCACCAGGTCAGGCAAGCCGAAACACAAATGAGGGCCGCCGACGGGGCTGTGGTCGCCCGCATGCCCGAGGCTTATCAGTGGCTGCTTGTGCCGGTTCAAACGGCACCGCAAGACCCAGTGCAATGGCAGGCTTACAGGCTTTCCGGGCAGGACGGTTTGGCGGTCAGGGCCGGCAAGAAGCTGCGCAGCGAGGAACTCTTTGTGCCTGTGTTGGCGGGGACAAGACTCCGGATGGAGCTTGACCGGGTTCCACTATGGCGTGGCTCCCATGTTTCGGTGCGGCAGCTTGCGGAGGATTTCGCCAGATATATTTACCTTCCGCGCCTTCGTGATCCAAAGGTGCTTTCGGACGCCGTTCAGGATGGCCTTGGATTGCTTCTCTGGAATCAAGACTCATTCGCTTACGCCGACAGCTTTGATGAAGCCAGCGGCCGTTACCGCGGCCTTCGGTGTGGCCAGCGGGTCGATGTCTCTCCCGACGGAAGCGATGGCCTTGTCGTGCAGGCCGACGCCGCGCGCAAACAGCAGGAAGCCGATACTGTTACGGCACGCCCATCAACAGGAATAGGTTCCCAGACCGCAGGCCAACCGGAGGGCGTTTCTGATGAAGGAACATCGGCATTGGGGGGGGCTGTTACTGAAAGTCCTCCACTCCCCGGAAAACCGCGCCGTTATTATGGAACCGTTAAACTTGACGCCACGCGCGTTGGCAGAGATGCCGGGCGCATCGCGGACGAGGTGATTGCGCACCTCGCAGGCCTGGTTGGGGCTGTGGTCACAGTGACCCTTGAGATCGAGGCGACTGTTCCAGATGGAACGCCAGATAATGTTGTGCGAACGGTTACGGAAAATAGCCGTACGTTGAAGTTCACCGCTCATGGCTTTGAAAAGGAGTAGGAGTTGCTGTTTGCCGAAATGCTGATTTTGCGGTCAGTTGTCATCGGGCATCCATTGGAATTACAAACTCCAGACCAGTCCGAAAATCGCAACAGACTGTAATTGACACGCTTTTCTCAACGTACCTTGACCCTTTCAGTCCATAGCTCCGGAGAATATCGGCGGAGAGAGAGGATTTCGGGGTTCCCGCCATTCGCGGAGTCAATAGGTCTGCGGGCATAACCCCGGAATTGCTTTGGGATTTCGGCACCGCACCAACCGGAGAGATCGTTTGTTCGGGTGAAATTGGCGGAGCGATAGAAACCGAGAACAAATTTTCTCTTGGGTCTTTGCATTTCGTCAAGCCCAAAATTTAAAAGTCGTCAGTTCAAATCTGGTTCTTGCAACCGCAATCTGCAAATTGGAACAATATCTTTCACTTATCCCCTTGGCTGGTGCAAGCCATGCTGGTGTTTTTCTGCTTGTGTCCGCACGGTGTCCATTTTTCGGGGCATTCAGCAGCGCGGAACACGATTTTAACTCTGCACTCTCAATGAATAGTGGTAGTTATTCTCGCCTGGTCTGCTGACGGCTCTGATATTGTTTTTGAGGTTCCTGTTCACGCCATTTCCGTCATCACTAAATCGAGCGCATGGGGGACGTCAGATTATGAAGCGCCCATAGCCTGTCTTGGTTTTGGCGCCTGCGCCGATGGTTTCGGCTGCGGCGATGAGCCATGCCAAGGCGGTGGCGCAGTCGGTGCGGTCTGCTACCGAGCGGGTTCTGGGCAGAACAGCAAAGTGGAATGTACCCCCAGCCACCGCCAAGAAGCCATTGGGAATGGGTCTGCCTGCTTCTTCTGGCGCACCCGAGCCTCGGCCATGGGGAGTGAGAATTTCTGCGTGGAGCTTGACCGGGGCGCAGGGCACGGCGTCCATGAAGATCACAGAACCGGCGTTTAGCGGCACCGCTTTCGGATCGGGAAGCACGCCAAAGATGCGCATTAGATCATCGCCTTCGACTCCCGCCCAGTCCCTGGCCCAGGCCAGCGTCATGCCCTTCACGCCAGATCCTGGCAGATAGGGAACTCCCAAGGTTCGGTGCCAGGCAAAGCCGTTCTTGATTGGATGGGCAATGCCGACGCCGGTCACGAAATGGCTCCAGTCGGATTCGCGCAGGCATTGCCCGGTGCCGCCGCCCGCGTTCACCAGCGCCTGCATCCGCGTATGGAAAGCAGCAAGCTCAATGTCCACTCCAACGGTTTTGTTGTTCAGCGGGCCAATCCAGTCAATGGAACTCGGACCAAGGTTGCCATTGGCCGCAGCAACAGTCCCAAACTTGTCAAACCAAAGGCCGACATTGCATCCCTTGGGCGGTGTTCGTTCGGACTGGCCAAACGCGAATGTGCCGAGCGTATTTTTCTCAACAATCCATTGCGCAAGTGGCATGGCGTCACCCCGTCTTGAATGCGTTGGCGATGAGCTTTGCCTGGGCCATATAGCGCATGGCTTCCGCTTGCAGGATCATAGCCTGGTGCTGGTTGTTCAGAAGAATGAGCTTCACGCACATGGCCTCCTCCGCCGGGGCGGTCACTGCAGCGTCTCCCGGCAAACAAACGAAAACCGCGTTGGCGGGACATGCCTGGTTCGCAAACCAGTTCGCCAATGCCGCGACCGCCGGACTTTGATTCTTGATCGCGGCCAGACAAGCATGGACCAAGCCCCCGGTCACCAAAAGCCCCGCGAAACTGTCGATGTCGTTCTTGAATTTCTCCCAATTAAGGTAATTGTCGGTCACGAATTTCCTGACATGATGCAGACGGTCGCGGTCTTTGGAGACGAGCATGTCAAGGTCCTCCTGGTGCTGGTGCTCCCGGTTCCGGCAATATCTTGAACCAGCCTTCGCCTACGGTTTCATTGCCGCCCACCTGGAAATAATTCCCGAGTTCGCTGGCGAATTTGCCCAGTGCCGTGACAAGGTCGGCGCTGTGGCTTGGCAGGCGCGGGGTCAGCACAGCGTACATCAGCGCGTCAGGCGGCAGGCTTTCCTCGGTCCACAACCCGCTGCCATCCACCGTCTTGGTTTTCGGGTCAAGCCGGTTGCGGGTGCGCACATGCAGGCCATACTGTGCGAAATAAGCAAAGTCGTCATCCGAAATCACCAATGTCCGGTCGTTGATCTGGGTCTGGATATCGGTTGGCAGTCTGGCGATCAGTGCGGAAATGACAACAGCGTCATGATAGTGAAACGGGAACTCTTCGAGAAACACTTCGGCTCCAGCGGTAGAACTCAGGTATTTGCCATTCACCAGGCCGGCGCGGTCGCCGGTCCATCCGGATGTGCCACAACCGGCGAATTCGAGATCGCGGGCCAGGCGGTTGAGCAGGGCGCAGCAGGTCACGTAGCGATAGGACCGATCCATCGATCGCACCGGCAGGAAGGCCAGCCGCGCGTCCGAGACTAGTATGCGTCCGGCATTGTTCTGCTCGCCGAATTGCGCGGTGACGTCCGCCGGATCGTCTCCTCCTTGCCAGCCATACGCCAGCCGCCCAGCATCGCGCAGCGCCCCCTTGAGGCCGGAGCCGGGGATATAAGGATAGCCGGTAGCGCCCTCGCGCGCGAAGGGCAGATCGATCAGGCTCGATTGCTGCCCCACTCCTACATGAATGAAGGTCTCGGCCCGCAGCCACAGAAACGCTTTGCTCATCATTCACCCCTTTGGTTTCACCATGTTCCGGCCATAAAGGCGCCAAAACCCAGTTCTGCGAGGTCGGGCGGCGCTAGCCGCCCGGACTGGGCAAGCTCGTCCAACTTGGCCCGCGCTCCCCCTGCCTTGGCTATCGGTATCTGCCAGAACCACACTGAGCCTGCCGGATAGGCCCTGATGATTTCGCTCTCTCGCCTGCCGCGCGCGAAATCCCTGTGCGCATAGCCTATGGTAACGGGCCGCTCATGGGCCGCCGCCACACAGACCGCACCCGGCCAGGCAGGATGACAGAATCCCGGTAGCGCAGCGTTTACCGGCACTGGTGTCAACGCTATGACCGCAACATTCATTACCTTGGCATGATGTTTAATATTGAGTCCTTGGTCGTGAGGTGTGAATGCCGTGATTGGCCCATCGGCGCGATGGAGTCGCACCCGCGCGAAGCGACCCTCGCCGCCGAAGGGTGCGACCGCGTCAACTTCCGTGATGGCGTCAAGTTCCCGCCTGTCTTCGATCAGGGCGGCGATGCGCCAGCCCTTGAGGCGCTGGTGCGAGGCGGTGAAAAGCATGCCGTCCTCGGCCCGGCCCGTTGCCTTATCAACCGCGATTCCCACACGCTGCTCCCGCTCCGTAATCACAGTGTTGTGCTGCGCTGGTGTTACGGGGGCTGATCCTGGACGGCGCAGATGTCGCTTGAGTGTAGCCAGTGAAATATAGTGGCCAGCGCCGGGCACGTCATCGTGTGACATTTTCGCCGACGGAAACGGCGCCGCGTGCAAAGGCCAGAGACCAGCAATCAGGCCATTGATTTGGTGGTTGGTAGATGCGTAAGGCAGCAACCGCCCGACCGGCACAATACTTTCCTTGGCAAACAGCAGGCTGACCTTGGCAAACAGCAGGCTGAAGGGACATGGCACGTAGATCCGCTCTTCGACCGCACCAGTGGCGTTCGGGTCAAAGAGCAGAGGCCCGATCACCTCCAGCTTGGGAAGCAAGCGCAGGGCATCGGCCTTGGCCGCCTCGCCAGCAGCGGCAAGGACATTTGCTGCATCAGACCAGGATGAACCAGATGGCACTCCGAGCGCTGCCGCCAGTGCCACCCGCACGGCACCGGTGACGGCGGGCGGCGGTGGCGGGAACACATCAACGGTTTCGGCCAGGCCCTGGTCGTCCTGCTCGAAGGGCCGCCCGTCGCGGAACACCATGGTATCGTATGGCTCAATGGTGACGAGAAGCTGGGCCATCATGCGTCCTTGCGCCAATTGGCGCCGATCACCCGCAATATATCAAGCGGCGCCAGCATCGCGTGGCCAATGGCCGAATGCGCTTTGAGTGAGGCGCTCGCATTCAACTCGACCTTGATGGCGTTTGAGATATTCTCGGCAATGGTATTTGCATCGGAATCAAACCTCTCAACGCAGGCGCGCAACACCAGTTTCTCGATCACCTCCTGATCGCGGGCATTGCCGGGGTTGCCACGCAACCAGGTGGCCGCCTTAGGGAATGAATGGCCGTGGTCGAGAACGACGAAGGCGCGAAGCCGGTCTGCTAGGCGGTGATAGAATTCGTTGGACCATAGTGGTGGATGCGCACCCGAAGCCACGGTGAGCAAATCGCCGAAGGCCCGGCGCGCTGCGCTGTTCCATGGTGCCGCCCAGGGTGAGCGCAGGCCCTCGATTTCAAACACGCCAAGCGCCAGGGCATTGCGGCCGGCGGCGTCCTTGGCCGCCTTGTCGAGCAGTTCGGCGCTGGCGTCAATCGCCCAGCGCATGGGTGCCCGTATATGGGCGTAGAGCGCGGAGGCTGAAAGCGTCAGTTTTCCTACCGCCGCTTTGGCTGGTGGCTTGCCACTGAATTTCTGGAGAAAATCTTTCTTGTGATCAGAGAATTTATCCTGCAGCGCCACGGCGATGCCGTAAGCTTCCTCCGGCGGCGAGAACACCATGAGTTCGTCCGCTCCGGCGTAAAGTGTGACGCCATTGCGCCAGGCGATGGCGCCATATGCCGCTTCGCCAGTCTGGCCCTGGCAGCCGCGCAGCGATGCCTGGAAGCCGTTGTAGAACCGCGAAATGATGGTGCGGGTATCCCGGTCGGCGTCATGCAATATTGTGCCCACGCGGTCGCCATCGGCGCGGATGATGGCGTAGTAAGAGGCGGGCGCGCCGATTTCGTTGTCTGTCTGCGCACCGTTGGGTGCAACGATAGGAGATTTACGTATCTTGCCAAGCAATTCACCGGCTTTCTTCAGCGCTGCCGCATTGGTTGTCGCAGCCCGTTCCAGGCGAGTCTTGTGGAGCATGGCGCCATCAACTGTGGCAAGGGGCTGCGCCCCACCCTCGTGGATGGCCCGCAGCCACATCGAAGCTTCGGCCTTGGCGTATTGCACCCCGACTTTCATGATCTCATCAGCAAATTGGGATGCGAGTACCGGAGCGCTGCGCTGGACGCGCGCAATCCAATGGGTGGCGGCGACATAGGAGGTGGAGGGCCAGAACAGCGCCGATTGGGTTTCGCTTTCCACGGCAGTGGCCAGTGCAGCGGCGATCGGCGGCTCCGCCCTTATGTTGGGCACCCAGCCTATGGCCTGTTCAATCGCCCCTGGCTTGACCTTGATAAGTAATGGAAACAGGCGTTTGACCAGGGCTGGAGCGGACAGGCTTTCATTGTCGCGCAGATCGAGGCAGGCGGCACTGCTCAAGGTCTGGCCGGGGTAGCGCTTGGCGTTGATTTTCGCTCTGAGCGCGGTCCAGAAATCTTTGAACGCATCGTTGTCAACCCGCCGCTCAATTCCCGAAACATCGGCAAGGCCCGGCAGCATGGTGCAGAGATTCCCGCTCAGCGGATGGGGCTTGGCGCTGTCGCCGTTCTGGCGGGTGAATTTGCGCAAGGCGAGGGCATCTTTCTCACCCTCGGGTGCAACGATCCAGTAGATTTCCCAGAATGGCGCTGAAGTTGCATCGCCGATCTGCTGGTCCCAGATGGCATTTGACTGGGGAGCAAAATCGAAATCATCCAGTATGTGGGTGCGAACGGCGCATGCCAGGCCATGCCACTTTTCCTTGATGGCGGCTTCGGCAGCAGCACCTGCCGCCTTTGCTGCCATCAGATTGGTAAACTCCACCGTGAAATGATTGGTCAGGGTGCCGAGGAACGGTGCCTTGCTTCCTGGCGCAATGATCGCGCCGTAGGTCGCGTCGGTCCACTTGTTGTCCAAAACCAGCGGACTGATGATGGTTTTCTCGTTTCCGCCCGTGGCTTTCAGCGCCTGGCCCACCAGCCATGACAGCAGAAACGAACCCGCCCAATAGTCCCGGCTACGGCGCGCTTGGCCGATGAAGCCGCGGACCGGGCCGAGATGGAAATGCAGATGAAATTTCATGGCCATATCTTGGTAAGGCCAAGGTCGGCGAAAAGATTGTGTTTGGCAGGCCCTTCGATCTCGCTGATTGCCGCAGCCACGCCACCGTCGCGAATGAGGGTGGTGACCAGTAAGATGAAACCAGCGCCAAGCGGGGCCACATGAAAATGATAGGGGCTGGGATTGCGCGCACCTTTTCGCGAGAAAATCTTGATCGTGTGGGGCTCTAGCCAGCCGTATTTATTAATGACCGCCCCCTGCCGCGCCACATTGACTGCGACGGCGTCGCTCGACACTTTACTCAACACTGCAAGTCCGTCCGCCGCTGCGGGCATGACCATGGCGTGAATGGTAGCGCTGAGACCTTCGGCGTTTCTGGTGAAGGCATCGAAGGTTTGATTCTTGCCTGTGGCCGGAAGAGTATCCCAGTTACCTATCACACCCTTGATGGCCTCTTTGTAGTCGGTCAAGGAATCCGGTGGCGTGAATTCCGGGACATCATAATTGGTCCCCGTCATCTGCCGCAAACTCACGCTGCCAAAGCCGCGGTTCTGCCCCGCGCCAAACCCACCGAGCAATCCCCAGAGGCGCAGGGACCGGGCCAGCCCGGTCAGCAGGGTGGGATCGCATCCGGGACGCAGCACAAAACGCAAGGTGAAACTGCCCGGTGCCAGCGCCTGCGTGCGATTATCATAGAGTGGGCCGAACAGTTCCTTGACGGGACCAAGCGTGAGAGCGGTTTTTGTTTTGGAATCACAGGAATTGCGCGTAAGCGTGATCAGCACCGCACCCTGGCCATCTAATGTATCTTTTTTCCCAGCAGCGCCAAACAATTGGTTGGCAAATTGGTTGGCGACTCTTTCAGTGTAGCCCTCTTGCAAGGGCGCTGCCGCCCACCACCAGCGGCGCAATTGGCCGATGATTCCCTCAACCCGCAGCGCGGCCGGTCCAGCTTGTGGGTTCGCGCCACCCGCAAAAGCGGGCGTTACCAACGCGAATTCGGCGTCCAGACTGGTGATCACGATTTCCCCGGCTGCTATTCTTGCGATAGCAAAGCGCACAATGCCACCCGGCGTCAATAGCGCAGCACTTCCATCCGGCCAAAGCCAAGTGCTGTCTCGCCGCCGGCGTGGAATGCGGCGGCGGCCGCGAAGAGCGGCGCCAGGGGCTCGATGTTTCCCGCAATCCGCCAGATGCCGGTGAAGCCGCGCACTGGCATGCCGTTGCTGCCATGTTCGGAGGAATGCCGTCGCTCATTGGACGCGCTGAAACCTTCCAGTGTCGTATCGAGACAGTTGAGGTGGTCCTTGAAATTGATCTCGGGTTCCTTCACGCTGAACCCGTCCCAGCGGGCGAGCCCCTGTAACCTTCGGAACATAGAGTGCGGCAAGGACGCCAGCGAGCCTGATGCCCGTGACCCATGGCGCACAACAAGCGGTGTCAGCAGCCGGATACTGAGATGGTTGCCGGTGGCGGGCAGGCTGAAGCCCCGGTGAAATGCCATGGTAGCGGACTGGGCTGTCAGCGCCACGCGCAATCTGCCGCCATGCCTGATGGCAATGCCCCTCTCAAGCGCCTCCTGCAAGGCCTCGCACACCGGCTCGACACTGGACCCCGCAATGCCCGCCAGTCTCAATTTGGCGGTCAGCTTGCCTTTACCACACTCCGCCGCGATAACAAAAGGGCGGGGAACCACTTTGCCCGCGCAAGTGAAGGCTTCGCCAAACAGCATCTCATAGGGTGTCGGAACCCGCGCCAGCCAGCCCGTTTCAGGCCTTGCCGCCTGCCGGTGCAGCGCCCGCCCCAGCGCCCCACGCAGCCGGTCGGCAAGGTTGGGAACGTCTTCAAAATCCCGTGGCAAATCAGCGGCAATGGTAATTTCCCACCACGACAGCCGCCGCACTGCTTTGCGATAGTCCATCTCCTCCACGGGATGATCAAGCCAGTGCTGCAATCCCGCCCGCCCCCCGAACGGAATGTAGGCGTCCGGCCTCATAGCAGGTAATAGTCGCCGTTTTCCGGCCGCACCGCGCTGCCGAATACCTCGACCAGCGCGATGCTGGAATGCGGCAGCGGATAGACCCGGATGCTGTCACCCGCATCGAGCGTGAGCGCCAGCTTCTCCACCGCTCGCAGGATGGCACCGGTATCGCCGCGCGCTTCGAAGACGCTGCGTTGCACCCGCACACCAAGCTCTTCAAGGCCCCGCGCCACCCGACCGCGCGTCTTGTCGGAGGTGACATCATAGACCACGACATGGAGCTTGGCATCGGCCATGGCTAATGGTCCATCCGATAGGCCGTAAAGGGGGCGCCGTCCTCAATCGCTGCCCTGAAGCGAATGACCGTGGCCGCAACAAGTCCGCGCCAGGTGACCTTGCCATCACCGTAGGGATCGCGCAATTCGCGCGCCATCCATGCCTCGTAGCCGCGGATAAGGCGCTTTCGGCCTTCCGGAAACAACCGCAGTTCACCGTTTTCACCTTCGCTGAAATGGCGCTTGCCGAGGACCCGGTTGTTGAACAGATAGATGGCCAGCCCCTCAACTAGGGGCGCCCGGAATGGCTCGATCAGATCATAGGCCACCGGTGCCGCCTCACTGTCCCTGACCACGTGCAGCAATCCAAACGCCGGATGCAGGCCCGCCCGCAACACCATGGTCTCCACCTCGCGCGTCAGAATGGCCGAGAGTGCGTCGAGCACTAGGGCCACTGGATTGAGCTTTTCCTGGCGGCCCCGTTTCGCCAGGGTGAAGCCATGTTCAAGGCAGTGCCCAAGGGCTGGCCAATAAATTTGGCCGGCCTCGCCTTCATGGCCGCGCAGAGTATCGATGCCGACCGTATCGCCCAGCTTTGCCAGTGTCCGGCCCAGCGCTTTGGTGGCATTCTTGACCAACGGCTCCTTGCGGCGGTGATTGAGCCGGTGCAGCAGGCTCTTTTGATTATGAACTTTCGAGGCGACGATTTCCCGGGCCATGGCTTGCGCCACTGCGGCATCGGCCACGGCTTTGGCTTGGGCCAGATGACGCCTGCCATGGCGCGACAGGGTGGCCGCAAGCTCTCCCAGCGGGCGTCCGCCACCCGTGACGAAATGCACCGGAATGCGGTGAGCCAAGGCCTGGCGCAGGGCGGCGGCGGTAACTTCCGCCTCCGGGCCAAGCTCAATGCGGTCAATCCAGCGCGGCGACCAGGCGCCAAGCTCGCCGGCCTTGTCGCGCACCACAAAGGCTTCGTTGCGCAGATCAAGGGTTCGGCGTGGCTCCATCACATAGAGCGGGCGCAGCAACGGCGAGCGCCCGTGGCCGGGGTGGATGATGTCACCTTCCAGGTTGGCAACCGGCGTCCCCCACACATCGTCGGGAACAAGCTCTGGTGCTGCCACCGTCGGAACGGGAGCTGGTTCTGCTTCCAGGACCGGTAAACTCTCCGGCGCTGCGGCCAGCGCCGCCCGGGCCGGGGCCTGCGCCTCGGCTTGCGCCGACTTCATCGCTATGCCCCTGACGAACAGATGGCCGAGGAAGCGAAACCCCTCGTCGAATGAAACAATGCGAGTCTTCTCCGCATTGAGTTTGAGGCCAAGCTTGCCGACATGGGCGGCAACCTCCGTCAACACCGCTTCGGCGCGCTTGGCCGAGCGGCACAGGATGACGAAGTCATCGGCAAAGCGCACGGCGCGCACCCCGCCCGCATCAAAGGCCTCGTCAAGGGAATCGAGATAGAGATTGGCCAACAGTGGCGACAGCGGACTGCCTTGCGGCAGCCCCAGCCCGTTGCCGTCATGATCTCCGGCGGCCAGCCACAGGGCCACCAGATCAGAGAGTGCTGCATCGCCGACGAAACCACCGAACAGCGCCAGCATATTGGCATGGGGCACACTGTCGAAAAAACCCTCGATGTCGGTTTCCACCACATGCCGGTAACCCTGGTCACGGAAATGCTCAATCGCCGCCACCGCCTGCTTCACGCTGCGGCCAGGCCGGTAAGCGAAACTCATGGGCTCGAATATGGCTTCGGCCTTCTCTTCCAGGAGTTCCGCCAGCGCCGACTGCACCACCCGATCGCGCACACACGGGATCGACAGGGTGCGAAAACCGCCGCGCTTCTTGGGGATCCGCACCTGGCGGTGTGGCCCCGGCCGGTAAACCCCGGAAGCAAGGGAACGCGCCAACCGCTCGATCTCTGCCATCCCGCCAGTGGCGAACTCCGCCACTGTTTCGCCGTCACCGCCCGGCCCGCCGCCATTGCCGAACACTTTGTCCCAGCCTATCAACAAGCCTTCAACGGAGTTGAGTCGATGTCGTATTTCTAACCCTGTGGACATAAAGTAATATCATAATAATAAAGGATAAATTGTCAAATATTTTGATTTTCCTGAAGGATTTTTGATGAAGGCGCCAAAATATCTACGCTCCCTGTGGTTTAGCGTCAAAAAATCTCACCTTGACAATAGGTTGCAGAACCGTACCCTGCCGCCCCAGCGCCCTCCAGCGCTTAGAAACAAATCAGAAGAATTTATAGGTACGGAAACCCCTGCCGCCCCAGCGCCCTCCAGCGCTTAGAAACATTTCCAGAGGCTCATCATCGGCTTTTGTCTCCCTGCCGCCCCAGCGCCCTCCAGCGCTTAGAAACTTGCCGCACTTTCAACCCACAACCGTGTACCCTGCCGCCCCAGCGCCCTCCAGCGCTTAGAAACTCACTC
>JBMOMX010000010.1:0-29771 GCA_049323435.1 Pseudomonadota bacterium
ATTCATATCTGCCTCGGCATTGCGCTGGCGCGGATGGAAATCAAAATCATGTTTGAAGAAATTCTGGCGCGCTTCAATAATTTCGAACTGCTGGCCGCGCCGCTATGGATGCCCAACAACCGCCTGCATGGGGTGCGCGAACTAAAACTGCGTATGGCGTGAGCGTGACGTTTCCAGCGCCGCTACGCCGCCCTTGGCTTGACTTCGCGTTTCAACCGGTCTGCCAGCGCGGCGCTGGCCACTTCAAGGTCGTAGCGGGTTTGCAGATTTAGCCAGGACTGCGCATCGGTGCCAAAATAGCGGGCAAGGCGCAGGGCCGTGTCCGCGCTGATACCCCGGCGCCCCAGCAAAATATCATTAATGCGGGTGCGCGGCATTCCGGTAGCGCCCGCCAATGCATAAGCGCTCAGCGCGAGCGGTTCCAGAAACTCTTTTTTCAAAATCTCTCCGGGATGCACCGGAGGGAAATCGCGCTTGGCCACAGCTTCCTCCTTCCTAATGATAGTCAACAATTTCGACGTCATAAGCGTCGCCCTCTTTCCAGACAAAGCAAATCCGCCATTGATCATTGATGCGGATGCTATGCTGGCCTGCCCTGTTTCCCGTTAACGCCTCCAGCCGGTTGGCGGGCGGAACCCGTAAAAAGTCCAGCGTCGCGGCCGCATCCAGCATCAGTAATTTATGCATGGCGCGCTGCTGAATATCAGATGGCAGCCTGCGCACCTTTCGCCCATCCAGGAGGTTTTCCGCGTCCTTCATTTTGAATGACTTGATCACCCGACAAACGTAACGAAATTCATTACGCTTGTCAAATTGTCTTCATAGCCACGTAAGGCGCAAGAAACGAGTATCTCGCAGCGCAACCATGCAGTAACCTGCGCCCCATTCAAAAACCAAATGCAAGTCCCGGGAAAGACCTGAAAATTGCTTATTTTTATCCGCCATGCTCAGTAAAATATTCTCCAAAGACTTGGTTTTTCACCGAACCATCTGGCTGGGCTGGGGAGCGGTTGCGGGCGCGGTCGCGATTTACGCCGGGAATTTTGTGGTTTCGCGTTACGCTATCAAAGAATCGATTGGCATTATGGATATGGTGGCGCTGCGTTTTGCCGTGGCGGGTATCGTCATGGCGCCTCTGTTCTGGCGGGACGGCATACGCAGCCTTGCCACGGTTGGTGTGCGGCGCGGATTTATTCTGACGGCGCTGGCCGGGCCGCCTTTCGCGCTGTTAATGATCGGGGGATTATCGCTGGCGCCCGTCGCGCATGGCGCGCCCATTACCGGCGCGATGATTCCCGTATCCTCAGCCATCGGTATGCGGCTGATCACCGGCAGGAAAATACCGCTTTTGAGAATCTTGCTGTTCATTCTGATTTTCGCGGGCCTTGCCATGGTCAGCGGATTTTCACCCAGCGCCAGCACGAAAACCCTGTTGGGGGATTTTCTGTTTATCCTGTGCGGTTCGATGTGGGGCGCCTATGCGGTGATGCTGCGCCAATGGCAACTGGACTCTATGCCGGTAACCATCGTCATTTCGCTGCTGTCACTGCTGTTTCTGCCGGTCTATTTTATACTGTTCACGCCCGATTTCAGCGCAGTTTCATGGCAGATGATCGGCTTTCTGTCTATCTATCAGGGCGTGCTGGCGTCAATCGTCTCGCTGCTGCTGTTTTCATTTGCCGTCAAGGCCATCGGCCCGCAACGCGCAACGCTTGGCAACGCCACAGTGCCGATTTTCGCAACGCTGCTGGCTGTGCCTGCATTGGGCGAACTGCCGACGCCGTTTCAATGGCTGGGCATCGTCATCGTCGTCAGCAGCGTTATTTTTGCCGCACAGATGCAGGATACCCCTGTTACGGAAAAATAGCTTCCTGCATAAGCCCGGCGGTTTCATCAAATCCCAGCATCAGGTTCATATTCTGTACGCCCTGGCCGCTCGCGCCCTTAACCAGATTGTCGATGACGCTGACAATAATCGCGCGATCTGGTTTGCGGTCCGCCACTACCCCGATCAAAGCGTGGTTGGTGCCGCGCACATGCCGGGTGGCGGGCACATCGCCCATTGGCAGTACACGGACGAATGGCTCTTGCGCATAGCGGCACGAAAGCGCGGTATGAATATCTGCGGCGGTTGCACCCGGACTCAGCTGCACATAGATCGTCGATAATATGCCCCGGTTCATCGGAATCAGATGCGGCGTAAAGCTTGGCGTAACCGGCGCGCCCGCGGCCAGGCTCAGTTCCTGATCCAGCTCCGCCATATGCCGGTGATTGGCAACGCCATAGGCATGGATCGCCTCGCTTACCTCGCTGAACAGGCTGCCTTCCTTCAAGGCGCGGCCAGCGCCGCTGACGCCGGATTTGGAATCGATAATGATATTTTCCGTGGCAATCAGTTTTTGCGCAGCCAGCGGCACAAGCGGCAGCAATGCACTGGTCGGGTAACAGCCGGGGCACGACACCAGCCGGGCCGCCGTAATTTCCTTACGGTAAAATTCCGTCAAGCCAAACACGGCCTCATTCTGCAAATCCGGCGCACGGTGCGCATGGCCATACCATTTTTCATAGGCCGCAACATCGCGCAGCCGGAAATCCGCTGACAGATCAATGATTTTCTTGTTGCGCGGAATGGATGCGATTACTTCCTGGGTCGTTCCATGCGGCAACCCGCAAAACACCAGATCATATTGATCCCATTTTAGCTGATCAACCGTCACCAGCGGCGGCAGGCCCAGCCCGGCCAGATGCGGAAACACGCTGCCATATTCCTCGCCTGCCTTGCGGTCCGCAGTGACTGCGGCGATGCGAACATGAGGATGTCGCGACAAAATGCGCACCAGTTCCGCGCCGGTATAACCGCTGGCTCCGAGAATGGCGATATGGGCTTGGTTTTTCATTGAAACAGGCTCCGCTCGAAATTATGCGCAAAGAAAAAGGGGACGCCCGCCGGACGTCCCCTTCCCACATGGAAAGTATCGCGCCGGTTAGCGCTTGGAGAACTGGAAGCTGCGTCGGGCCTTGGCGTGGCCGTATTTTTTGCGCTCCACCACGCGGCTGTCGCGGGTAAGAAAACCGCTCAATTTCAACGCAGGACGCAGGTCCGGCTCATAATAGGTCAACGCCTTGGAAATACCATGACGCACAGCGCCCGCCTGGCCCGATAATCCGCCGCCCTTGACCGTGCAAATCACATCGAATTGCCCCACGCGGCGTGTCACTTCAAAAGGCTGGCGCAGAATCATCTGCAACACCGGCCTTGCGAAATAGGTGGCAAGTTCACGGCCATTAATGGAAAACCGCCCGCTGCCGGGTTTGATCCAGACACGTGCAATCGCGTTCTTGCGCTTGCCTGTGGCATAGGAACGTCCGAGATTATCTATTTTGGGTTCAGCGCGAATGGCGTCACTGGCGGACGGAGCGCCCGGAACACGCTGTTCGGCCTCCTGTTCCGTCCGGCGCTGCCGGTCAATGATGGCGTCTTTCAGATCGCCAAGCCCTCTTCTATCCTGCGCCATGCTCAGCCAATCCTCGAATTTTTACGGTTCAGAGATTTAAAATCAACACTGACAGGCGATTGCGCCGCATGCGGATGTTCCGAACCCGCATAAATCCGCATATTGCTTAACTGCTGACGGCCCAGCGGGCCATGCGGCAACATGCGCTGCACCGCCTTGGACAATACACGTTCGGGATGTTGCCCCTTCAGTGTCGTGCCTGCCTTGCGCTCCTTGATGCCGCCAGGATGCCCGGTGTGCCAGTAAAAGGTCTTATCCGCCAGTTTGTTACCGGTCAGCCGCACTTTTTCGGCATTGATCACAATGACATTGTCACCGCAATCCATATGCTGGGTATAGGTGACCTTGTGCTTGCCGCGCAGACGCATGGCGATAAAGCTCGCCAGCCGGCCCAGCACCGCGCCGTCAGCGTCAATGACCAGCCACTTTTTTTCGATTTCCGACGCTCTCGCCGAATAGGTTCTCATGCGCTTTCTCCAAATCCACTGCCCGCATCTGTGCGGGCCGGAATGTGGCGCAGTATGCCCAGATTTATACGCAAGTCAAGAAATGATTTTCAATAAAACCCTTATATTTCAATACGATAGATATGAGGTATTATTTTACCACAAAGGCGGCGGAGCCGGATCGATCTTGTGGTTCATTTAATATACCTGGAACTTTACCGGTAAAAAAACCTGATCTTAACTTTATGCTTTTACGCTTAGGTCTTGGAATGACTATTCAAAACGGAAAATCACTGTTGGGGAAATGGTGAATTTGACGGGGACAATTATCAAATATTTCGAGGAGGCGAGCAATGCTTGGGGCTATGAAACTTTCACGTCTGGCTGTTATCCTTACAACCGTTCTGCCGACGGGCTTTGCGGCCATCCTTTGGACCAGCATGTCGGCCATCAACACACTCAAAGTGGGTGGCCCGACCTACGCTCAGATCGTTTTGGGAAAGGATTTGATCGCGGATATTCTTCCGCCGCCTGAATATCTCATCGAATCCTATCTGGAAGTGACGCAAATTCTAAATGACCAGGGAAGTTTGAAAACCCGCAGTGACAGGCTGGCGCAATTGCGAAAAGATTATGACACCCGCCACGATTACTGGCTTGAGCAAAGTTTTGATGAAAATATCAAGGAATTGCTGAACAGCAAATCCCATGCTCACGTAATAGGGTTCTGGAAGGAAACGGATGAAAAATTCCTGCCCGCCATGGGAAGCGGAAATATGGAGGCGGCGCGCGCCTCCTATGCGGAGCTGTCCCGTCACTATCAAAGCCATCGCGCTGTGATCGATGAAATCGTACCAAAAGCAAACGAGATGAATGCGCGCTTTGAAATAGAGGCCGCCGCCACCGAGACAAACGTAAACTGGACCTTCTGGGCCATGGCAGGAATATTTCTTCTTACCATCCTCGCCAGCGCTTATGGGATATTACGCAGGATCATTCAGCCGATAGTGCGCATAACTGACTCCGCAAAGGAAATATCGGACGGTAATGTTAATGTTCATATCCCATCCCTGGAACGTCAGGACGAGATTGGGGATATGGCGAAGGCCGTGAATATGTTCAAGGAAAATACCGCCAAGGCCGCAAGTCTTGAGCAGATCAAGGCGATGACCGCCGCCGAACAGGCGCATCAGGCCGAACGCGGTAAACGCATTGAACAGCTTTCAACCAGTTTCCGGAGCAATGTGCGCGGCTTTATGGATCAGCTTGGCGCCGCAGTAAGCCAGATGCAGGTAACTGCGCAGAGCATGCATGCTACCACATCCGTAACCCAGGAAAAAGCAAATGCGGCAGCCCATGCGGCTGAAGAGGCATCCAGCAATGTAGGCTCGGTCGCCAGCGCCGCCGAAGAACTGTCCGCCTCCATCTCGGAAATTGCGCGCCATATTGCCGTGTCATCGCAAACTTCCAGTCAGGCGATTGAACAGGCCGGACACACCTCCCAAACCGTGGACGCCCTGTCCTCAATGGCGGAAAAAATTGGTGATGTGGTCAATATGATCCGCGACGTGGCGGAACAGACCAATCTGCTGGCGCTCAACGCCACCATCGAGGCTGCGCGAGCGGGCGATGCCGGCAAGGGTTTTGCCGTCGTCGCGTCGGAAGTTAAAAATCTGGCCAATCAGACCGCCAGGGCGACCGAAGAAATTGCGCAGCAGATCAGCGCCATGCAGGGTGAAACCGCCCGCACCACCACGGCTATCCAGGATATTACCAAAATCATCAACGCTATCAATACGACCGTAACCACGGTTGCCGCCGCAGTTGAGGAGCAGGACGCCGCCACGCGGGAAATTTCCTCGAATGCGCAAAATGTTTCCCGGGGCACAGTTGACGCAGCGTCGAATATTTCACTGGTAACAGGCGCGGCAGCGGAAACTTCTGCTGCCGCCACCCAGACGTTAAGTTCCGTCAAATCCCTGGCCGATCACACTTCACAACTGCGCGGCAGCATCGAGCAATTCCTCGACGAACTCGCTGCCGCCTAGCGCACCGGCAAGAGATATCAAGAGATATAGCGGCGGGGACTATTTGCCCCCGCGCGCTGCGGCAAATGCCGGACGGCCAAGGCACCGGCCAAGCCATGCCCCGGCATTCGGATAGGGTGCGAGATCAAACTTGGCCATTTGCAGCCAGGCCAGCACTGACGCCACATTGAGATCTGCTATGGAAAAACTGGAGCCCAGAAGATAGTCCTTGCCCGCCAGCGCGCCATCGAGCACTTTCAACGCCGCACCGAGTTTTACGCCCGCCGCCGCCACATCTGCATCAGGCGTGGCCGGGTTCATCCGCTTCATCAACAATGTAAGTGCGGGCCCTTCCGCTTCGGTCACGGCCCAAAAGCTCCATTGCAGCGCCCTGCCTTCGTCGGCGATGTTTTTTGGCTGCAAATCGCCGCCATATTTTTTCGACAGATACAGATTGATCGCCAGGGATTCGCACAACACCACCCCGTCATCCTCAATGGCCGGAATATGCCCGTTCGGATTTATCTTTAGAAAATCAGGTTCCCGCGACCCGCCAGTATTGGTAACCGGCACATTTTTGTACTCAATGCCCAATTCTTTCGCCAGCCACAATACGCGCAGTGCACGCGACTGAGGAATCCCGTAAATAGTGAGGCCCATCTCTCTCTCCCTGCGTTGTGGACAATCCATAACCGGACGTCCTATTATTCAGCCATCACAGTTGATCAGAAAATCTTCCGGCGCACAATGGACAGGCTGAGCGAATGGACAATGAAAATTACAGCGACGAACTTATCGGTGCGATCCTGAAGGCAACCAAAACCATTGCTGTTGTGGGCGCCAGCCCCGAGCGCAACCGGCCCAGCTATAGTGTCATGCAGTTCCTGCAAAAGCGCGGCTTTCGCATCGTACCGGTCAATCCGCGCGCTGTGGGTGAAACCATTCTGGGCGAAAAGGTCTATGCGAGCCTGGCGGATATCCCGTTTCCCGTCGATATGGTCGATATTTTCCGCACTTCGGACGCCGCAGGCCAGGTCACTGACGAAGCCATAGCGATCAAGGCGAAATCCGTATGGATGCAGTTAGGCGTCCGCAATCCTGCCGCCGCTGCGCGCGCGCGCGCCGCTGGATTAAAGGTTATCATGGACCGGTGCAGCAAAATCGAATATGGGCGTTTGTCAGGCCAAATCGGCTTTATGGGCGTAGACACCGGTATCATCAATAATTCGCGCCGCCGCCGCGTTTAAGGGATAGTTATCATGAGCAGTTACGGATTTGACACTTTATCCATTCATGCGGGCGCCGCGCCCGATCCCACCACGGGGGCGCGCATTACGCCGATCTATCAGACCGCATCCTATGTGTTTGATGATGTCGATCACGCCGCCGCACTGTTCAACCTTCAGGAATTCGGCAATATCTATTCGCGCATCACCAACCCCACCAATTCTGTGCTGGAGGCGCGCATTGCTGCCCTTGAAGGCGGCAGCGCGGCGCTGGCCGTGGCGTCTGGCCATGCGGCGCAATTTATTGTCTTTCACACGCTGATGGAAAATGGCGATGAATTTGTCGCCGCCAACAAATTATATGGCGGATCGATGAATCAGTTCTCGCACGCCTTTGCCAAGATGGGCTGGCATGTAAAATGGGCCGAGGCCACGGAACCGGAAAGTTTCCGGCGCGCCATAACTCCCAAGACCAAAGCGATCTTTATCGAAAGCCTGGCCAATCCCGGCGGCGTGGTGATGGATATTGCGGCCATCGCCAAAATCGCCAATGCGGCTGATATTCCCCTGATTGTCGATAATACGCTGGCCACGCCCTATCTGTGCCGGCCGCTGGAACATGGCGCGGATATTGTGGTGCATTCGGCCACCAAATTTCTGGGCGGGCATGGCAATTCCATCGCCGGGCTGATTGTCGATGGCGGCAAATTCAACTGGTCGAACGGGAAATATCCCACCCTTTCCGAGCCCAGCCCCAGCTATCATGGCATGAAGCTGCATGAAACCTTTGGCAATCTCGGCTTCGCCATCGCCTGCCGTGTACTGGGCCTGCGCGATCTTGGCCCTGCCCTTGCGCCAATGAATGCATTTCTGATTTTGACCGGCATCGAGACGCTGGCATTGCGCATGCAGAGACATTGCGAAAATGCGATGGCTGTTGCCCAATTTTTGCAGGCGCACAAGCAGGTCGAATGGGTATCCTATGCCGGACTTCCCGGCAGTCCGTTTCACACGCTTGCGGCACGCTATCTGCCCAAAGGCGCGGGCGCGGTTTTAACCTTCGGCGTCAAGGGCGGCTATGACGCGGGCGTCAAACTGGTCAGTGAGGTAAAACTGTTCAGCCATCTCGCCAATATCGGCGACACGCGCAGCCTGATCATTCATCCTTCTTCCACCACCCACCGTCAGCTTGACCAGGCCGCTGCAAAAACCGCGGGCGCAGGCCCGGATGTGGTGCGCCTGTCCGTTGGTATCGAGGATGTGAACGATATTATCGCCGATCTCGATCAGGCGCTGGCCAAACTGTGATTATTTTCCCGGCAATCTGAAATTATCACCGGGCTGGCCTTTCGCCGCCCGGCCCAGATCCGTCATCAGAATATCCGCCGCAGCGACAGAGTAATGCACAGGATCCCAGTAATTACTGTCGGTAGCCGTAAGCGGGCTTTCAATCATGAAATCGGCGGTGAGGGTGTTTGGAATTTCCGCTGCCATACCGGCAATGCGGTTTTTGCATTCGTCCCATTCCATGCGGCTTTGGCTGCCTGAGACGGGTTGGCGCGCTACATGATAGGGCGCGAAAAACAGAATTTTCCGTGTGTCAGCCGGAAGTTTGCGCAGCATATCCTGCATCAGGGGAAGCGCCGGGAATGTAAGCGATGCGGGATCAAGCCCCGGCGGCGCTTTGGCTGCGGTCAATCCATTGGCGCGCGCAATGGCCAGCGATGTCTGCACCTTGCCCAGATCATAGGCCGCAGGGTCGGGCAGAAAATTGGTATAGCCATCCCGCCCATATTTCAGCCGCCGCAGCCCCAGCATGGTGCCCGCCTGGCGGCCGGCCTGTTCAATCGTGTACAGATTAAAATGGTGCAGAAAATCATTATACGGATTGGAATCATACATCCATTCCGGAAACGGACGCGGCGTATATTTCTCCACTGTCTCCGCCGCCTCGCACCAGGCCACATCAATCCCCACGATCACAGTCTTCGCAGCCGGATGATGGCGCACAAACACCTCCAGCAGCCGCGATTGCTCATAGGCCGTGGCGCTGTTCATGGAAAGATTGGCGAAACGCGCGGCAAACAGCCGGTCCAGCATTTCCGGGCGCAACAGGCGGCTGGTGGAGGTGCCAAGCACCACACTGTCAAATTCCGGCTTGCGCGCCAGCGCCGGGAAGGAAAAACGCGCATTGGATGCAATCGGAACGCGATCCAGCGGCGGAGAAAATGGCAGCGTGTCAAACGGATCGATGATAAAAATCAGCAGATACAAAAAAATCCCGAGTCCAATACCCGCGCCATAAAACCAGCGCGCGAAACGCCGCCAGTCCACGCCATTGCCGTGATCAGAACTGGAAGTAAATGAATTCACTTTGCAGGCCCCCGCCAATCAACAGCACAAGAAACACCGCGACAGCCCCCGCCGCAATCCCAATCGGACGCCATGGCTGCAAACGCTCCAATATCGCCGTCTGGCTGGACGGCCCGCTTAGCGCCAGAACCGTACCCGCTATTAATACCGCATAGTTCAGCGCGGTTCCAATAACTGCGGCCCCCGCGCCATGCATTCCGGCAAGTGATTGGTAAATCGACCAGGTGGCCGGAAAGCTCTCGGTACGGAATAATATCCAGGTCACGCCAATAAACAGCGTCATGCACGTCCAGCCCAGCAGCGGCGGCATGGAAAACCCGGCACGCCGCCACAGAATATTGGCCGCAACTCCCGCCCCGTGCATCGCGCCCCACACCACATAGGTCCAGTTGGCCCCATGCCATAACCCGCCAACCAGCATGGTCAAAAACATGTTACGCGCCTGATACCACACCCCGCCTTTATTGCCGCCCAGCGGGATATAGATATAATCGCGCATGAACCGGCTTAATGTCATATGCCAGCGCCGCCAGAAATCCTGAATGCTGGTGGCCATATGCGGCCGGTCGAAATTGAACGGAATGGTAAAACCGAACATCAGCGCCATGCCGATAGCCATATCGGTATAACCGGAAAAATCGAAATAGAGTTGCAGCATATAGGCGTGCATCACCAGCCAGGCCTCGCCCAGATTAAGCACGCCGCCTTCCAGCACCCGGTTGAACAGCGGTGTTCCCATGCGCGCGGCGCTATCGGCGATCAGAACTTTTTTCGACAGCCCAACCAGAAACATGATGCCGCCGCGCGACATGCGTTCACTCAATCCCGCACGCATCGGATTCAAATGAAACTGATGAATAATTTCATTGTGCCGGACAATCGGCCCTGAAATCAGATGCGGAAAGAATGCAACAAACAGAATATAATCGCGCAACCCATGCACGATAAATTCTTCGCCGCTGGCCGCCGCCCGGCGCAAATCCATCTGATAGGAAATATGCTGAAAGGTGAAAAAACTTATGCCCAGCGGCAATATGATGCCAATGGGTTCATGGCTCCAGCCGCCGATGGCCGCCAGACTGCTGGTCAGAAAATCAGCATATTTGAACAGCGCGATGACGCCCACATTGAACAGCACACCCGCCAGCGGCAACCAGTGAAACCGCCGCCAACGCGCATAGATCTGCACGATCAGCCAGTTTCCAATCGTCGAACCTAGCAATATTGGCAGGAACCGGATGTCCCAATAGCTGTAAAAAATCAGCGAAGCGATCACTAGCGCCCACAGGCGCAATCCCGTGCGCCCGGACAATGCATAATAAACGCCCAGCGACAGCGGCAAAAACAGCAGAATAAAAACTTCTGAATTAAACAGCATGGCGTCCCGCTATTTCATCCGCCGCCGCCATACGCGCCAGCCCTTCCTCGAACGTGCATGGCGTTACCCCTAGGCGCGTCTGCATGGGGCCAATATCGAATGCCTTGTCCTCCAGCAGGCGGCGCACTTCGTCTGGCGCAATCAATGGAACACCGGGAATCCATCGCGTTAGCCAGGCCAGCGCCAGCATTACCCATAAGGGAACCGAAATCACCCTGACCCGCCGCCCCGCCGAATGGCCGCAAGCCGCCACAATCCGGGCATAACTCATCGGCTGCGCGCCCGCAATAATCTGCGGCGCGCATCCGGCATCGCCGCTGATTGCCGCCATCAGGCACTTAACGGCATCATCGCGGTGAATGGGCTGTAACAGAGCCCTGCCCTGCTGCGGCAGCGGCACAAACGGCGTCCGGCGCACAATGTTCAGGATACGGCTGATATTATTATCCGCCCCGCCATAGATCATCGTTGGATGCAGAATAATGCCATTCACGCCCTGCGCATGCGCGGCCTCCGCATCCTGCATCTCGGCGGATTTTTGATCTGGAAACCGGGTGAATTTTCGGGTCGATCCCAGAGTCACCAGCCGCACGCCATTATGCGGCAACGCTGCAATAATTTTCCGTGTATGTCTGGCATGCGCGGCATTGATCACACAACCGGCCTCGCTCAGGGCCGCGGGCAATCTTTGCGCATCGCCCTCCAGATCAATGCTGTATGGATGAACCGCCGCACCCAATCGCTGCAATCGCGCCATATTGCGCGCGATGGCGGTAACTTCCGCGCCCTGCGCAACCAGCGCCGCAACCAGCGCACGCCCCACATTTCCCGTCGCGCCAATTACCGCTATCCGCATCCCCTTCATACGGCTCTGGCGGCTTCGCGTTTCGGGGGCGCGATCTCGATGCCCTTGTCCTTGAAGGCGCGCACAATGGCCAGCATCACGTCACTGCGCGGTTTCACACGCCCGTCACAGATAATATCGTCAATCCAGAAACTCAGCATGAAACTGATGCCCTCACCGGCAAATTCCTGCAAGTAACAGTTTACGGCATGCGAAGGTGAGCAGCACGGATGCGCGCGGGCGGCATCCCGCATTATATTCTGCGCCAGATCAATATCCGTTCCATAGGCGACATTGACCCGGATTTCCACCTGAACGCCCTTATTTGAATATGTCCAGTTGGTTACCCGGCTGGAAATAAAATCATCATTCGGAACCATGATTTCGCGCCCATCGCCCGTATCAATCAAGGTGTAGCGCGTGCCGGTATGCCGCACTATGCCGGAAATGCCGCTGCCCAGATCCACCAGATCGCCATTTTTCACCGACTTTTCGACCAGCAGAATGATGCCGCTGATGAAATTCGCAGTAACCTTCTGCAAGCCAAGTCCGAGCCCGACACCCAGCGCGCCGCCAAACACCGCAAAGGCCGTCAGATCAATACCCAGCAGATCCAGCGTCACCATGAACAGAACAAAATACAGCACAACCTGCAACGCCTTGGTCAGCAGCGCGCGATTATTGGCCTCAAGCCAGTTAAGCCGTCCGATGGATTTTTCGACAATGCCAGATATCAGGCTGGCGGTCCAAAGCAGGAAGACGATACCGAACATCCCGCTCAATATGCTGTAGAAAGAAACTTCCGCCGCACCAATCTTGAAGGTAAGCCGGTCCGACTCCAATATCTTGCGAATGGGGTCCAGCAGATCGAAATAACCCAGCAGACCCACCGCCAGCGCGATGACCCCGATCAGCGCCAGCGAGGTGCGTCTGCCGGGCTTCAGAATGGCAAGCAGGGTGTCTTTCATGCCTCTATCAACCGGTTTCAGCCCTCTTTCTGTACCTGCTCTCGGGCCTTGACCAGCAATTCATCCATTTCGCGGCGGATTTGGTGTTCGGACTGGCTGACGCCCTTGGCGTCCAGATCGCCTTTCACCTTGCGAAGCACATCCTGATCGCCCGCCTCCTGAAAGTCGGATTTTACGACTTCCCTGGCATAGGCATCGGCATCCGCGCCTTTAAGCCCCATTTTTTCTGCCGCCCACAGGCCCAGCAACTTGTTGCGCCGCGCCATTGCCTTGAATTCCAGCTCGGAATCATGGGCAAATTTACGTTCAAATCCCTTTTCGCGTTCGTCAAATGTACTCATGAAACGGCAAGCTCCTTTTGAATCAGCAAGATGGCAAAGCTTTAACGCGGGAACGGCCCCGGAGCAATGAAATCTCCTCCCGCTTCCGCGCCAATACCTATATATAGGGCGTAATGCACATTGTGCGAAGCGGCGCTTTAGGCTAGGTTCCGCCTTTACTTCCCCGTCCCGGATTCTCCCGGGAACATCCTCAAGGACGAATATGAGCCGCCGCAGAAAAGTCTACGAAGGCAAGGCCAAAATTCTGTATGAAGGGCCTGAGCCAGGCACGCTCATCCAGTATTTCAAGGATGACGCCACCGCCAATAATGGCAAAAAGCATACCACGATTGTGGGCAAAGGTATTCTGAACAATCGCATCTGTGAGCATATCATGGTGCAATTGGCCGGTATTGGCGTGCCTACGCATTTCATCCGGCGCTTGAATATGCGTGAACAACTTATTCGTGCGGTAGAAATTATTCCCCTGGAAGTTGTGGTGCGCAATGTCGCGGCCGGCTCCATTGCGTCACGTCTGGGAATCGAAGAGGGCACGCAATTGCCCCGTTCGATCATCGAATTTTATTACAAAAACGACGCCCTCAATGATCCGCTGGTGTCGGAAGAACATGTCACGGCGTTTGGCTGGGCCAATCCGCACGAAATTGATGACATCATGGCCATTGCCCTGCGCATCAATGATTTCATGAGCGGCCTGTTTGCCGGCGTTGGCATCAAGCTGGTTGATTTCAAAATCGAATTTGGCCGCATGTATGAAAATGACATGATGCGCATTGTCCTGGCGGATGAAATCAGCCCGGATTCCTGCCGTCTGTGGGATATGACCACCAATGAAAAACTGGACAAGGACCGCTTCCGCCGGGACATGGGTGGCGTTTCGGAAGCCTATCAGGAAGTCGCGCGCCGGCTGGGGATCGCCCCCGATCTGGAAAGCCGCATCCATGCTGTACCCAAAGCCGTGAACTAGAACCGTTATGAAAGCGCGTATCCATATCACTTTAAAAAAAGGTGTCCTGGACCCGCAGGGCAAGGCCATCGCCAATACGCTTGCGCATCTCGGCTTTGACGGCGTTGAAGAAGTCCGCCAGGGAAAATATATCGAAATTGATCTGGCCGGCAGCGATGCCGCCCAGGCCCGCGCCAGGGTGGACGCCATGTGCGCCCAATTGCTGGCCAATACTGTTATCGAAAACTATGCCATTGAGCTTGAAGCGTGAAAAGCTGCGTTATCGTATTTCCCGGATCCAACTGTGACCGCGACGTTGCCGTGGCGCTGAAGGCCAGCAGCGGCATGGAACCGCAAATGGTCTGGCATAGTGAAACCGAACTGCCAAAATGCGATCTGATCGTGCTGCCCGGCGGCTTTTCGCATGGCGATTATCTGCGTTCCGGCGCAATGGCGGCGCGTGCGCCCATCATGCGCGCACTCAGCGCCCGCGCCAAAGCGGGCACCCCTGTGCTCGGCCTGTGCAATGGCTTTCAGATACTGACGGAAGCCGGATTATTACCCGGCGCCCTGATGCGCAATGCAGGACTGAAATTTATCTGCCGCGACATTTTTTTGAAAGTCGAAAATATCCATAATGTCTTCAACCGCAATTACGCCGATGGGCAGGTGGTGCGCATTCCCATTTCACATCATGACGGCAATTATTTTGCCGATGCGGCCACGCTGGACCGGTTGGAATCCGCGAACCGTGTCGCCTTCCGCTATTGCACGGCGTCTGGCGATGTCAGCGCCGCCGCCAATCCCAATGGCTCACTGAATAATATTGCCGGCATTCTGAACGAGACGGGCAATGTGCTGGGCATGATGCCGCATCCCGAAAGGCTGATTTCACCCGAACTGAGCGGAACGGATGGGCGCGCCATGTTCGATGCCCTCGCTTCGCTGCTGCAAACCGCATGAAAATCACACCGGAAATAGTGGCGGCGCACGGGCTGAAACCGGATGAATATGCGCATATTCTGCGCGTGCTTAACCGCGAGCCGAATATTACCGAACTGGGCATCTTCTCCGCCATGTGGAACGAGCATTGCTCGTATAAAAGCTCGCGCGTGTGGCTGCGCACCATGCCCACCACCGGGCCGCAGGTGGTGTGCGGCCCGGGCGAAAATGCGGGTGTCGTCGATATTGGCGATGGCCAGGTGGCGATCTTCAAGATGGAAAGCCATAATCATCCCAGCTTTATCGAACCCTATCAGGGCGCGGCCACCGGCGTTGGCGGCATTATGCGCGATGTGTTCACCATGGGCGCGCGCCCCGTGGCCAATCTCAACGCGCTGCGCTTTGGCGCGACCGATTACGCCAGAACCCGGCATCTGGTTTCCGGCGTCGTGGCGGGCATTGGCGGCTATGGCAATTGCATTGGCGTGCCCACTGTCGGCGGCGAGGTGAATTTTGACCCCGGCTATAATAGCAATATTCTGGTCAATGCCATGTGCATAGGAGTCGCGGATGCGGACAAGGTGTTTTATTCCACCGCCAGCGGCGTGGGAAACCCGGTGGTTTATGTCGGATCAAAAACCGGGCGCGATGGCATTCACGGCGCCAGCATGGCGTCGGCTGAATTTGACGAAAATTCCGAGGAAAAACGCCCCACGGTGCAGGTCGGTGATCCGTTCACGGAAAAACTGCTGCTGGAGGCCTGCCTTGAACTGATGGCGGGCGACGCGGTCATCGCCATCCAGGATATGGGTGCGGCGGGCCTCACCTGCTCGGCGGTCGAAATGGCCTCCAAGGGCGGGCTTGGCCTTTTGCTTGATCTCGACAATGTGCCCTGCCGCGAATCCGGCATGACCGCCTATGAAATGATGCTGTCGGAAAGCCAGGAACGGATGCTGATGGTCCTGCACCCGGATCGCACCGAGGCGGCCCGCGCCATTTTTGATCGCTGGGAACTGGATTTCGCCATTGTCGGCGAAACCACGGATACCGGGCGTTTTGTCATCCGCCACCGTGGCGAAACCGTGGCCGATCTGCCCGTGGATGTGCTGGCCGATCAGGCGCCGGTTTATCAGCGCCCCTGGACGCCCACTCCGCCCGCCTCCTATCTGGCCGCAAAAGATGTTCCGGATACGGATGATGTGGGCGCAACCCTTGCCCGGCTGATGGGGGGGCCGCATCTGGCCAGCCGCCGCTGGATATGGGAACAATATGATCATATGGTGATGGGCGACACGGTGCAGCGACCGGGCGGCGACGCCGCCGTGGTGCGCGTACATGGCAGCCGCAAGGGCATTGCCGCCACCACCGATGTCACGCCCCGCTATTGCGCCGCTTCGCCGTTCGAGGGCGGCAAGCAGGCCATCGCCGAAGCCTTTCGTAATCTCAGCGCGGTGGGCGCGAAACCGCTGGCCACCACCGACTGCCTGAATTTCGGCAATCCAGAACGCCCTGAAATTATGGGGCAGTTTGTGGGCTGCATCGAAGGTATCAGCGAAGCCTGCCGGGCGCTCGGCATGCCTATCGTGTCCGGCAATGTGTCGCTCTATAACGAAACCAGCGGCGTGGCGATCCCGCCCACGCCCGCCATTGGCGCCATTGGCCTTCTCAATAATATAGACCAGATGGCGACGATTGCCTTCAAGCAGGATGGCGATGTGATTTTACTGATCGGCGAAACCGCCGGTCATCTGGGGCAATCGCTCTATGCCCGCGAAATCGCCGGACGCACGGATGGCGCACCGCCCGCCGTCGATCTGGCTGCCGAACGCCGCAATGGCGATTTTATCCGTGAACAGATCATTTCCGGAAATGTCACGGCGGCGCATGATGTTTCGGATGGCGGCCTTCTGGTGGCGCTGAGCGAAATGGCATTGGCAGGCGATCGCGGCTGCACCGTGACCCTGCCGGATGCTGCGTCCCCGCGGCATGCCTATCTGTTTGGCGAAGACCAGGCCCGCTACGTGTTGAGCATAGCCCCCGGCAGGCGCGATGCCCTGATCGCAGCGGCAAGGGCAAAGCAGGTTCCCTTCACAGAACTGGGCACGGTTGGCGGGATTGATATCATACTGGACGGAAAACCCGTACAGACGCTCGCGGCACTCCGGCGCGCGCACGAAAACTGGTTTCCAGAATTTATGGAGGGCTGAACATGGCGATGCAGGCATCAGAAATAGAACGCTTGATCAAGGAAGGCCTGCCCGGCGCTGAAGTCCGCATCGAGGATTTGCGCGGCGATGGCGATCATTACGCCGCCTATGTCAAATCCGCCGCTTTCAAGGGAAAATCCAGGGTGCAGCAGCATCAGATGGTTTATGCCGCCCTGAAAGGCAATATGGGCGAGGCGCTGCACGCCCTGGCCCTGCACACCTCGGTACCGGAATAGGTGCGCACCCTTGAACTTGATACCGGCACGTATTAGCTAACGCTTACCCCTATACCGCAGGAGTCCATAAAATGAGCGAAATCACCATTCTTGATGAAATCAAAAACGCCGTTGAAAGTGTGGACGTGCTGCTGTTCATGAAAGGTTCCCCGCAATTTCCGCAATGCGGTTTTTCCTCAACCGTGTGCCAGATTTTGAACCAGCTTGGCATCGAGTTCAAAAGCGTCGATGTGCTGCAAAACGCTGAAGTGCGCGACGGCATCAAGCAATTTTCAAACTGGCCAACCATTCCCCAGCTTTACGTAAAGGGTGAGTTTCTGGGCGGCTGCGACATTGTGCGCGAAATGTATGAAAGCGGTGAACTGGCCGATTTCCTGACCGGGAAAGGCGTCGCAGTTTCGGCATAAGTGGCACGGCTTGCATCCCATGATTCAGCTTCGCGCCGCCCGTCCTGCCGACGCCGCCACTATTGCGCAGATCCACGCCGATACCTGGGCGGAAAGCTTTGCAGGCTTTTTGCCGCCCGAGGCGATTACAGCCAGCAATTCCGACGCCTGCCTGAAATTCTGGAAGCCGGAGCTTGTGCATTCTCCTCAAGGCGTCTTCATTGCCGAGGATGACAAGCTTGGCCCGATGGGCTTTGTCAATGTTGGTCCCGCCACAGACCCGCTGCGCCTGGATACCGGAAATTTCCGCGGCGAGATATTAAAGCTTTATGTCCGCCCGGTCTGTCAGGGCATGGGGCTGGGCGCGCAATTGCTGGAATCCGCCCTCGCCAATCTCAGCCGCGCAGGATACAGCGCCGTCATGCTGTGGGTGTTTGCCGATAGTCCCGCCTGCAAATTTTTTGAACGCATGGGCGGGCAACCCATTGGCGAACGCATTACAGACTATAGCGGCCGTGAGATACGCGAAATAGCCTATGGCTGGGGCGGCAAATTGCCCGCGCCAAAACCGCCAAAGCGTAAAGCATAGTGCAATTTGTGACCTGACTGAATCAGCCGGCATCTCACTGACGCCCTTCAGCCTACGCTCTGTCATCTGCGGCCTGACCCCCACCCCGGCCCTCCCCCTTTTCAGGGGGGCGGGAGACGTTGCGTCTTGCGTCCCCCCCCTTACAAAGGGGAGGGACAGGGAGGGATCAGGCCGCAGCGCAGGACAGACCGGGTAATGACACAGATAGCGTCAGATATGATTGAACCTGATCACAAATTGGTCTGATTAAAAATTATCCTTGCGCCGCCTTGTTTCGGCAAACACCGCCACGGCATCCGCCCCCACCATGCCGAGGCTGCGTTGCAGGCTTTCGCTCATCGGCCGCAAAAATGGATTGGTCGCCAGTTCCAGCCCGATAGTGCTGGGCACTGTCGGAATATTCCTGGCACGCAGCGCGTCAATCTCTTTCACACGGGCCGCCAGCGCCGCATTTTCCGGATCCACGCTCAGCGCGAAGCGCGCATTGGACTGTGTATATTCATGCGCGCAATAAACTTTGGTTTCAGGCGGCAGCGCCATCAATTTTTGCAGCGACGTCCACATTTGTTGCGCCGTGCCTTCAAACAGCCGCCCGCAGCCCAGCGCAAACAGCGTATCGCCGACAAACGCCACTTTGTCCCCGGCAAACCAATAGGCAATATGACCCGCCGTATGCCCGGGCACATCAAACACTTTGGCGGTGGCGTTGCCGAGCTTCACCTCGTCACCATCGCCGACCTGCCGCTCAAGCGAAGGTATTTTTCGGGCTTCGCCGCGCGGGCCAATGATCTGGCATCCGGTTTTGGCCTTCAACTCCTCATTACCCCCCGCATGGTCCGGATGCCAGTGCGTGTTGAGAATATGCGTCAGCTTCCATCCGGTTTCGTCCAGCGCCCGCAATATCGGCGCCACTTCCGGCGTATCGACCACCGCGGTGACATTGGCTTCGGGTTCATGCACCAGCCAGGAATAATTATCGTTCAGACAGGGGAACTGGTGAATCTGTAACGCCATGACGGCTCCTCCTAGCTGGGACAGGTAATTTTGTGCATCCTAACACGAGATTGCCGTTCTATAGTAGGCCCATGCATCTGGATGTGATCGATCTGCACGGATTTTACAGCAGCCCCCTCGGGGATGCCGCCCGGCAGGTCATTGCTCAAAAAATCCGGCAAATCTGGCCTGATCTCAAGGGCCAGTCAGTATTGGGGCTTGGCTATGCCACCCCCTATCTGCCGCTTTTTCAGGGCGAGGCCGCGCGTATTCTGGCGCTGATGCCGGCCAGCCAGGGCGTCATGCGCTGGCCTGCCGCCGGCCCCAGCCTGACCGGGCTGGTGGATGAAACCCAATTGCCGCTGGAGGATGCGTCCATTGACCGCATCCTGCTGATGCATAGTCTGGAAACAAGTGAACAGGTTCGCCCCGCCTTGCGTGAATTGTGGCGCATACTGGCGCCCGGCGGCAAATTGCTGATCATTGCGCCCAACCGTATCGGCCTGTGGACGCGCAGCGAAGCGACGCCGTTTGGCCATGGCCGCCCGTTTTCGCGCGGCCAGCTGACCCGGCTGCTGCGCGATGGCCTGTTTTCACCCGAACAATGGTCTGCGTCACTCTATATGCCGCCGCTCAACCGGGTGATGCTGCTGACAAACCCCGATGGCTGGGAACGCGCTGGCAAAATTTTCTGGCCGCGTTTCGCCGGTGTCTGGCTGGTCGAAGCCAGCAAACAGATTTACGTCCCCATCCCGGAACATTCCACCGCCCGGATCCGGCAATTGATCACCGCGCAGTTGCCGGGCCGCGCTTGATTAATCCGCGCGCAGCATAAACAGCGCCTGTGCGGCCAGCAGATTGGCCATTGGACGAAACTGGTTAGTCAGACTGACCTTGCCTTCCTTGTCCAGCGCAATGAAATGTTCGATGGTCACATTGGCGCGTTGCGTCAGATCCACAAAATCATCTATGGAGCACAGATGAATATTGGGGGTTTCATACCATTGATAGGGCAAGGTTTGCGTCACAGGCATTTGCCCGCTGAGCAAAAAATGCAGGCGCACACGCCAATGGCCGAAATTCGGAAATGAAATGATTGCACGCCTGCCGATGCGCACCAGCTCACGCAGCACAAGATGCGGCGCGCGTGTCGCCTGCAAAGTCTGGCTCAGGATCACATAATCAAATCCCTTGGTGGGATAATTGACCAGATCGGTATCGGCGTCGCCCTGCACCACCGACAGGCCCAGCGCCACGCCGGCATTGACGCCTTTCTGGCTTATCTCAATGCCCCGGCAATCCACGTCCCGTGTGATGCTCAGCAGACGAAGCAATTCTCCATCGCCACAGCCAACATCCAGAACGCGGCTGCCCGGCTCGATCATGCCGGCGATCAGTTGCAGATCAACGCGGCTGCCATTCTGCTGCGCCGGGTCAATCGTCATGTCGCAAACCACGCTTTTGCGCCGCCGCATTCAGAAACCCGGTCAGGGTGGCGTTCAGTTCGGGTTCATCCAGCAGAAAGGCGTCATGGCCCTTTTGCGATTCAATTTCGACAAAACTGACATTGGCGGCCGACGCATTCAGCGCCTGCACAATATCGCGGCTTTCCGATGTCGGGAACAGCCAGTCGCTGGTGAATGAGACCACACAGAAGCGCGTTGGCGTTCCCCGGAAGGCTTCGGCCAGCACATCGCCATATTCCGCCGCCAGATCGAAATAATCCATCGCCCGCGTCAGATAGAGATAGGAATTGGCGTCAAAGCGGTCGACAAAAGCCGATCCCTGATGGCGCAAATAGCTTTCCACCTGAAAGTCCGCATCAAACCCAAAACCCACTTTCTGGCGGTCCTGCAAATTACGTCCAAACTTGTCGTGCAATGCGGCTTCCGACAGATAGGTAATGTGCGCGGCCATGCGCGCCACTGCCAGGCCCTTCTCCGGGCGCTTGTCCTGGGTAAGATAATCCCCATTACACCAATCCGGATCGGCCATAATCGCCTGCCGTCCGACCTCGTGAAAGGCAATGTTCTGCGCCGAATGCCAGGCCGCCGTGGCAATCGGAATCGCACTAAAAACTTTTTCAGGATAGTCATAGGCCCATTGCAGCACCTGCATCCCGCCCATCGAGCCGCCAATGACACAGAATAATTGATCAATGCCCAGCGCCTCCACCAGCCGCGCCTGCGCATTCACCATGTCGCCAATGGTGATCACCGGAAATGATAATCCATAGGATTTTCCGGTTGCTGGATTGATGCTGGTTGGCCCCGTACTGCCGATGCACCCGCCCATGACATTGGCGCAGATCACAAAATACCGGTCCGTATCAACCGGCCGTCCGGGGCCGACAATGGTATTCCACCAGCCCGGCCGCCCGGTGACCGGATGCGTGCTGGCTACATATTGATCACCGGTCAGCGCATGGCATACCAGAATGGCGTTGGATTTATCCGCATTCAACGCGCCATAGGTCTGATAGGCGATTTCAAGCGGCGCCAGTTCCACGCCGCAATCCAGCAGCAGCGGCGCATCCATGCCAAAGCGCATCACCGGCTCAAAGCTGGGCGCAGCCTGCCGGTCACTGCTGGTGAGGTTGTCTATAGCCTTGTTCATGGCGCTACCTGTCCTAGAAGGGCCGTCTGTGTCAAGTCCCGCCTGCAAAACGCCTATAACAGCCCGAGCGCCATCAGTTCGGCGCGCATTTCGGGCGGCATGGCGTTCTTGCCTGCCCCGCCGCGCGGCATGTCGCGCGGCGCATCCTCGGGTTTCAGATAGCGCCAACCCTGAAACGGGCGGCGTGGATGCGGCTGGGTGCGCACCAGCTTCGGATCGAGGATCAGCGCGCAATGCGCCACCCCTTCGCTGTCCATATAGGGCCGCAGCTCCAGCAATTTCTGCCGCGCCTGAATGACGCCCTTGATCACCCAGTAAATTGAGCCGCCCTTCAGCAGCTCATCGCCCCGGCGCGGCGTCATGCGGGTGATATGCTGCAATACACCGTCCTTACCCTGACGATATTTCTGCCAGGCTTCCAGCTCTTCAAATTGCGCAATGCCGACGCATAATTTTATCAGATGCAGCGCCATATCTATTCCGGCTGCTTGAACGACACAATCACCGCGCCTTCTTCCACCTGCTCGCCCGCCGCATAATTCACCTCGGCGACAATGGCGTCGGCCTGCGCAAGCAGCGTATTTTCCATCTTCATCGCTTCCAGCACCGCCAGCGCATCCCCCTTCTTCACGGCATCGCCCGCCTTGACCAGCACCGACACCAGCTTGCCCGGCATCGGCGCCACAATGTCGCCGCCTGCGCCTTCGTCCAGCTCGGCGTCATGCACCGGATCATGCAGATCAATCACATGCGCATGGCCCGCCAGCATCACCGTGATGCGCATACCATCAATATTTACGCCCGCCGAAAGGCGGCACCCATCCAGTTCCGCCGCCAACTGCCCATCGGCCAGTGTGGCGCGCGCCTGCATTTCACCGCCTGGCAAATGCAATCGCACGCCATCTTCGGCATATTCAATCCGCACGGCGGCCTCCACCTCATGCGACACAAACCGCAACGTCTCATGCCCCGGCGCATTGACGCGCCAGCCATCGGTGCGGTGCCAGGGTGAAGTGGGATCGCCGGAATTAGCCGCCGCCACGCATGCCGCCTGCGCACGCGTCTGCAACAGCGCAAGGGCCGCCAGCGCCAGCACAAGGTCATCCGCCGCGGCGTCCGTACGCGGAATTAAAATATCCTGATGCCGTTCAATAAAACCGGTATCCACATCGCCATCGGCAAAGGCCGGATGCCCGGCAATGGCCCGCAAAAACCCGGCATTCCCGGCGGGGCCGGCAATCTGCACCGCCTCCAGCGCGGCGCATAGCCGTTTACGCGCCTGTTCCCGGTCCGCCCCATGCACGATCAGTTTGGCGATCATCGGATCATAGAATATCGACACTTCATCGCCTTCGCGCACACCCGTATCGATGCGCACACCATCGCCCTCTGGCGGCAGGCGCAGATGCCGCAGCCTTCCTGTTGATGGCAAAAAACCCGTAGACGGATTTTCCGCATACAGACGCACCTCGAATGCATGGCCGTTCAGCGGTATCTGCGATTGCACCAAAGGCAGGGTTTCACCCATGGCCACACGTAATTGCCATGCAACCAGATCCTGCCCGGTAATCATTTCGGTAACGGGATGCTCCACCTGCAAGCGGGTGTTCATTTCGATGAAATAAAAGCTGTCCTCGCGCAGCCCGCGCGAGGCATCGGCAATGAATTCAACCGTCCCTGCCCCCACATAGCCGATGGCCTTGGCCGCCTGCACCGCCGCCGCGCCCATTTTTTCGCGCATGGCGCGCGGCATTCCGGGCGCGGGCGCCTCTTCGATCACCTTTTGATGGCGGCGCTGAATGGAACAGTCGCGTTCATGCAGATGCACCGCATTGCCATGGCTGTCGGCAAACACCTGAATTTCAATATGGCGCGGCTTGGCCATATAGCGTTCGATCAGCACCTTGTCATCGCCGAAGGCGGATTTTGATTCCCGTTTGGCGGATTCCAGCGCCGCAGCAAATTCCCCGGCATTATCAACCCGGCGCATACCGCGCCCGCCGCCGCCCGCCACCGCCTTGATCAGCGCCGGAAAACCGATTTTTACCGCCTGTTCCGCCAGAAAGTCCGGATCCTGATTATCGCCATGATAGCCGGGCACGACGGGAACATTGGCTTTTTCCATCAATTTCTTGGCGGCATCCTTCGCGCCCATCGCGCGCATGGCGGATGCGGGCGGCCCCACAAAAATAATGCCCGCATCGGCACAGGCCTCGGCAAACAGCGGATTTTCCGACAAAAACCCATAGCCCGGATGAATGGCGGATGCGCCGGCGCGTTTGGCCGCTGCGATGATGGCGGCAATATTCAGATAGCTTTCGGCGGCGGGCGATGGCCCGATATGCACCGCCTCATCCGCCATTGCCACATGCATCGCCTGCGCATCGGCGTCGGAATAAACCGCCACCGTGCGAATGCCCATGGCGCGCGCGGTGCGGATCACCCGGCAGGCAATTTCGCCCCGGTTGGCGATCAGCAAACAGTCCAGCATCAGATCTGCCACCAGGGTTTGCGTTTTTGCAGAAATGCACCGGTGCCTTCGCGGCCTTCATCGGTCTGGCGGATTTCGGCAATATGATTGGCGGTATAGGCGATCAGATTTTTATCAATATCCGCATGTGTCACCTGGCCGATCAGTTCCTTGGTTCTGCGCACCGCATCCGGCGCCGTCATAAACAGCGTCTCAACCATTTTTTCGGTTTCCTGCGCCAGCGCATTGCGGTCTTTCACCACTGCATGAAGATAGCCCATGCGATACGCCTCAGCGGCAGTGAACCGTTCACCCGTCAAAAAATAACGATGCGCCATGCGCGGCCCCATCGCCCGCACCACATAGGGCGAAATGGTGGAAGGCGACAGGCCAATGCGCACTTCCGTCAGTGCAAAGAATACATTCTCGCTGGCGATCGCCATATCGCAGGCCGACACCAGCCCCATCCCGCCCGCCAGCGCCGGGCCATGCACCACGGCAATGGTGGGCTTGGGCAAGGTGAAAAGGCTGTTCAGCATCTGGCCCAGAACTTTCGCCTCGGCCTCATTGGTCGCCTTGTCATATTCCGCCGCCGCGCGCATCCAGTTAAGATCGGCGCCCGCCGAAAAGCTGGGCCCATTGCCCTCCAGCAGCACCACACGCACGCCATCGGCCCCCCGCAATGTTTCAAATATATCCAGCAGCCGTTCAATCACATCGGGGTTGAACGCATTATGCACTTCCGGCCGGTTGAGCGTGACCACCGCCACGCCTTCGCGGGTGGTGTTGAGCAATACGACATCTTCGCTGGTCATTAAATTCTCCTTCGGCAATCAGTGCCTCTATTTCAAAAAATCGACCCTCTCCCCATCCCTCTCCCTTTCAGGGAGAGGGAGGCATTTTCGGCAATCGCCCTCCTCCCCCTGAAAGGGGGAGGTTGGGAGGGGGTCAATGCATCAACTTAAGATCATCAGGCTTTTTTAGTCTCACATCACATCCGGAAAATGCCGAATTTAGTGTCGCGGCGCGGCGCGTTCTGCGCGATCGAAAGGCTGAGCCCCAGCACCCGGCGCGTATCGGCTGGCGCGATGATGCCATCATCCCACAGACGCGCGGTGGCGTAATAGGGATGCCCCTCTTCCTCATAGCGCGCCCGCACCGGCGCCTTGAACTCGGCCTCTTCCTCGGCGCTCCAGCTTTGCCCCGCCGCTTCCATGCCTTCGCGGCGCACCGTCGCCAGCACGCTGGCCGCCTGCTCGCCGCCCATTACCGAAATGCGCGCATTGGGCCACATATATAAAAAGCGCGGGCGGTAGGCGCGGCCGCACATGCCATAATTGCCCGCGCCATAGGAACCGCCAATCACCACGGTGAATTTCGGCACGGCGGCGGTGGCGACAGCCGTCACCAGCTTCGCGCCATCCTTGGCGATGCCGCCCGCTTCATATTTGCGGCCCACCATGAAGCCGGAAATATTCTGCAGGAACACCAGCGGAATATGGCGCTGCGCGCACAGCTCGATGAAATGCGCGCCCTTGACGGCGGATTCGGAAAACAGAATGCCATTATTGGCCAGAATCCCCACCGGATAGCCATGAATATGCGCAAATCCCGTGACCAGCGTGGTTCCGTATAATTTCTTGAATTCGTCAAATTCGCTGCCATCCACCAGCCGCGCAATCACCTCGCGCACATCATATTGCGCCTGCGGGTTGGAGGGGATAACGCCGTTCAGTTCCGCCGGATCATAGAGTGGATCAATTGGCGGCCGCACCGCCAACTGCGTCTGCTTGCGGCGATTGAGATTGCCGACAATGCGGCGCGCCAGCGCCAGCGCATGCGCATCATTCATGGCGTAATGATCGGTCACTCCGCTGATGCGCGAATGCACATCCGCGCCGCCCAGATCTTCGGCCGATACAATTTCGCCGGTCGCCGCCCGCACCAGTGGCGGCCCGCCCAGAAAAATCGTGCCCTGATTGCGCACAATAATCGATTCATCGCTCATCGCCGGCACATAGGCCCCGCCCGCGGTGCACGACCCCATCACCACCGCAATCTGCGGTATGCCGATGGCCGACATATTGGCCTGATTATAGAATATCTGGCCGAAATGATTGCGGTCGGGAAATATTTCCGCCTGATTGGGCAGATTGGCGCCGCCCGAATCCACCAGATAGATACAGGGCAGATGATTATCCATCGCCACTTCCTGGGCGCGCAGATGCTTTTTCACCGTGATGGGATAATAGGTGCCGCCCTTGATGGTGGCGTCATTGCAGACAATCACGCATTCCTGCCCGGCCACACGCCCGACGCCGGTCAGAATGCCCGCGCCGTGAATATCATCCTCATACATGCCATAGGCGGCAAGCTGGCTGAATTCCAGAAATGGCGCGCCCGGATCAATCAGATTTTCGATACGCTCGCGCGGCAGCAGCTTGCCACGCGACACATGGCGTTCGCGCGATTTGGCGTTGCCGCCAAGTGCTGTAACCGCCACCTTGGCGCGCAGATCGGCGACAAGCGTCTGCATATGCGCGGCGTTGTTTTTGAACGCATCGCCGCGGATATTCACATTGCTGGAAAGCGCCGCCATCGTCTAGTTCAGACGCTCGATCGCCACCGCCGTCGCTTCGCCGCCACCGATGCACAGCGACGCCACCCCGCGCTTCTTGCCATATTGCTGCATCGCCGACAGCAGTGTGATGATAATGCGCGACCCGCTTGAGCCGACCGGATGGCCGAGCGCGCAGGCGCCGCCATGCACATTGACCTTGTCATGCGGTATGTCCAGCTCGCGCATCGCCGCCAGCGGCACCACCGCAAAGGCCTCGTTGATTTCGAACAGATCGACATCGGAAATTTTCCATCCGGTGCGTTTCATCAGCTCTTCGATCGCGCCGATGGGCGCGGTGGTGAACCATTCCGGCGCGCGCGCATGGCTGGCATGGGCGACGATTTTCGCCAGCGGTTTCAGGCCGCGCGCCTTGGCGGTTGATTCCCGCATCAGCACGATGGCCGAGGCCCCATCGGAAATGGAACTGGAATTGGCCGCCGTCACCGTGCCATTGGCGGCAAAGGCGGGCTTCAAATTCGGGATTTTCGAAACATCCGCCTTGGCGGGCTGCTCATCCGTATCCACGATCCGCGCGCCGCCGCGCCCCTTTACCGAAACCGGAATGATCTCGGCCTTGAACTTGCCGCCCGTGATCGCCGCATTGGCGCGTTTCAGACTTTCCACCGCATAGGCGTCCATCACCTCGCGGGTGAACTGCAATTCACGCGCCGTATCCTCGGCAAAGGATCCCATCAGGCGGCCATCATCGGCATTTTCCAGCCCGTCAAAGAACATGGAATCCTTCACGTCGCCATGACCCATGCGCAACCCGGCGCGCACCCGCGGCAGAATATAGGGGGCATTGGTCATGCTCTCCATGCCGCCCGCGACCGCAATGCCATTTTCGCCCAGCCCGCCGGACAGCAGCCCGTCATAGGCCTGCATCACTGTCTTCATGCCGGAGCCGCACATTTTATTGACCGTGGTGCACGGGGCTGAATCCGGTATGCCCGCGCCGCGCGATGCCTGGCGCGCCGGGGCCTGTTTCAGCCCATGCGGCAACACACAGCCCATCAGCACTTCATTCACATCGGCGGGCGCAACCCCCGCACGCTCCAGCGCCGCCTTTATTGCGGTGCTGCCCAGCTCCGGCGCGGTGACATCGGACAGATCGCCCTGAAAGCCGCCCATCGGGGTGCGGGCCATGCCGACAATAACGATAGGATCTGAGACGCTGGCGCTGGTCATAGAATTCTCCCTGCAAAAAAGTTTCTTGATACGCCCTATAATAGCGCATGCTTGGCGCTTGTGCGAGCCAGCTTTATCGCGTTAGACAGGGTTCAATGAATTTTATTTATGCCATGAAAACCCTGCCGCTATGCCCATAAAGCGCCCGCTGAGTGACTGGTTGATGCTGTTTGGCCTGGTCGCCACCTGGGGTTCGGCCTTTGCCGTGAACAAGATCGCGCTGGAGGCCATGCCGCCGCTGGTTATGGTGGCGGGCCGGCTGGTGATTGCGGCCCTTGTGCTGCTGGCGGTAAATGCCTGGCAGGGGCATTCTCTGCGGCTGTCCTGGCCGCACTGGCGCTTATTTATCATTTTCGCCATTGTCGGGGACTGCGCCCCCTTTGTGCTGATCGGCTGGGGCCAACTCAGCATCGACAGCGCCCTGGCCGGCATATTGATGGCGATCATTCCATTGCTGACATTGGTGTTGGCGCATTTCTTCATTGCGGGCGAAAGCATCACCCGCAACCGGCTGGCGGGCTTCGTGATCGGCTTTGGCGGCATTGTGCTGCTGGTCGGGCCGGACGCCCTGCGCAATCTGGGCGGCGCATCTGTAATGGCGCAACTGGCGGTGCTGGGCGGGGCTGTGTGTTACGCCGTCAATGTAGTGATCACGCCGTTCAACCGGGTCAGCAATATGATGGTCACGACCACCGCCACCATCCTGATCGCCGCGCTGATCATGCTGCCGGTTGCCATCAGCCAGCATCCGCCCGCCAGCCTGAATCTGACCGCAGAATCCATTTTTGCCGTCTTTATCCTGGGCGTGTTTGGCACGGCGCTGCCGACCTTGCTGTTCTACCGGCTGGTGGCCAGCGCCGGACCAACCTTCTATGCGCTGATCAATTACATGATTCCCGTCTGGGCCGTTATCATCGGCGCGCTGTTCCTCAGCGAACGGCCTGAATGGAACGCCTATGCGGCGCTCGCCCTGATACTGTCAGGTATCGCTATCAGCCAGATCAGGCTGCAAAAACCAGACTAGATTTTTCCAGTGATGCGCCGGAAGGAAACCGGATTCGCGAAACCTTTCAACGGCATGGTTTCCCCCGTCCATGAAAGCCCCTCAAGCATCGGCGAGACCAGCGGGTCTTTAGCGACATCCTCCGACAAGACAATATCGCCCCCGCGGCTCTGGCCCTGCAAGCGCGCAGCGAGATTAACCGTTGAGCCAAAATAATCCAGCCGGTCATTGAGGTTCACCACAATGCAGCGGCCACAATGCAGGCCCATATTAATGGTCAGCGCCATATCCCCGCGTGTGTGATTGAAACCCGCAATTTGCTCCTGCACGCCTAGGTTCTGTTGACATTTATTTGATCCATAACATAGCAGACACGAGATCAATGAACGCCATATAGTTTTGGCTTTTCTTGGCGTATCTTGTTGCAATTGCGCGATAGTGCTTGATCTTGTTGAAG
>JBMOMX010000011.1:0-23492 GCA_049323435.1 Pseudomonadota bacterium
GCGTCCCCTCCCCTTGGAAAGGGGAGGGACAGGGAGGGGATCAATGGGCTGGCCCGCAATCCTCACGCATTAATCTTATCGGATTGCCGCGCGGCGAAATTGCGCAACATCTGCTTGCAGCCGGTGTGCCGGAGCGGCATGTGAAAATGCGCGTGCAGCAGATCTGGCACTGGATATATTTTCGCGGCGTGCAGGAATTCGGCGCCATGTCGAATATCTCGAAAGATTTGCGCACTTTGTTCGATGCGCACTTCACTTTGGCGCGGCCCGAAATCACCAGCGAGCAAATCTCCAAAGATGGCACCCGCAAATGGCTGATGCGCTTTGCAGACGGCAAGGAAGCGGAAACAGTTTTCATCCCGGAAGATGAACGCGGCACGCTCTGTGTGTCCTCGCAGGTAGGCTGCACGCTGAACTGTAAATTCTGCCATACCGGCACGCAGCTGCTGGTGCGCAATCTGACGCCTGCGGAAATTGTCGCACAGATGATGGTGGCGCGCGACCGGCTTGAGGAATGGAACAGCGAGGACCGCCACCTGACCAATGTGGTGATGATGGGCATGGGCGAGCCGCTATATAATTTCGACAATGTCAAAGCCGCGTTGCAGATCGTCATGGATAATGAGGGGCTGAGCCTGTCGCGCCGCCGCATCACGCTTTCAACTGCCGGTGTTGTGCCGATGATGGCGCGCTGCGGCGAAGAAATCGGAACCAATCTGGCGGTGTCGCTGCATGCGGTGCGCGATGAAGTGCGCGACGAGATCGTGCCCATCAACCGCAAATATCCGATCGCCGAACTGCTGGCGGCGTGCCGCGCCTATCCCGGCGTCTCCAATGCGCGGCGCATCACCTTTGAATATGTCATGCTGAAAGGCGTCAATGACAGCCTGGCGGATGCGCGCGAACTGGTGCGCCTGATTGCGGGCATTCCGGCAAAGATCAATCTGATCCCGTTCAACCCCTGGCCGGGCGCGCCCTATGAATGCAGCGATTGGGGGCAGATCGAAAAATTCGCCGAGATCGTTAACCGCGCAGGTTACGCCAGCCCGGTGCGCACCCCGCGCGGACGCGACATCATGGCCGCCTGCGGCCAGCTGAAAAGCGCCAGCGAACGGGCGCGCAAGGGTGGTGCATTGAAGGAAATCGCCACTTGACATCTATACGTGAATAACGTATATGCACAAAATGCATACCGTCGTCGAAACGGCTGATTATTTACGCGACGCCAAAGACGCCGGGCTGACGGAGCAGGAACGCCAGAGGATTATTGCATGGCTGGCTACACATCCTGATTCTGGCGATGAAATCAAGGGCACTGGCGGCGCACGCAAAGTACGGTTTGCAGGAAAGGGAAAAGGCAAAAGCGGCGGCTATAGGGTTATCAGCTTTTATAGTGGCCCCAATATTCCGGTGTTCCTGCTTAATGTCTTTGCCAAAGGCGAAAGGGTGAACCTGACCCAGTCTGAACGAAACGAATTACGTGACGTGCTTTCTGCCTTGATCAAAAATTATCGGGAACGGAGAAAATAAACATGCGCACGCACAAAAAGCCCACTTCCGGCCAGCGTATACTGGCCAGCGCTAGACAAGCGCTGGCATTTACGGAAGGAGAAGAGAACCACGGTTGCGTTACGCATATCCCGGATGATATCGACGTGCAAAATATCCGTAAAAAGGTTCAAATGAGCCAAAGCCAGTTTGCCAAATATTTTGGCGTCAGTGTACGGACGATACAGGAATGGGAACAAGGCAGGTGCGTTCCAAGTGGCGCGTCGCGCGCGTTTCTGACGGTCATCGACCGTGAACCCGAAGCCGTGCGCCGCGCACTTTCGCTGCCTGTTTAGATGACGCTTTCGCCCCGCCCGGCTACTTCTGGCGCGGCTTGAGAAACGGTACAAGCATCGGAACTTTGGCGCTGTATTCGCGGTAACGCTCGCCAAAGATGCCGATCAAATCGCGCTCTTCAAACCGCAGTGCGAGCACGACATAGACCGTCGTCACTGCGGCAAACAATAATAAGATTTAATACAAATTATGCTTACCAGAAAATAAAAAAATGACGCATGTGTCATTTTTTTCTTGACCTTCGGCAAGCTATTGACTAGTCTGTCATCTAGTCAGGGATGGCCCCGCCATCTGATCTGGATTTAGACTTTTGACCGGAAAGGGAATATGTCATGAGCAAGCAAGGCACAGTATACCGCACAGTCAGCCCCCACGATTTCCCGCCGATGCTGGACCCCGCCCGCTATGGCCAACGTTCCGATGCGTTCGACAAGATCATTTCCGCCACTAACGACCATTTCTGGGATCCGCTGGACACCCGCTATATTGATTTCAGCGCGCCCTTCGATATTCAGAACGAATATATCGTCGATCCGAAGCTGACGCCGGAAATGAATACCGGCATTGTTGAAAAACTGACCGAGAAACAGAAAATCCATCTGAATAACCGGGTACAGCACCATCTGCTGTCCACGGTGCTGCATGGCGAACAGGCCGCGCTGAACATGTCGGCCAATCTCTGCCATATGCTGCTTGATCCGGGCGCACAGGAATATTGCGCCAATCAATGCCGCGAAGAAGCCCGTCACGTCACCGGCTTTACCAAATATATCGCCGCGCGTTTTGGCGCGCCTGCGCCCGTCACCGGCGTGCTGCGCGGCCTGTTGGTGGATGTGGTCACCACCGAAGAGGTGTGGAAAAAAATCGTCGGCCTGCAAATGATGCTGGAAGGCTTCGCCATGGGGCTGTTCGCTTCCTACTATCAGTATGGCAGGGATCCGCTGCTGGTGAAGCTGGTGCAGCTTGCCATGACCGACGAGGCGTTCCATCACAAGTTCGGCAAGATCTGGGCTGACAAGACCATTCCGCATATGGACCCGGCGCTGCGCGACACGGTCGAGGACTGGATGCGCGACACCTTCGATCTGGTTCTGAAAAATTTCAGCGACCCGCAGGAAAAGCAGCATATTTATGCCGAGGTTGGCCTGAACTGGCAGGACGTGCAGGCTTCGATGTTCGAAGCCTTCACCGATGATTTCCATCGCAAGCAGATGCAGGAAAGCACCAATATTTTCCGCACCGTGATCAAAACCCTGCTCAAGGCCGGCATCGTTACGTCGCGCACCGCGCCCTATTATGCGGCATTCGTGGACATGAAAGAGCTGTACGCCGAAGGCGAAAGCATGGTGGGCGATCAGATCGCCGAAGAAGGCATCAAGTTCCTGAAGAACATCAATATGTTCGGCAAGGGCGGGCAAATGGCCGCCGAATAGTTCCGCACCGGCGGGGCCGGGATGTAATCTCCCGCCCCGGTTCATAAACAAGCCCCCGCAGCTTCTGTTGCGGGGGCTTTGTTTTATCTGCCGGTTGCCAACTCTCCCGTGACAAGGCGGGCAGAATCCCCTTATTCTCTCTGAAAATAACATGGGGGACACCGTGCCAGTCGATCTGAAAATGATTTTACCCGAAAGCCGTATTGCCGCCATGAAGAAGGCGGGTCTGTGGCCGGATATTCTGTTGACCGACATGCTGGACAAATGGGTGGCGGAACAGCCGGACGCCATCGCCATTACCGGCTTTAACTCCATGCGCCGGCGGCGCGAAAGCCTGTCCTACCGCCAGCTGGATATTCTGTCGCGGCGCATCGCGCTGGGCCTGGTGCATTATGGCGTCGGCAAGGGCGATATGGTGTCGTTTCAACTGCCCAACTGGTGGGAATTTGTGGCGCTGCATCTGGCCTGTGTGCGCATCGGCGCGATCACCAATCCGGTGATGCCGATTTTCCGGGAACGCGAACTTTCTTTCATGCTGGATTTTGCCGAAACAAAGGCGATTTTCGTGCCGCGTGAATTTCGCGGCTTTGATCATCCGGCGATGATGGCGGATTTGCGCCGCAATCTTCCCGCGCTCGAACATGTGTTCGTACTGGGCGGCGAGGGCGCGCAAAGCTTTGAAGAAAACTTCCTGCTGCGCCGCCATGAAGACGAACTGGACGGACCGGCGATTTTCGCCGCGCGCCGCATGGGCCCCAATGATGTCAATGAAATGCTGTACACGTCCGGCACTACGGGACAGCCCAAGGGCGTGATGCACACCGCCAATACCCAGTTCGCCAATCTGCGCGCGATTGCGCCCGCAATTGGGCTCGTCCGGTCGGACATATTGCTGATGGGCTCGCCGCTGGCGCATCAGACCGGTTTTCTCTATGGCATCATGATGCCGCTCTATCTGGGCATCAAGACCGTCTATCAGGATGTATGGGACGCGCGCACCGCCGCGCAACTGATCCAGGAGGAAAAGGTAACCTATAGCATGGCCTCGACCCCGTTCCTGGCGGACCTGACCGACACACCCGATGTGCATAAATATGATATTAGCAGCCTGCGCCTGTTCCTGTGCGGCGGCGCGCCCATTCCGCGTGTGTTGACCGAACGCGCCACGAAAGAGCTGGACATCAAGGTGCTGGCGCTGTGGGGCATGAGCGAAAATGGCGCGCTTACCATCACCCGGCCCGACGATCCGCTGGAAAAGGTTTTCAACACGGATGGCAAGGCGGCGCCCGGAACCGAGGTGCGCATTGTGGATGATAAAGGCCATCCGCTGCCGCCCGATACCGAAGGCCTGTTGCAGTCGCGCGGCTGCACGCAATTTGTCGGCTATATGAAAAAGCCGGAAATGCACGGCACCGATGCGGATGGCTGGTTTGACACCGGCGATTATGCGCGCATGGATTCGGATGGCTATATCCGCATCACCGGACGCGCCAAGGATATTCTGATCCGCGGCGGCGAAAATATTCCGGTGGTGGAGGTGGAGGAATTGCTCTACCGGCATCCCGCGATCGTGGATGCGGCGATTGTGGGTATGCCGGATCCGCGCCTTGGCGAACGCGGCTGCGCCTTTGTCACGCTTGCGCCGGGATCAGAGCTCAGTCTTGCGCAAATGGTGTCTTATCTGAGCGATGCGAAACTGGCGCGTAATTACATGCCCGAACGGCTGGAGGTGATTACGGAAATGCCGCGCACCGCCAGCGGCAAAATCCAGAAATTCATACTGCGCGACATTGCGAAGGGGTTTTCTGCTTGAGCAGTTCCTGGCAGGTTACAGACGCGCTGCGCGATCATGTCATGCGTCAAATGGCGGGCTTTGAAAGCCGCTCTCAACCGGCCGGCGGGCTGAAGCACGCCGCAGTGGCCCTCGCCATTGCCGCCAATGCGGCCGGTGAAGGCGCGATCCTGTTGACGCGCCGTGCACCGCGCCTCAATGCGCATGCCGGACAATGGGCGCTGCCCGGGGGGCGGCTTGATGCGGGCGAATCACCCATAGATGCGGCATTGCGCGAAATGCATGAAGAAGTCGGCCTGGATGTGCCGCCGCATCATGTGATCGGCGTGCTGGATGATTATCCGACCCGCTCGGGCTATCTGATTACGCCCGTGGTGATCTGGGCCGGGCCGGACGCGAAGCTTTCTCCCAACCCGGCCGAGGTCGCTTCCATTCATCATGTCAGTTTTACCGAATTGAACCGTCCCGACTCGCCGGTTTTCTTCAATATTCCGGAAAGTGAACGTCCGGTGATCCGGTTACTGGTCGAAGACAGTTTTGTCCATGCGCCGACAGCCGCTGTGATGTATCAGTTCCGGGAAGTCTGCATTCATGGCCGCCACACCCGTGTGGACCATCTGGAACAACCCGTATTCGCGTGGAAATAGCCGCGACAGGCTTGCCGGAAGACTGCGCGTGTCCGCCTGCGTTCTTCGGGAACCAGGGCGTGACAGCATTCTCACTAATCCCGCACGCGCAATAAGCTGCGAAGGCTGGTGGGCGCGGCTGGGATTGAACCAGCGACCCCCTCGATGTCAACGAGGTGCTCTCCCACTGAGCTACGCGCCCTTTATCTTGCCGTCTTCTTATCCGCTGCCAGTGCCAGCTGGCAAGTCTAACCTTTAACAGGCAATGAATGCTTGTGGCGAAATGTTCCGCAAAACAGGCAAGTTATTAATAGACTTATCAATAAAGCCGGGCAAGCGTGGGAAAAATGCCATAGTCAGCGATTAACTATCAGGGTGTGACGCTTCTTTGATCAATGAGGGTTGACAGGCGGCAGCATTATCTGGCGTGGTGCGAACTGAGGCATGAGGCTTGTCAGGACAGCATCAAACAAACGCTGCCGGCGGGCTTATAAAAACCAAGAATGGAGGCACGTGTGTCCGGATTGTTGAATACGCCCGCACGGCGGGTGATGCGGAATCGTCTTGTATTGGGCGGTTCCGCTTTTGCGTTTATGGCGCTATCGGCGGGTTCCGCCGGTGCTGTGGATTACAGTTTTGGTGAAGTCGCCGGCTCTGTTGATACCGTGATCTCGGCCGGGGCGTCGATGCGCACCAGTGCCCGCGATTGCCGCAATCTGGGCCAGCCCGCAGGTGGCTGCAAGATTTACGATGCCTCCAACATCGAAAAAGGGGGCGGCGTCAACAGTGACGATGGCAATCTGAACTATGGCCAATGGGATGTGTTCTCCGGCGCCCTGAAGGCGACCTCGGAAGCCTCGGCGACCTGGCGCAATTTCAACGCCTTTGTGCGCGGCACGGCCTTTGTCGATCCGATTGTCGACAATACCGATTATCGCGATCTCAGCTCTGCGGCGCGCAGCGAAGTGTCGCAGAACGCCAAACTGCTCGACTATTTCGTCGGCGGCAGCTTTGAGGTCGGCGGCCTGCCGCTAGAACTGCGCGGCGGCAACCAGGTGATCAGCTGGGGCGAAAGCACCTTCATCCAGAACGGCCTGAATGTGATCAATCCGATCGACGTGGCGGCGACCCGTAAGCCGGGCTCCGAAGTGAAGGAGTTCTTCACGCCGATTCTGGCGGCGAAGGCGGCGCTGGGCCTGCCCAATAATTTCAGTGTTGAAGGCTTCTATCAGTTCAAGGCCGACAATATCGTGCCCGATCCCTCCGGCACCTATTTCAGCAGTGCCGACATTATCGGCCGCGGCTCGCAGCCGATTCGCTCGGGCACGTCGGATTTTGGCGATGATGACCGTTTTAATCCGTTCCAGATCGCCAACGGCCTCGACACGGATATTTACTGGCAGAGCCGTCTGTCGGTCAACGTGCCGTCGGTGTCGGTTGAACGCGCCAATGACAAAAACGCCGATGATGGCGGCGAGTTCGGTTTCGCACTTCGTTACTTCAACGAAGAATGGAATAATGGCATGGAGTTCGGCCTGTATTTCATCAATTATCATTCGCGCCTGCCGATCCTGACGCAGAGCCGCACCGATGTGACCCGCGCGGTCAGCATTGGCACCGGCACCACGGTTACCCCGCAGGGCCGCGATTATATCGGCAAGATCAACACCAATGGCACACCGCAGGCGGATGGCGGCACGGCTTCGGTGCTGGAATTTGGCAACTTTAATGCGGCTCTTGCCGCACCCAACGCAGCCGACGTCGCGGCGGGCGTGCTTGCGCCGCAACTTGCTGCTTCGGGCGCGCCCTATGGCCCGGCTACCGGCCCGACGCCGGTCAACCAGTATGAAGCGGTGCAGACATTCTGTAACGTGCTCGCGGGTCCGTTGCAGGTGGGTGTTCAGCTTCAGGCCCAGGGCATACCCTCGGCCACAGGCCGTCCGTTTATCCCGGGCGACAATGCCAGAAACCGCTCCAATGTGGATCTGCGCAATCCCGGCGGCTATACCAATTGTAACAATATGGCGCGTCTGCGCAGCCTGACCGGCACCATCGAGGCCTCGCTGGCCGCAGTTATCGCCAACACGCAAAACTACCGGCTGGAATATCCCGAGGACATCAAGCTGGTGGGCGCCAGCATGAGCACCACGCTTGGCTCCCTGGCGTTCCAGGCTGAGGCGACCTATCGTCACGATCAGCCCTTGAGCTATGTCGGTTCGGAAGTTTCAGCGCTGTTTGCCGATCTGGATGGCCGCACGGCCTTCGCCACGGGCGCCGATCTGCCCGCGGGCGTTGGCTCACCGACGGCGCCATCGCGCAATGTTGAAATCTCACCGGGCCGCTTCAACACGACCCGTTTGCAGGCCAGCAACCAGTCGGCAGCGGGCGGATCGGGCGCACAATTCGTCAATTTCGCTACCGTTGCCCAGATCGAGGCTGCGCAGGCCGGGGTTGCGGGCGTCTATAGCGCGCTTCCCGGTTCCTATGCCGCCGGCGCGGCGGCGATTCCGACCACGCCCGGCCTTGCACGGGCAGCGGCGCTGGCGCAACAGGGCAGGCTGACGGTTGCCGATCTGCCGGCAAACCTGTTCACGCCTGCCAGCCTGGTAGGTGGCACCGTGACACCAGCCAGTATTCTGGCCGGCACCGGCGGCACGACAGCCGCCCCTCCGGGCCCCAATTCCCTGATCGGTCTTGGCGGCTCCACGCTTGGCACGCCTCCGGCCGTGAGTGCGGCCAATCCGGCGGGCACGACCTCTGTCGTATTCCCGGCGGGCACAGCAGCCAGCCTGGTTGAGGTGGCGAATCGTCTCGGCTATATCTCTGTCGACGTGGAAAATGCGGCGCAGAGCTCCAATGTGGCCAATGCGCTTGCGGGTGACGTGCTGTTTGCCCGTCATATCGACTCGGGAACCGGCGCCGTGCCGACCCCGATCACGCCGCAAACCCGCGCCTCGGTGCTGGATGCGTCGAATGTGCGTCCCGACGGCTATATCGAAATCCCGAAGGAGGACGTGTTCACGGCGCAAGCCACCATCACCTCGGCGCTTTTCGGCTCCAACCCGATCGTGTCGGTGATGGGAGCTGATGGCGGGGCGATCGTGACGGAAGTCGGCATGGTATTCGTGCCGGGCATTTCCACCAGTTCCGCCATTGCCGCCAGCGGCAGTGAAGGATTGCTGAACCCGATTGCAGCCGCGACCTACAAGCTGAACGCCGATCTGAAGGGACCGACCAACTGGGCCACCCCGTTCTCGTGGGGCGCGCAGGGCGTCTTCAACATGACCTATAACCGTGTGTTCGGCAGCCCGGTCAACCTGGTGCCGCAAGTTTCCTGGCGCTGGGATATGGGCGGGCGCACACCGTCCCCGCTGGGCAATTACATGGCTGAACGCAAGGCGATTGGCCTGTCCCTGGCGGCGAACTATCAGTCGCGCTGGACGGGTTCGGTCAGCTGGACGGCCAATTTCGGCCCCGACGCCCCGCTGGATGACCGCGATTTTGCGTCCATCAACATCGCCTATGCCTTCTAAAGGTCTGAACTGAAATAAAAAGCGCCCGGGACCTGGTTCCAGGGCGCTTTTTTTGTCAAAATCAGGAAAACCCGTCTTCCGTGCTGGAGTCTTGCAACGACATCGGCTATTAGATTGGCCACAACAGGGCGCGCCAGAAGCGCCGGTAATAAGGGCAGGGAACGCTATGCGTATGGGGAAGTTCAAATTAATTATGTTCGGCTGCGGGATGGCTGTATTATTTACGGCAAATAATCTGGCAATGCCTGCGCAGGCCGCTAACAGAATGGGCCAGCCGACACCTGAAAAGGCCGTTGTCGAAGAGGCATTGCCGTCGGATCTGGCCACCAAAAGCCTGCTTCTTGGGGTGACCAAGGCCGGCAACCGCCTGATATCCGTCGGGAATTGGGGGCATGTGATTTTATCGGATGATGCCGGCGTGACCTGGCGCCAGGCAAAAAAAGTCCCCACACGCACTACATTGACCTCGGTTTATTTCACCGATGAAAAAAATGGCTGGGCGGTTGGGCATGACACGGTGGTGATACACACTGCCGATGGCGGCGAGACCTGGGAGATGCAATATTCCGATCCGCCTGCCGAAACGCCTCTGCTGAGCGTATGGTTTGAGAATAATGAGCATGGCATCGCCGCCGGATCCTTCAGTTTCATGCTGGAAACCTTTGATGGCGGCAAGACCTGGGAATCGCGTCCTCTGCTTGAGGCGGAACCCGATGAGTTTGATCAACCGCATCTGAATGCCATCTTCTGGGGGCCGGACCGCAAAACGCAGGTCATGATCGCATCCGAAGCGGGAAGTTTTTTCCGTTCTCATGATGCCGGCAAAACCTGGGAACTGGTCGAAATGCCTTATAATGGTTCATTCTGGGGCGGGCTGACGACCAAAGAGGGGCGTGTGCTGGCGCTTGGCATGCGCGGCAATATCTTTGCCTCCGATGATTTCGGTACAAGCTGGACAAAGGTGGAAACCGGCGCTGACCAATCCTATAGCGGCGCCCTGCAGCTGGACGATGGCACAATCATTGCCGTAGGCCTGGCCGGTACGGTTTCCTACAGCACCGATAATGGCGCCAGTTTCGTTACCTATGTGCGGCCCTCACGCACCGCTTTGTCTGCGATCGCGGCTTCGGCCAATGGTGAAGTGGTTCTGTTTGGCGACAAGGGTATTGAGCGCCAGCCCGGCAAACTGCCGGTGGCGCCTGCGCCCGCAGGCAGCTAATCGCGCAGCGAATGGCCCAGCAGGGCCTCCAGTTCGGCGAGCGCCCGTTCGGGCGCGCCGACCTTGATGGTCTGCATGCCCAGCGCGCGGGCAGGTTTCAGATTGATTCCCAGATCATCCAGATATACCGCCTGCGCCGGTGATACGCCGAGCGCGTCACAGGACATCTGATAGATGCGCGGGTCCGGCTTGCGGATGCCCGCGCGCTTTGATTCCACAATATGGTGAAACAGCGCCATGACCTCACGCACCGCCTGCGCGCGTTCATTGTCCAGCACCATGCCGGGCCCCTTGCCCGCCGGTACATTATTGGTGATGCAGCCAACCTTGTAGCGCAGGGAACAACGCCGCAGCGCCTCTGCCATCATCGGGCGCACATCGCCCCCCAGCAGCGCAATAACCTCGCGCCCGGCGATACGGCGGCCGCGTGCCGCACTTTCCTCCGCAAACAGGCTGTCAAATTGATCCAGCGTCACTTCGCTGCGTTCAAACTGCGCCCAGGCATTGCTGTCCGGGTTGACAGCGTTCACGCCGCGGATAAAATCCAGCGGAATATTATTGGCCGCTTCATAGCGGTTGAACGCTTCAAACGGGCTGCTGGTCAGCACCCCGCCAAAATCCCAGATCACCGCTTTTATTGTCATGCCGTCCTCTTACCGATACGCTATATGGCAGTAATAATATCTAATGGCGCCACCAGCAAGGTAAGAAGGAACGCCGATGTCGCTGTTTTTTGATCAGGAATGGTTTGATGCAAGGCTGGCTGAGCGCGGTTTGAACAGGCTGGCGCTGGCGGCGATTTTGGGAATCAGCAGTGCCGAGATTGAGGCCATGTGGAAAGACCAGCGCGAAATCAGTGCGCGCGAGGTGACACTGCTGGCGGAAATGCTGGGCGTCACCCCTGCCCAGATCTCGGAACATGGCGGCGCCGCCACACCGATTCCAAAAACACAGGCAGATCTGGATCAGGTCGTGGCGCGGCTGGATCTGCTCGATGCGCGTCTGCAAAGGCTGGAGCGCGGGCAGGCCGATATGCTGGCGCTTCTGCAAACACTGCGCACCTAATGGCGATGGATTAAACCCGTATCCCGTGCAGGCCGGGGATCATTGCAGCATCAATGTTCCGATAGGCGTAAGCCGCGACAGAGGCAGAGGCCGGCGGCGCGCCGTTTTGCCCGCGCAACAATTGCGCGGCGATCAGCAAATCCGCCATCTGATACTGAAATGACGGTGTGTGAACCGGCCGGGCCGCGGCGTTTACCTGTAAGGCGTGGGCCTCGATACACACGGCGTCCTTCTCGCGAAAGCTGGGTGCAGCGGGCTTGGAACGGGTTACGGAATGAATTGCCAGGGTCATTTTTTTTGCGGTCAATCAGTGGTTCGAAATATCCCTTACGATAGCTAAATGCCGCCCGCGATCAAGCGCGGGCTATGGTTAACGCCTGATTAACTGAATGGACTGTGACGGATGCCGCTTAATTTATTTGCTTAAAACCGGGGCGCGTTCATAACGCGCGGCAGCCGGAGTGTTCACCGGCTCTGACAAGGGCGCAGCCTGGAACGAGGCCAGTATGCGCGCGCGCGGCACTTCGCCATAAATGGTGCTGCGCTGTTGCGGCGTGCGCCCGGCGGCTTTGATCAGCGCCTCCATTTCCTGGGGCGGCATTTCCTGGCCATGTTCCGCGCCCGCCGCGCGGGTGATGGTTTCATTCATCAAGGTGCCGCCCACATCATTGGCGCCCGCCCGCAGGCAGGCGGCGACACCTTCGGGCCCCATCTTCACCCAGCTTGTCTGAATATTGGTGATATGCGGATGCAAGGCGAGGCGCGCCACCGCATGCATCAAAATCGCTTCGCGGAAAGTGGGGCCTTTGCGCGCGCGCCCTTTCAGATAGATCGGCGCCTCCATATGCACGAAAGGCAGCGGCACAAATTCTGTAAAGCCGCAGGTGCGGGCCTGCAATTCGCGCAGGCGCAGCAGATGCCGCGCCCAGTTCTGCGGCCCATCCACATGCCCATACATAATGGTGGAGGTGGTGCGGATGCCCAGCCCATGCGCGGTTTCCATCACTTGCAGCCATTGCGCCGTATTGATTTTATCAGGGCAGATGATGGCGCGCACTTCATCGTCCAGAACCTCGGCTGCCGTGCCTGGCAGGCTGCCCAGCCCCGCATCCATCAGCCTACGGAGAAATTCATCCAGTGACAGCCCCAGCGTTTCGGCGCCCTGCCAGACCTCCAGCGGTGAAAAGGCGTGAATATGCATGTCCGGGGCCGCCTGTTTCACCGCGCGGCAGATGTCGATATAGGTCTGGCCGGTATATTCGGGATGGATGCCGCCCTGCATGCACACCTCGGTGGCGCCGCGCGACCAGGCCTCGGACGTGCGGCGCATGATTTCATCCAGCCCCAGATCATAGGGGCGGCCGCGCAGATTTTCGCTCATTTTACCTTTGGAAAAGGCGCAGAACTGGCATTTGAAATAACACACATTGGTGTAATTGATATTGCGGTTGACGACATAGCGCACCACATCTCCGCTGATTTTTGCGCGCAGATCATTTGCGGCGGCGCAGACGGCGGCGAAATCATCGCCCCGCGCCTGAAACAGGGCGGCAATTTCCGCCTCGTTCAGGCCCGCGCCGCTCCATGCTCTGTCGATCAGTGTACGGATTTCCGGGCTGGCCTGGCCCTGCCTTGTGCCCTTGCTGCGCGCCAGATCATCGGCGGGCGGCGGGCTTTGCGTTCCCGGCGACCAGTCTTCGCCGCGCGCAAAGCCCTGGCTGTCGCGCGATTGCAGCACCCGCGCCTGTAAAGCCTGATCCAGCCAGCGCTCAGGCGCGCGCACATATTCAGGATAAACCGTCAGGCGTTGCAGCAGATGCTTGCCCGACGCCGCTGTTTCACGCGCCAGATGATCCAGATGCGGCCAGGGCGCTTCGGGATTTACGAAATCGGGGGTCACCGGCGATACGCCGCCCCAGTCATTGATGCCCGCATCAAGCAATTGCCCCAAAACGCCGGGGCTGAGATTGGGCGGCGCCTGAATGTTCATGTCCGGGCCGAAGATGATGCGCGCCACGGCAATGGTCCAGAGCAGATCCTCGAGATCCGGCTCAGTTGCGCCCGCCATGCGCGTGCCGGGCTTGGCGCGGAAATTCTGTACAATGATTTCCTGAATATGGCCGTAGGCGTCATGCAGATCGCGCAGCGCGAGCAGCGCCTCGATACGTTCCGCGCGCGTCTCGCCGATGCCGATCAGGATGCCGCTGGTGAATGGCACATTGGCGATGCCTGCCTGACGGATACATTCCAGCCGCCGCTCCGGCGCCTTGTCGGGCGATCCATGATGCGCCATGCCTTTTTCCAGCAGGCGCTTTGAAGCGCTTTCCAGCATGATGCCCATGCTGGCGGATACTTTACGCAAGCGGGCAAAATCCTGCGCCTCCATCAGGCCGGGATTGAGATGCGGCAGCAGGCTGGTTTCCCGCAACACCAGCGCCGCCATGGCCTCCAGATATTCCAGCGTGCTGGCGTAACCCATCTGCGCCAGCGCATCGCGCGCCGCGCCATAGCGCGTCTCCGGCTTGTCGCCGAGCGTGAACAGCGCTTCGCTGCATCCGGCCGCCTCGCCCTTGCGGGCAATTTCCAGAACCTGTTCCGCGCTCAGATAGGCGGCCTCGCCTTTGCGCGGCGGCTGCGCAAAGGTGCAATAATGGCATACGTCACGGCACAGATGCGTCAGCGGAATAAACACCTTGCGCGAATAGGAAATTAAATTGCCCCGGCCCAGATCGCGTAAATGCCCGGCCGCCGCGATCAGTTGCGCGGTGTCTTTGTTTCCGGCCAGCGCCAGGGCTTCGGCATGGGCCGGGCGATGATGAGGGCGGGCATGGCTGGTGATATTTTGCATCTGGTCCATATATTTTATCTTGTCTGCGCAGATGCAATGGGCATTCTGGCGTCCAGATGCAGGCTGCGTAAATATTCCTGCGCCCGTGTGCGGCCCGGCGCCGCTGCCAGCGTGAACAAATCATCGACATTGTCCACATCAAAGGCCAGTCCCGGCAGTTCCAGCACCTGTGGCGTAACGCCGCTGCGGGCGGCTTCTTCCAGATGGGCGGTAAAGCTTTCGCTGCCATAGCGGAACGCGATCAGATCAGGCGGACACACCAGCAGGGCGTTGGTGCCGTCATGCGCGCCATCGGGTGCAAGGGCCAGCGCCGGCGTGGAAGCGGATGCGGCAATCAGCTGCTCAATTTCTTCGGCCCGCGCCAATGGCAAATCGCCATGCAGCACCAGCGCCCCGGCGGCAGCTTCGCCTGCAAGCAGCCGGGCGGCATGGGTAACGGCAGGGTTCAGCCCGCCCGTACCGGTTTCCGGGAAAATCCGCGCCCCATAGCGGCGTGCCAGATCACAGGCATCGGCATCCGAAGACACGATAACAGTTCCGCTCAGACCCTTTGTCTTGCGCAGCGCATCCAATAGATCCTCCAGCATGGCCAGACCCAGCGCACGGCGTTCGCCAAGCCCCAGAACGGCGCTAAGGCGCTGTTTTGCATGGCTTAATTGCTTGACCGGTATGATGGCCCAGATCGCCCGCATGGGCAGCTTCCCTGTGATTTATAGCGTTGCCGCAAAGTCTAGCACATTACGGGCAAGTTTCACCCTGTCTTGCAGCGTGCGCATCACACTTTGCGCGGCGCCGCAGGCCAGGCCCGCAGCCGCCAGTTCAGGCACAAGGGCGGCATCCGTTTCATCCAGAATAAAGCCGTCCAGCAGGTCCCCATAATGCGCAGCCACGGCCCCGGCCGTCTGCGGGACGTTCAGTTCCAGCATCATTTTGGCGGTGGGCCCCTTGATGGCGCGCCCGCCCACAATGGGCGAAACGGCAATGACCGGCGCGCGCGCGGCCTTCAGCGCATCACGCAGGCCCGGCACCGCCAGAATGGGATCAATGCTGACAAAAGGGTTGGAGGGGCACAGAATGATGCAGTCCAGACCGGGATCGGCCAGCGCGTCCAGCACGCCGGGCGCGGGGGCGGCCTGTTCACTGCCTGCAAAGCTGAAGCCGGTGACTTTGGGCGCGCATTTATCGCGCACAAAATAATGCTGAAAGGCCAACGGACCGTCCGGAGTGTGAATGATCGTGCGCACCGGATCATCGCTCATCGGCAGAACATGCGCATTCACGCCCAATGCGGCAAACAAGCCGTGTGTGATTTGTGTCAGGCTCTGCCCTGCCGCCAGACGGCGGGTGCGCTCCACATGCGTCGCCAAATCAAGATCGCCCAGTTGAAACCAGTCCTCGCCGCCCAATTGGCGCAATGCCGACATGAAGGCCCAGCTCTCGCCCGCCCGGCCCCAACCCTGCTGCGTGTTGGAAAGCCCGGCCAGCGTATACATCACCGTGTCCAGATCGGGCGAAATATGCAAACCCAGATGCGTGAAATCATCGCCGGTATTGACGATCAGCGTCAGATTTTCACCCGTCAGAATATGCGATAATCCAAGCGCCAGTTTCGCCCCGCCCACACCGCCGCACAGCGCCACGCATTTCATCGGGCAAGCCTTAAGCATTCATTCATGGCAAACCCAGCATGCGCATAAAATCCTCGATTGCGGCTGTATAATCTTCGGCCTGGCCAACCATATCGTTGACATTGCCATGCGTGAAGTGAACCGGCAACAACACAGCGCGGCCGCCCAGCGCATCAACTTTGGCGGCGAAGCGCCGGGCCCCCTCGCATTTATCATTCCAGCGCATGGAACAGGCAAGCAATATTGGTGCTGGCGCCTTGTTCATGCGCAGGGTGGGCGACGCATCACGCCAATACGCCTCGTCCGTCCCGAACACCGCATCATAATATGGGAAATGCGGCGCCGCCATGGTGCGCGTAATGTCAAAGCCTGCGCTGTCCAGTGATATCACGCCAAGCCAGGGCTGTGCCCCTTGCCGCACCGCGATATCCGGGTCAGCGGCCAACAGCGTCACAAGATGCGCGCCTGCCGAATTTCCCATCAGGATAAAGCGCGCCGGGTCGCCGCCCCAGGCGGGGGCCAGCGATTGCGCCAACGCCAGCGCTTTGGCGATATCCTCTGCCTGTTGCAGCGGGTTTGCCCCGGGTGACAGCCGGTAATTAGCTGAAACAAGAATTATGCCTTTGGGAATCCATCGCGCCAATTTGTTTTGAATGATCGCGGGATCGGCTTTGTCGCCCGCTGTCCAGGCGCCGCCATGCACCATGAGAATGACGGGCGCCGCCGCCGCATTTTCCGGGCGGTAGACATCCATTTTTTGTTCCGGGGCGGGGCCATAGGCAATATCCGCGATCCGCGTCATGCCGGCGGGAAAAGGCAGCGGCCCCCGCCATACCGCAAGCTGTTCAATGATCCTGTCCCGGATGGGATCTGCCGTGGCGGTTCCGGGCAGACACAGAAAGCCGATGGCGATGGCGCTGCGAATCAAAAAAGCTGTTGGCGTTCTCGCTGACCGGGACATGACCGGAAATTCTAGCGGAACATGTCGATGCGCCGCTCGCGCACCAGCGCGCGGGCGGGCCGGGGCGCGTCCGCCCTTGGCGGGGCAAAGCCGCGGATCAGCACTGCCGGCGCGCCCTGCGACCCCTGGCCCTGCACCAGCGATGCGGCGGAGGCCAGCTCGTCGGCGGTGGCGCTTTCGGTCACCTCGAGGCGGCGGCCAAACAGATCGGGCTCGCCGCGCAGATCCTGCAGGCTGGTCAATCCCGCCGCGCCAATGGCGATGCCGACAATGCCATTGCGCCAGGGGCGGCCGGAACTGTCATTGATAATAACCGCAATATCCGCGCCCGACAGGGTCATTAATTCCGTACGCAGACGTTCGGCCGACGCATCCGGATCGTGCGGCAGCAGCAGAATATTTTCCCGCCCGCCACTGTGATCAATATTGGACTGGTCAATGCCCGCATTGGCCATGACGATGCCGGTGCGATGTTCGACAATCAGCACATTTTTCTGATAGCGCACCACCTCAGCCGATTCCTGCAACACCGCCTCGACAAAACGCGGGTCTTTTTCCACCACGGCGGCGATTTCGCGCGCCCGCGCCGAGGGCGTAATGTCACGTAAATCCATATATTGGTTTTCGGATTTGGAAACGATCTTTTGCGCAATGACCAGCACATCGCCAGTTTGAAACGCCATTCCCGCGGCCTGCGCGCAATCATGCAGAATGCGGGCAAGCGGATCGCCGGGCGCCACCAGCGGGATGCCGGGAATGGCCGTCAGGGTAAGCGATGGTGGCAAATCAATCGCCTTTGCCGCTTGGGTTGCCGGGCGTGCCGGTAATGCGCAGGCCCGCACCCTCGATCTGATAACGCTTGTTAATGCCGATCAGCACGGAGGTCAGCGCCTCGGCCGCCACGCTATTGGCCAAAGGCCCGGCATGCCAGCCCTTCATGCCGGCGGCTTCGACCAGCGCGATTACCTGTTCGCGCGCCGCCAGCTTGTCGCCGCACACCAGCACATCGCAATCCACCGGATGATCGTCGCGCAAATGGCTGGCGCCGACATTCTGAAACGCGGATACGACCGTGACGCCCTCGCCCAGCGCCGCCTGCGCGGCCAGCGCGGCGCATCCCTCGGGCGGCATCTGCACCCGCGCCACTTTGGGCGGCATCAGCGGGACGGTCACATCGATCAGGATTTTTCCCTGCAATACCGCGCGCACGCTTTCCAGCGTTGATTTCTGGTTGGCGAACGGCACGGTCAGCACCGCAATGTCGCAGGCTTTGGCGGCCGCGACATTATCCATGCCCTCCGCCCCCAAGGGTTTGGCGGCATCCAGCGCCTTTTCCAGGGTGCGCGAGCCGATAATGATTTTATATCCGGCGCGCGCCCAGCGCACGGCCAGGCCGCCGCCCAGATCGCCGGTGCCGCCCAAAATAGCGATGACGGGTTTTGCTGCTGACATAGATGCCCCTATTTTCCGGAGAAGAGTTAATAAAGGATAGCATTAAAAACGCTGGAGTGAAATCGCGCTGCGGTGGTAAATTGAGGAAACAATATTAAACAGGGAGGCATCCATGCGCACAGGCGTGATTTTTCCAACCATTTCCATCGGCAATGATCCGGGCGGCATCCGTGATTATATTCAGACGGCGGAAGGGCTGGGTTTCAAACATATTCTGGTGTTCGATCACGTGCTGGGCGCGGGGCTGAACACGCGCCCCAACTGGCGCGGGCCGTATAATCACACCAATGGCTTTCATGAGCCGATGGTGCTGTTCGGCTTTATCGCGGCGCTGACCAAAAAGATCGAAATGGCCACCGGCGTGCTGATTCTGCCGCAGCGCCAGACGGCGCTCGTCGCCAAACAGGCGGCGGAAGTGGATGTGCTGAGCCGGGGCCGCTTGCGGCTGGGCGTCGGCATCGGCTGGAACGATGTCGAATATGAATGTCTGGGCGAAAATTTCCGCACCCGCGGCCGCCGCGTTGAGGAACAGGCAAAGCTGCTGCGCGAACTGTGGGCCAAGGATCTGGTCACCTTTGAGGGTGAATTCGACAAAGTCATTGATGCAGGCATCAATCCGCGCCCGATACGCAAAAATATTCCGCTCTGGTTCGGCGGCAATGAAGATGCGGCGTTGCGCCGTATTGCGCGCATCGGCGATGGCTGGTTCCCGCTGTTCGGCATGGGCGACAAGGGCGCGGAACGTATCGCGCGCATGAAAGACTATGTGCGCGAGACCAATCGCGGCATTACCGGCTATGGCCCCTATTTCGGCATGGACCCGATGTTGCAGAGCACCGACCGCAGCATGGATGATTGCGCCAAAGAGGCCGAATGGTGGAAGGCGCAGGGCGCAACCCATATTTCGTTCAACACCATGCATACCGGACGCCATGGCGCCAAGGCGCATATTGAACGCATCAAACAGTTCGCGGAGGTGATGGCCGACGCGCTGTAATGGCGTCAACCTTTCAGGCCGGGGTTGAACCGCCGGCCTGAAATTTCCAACGCCTTCCGGTTCCACCCAAAACAAGAGGTGCGTATATGCGTGTTGGCCTGCTGTTTCCCGCGCTGGACATTGGATCGGACTTTGGCGCCATCCGCGACTATATTCAAACGGCAGAGGCGCTGGGTTTCAGCCATATTCTGGTTCCCGATCATGTGGCGGGGGCGGGCCGCGCCACCCGCCCGGACTGGACCGGGCCCTATGATTACAGCAACCCGTTCCACGAGCCGTTCACGCTGTTTGGCTTTATCGCCGGGGTCACGAAAACGCTGGAAATGGCGTCGGGCGTGCTGATTTTGCCGCAACGCCAGACCGTGCTGGTCGCCAAACAGGCGGCCCAGATCGATGTGATGAGCAAGGGCCGCCTGCGGCTGGGCGTCGGCATTGGCTGGAACAAGGTGGAATATGACGTTCTCGGCAAAAATTTTCATGACCGGGGCAGGCGGCTGGAAGAACAGATCCATCTGCTGCGCGAATTGTGGGGCAAGGAGCTGGTGACCTTTAACGGCCAGTATGAACAGGTGGTGGATGCGGGCATTAATCCGCTGCCGCTGAATCGTAAAATTCCGCTCTGGATCGGGGCCGAGGCGCGCCCGGCGCTGCAACGCGCGGCGCGGCTGGCCGATGGCTGGTTCCCGATGTTTGCGCCGGGCGAACGCGGTGCGGTTAAAATCGCGCGCATGAAGGAATATCTGATCGAGGCCAAACGCGGCATTACGGATCATGGCCCGCAATTCGGCATGGAGCCGTTTGTTCATGCCGGACGCGGTTTTTCGTCCAATGTGCCCGCGCCGGAAAAAGATGCGCAGTTCCGTTCCAACACTCCCGGCCCGCAGGAATGGGCGCGTGAGGCCGAATGGTGGAAGGCCCAGGGCGCGACGCATATTTCGCTCAATGCGATGAATGCCGATCTGCATGGGGCCAAAGCGCATATTGACTGCATCACTAAATTCGCCGCCGCGATGGCGTTGAAACAACCGGCGGCGTAATGCGCAAGGTCAACCGAAATGGCCTGATGGCAGGCAAGGTGGCGCTGGTGACGGGCGCCTCGCGCGGCATTGGCGAGGCGATTGCCCTGCGCTATGCCATGGAAGGTGCGAAGGTTGCGGTCACCGCCCGCACCCTCAAAGAGGGTGATCACCAGTTTCCCGGCAGCATCGCCTCTATTGTGTCGCGCATAGAGGCGGCGGGCGGTGAGGCGGCCGGCATCCAGGCCGATCTGTCGATCGGCGAGGAGCGCATCAAACTGATCCGCACGGTTGAGGAAAAGCTCGGGCCGGTGGATATTCTGTGCAACAATGCTGCGGTCACTTTTTTTATTCCGATTGAAACTTTTCCCGAGGCGCGGCTGCGGCTGATGTTCGAGGTGCAGGTGCATACGCCGCTGCATCTGGCGCAACTGGTCATTCCCGGCATGAAGGCGCGCGGCGGCGGCTGGATCGTCAATCTTTCCTCGCATGCGGCGCTGCATCCCAAACCGGCGGCCAATGTGCAGGGCGGGGTGATTTACGGCATGTGCAAGGCGGCGCTGGAACGGTTTTCAACCGGGTTGGCCAGCGAGCTGTATAAGGATAATATCGCCGTCAACGCGATTTCGCCCGGGCTTGTCGCCACGCCCGGCGCGGTGCATCACAAGCTGGTCAATGACGCCAATCGCAAACTGTTAACCCCGGTCGAACATGTGGCCGAGGCCTGCCTTCGGCTTTGCGTCAATGAACCCGGCATGATCACCGGCCGCGTCACCTATGCCTCTGACATTATGACCGAATGCAATCTGACGGCGGCGCAGCTGACCGCGTGATTATGGCCGTCAGGCGGGAACGCTGATATCGGACAGGGCGAAAAATTTCCACCCTGCATCGGTGCGCGTCAGCGCATAAAAGGCCGCCACCGTTTCAATCGGCGTGCCGTCCTGGCGCACCCGCGTGCCCGTGCGCAGAATCAGATGCGCCTTTTTATCCGTGAGCGACACCACCTCATATTCCGTGTCGATCGTATCCACCATCTGTTTGGCGGCCATTAACTCGGCCGGATCGAACGGAAAGCTGTCAAACATGCGCACCTTGCCATTGCCGATATGCGCCAGCGGAAATTGCATAAGGCTGTTCAGCGCCGCCATGTCCTTTGACAGAAACGCCTTCAGATAGGCGGCATAGGTGGCCAGCACCTCGTCCCGCAGTTTTTCATCCATCGTGATATCCCGAAATGTGACAAGCCTGAATCATATCAACGGCCCCGGAGAATGACCAGTATCAAGCCCGCTGGCAGGCAAGAAAAGTCTGAACTCATATCATGGTGTTATTGATCTGCATCAAGCCGGTTCCGCGCATAAAATTGCTATGCTGCGTTTCGGCGGAGCTGGCAATAGGGGCAGATCACGATGACATCGGATGCAACATTTGACGGTGAAATAAAGCATAGCGGGGATCGCGGCGGGATGCAGCCGGCCCCTGGGGCCGCCGCTGCTGCCAAGCCCGGCCGGCCGGCGTCCCTGATGCAGGCGGCGTTGCAAAAAATATTAGCGGGATTCTTCAGCAAACTGATCACCGAGGGGCGGCTGATCATCCGTGATCCCTGGGGAGGCGTGCATCATTTTGGCCCCGGCCCCACGCCTTCGGTCACTATACGGATTACCACCGCCGCCGCGTTGCGAAGGATCCTGATCTGGCCGGATTATTATACCGGCGAGGCCTATATGGACGGCACGCTTGCAATTGAAGAGGGCGGGCTGCGCGAGCTTTTATATCTCTGCACGTCAAACCAGGCGGCGCTATACAGTCATTGGCCCTCCAGCATGCTGGCCGGAACCGGCAAGGTTTTGCGCAGGCTGCAACAGCTTAATCTCAGGGGGCGCGCGCGGGCCAATGTGGCGCATCACTATGATTTATCGGGCGCGTTGTATGACCTGTTCCTGGATGCCGACCGGCAATATTCCTGCGCATATTTTCCAACCGGGCAGGAAAGCCTGGAGGAAGCGCAGCGGATGAAAAAAAATCTGATTGCCGCCAAGCTGCTATTGCAGCCCGGTCAGCGCGTGCTGGATATTGGCTGCGGCTGGGGCGGGCTGGCGCTGCACCTTGCCCGGACGGCAGGCGCCAGCGTGACCGGCATCACCCTGTCGCAGGAACAGTTGCGTGCCGCATCCCGGCGGGCGGAGGAGGCGCAATTATCCGGCCAGGCGCATTTCCATCTGCGCGATTACCGCGATGAGGACGGCGCCTATGACCGGCTGGTTTCGGTTGGCATGTTTGAGCATGTGGGCGTCGGCTACTATCGCGCGTTTTTTGATAAATGCCGCGATCTTCTCAAACCCGGCGGCATTGGCCTGCTGCACGCCATTGGCCGCATGGAGCCGCCCGGCGGCGCCAACCCCTGGATCCGCAAATATATTTTCCCCGGCGGTTATTGCCCGGCGCTATCTGAGGTGCTGGGCGCAATCGAACAAAGCGGCCTGTGGGTGACGGATATTGAAATTTTGCGCCCGCATTACGCCAACACGCTGGGCCATTGGTGGGACCGTTTTCAGGCCAGCCGGGACGCCATCCGCGCGATGTATGATGAGCGTTTCTGCCGCATGTGGGAGTTTTACCTGGCCAGCTGTGAAATGGCGTTCCGGACCGGGCGGATGATGGTGTTCCAGATTCAGTTTGCCCGCGACAGGAACGCGGCGCCGCGCACGCGCAGCTATCTAACCGCCGCAATGGACGGAGAGGAAGCCGTCAGGCACTGAAGCTTCTTACAGGATCTTTTGCGCCGTGAGCTGCGAATACGCGCTGCATCGAGACGCTGTTCTGCGCCAGATCGGCTTCATGCGGCAAAAACCACCTTACGTTTCACTCCAGGTAGCCTGCCACCCGAAGACGAAGGCTGTGAGTAGCCCGACACATAGGTGACATTTCGTACCGGACACATGGGTTACACTTTTTGCTTGATTTGACAAGCGGGAGGTTGAGATGCCGTGGAGTAAGAGTTCGGTTATGGATGAACGCCTTCGTTTTGTTGCCCGTTTGCTGGAAGGAGAGCAGATGACTTCACTCTGCCGGGA
>JBMOMX010000012.1:0-118127 GCA_049323435.1 Pseudomonadota bacterium
GTGGCCACGCCGGCAGAGGCGCGAAAAATCCTGGGCATGCCGCCGCAATAATACCGGGCTGGTTGTTGCGCGGCTGCGGGCGGGAAGCGGGCATGTCGCCGGATGTCAGGCCATGCGGTTGCTGGCAATCCTGCGGTTAATGGCGGCCACGGCTGCCTTGGGGCCGTCCGGATGTCCCCACACACCATTGGCGACGGCAACAAAATCCGCGCCGGCCTGCGCCAGCAGACCGCAATTTTCAATCTGAATGCCGCCAATGGCGACACAGGGGATCAGGAATGTTTCCTGCCACCAGGTTAATAGTTCGGGCGCGGCGTGGGTTTCCACATCCTTGGTGATGGTGGGAAAGAATGCGCCGAAGGCCACATAGTCTGCGCCCGCCTCCGCCGCCTCCATCGCCAGGTGGCGGGAATCATGACAGGTGACGCCGATGGTTTTATCGGGACCGAGCAATTGGCGCGCCTCGGCAAGGCGCATATCCTGCTGGCCGATATGCACGCCGTCCGCGCCCGCGGATTTGGCAAGATCAGGCCGGTCATTGAGGATGAATGCCGCATTATGCCGGTGCACGATCGGCATCAGCCTTTCTGTTGCGCGTTTGATCTCATCATCCGGGCAATGTTTAAGCCGCAATTGCACACAGGCCACATCTCCGCCATCAAGTGCGCGCGCCAGATCATCGGCAAACTGCGCCAGTACAATTTGCGGCGGTGTGATCAGATACAGGCGGCAGATGACGGGATCGGCAGTTGTTGACATCAGAGGGTGAACCTGGAGCTCAATCTGCCACCCCGGAATGAATCGGGGTGACACGAAGTGCGAAACAGAAAGTGGAAATCACGCCGCCAGTTCGCTTTCCATCGCCGCCTTGTAGGTGCCCTTGGTGGCAAGGCCGTTCATTTTGGCGCGGTGGGTGAATACGGTTTGCGCCCGTTTCACATTTTCCGGTTTACCGGCCCAGGCCATGATCGCTGGATGCTGCAAGGCGCGGCCATAGGAGAAGGTCAGATTCCACGGCAATCCGCCCAGCGCATTCATGGCGCTGAGATTGGCGGTGGCTTCCTCGTCCGACTGCCCGCCCGACAGGAATGCGATGCCGGGCACAGCAGACGGCACGCAATCTTTCAGGCATTTGACGGTTTTTTCGGCGATTTCCGCAATACCGGCTTTTTTTGCACTTTTCTTGCCGGGCACAATCATGTTTGGTTTCAGCACAATGCCCTCCAGCGCCACATTCATGAAATATAGTTGCTGGAAGGTTTCCTTCAGCACCCACTGGGTGACGGTGTAACAGGCGTCAATGTCATTATCGCCATCCATCAGAACTTCTGGTTCCACGATAGGGACAATATTGTTTGCCTGACAAAGATTGGCATAACGGGCCAGGGCATGCGCATTGGCCATAATGCCGGTATGGGAAAAGCGTCCGGCAACCGGATCGATCACTGCGCGCCATTTTGCGAAGCGTGCACCGGCCTCATAATATTTTGGCAGGCGGTTTGAAAGATTATCCAGCCCCTTGGTGATCAGCTCGCCTGCGGTTCCTGCGATTATTTCCGTGCCTTCATCCACTTTGATGCCGGGAACCGCGCCTGAATTCTCAATCAGCTTGACCAGCGGCGTGCCGTCGGCGGCTTTTTGCCAGATGGTTTCATCATACAGAATGACGCCGCTAATATGTTTCATGCCTTCGGAACGGAACAACATTTCGCGGTAATCGCGGCGCGCGGTTTCGGTCGATTCCAGTTTGATCTGATCAAAGCGCTTTTTAATGGTGCCGCTGCTTTCATCGGCGGCCAGAATGCCCTTGCCGGTTTCGACCATTTTGTTGGCCACTTTATTTAATGCGATCAAATCCATTGTATATCCTCCTGTCGTTAAGTTGAATTATGCGGTCTCCAGCGCCTTGACGCCCGGCAATTGCTTGCCCTCAAGCCATTCCAGGAACGCGCCGCCAGCTGTTGAAACATAACTGAAATCATCTGCGGCCCCGGCCTGATTAAGTGCTGCAACTGTATCGCCCCCGCCTGCAACAGACAATAGATGCCCCGATTTTGTCAGTTTTGCGGCGGCCAGCGCGGCGGCTTTGGTGCCTGCATCAAAGGGGGAAATTTCAAACGCGCCCAATGGGCCGTTCCAGACAAGGGTTCTGGCTTTCTCAAAGCGGGCGATAATTTCTTTGACCGATTCCGGCCCCACATCCAGAATCATATCATCAGCAGCGACGGCGTCGATGGAAACGGTTTTCGACTGTGTGTTCGCCTTGAATTCTTTCGCCACAACGACATGATGCGGCAGCACCACCTCGCAGTTGGCGGCTTTGGCCTTCGTCAGAATAGCGCGCGCGGTTTCGCCCAGATCATGTTCACATAGCGATGCGCCGACGGGCTTGCCCTGCGCGGCCAGAAAAGTGTTGGCCATGCCGCCGCCAATGATCAGGCAGTCGGCGTTCTGAACAAGATTACCCAGCAGGTCGAGCTTGGAAGAAATCTTCGCGCCGCCTACAACCGCGACCAGCGGGCGTGCGGGTTTGCCCAGCGCCTTGCCTAATGCATCAAGCTCTGCCTGCATTCCCCGCCCTGCAACCGAGGGCAGCAGATGCGCGATGCCCTCCGTCGAGGCATGTGCCCGGTGCGCCGCCGAAAAGGCGTCATTGACATAGATCTCGCCAAGCTCCGCCAGATTGTTGGCGAAATCCTTGTCATTGCTTTCTTCGCCCGCGTGAAAGCGCGTATTTTCCAGCAGCACGATCTCGCCATCATGCAGCGATTGAATGGCGGCCTGCGCGACCTGACCGATACAGTCAGCCGCAAACAGTACCTGCCGCCCCAGTGCTTTTGATAATGGCTCCGCCACCGGCGCCAGCGACATATCGCTGACGATCTTCCCCTTGGGCCGCCCAAAATGCGCCAGCAGAATAACCCGCGCACCTTTACCGGCCAGTTCCTGAATGGTGGGCACAACCCGGTCAATGCGCGTGGCGTCCGTAACCTTGCCGTCCTTGATCGGCACATTGATATCGACACGAACGATGACACGTTTGCCGGTAACATTCAGATCATCAAGTGTGCGGTAGGACATGTTTTAAACCCGTAATGGTTGGTTTGACGAAGAAATCCTGATCTGAGAAAATCACCCGGCTCCCCCAGGGACCGGTCTCCTGCCGGCCTGAGGACAAGCTCTGTCACCCCCGCCATGATTGGGGTTCGGGTCTATGTCTGAAGCGCAACATATTGAGGCTTTCTTTTAAGGAAGGCTGCATGCGGGGTCAAGTAACCGAGGCATTTTCCGGACACGGTATTAAAATTTGACGCCACCGGGGAGATGCCAACAGGGTCAGGCGGGGCTGCGCCTGCCGGTATTATTTCCGGACCGTCTCCCTGGCCGCGCGGCGCATGGCGCGTTGCAGTTTTTCGAATGCGCGCACCTCAATCTGGCGCACCCTTTCGCGGCTGATATTATATTCCTGGCTTAAATCCTCAAGTGTCGCCGGCTCGTCACGCAGTCTGCGGGCGGTCAGAATTTCCTTTTCCCGGTCGGTCAGATGTTTCAGCCCTTCCAGCAGCAGTGCATGGCGGATTTTGAACTCTTCGCTCTCGCCCAGCTCTGTTTCCTGATTTGGCTTGTCATCCACCAGCCAATCCTGCCATTCGCCATCCGCATCCAGGCTAAGCGGCGCATTCAGCGAAATGCTCTGTCCGGACAGGCGCTGGTTCATATTGGTGACTTCCTGTTCCGGCACGCTCAGTTTCTTCGCGATCAGCGCAACCTGTTCGGAGGTCATGTCACCTTCATCAAGCGCCTGAATCTGGGTTTTCACCCGGCGCAAATTGAAGAACAGCTTTTTCTGCGCTGCCGTGGTGCCGATTTTCACCAGGCTCCAGGAGCGCAAAATATATTCCTGAATGGCAGCGCGTATCCACCACATGGCATAGGTGGAAAGACGGAAACCTTTTTCCGGTTCAAAGCGCTTAACCGCCTGCATCAGGCCGACATTGCCCTCGGAAATCACCTCGCCGATCGGCAGGCCATAGCCGCGATAGCCCATGGCCATTTTGGCGACCAAGCGCAAATGGCTGGTCACCATTTTATGCGCGGCTTCGCTATCTTCATGCTCGCGCCAGCGCTTGGCCAGCATATATTCCTCTTCCGGGTCCAGTACCGGGAATTGCCGGATCTCCTGCAAATAGCGTGAAAGCCCGCCATCCGGGGTCAGTACTGGCAGAGTCTTTTTTTCAGTTATTTCGGACATTCCCACTCTCTAGACACAAAAAAACTTCCAGGCCTATATCCCGCGTCCTGGCTACACATTGAAGCCACCTCAATATAAGGAGTTTACCATCCATTTATAAGGGCTGGCGTTAACTTTACATCCGTTCCAAACTATTCGCCAGTGCCGCCATATCCGCCGGTAAGGGGCTGTCGTGACTAATTAATTCGTCTGTGACGGGGTGAATGAAACCCAGACTTGTGGCGTGCAGGGCCTGCCGTCCCAGCGCTGCGATGGCCTGCAAAACCTCTTCCGGCAACCCCTTTGCCATGCGGCGTCCGCCGCCATAAACCGGATCGCCGACGATAGGATGGCCAATATGCGCCATATGCACCCGAATCTGGTGGGTGCGCCCGGTCTCCAGACGGCAGCGCAGCAGGCTGATAATGGGGTGTTGCGCATCACCAAAATGCTGCAAAATCTCGTAATTGGTAATCGCCTCGCGTCCGCCATGCGGCCGCACCGCCATTTTTTGCCGGTTGGCGGGGCTGCGTCCGATCTGGGTGACAATACGGCCCCGGGCCGGGTGTGGGGCGCCCCAGACAAAGGCCAGATAGCTGCGCATTACCGTATGGGCGGCGAATTGCGCGGCCAGACTGGCATGCGCCCGGTCAGTTTTGGCGGCGACCAGCAGGCCGCTGGTCTGCTTGTCCAGCCGGTGCACAATGCCGGGGCGGCGCACCCCGCCAATGCCGGAAAGACTGTCGCCGCAATGCGCCAGCAGGGCGTGCACCAGGGTGCCCCGCCAATTGCCGGCGGCCGGATGCACCACCAGCCCGGCAGGCTTGTCAATGACAATAAGTTCGCGATCTTCGTAAACGACGCTTAGCGGGATGTCCTCAGCTTCCGGTATGGCATCGGCCACGGGGGGGATACTGATATAAAATATATCGCCGGGTTTGACCCGGTAGGAGGCGTCGTCTATCGTCCGCCCAAGCCGTTGAACCCGGCCGGCCGCCAATAGCGCCTGCAAGCGGGACCGGCTGAATTCGGAGATATGGGTGCTAAGCCATTTGTCCAGCCGCGTACCACCCTCTGTCCCGCTGACGGTAAGCGTGATGGCGGCTTCATTGATAGGAGTGTTCATGAACCAAGCTGTGACGCAAAATTATCGCGGGCTCAAGTCTGCTGTAATCATTATGGGCGTTCTGCTTGTCATTGGCACGATCGCGCTGGTGATAGGAATGGTGCGTCAGGCGGGCCGTATCGCCGATCATTATGACGCAAAGGCCGCGCAACACATTGCCCTCCCGCCGGAAATGGCAGGCAAAGTGATGCACATGCAGGTGGATGGCGGGCGGCTGGTCTTGCTGGTGGAGCGCGGCGAAAGCCAGAAAATCATCATTCTGGATATGGCAAGCGGCAAAGTGATTGCGACTATTGATCCGGCGCAGGCGCCGCAATGACCGGGCGCAGCCTTCGGATTAACCGGACGGATGTAAGCCGCATCGAGGCGCATGCAAGGTCCGGCTTATCGCGCGAAAGCTGCGGAATAATGCTGGGCGTCCGGACGGATGATGGCTGGCAGGTGTCAGGGATTAAGCAAAGCAATAATGTCGCGCCCCCCGGCCTGTGTGACAGGTTTGAGATCGATCCGGCGCTTTTGCTAAGCACACAGAAGGCGGCCAGGGCAGGCGGCCCGCGCATGATAGGCGTGTATCATTCGCATCCCACTGGCAAGGCCGAACCGTCGCAGATAGATTTGGAAGCAGCCTGGCAGACAGGAATGATCTGGGTGATCAGCGCGGTTGATATTGAACGAATAGAAACACGCGCATATCTGCGTGAAGAAGCGGGCTTTGTTCCAGTGCCGCTGCAAGTAATGGAAACTGAGTAATGAGCGCAAACTTTACCAGCGATAATCAGGCCCCGGTCGCGCCCCAGATAATGGCGGCGCTGTTAAAGGCGAATGAGGGCAGGGCGCCATCTTATGGGGCGGATGCGATTACCGCACGCCTGCAACCCCTATTCGCGAAATGTTTTGAAACTGATTTGCGGGTTTTCCCAGTGACGACGGGGACCGCCGCCAATGCGTTGGCATTGGCCATGTTGACCCCGCCATGGGGCACGATTTTCTGTCATCAGGAGTCGCATATCGCGACGGATGAATGCGGCGCGCCGGAATTTCACACCTCTGGCGCCAAACTGCAATTGCTGCCGGGTGATCATGGGAAGCTGACGCCGGAAATATTGTCGCGCTGCCTCAGGGACACCAGCCCCGGCGATCAGCATCAGACTCAGCCTGCGGTGCTAAGCCTGTCCCAGGTTACAGAAGCTGGCACGGTGTATCGCCCCGACGAAATTGCAGCGCTGGCAGCGATTGCCAGACAGCATAAATTATATGTGCATATGGATGGGGCGCGGATAGCCAACGCAATTACGTCGCTGAAATGTTCACCCGCAGACATAACCTGGCGGGCGGGCATCGACGTGCTTTCATTCGGCGCGACCAAAAATGGCGCCTTGGCCGCAGAAGCGGTTCTGTTTTTTAATCCGGCATTATCGGAAAATTTTGTGTTCCGGCGCAAACGGGCAGGGCATCTGGTTTCCAAGATGCGATTTCTTTCGGTGCAACTGGAAGCCTATCTGGAAAATGGCCTGTGGCTTCAGCTAGCGGCCAACGCCAACGCCCAGGCAAAGCGTCTTGCTGAGGGCTTGCACGCGATATCTTCAGTGGAAATTTTACATATGGTGCAAGCCAATGAAATTTTTGCGCGCATCCCGGCCGCGATGATCAGGGCATTACGCGAACAGGGATTTGGATTTCATGTGTGGGGGCGCGACGATGAAGGCGTCATTCGTCTGGTAACGGCCTTCGATACAAAACCGGACGAGGTGGATATGTTTATCCACGCCGTCCGGGCTTTGGGTTAGGACTTCTAACTTACGCTGCGCGAACCTGGACCAGGAAGCGGTTTACTTCATTGCGCAGCTTATCGGCCTCGGCGCTTAGATCGCCGGCGGCGCTGACAACGGCGTTTGCTGCTTCGCTGGTTTCGTCATTGGCGGCCTGTACCGCAGCGATATTGGTTGAAACTTCGCGGGTTGATGCGGACGCTTCCTGTGTGTTCTGGGAAATGTTCTGCGTGGCGCTGCTTTGCTGTTGCACGGCCGAGGCAACGGAAGAGACAGATTCGCTGATTTCCCCAATGGTTTGACGAATGACCGCAATCGCTTCCAATGCTTCGGACGACACATTCTGCATGGCGTTGATCTGATTGGAAATTTCTTCGGTGGCATGGGCGGTTTGGTTGGCCAGGTTTTTCACTTCGCTTGCTACGACAGCAAAGCCCTTGCCCGCTTCACCTGCGCGTGCCGCCTCGATCGTTGCGTTCAGCGCCAGCAGGTTTGTCTGTTTGGCGATATGATTGATCAGTTCGACTACCTGGCCAATTTTACCGGCGGTTTCAGAAAGCACTTTCATGGTTTCATTGGTCGCCTCAGCGCGCTCGACGGCTGTGAGAGCGACGAGGTTGGAAGCTGACATCTGCTTTTCGATTTCACTGATGGAGTAGGTAAGTTCCTCTGAAGCGGCGGCAACGGTTCCCACATTGCCGCTGGCGCTTGATGCTGCCTGGCTGACGGCATCGCTACGGTCACGCGCATTGGCGGCAATGCTGGACATTTGTTCCGCAGTTTGCTTCATGCCAAGCGCGCTGGTCGAAACTGCCTCGACAATATGTCCGACGGAGTCTTCGAAGCTCGCGGCAAGCGCTTCCATAGCCTGACGTTTTTCTTCGGCAGCGCGGGTCCGCGCCTCATCGCGTTCTAATTTTGCGCGCTCGATCTGAAGCGCATTTTCCTTGAAAACCTGTACCGCAGCGGACATTTCGCCAATTTCATCGTGGCGATCCTGAAACGGAATTTCAATCGTCAAGTCCCCGGCAGCCAGGGTGCGCATGGCGCCGTTCATGGCGCGCAAAGGCCGGGTGACACTGTGTCCGACATAATAGAAAGCGATAAAGGCAACGGCGGCGATGGTGGCAATAGCCAGTATGATAAGCGTGTTTTCACTGCTTGCAATATCACTTTCCACTCCGGCGACACCGGCATCCACATCCTTGCGGCGTGCGACGACCTGATCATTGGCGATGTTGGTCAGCTGCAGCGCCTCTGATTGAACCTGATTCAGGGCGGCGCGGGTTTTCGTGGAAACATTCAGTGCCCGCAGGGCCTGCTCGAATATGTCATTTTTGGAATCTCCCAATTCAGCCAGTTTGGTTACATCTGATCTGAGAGCCACCAGCTTCTCATTCCATTCCTTCGATTGCTTTGTTGCGCCCTCGGAAAGTGCCGTCAGGCCGCTTGAGGTGGTTGCAATGGCGGTAATGAAACGTTCACTGACCTTTTTAATGCCAGCTTCGTCGCTTTGTGCAGCGCTTTCGGCTAGAATACCCACAGCCAAATTGGCGTTGGAGACAAGATCAGAGATTCCCTGCAAGGTGCTGATCTGGTCCTGCAAAATTATTCCCTTGTCATTCTCACCTTTTGCAGCCAGCGACTCTTCCGCTTCGCCGGTTGCGTCAGCGTCATTCCCTGCAATGCCCGCATTTCCTCCGCTATCAGCGTTGGCGGCAAAAATTTCCTCCATGACAGCAAAAACAGCGTCATTAGCCGCGTCGGCAAAATACTGGCTTTTTTCAAGAAGTGCCGCATGCACAATACGGGACTGCTCTACGGATTTTTCGAGTTCCTGCCGGGTGCTGAAATTTTCGGATACCAGCATGTCCAGTGTCTTGATCTGATTAGACAGTTCGCCGGCCAGGGCTTTGGATTTATCCAAATCTTGCTGTTTCATTTGTTTGGAAGAAGCTTCAATCAGTTTCGTAAGGCTTCCAATTTCGCCGGTCAGTTCGTCGCGAAGCTTGACGCGGGTTGCATCATCCTTGGCAGCCGCCAGGGCGCGCAGATTGCCTGAAATCTGGTTGGTGGCGACTGTCAGATCAAAGGCGCCCGTCATGCCGCCAATGTCACGCTCTGCTACATTTTTGAAGGTCTGGTCAATCAGGCGGAAGGAGCTGAACGAAATCAGGCAGGCGATGAGGGTCAGAACGCCGACAATCACATAAGTCGCCAGCAGTTTTGACTGAATGCTGAGCCTGGAAAGCGCCGAACTGTTGGAAAGCAGCTCTGCAAATTTGGTCAGCAAAACATGGCTGGTCGCGCGAATGCCCTGGATTATTTCCCTGGCCGGAATTTTATCCTTCAGCAATTTCGACCTTTCGATGATTTTGCCAGAAACTTCCTGAATTTTCCTGGTTGTATCCTGATTCACCATGTTTTTTGGCCCCGGCTTCTGGTTGCTTCCACTAAAGGGATTTGTCTAGCGAATTAACGATTGTCCCCCCCCCTCAGCCAATATGGATCCTGTTACTTGATCTTCTGGACCCTTGGTTGAGTGATGCCACCATAATTCCGTAATATTACTAATTGGTAAAACCTGGACTTGTTCACCCATATTAGATTCAACTGCGTATTTTGCGGGCGGCATGAGTTTTGAATGGTTCTAATATTATGGCGGCCAGCAGGTTTTAACTAAAAAATTGAGTTAAATTGCTGGTTTTACCCTGAATGTCAGCCCTTCCTGATATCTGACATGATTTGAATATTGCTAAAGCAGCATGGACTCTTGGCGGCGATATGCGCCATAAAGTGCTGACAGATATCTGCATTCACAACATCAAAAAGGGAGCCTTGGATGACAATCAAGGGAAAAGCCTATATCGCGGGGATATATGAACACCCAACGCGGTTGGCGCTGGGTAAAACACTGCCGCAACTGCATGCGGAACTGGCAAAGGGCGCGCTGGCGGATGCCGGACTGAGCAAAGATGATATCGACGCCTATTATTGCGCCGGCGACGCCCCAGGCATGGGCGGCATTGATATGGTCGAATATATGGGCCTTAACAATGTGCGCCAGATCGACAGCACGGAAACCGGCGGCTCATCCTATGTACTGCATGTCAATCATGCGGCGCAGGCAATAGCCACGGGCCATTGCAAGGTGGCGCTGATCACCCTGGCGGGCCGCCCGGCAGCAGACGCCAAGGAAGGCATGATGTTCCGCATGGGGGGCGAAACCCCGTCCGCATCGGGATTTGAGCAGCCTTTTCGTCCGACAATCGTCAATATGTATGCCATGTGCGCCCAGCGGCATATGTATGAATATGGCACGACCAGCGAACAGCTGGCCTGGATCAAGGTCGCGGCCTCGCACCATGCCCAATATAATGAACATGCCTTGCGCCGCGAAGTGGTGACGGTTGAGGATGTGGTCAATTCGCCGATGGTGGCGTCTCCGCTGCATCGTTATGATTGCTGCGTTATCACCGATGGCGGCGGCGCCGTTATTGTTGTGGCGCCCGAGATCATGAAAAAGCTGAAACGTCCCGCCGTGAAAATTCTGGGCGCGGGCGAAGCGCCCAAGCATCTGATGGGCGGCAAAGTCGATCTGACCTATTCCGGCGCGCGCTGGTCCGGACCCAAGGCGTTTGAAGAAGCCGGCGTCACGCAAAAAGACATCAAATACGCCTCGATCTATGACAGCTTCACCATCACCGTGCTGGAAACCCTGGAAGATCTGGGCTTTTGCGAAAAGGGCAAGGGCGGTAAGTTCGTGTCCGACGGCAATCTGATTTCGGGCGTTGGCAAGCTGCCCTTCAACACCGATGGCGGCGGATTGTGCAGCAATCATCCGGGCAATCGCGGCGGTATGACCAAGGTTCTGGAAGCGGTCCGGCAAGTCCGTGGCGAAGCGCATCCAAAGGTTCAGGTCCCCAATTGCGATATTGCATTGGCGCATGGCACCGGCGGCCTGCTGGGCGCGCGCATGGGAAGTGCAACACTTATTCTAGGGAATCAAGACTCATGAGTGAAACAAAAGCAAAATCAAAAATCCGCGCGCCCAAGGTCAATTTTGAAACCAAAGCGTTCTGGGATGCAACGGCGCAAGGCAAACTGAATGTCGGCAAATGCAATGATTGCGGCGAGAAATATTATTATCCGCGTCCATTGTGCCCGTTCTGTTTCAGCGACAAGACGGGGCTTTCGGAATGTTCCGGCAATGGCGTGATTTATACCTACAGTGTCACCATGGGCAAAGAACCCTATGTCATCGCCTATGTGACCCTGGAAGAAGGTCCGACCATCCTGACCAATATCGTTGAATGCGATTTTGACAAGCTGGCCATCGGCCAGAAGGTTAAACTCAAATTCTATGACACCGGCGAAGGCAGTGCGATGCCGATGTTTACAGCGGCCTAGGCAATCCCCATTCCTCTCCCTCTCCCTCCTTGCCAGGCGCAGCCTTGGCGTAGCCTGGTGCGGGAGAGGGTTGGGGGAGGGGCGCGCCCAATTCAACAGCAACAGACGGAGTGCCGGTCCAAACCGCAAGAGTTACAAAGTGATCTGTAATGTATCAGACAGGGATCACAGCCATGCAACTCTCAACCCAGGATGACGACACGCTTTGGCGCACTGTGATGGCGCGCGATCATGCCGCCGATGGCCGGTTTTTTTATTCAGTGAAAACCACCGGCGTCTATTGCCGCCCGTCCTGTGCGGCGCGGCTGGCGCGGCGCGAAAATGTCAGATTCCACGCCACATGCGAAGACGCCGAACGCGCCGGCTTCCGCCCCTGTAAACGCTGCAAGCCCGATCAGCCTTCGCTGGCCGAAGAGCATCGCGTCAAGGTGATCGCCGCCTGCCGGTTGATCGAATCGGCGGATGTGTCGCCGCATCTGGGCGAACTGGCGGCAGGGGTGGGGCTCAGCCGTTATCACTTCCACCGTATCTTCAAATCGGTGACCGGAGTTACCCCAAAAGCCTATATGGATACCCGCCGTATTAACAAAGTGCAGACGCAACTTAAACAAAGCGATTCCGTGACCGGGGCGATCTATGACGCTGGCTATAATTCCAGCGGCCGGTTTTACGCAAATTCCAACGGGATTCTGGGCATGACCCCTACCGATTACCGCGATGGCGGCAAAAACAACCTTATCCGTTTTGCGCTGGGGGAATGTTTCCTCGGATCGTTTCTGGTCGCCAGCACGGACAAGGGTGTGTGCGCCATTCTGCTCGGCGATGATCCGGATGCCCTGTTGCGCGAATTACAGGACCGTTTTCCAAAGGCGGAACTGGCCGGCGGCGACAGCGGTTTTGAAAATCTGGTGGCGCTTGTGCTCGGCTTTATCGAGCAACCCGCTAGCGGGCTCGACCTGCCGCTGGATATTCGCGGCACCGCGTTTCAGCAACGGGTATGGCAGGCGTTACGCGAAATTCCTGCCGGTAAAACCGTCAGTTACAGCGACATTGCCGAACGTCTGGGCGCGCCCAATGCGGTTCGGGCGGTGGCCGGCGCCTGCGCGGCCAACAATATCGGCGTCGCCATTCCCTGTCACCGCGTGGTGCGTAAAAACGGCGATCTGTCCGGCTATTACTGGGGCATCGCGCGCAAACGCAAATTGCTGCAACGCGAAGCAGATGCGTGATCTGTTTGATGACGGCGCTGACCAGATGGGGGCGCGGGAATTACTCGCCGAAGGGGCGTTCATACTACGCGGGTTTGCGCTTGAAGACAGTGTCGCGTTGCTCGCGGCGGCGCAGAAAGTTGCCGTTCAGGCGCCGTTCCGCCACATGATCGTGCCGGGCGGCCGCCGCATGTCGGTCGCCATCACAAATTGCGGTGATGTGGGCTGGGTCAGTGACCGCAAGGGCTATCGCTACGCCCCCATTGACCCGGAATCCGGCCTTCCCTGGCCGCAGCTGCCGCAATGTTTTGTAAGCCTTGCGCAAAGTGCGGCAGCCGCAGCCGGATATGCCAGTTTTTTTCCCGATGCGTGCCTGATAAACCATTACACAGCAGGAACGGGCGTCTCTTTGCATCAGGACAGGAACGAACGCGATTTCGGCGCCCCCATCGTCTCCGTCTCGCTGGGAAGCACTGCGACTTTTCTGTTCGGCGGCATGTCACGAAAAGACAGGCCGCGCCGGATACTTCTCCATCATGGGGATGTGGCGGTATGGGGCGGCCCCTCCCGCCTGTTTTTTCATGGTGTGGTAAAGTTGAAGCAGGGCGCGTCGCGCCATAACCTGACATTCCGCAAGGCATTGTAAAGTGACGCTGCATTTACCTGTTTGACATGGCCGTGGCGCCGGGTTCAATCTTACCCGCAAGAAATTATACCAATAGGGAGGATAAGCCATGAAGTTCGGTGTGTTTTACGAGTTGCAATTGCCCAGACCCTGGAACGAGGGGGATGAGCACAGATTGTTCCACGAAGCACTGGATCAGGTGGTTCTGGCTGACAGGCTGGGTTTTGACTATGCCTGGGAAGTGGAACATCATTTTCTTGATGAATATTCCCACGCCTCGTCCCCCGAAGTCTTTCTATCCTTTGCTGCGGCGCGGACAAAAAATATCCGCGTTGGCCATGGCATCCGTCAGGTGATCCCGAATTACAACCATCCTGCGCGCACGGCGGAAGGGATTGCCAGCCTTGATCTGCTTTCCAATGGACGTCTCGATTTTGGCATTGGCGAGGGGGCGACAAGGCTGGAACTGGGCGGTTTCAACATTCCGGCCAAGGAAAAGCGCGCCATGGCGCTGGAAGCGGCAGAACAGGTCGCCAATATGCTGGTGCTGGAACCCTATCCCGGCTTTGAGGGCAAATATTTCTCCATGCCCTGCCGCAATGTGGTGCCGAAACCCTTTCAGAAACCCCACCCGCCGATGTGGATGGCCTGCACCAACCGTGACACGATCAAAGTCGCGGCGCGCAATGGGCTTGGCGCGCTGTCCTTCTCATTCATAAATCCGGAGGAAGCGCGGACCTGGTCGGAAATCTATTATGGCATCATCAAGTCCGAGGAGTGCGTTCCGATCGGCCATTTTGTGAACCCTAATATCGCCATCGTCTCGAATTTCTCGCTGCACCAGGACCGTGCCGAAGCGATCCGGCGCGGGCATGAGGGATTTGAATTTTTTTCCTATGCGATGAACGCGCTTGTCGCGCATGACACCGTGCCCGGCCGCACTAATCTGTGGGGTGAATATCTGAAACAACGCGGCGACCGCACGGAACAGATCATCAGAGAGTCGAAACAGCAGGGTTACCGCAAATCCGGCATCGGGACGCCGGACGATATGAAGGTGCATCTTCGGGCTTTTCAGGATACCGGGATTGACCAGGTGATTTTCATGCAACAGGCGGGCCGCAACAAACACGAACATATTTGCGAATCTCTGGAACTGTTCGCCTCCGAGGTCATGCCGGAATTCAAGGCTGAGGCCGCGGAACGTGAAAAGAAGAAACAGGAGGCGCTCGCCCCCTATCTGGAGGCGGCGCTGAAACGCAAGAAATGGATGAAACCGCTGGCCGATAATGAGGTGCCGCTGGTCAAGGCCTCAGTGCAGCGGATGCAGATCGACAGCATCAGCTGACCGGTCCCGGCACCATGCCTAGCTATGCCGCCGTATGAAATCGAGTACGGCGGCATTGAAGGCATCGGAAGCGCCAATATTGCAGGCATGGCCGGCATCGACCCCGACCGTCTCAAGGCCAGGAATATTTGCCTCGCCATAACGCCGGTGCGGGATGAAACGTTCTTCCTGTTCGCCGGCCACGAGCAGCGTCGGCACTTTCGTATCATGCACTATTTCCGCCACCGATGCGGCGGGAGAGGTGATCTGAAACAATTTGGCAATGCCGGCGGGGTTAAGCAGTTCCGCATCGGCCAGCAATTCCTGTTGCGCGCCGGGCGGAAGGTTTTTGGCGTGAATAGGGTGAATGCGCATACGCTTCAAACCTTCCTGGCCATATTTGGAAAGGTTTTCCGCAAGTTTATGCACGTCGGCATACAGTTCCTTTGCTTTCTCGCGCGTGGCGAGGGCGGAGCTGGAATTTGTGAAAATCTGCCCATACACCCGCTCCGGGTATAGTAATGAATAACGCAAGGTGACGGTGGCGCCGAAAGATTGTCCGCATACGAACCATTGTTCCGCGCCAAGTTTACGGCGCACCTCTTCCAATTGGGCAGCCATGGCTTCGGGTTCATAAAGGGCTGGGTCGCCGGGGCTGGGAGAGCGCCCGTGTCCCCATAATTCAAGCACTACGGGACGGGTTTTTTTGGAAAGCGCAGCCAGATTGCGCGCCCATTGCGCGCGCCCGGACAGCATGCCGTGCACCAGCAGCAGATGGGGCCCGTTGCCGTCATGCTCTTCGTAATACATTTTTTCCATATGACTTTTTCCCATATCCTCAGGCGGCGCGTTTGCGCTGACGCATTTTAATCGGCCCTTCCGGGCGGCCGTTCACAAGCTGATCAAGATAAGGATTGCCTGCATCATCAATACCATCGGTCGCACCCTGCCAGATGATGCGCCCGTCATGCAGCATGGCAGCGCGGGTGTAATCGCGGCGCATAGCCTCCATATCGCTGGTGACGGAAAGCACTGTCGCGCCGGTCTCATCCGCCAGTCTTGCGATCAATTCATTGATAACCCGGGTCAGGATTGGATCAAGGCCCGCAGTTGGATCGTCCAGCAGCAAAATGTCCGGCTGTTCCATGATGGCGCGCGCCAGCGCCACGCGCTTTTGCATGCCGCCTGAAAGGCTGGCGGGAAACAAATCAGCGGTTTCCGGTTTCATGCCGACCTGTTGCAGTTTGAGGATCGCGGCCTCGCGTGCCTCCTTGCGTTTGGCGCCGCCTGTGGTGATCCGCTTGAACGCAATATTTTGCCATACCGGCAGACTATCGAACAAAGCGGATCGTTGAAACACGACACCGAACCGGTCGAGAATTTTTTCCCGCGCGCCATTGTCCAGTCCGGATATTTCCTGCCCATCAATTGCAATACTGCCGCCATCAATCGCATGCAGACCAAGAATGCATTTCAGCAGCACCGTCTTGCCCGATGCCGCACTGCCGATCAGCGCCAGATTGTGCCCCGCCTGTAATTCCAGCGACAGGCCATCGAGCACCCGGTTATCACCGAATGTCTTGATGACATTGTGCAGCCTGATTTTTGGCGCGGCTTGCGTCATGCGGCGGCCAGATGCGCGTTGATGGCGCCCGTTTTTTCCAGTGCGGCAATTTCTGCGGCGCTATAGCCATGCTGGCCCAGAATTTCAGCCGTATGTTCACCCAGCAGCGGCGAGTGCAGCAATTGCGCATCCCCGCCCAGGCGCGCCGCGCCGGGAATATTGGCAATCGGGATAGGCCCGATACCGGGATAATCATGCCATAGCAGCGCGTTCATCTGTTTGGTCTGTTCGTGATGCATAAATTCACTATAGCTGTTGATGCGCTCATGCAGCATACGCAATTTGGTTAGCGCGTTGCAAAATTCATCGGTGGTCAGTTTCGCAATGGCTGTGCGGATTGGCTCGTCGATCAATTCGCGGTTGGCAAACCGACCGGCGGTGGATTGCAGCCGCGGATCATTGGCGAGTTCGGGCAGGTTCAGCATTTCCATGAACGGCTTATATTCGCGCTCAAACACCGTGCCAACGGAAACCAGCCCGTCGCGCGTGGCGAACACGCCATAGGGATAAACCAGCGGCTGCGCCTTTTCGCCTGTATCCAGCGCCTTGGCGGCGATATTGATATTTTGAAATGCGGCGGCGGTTTCCAGCAGGCTGTTATCCAGATAGCGGCCCTCTTTTTGGCTTTGCCGCGCCCATAATGCGGCCTGTATCGCCTGCACATTATACAGCGCTGCCGACATATCCATCAGCAGAACATTGGAGCGGTGCGGTTTTCCATCCTGTCCCCGATTGTCGGCGACAAAACCGGAAAAGGCCTGCAACACGCCATCCGTACCCGGACGTTCGGCGAACGGGCCGCTTTGCCCGAAACCGGAAACCGACAGGTAAATGATGCGCGGATTGATGGCGCGCACCGCTTCATAGCCAAAGCCCAGCCGTGTGGTGACGCCGGGGCGGAAGCTTTCGATAAAAATATCCGCGTCTTTCAGCAGGCGGCGCAACACTTCGCGCCCGCCATCGGTTTTTAACTCAAGGCTGATGCTGCGTTTGCCGAGATTGACCAGCGCCGAAATCAGCGTGTGGCCGCCATAGGCCTTGCCAATGCCGCGCGCCCAGTCGCCGCGTCCTGGTTCCACCTTGATCACATCCGCGCCGTGCCGCGCCAATATGCCCGCCGCATAGGGGCCCGCGATGGCCTGACTCATGTCAACGACCTTGATGCCCTTATAGGGCGCGTCATAGCTCATCCGGCGCTCTCCTTGTTTTTATTATTCTAGTTGTAACGTCTCGATATGTTGTTCACACGTTCGTCATCTATCTCCTCCTCCCCCTGAAAGGGGGAGGCTGGGTGGGGGTCCAGCAGCAACTGCCCAAAGCAAGGCCTTATATAATTTACCGCAGCATTGACCCCCTCCCTGACCCTCCCCCTTGCAGGGGGAGGGAATCCACCTTCTTGCGCGCAACCTGTAAATAAATTGCACCTGATCAGGCGGCAACGGTATCCTTTATGCCGAGCAGTTTGGCGGTGTTACCGCGCATCACCTGGCGCAGCTCCGCCGCCTTCAAATCCGGCAATCCATCGGCGAATTCTATCGGGGTTGCCATCGCTTCGGGATGCGGCCAGTCGGATCCGCACAAGACGCGCGAAGGGCCAATGCTGGCGACGAGATCGTTCAGATCGTCCTCGGGGAATGGCGAAACGCTGATATGCTGCTTGAATATGGCCGCGGGCCTGTCGTGGATCGGGCCGAAGGTGAAATCGCGTGCTTCGCTCCACCGGGCGGAGCTTTCCATTTTTTTCAAGAGGGGGCCTACCCAGCCCGAACCATTCTCGATGGAAAGCACCTGCAATTTGCGGAATCGTCCAAACAGATTATGCAGGATCAGCGCCGCAATCGTGTCGGCAATGGGGCGTTCAATAAAACTTGTCACCCGCTGGAATGGTGACACCCGGTGATGCTGCGGATGCGGCTTCTCGCCCCAAAGGGTGGAATAGGTTTCCTCCATGCCGGCATTGCCCAGATGGAATGCGACCGGAACCCCGGCCTCTTCACAGCGCGCCCAGAATGGATCGAAATGCGGATCGGCGGGCGAACGTCCCATCACCGGGCCTGGCAGAAGATTTACAATCCGCGCGCCTTCGCGCAGAACCCGTTCCAGTTCCGCGACCGCCATATCAATGTCGGCAAGCGAGAGGCAGGCGGCGCTGACAATGGTATCCTGATAGTTCCATCCCCAGTCATCCGCGATCCATTTGTTGAAGGCGGCGGCATTGGCGAAAACCGCTTCCGGTCCGAATTTACGCAATTCATGCTCCACCCCGACCGCAAGGCTGGGGAACATCAGCGTCGCCTGCACATTCTGTTCGCGCAGCCATTTCATCCGCACGTCGCGCTGCATACTTTCGGGAAATTCTGAACAGGGAATGGTCTTGCCGCTGGCCAATGCGTGCGGGCCCGCCCGGTTCTCCAGAAAGGCCTTGAACGAGCCAGGCTGGCCGGCATGTTCGCCAGGCGGCGTGGTGAAAAATTTCAACCGCTCATTGCCGATAAAGACCTGAGCATATTTGCTTTGGCCGCGCACAATGTGCACCGCTCTGTCACGGAATTTGGGATCAATATGGCGGGTGAAGCAATCATCCGGCTCATAATAATGCTGATCGGCGTCAATGATCGGATAGGTGACAAGGCTGCGCGGGGAAAGTTTGGCTTGGGACATAAATTTGAATCCATGATCAGAGTTAGGACTGCCATACGATAGCCATTGAGGGGGGCACTGGCAATGCCGTCTATATCACAAAATGCATGGACAGGCTTATCCGATGCCCAGTTCCTTCTGTTTCTTCTTCGGCAGGCCTAAAGAGACTATCTTGTGGGACTGACGCAGATAATCTTTCAGATCACGGTCCGAAAGCCCAGGTTTGGCGTAATGCTGGATCCATTTCATGCCGCGCGACGCCAGATAGGGCGCGGGGCGCAGACCCGGCTGCTGTTTGAGCATTTCAAAGGCAATATCTGATGTCTTGAAGGTGATCGCGGCTTCGCCACTATCCCAGCCGCCAATGGCGAAGACCTTGCCGCCGACTTTCCAGACATGCGCGCCGCCCCATTGCATGACATAAGTCGTAGCGTGAATAGAGCCGCAGAAGGCATTGAATTTTTCGTAGGTCATGGACTGGCCCCGTGCTGCGGCAAGCTCTGTCAAGCGGCACAAGTCCCTCTACGCCAAGGCTTCGAGGGACACTCCGTTTCGCAAGGCCGCGCCAAGGGCGCGGGCGAAACGGGTGGTGGGCGATGCATGACTCGAACATGCGACCCCTGCGATGTGAACACAGTGCTCTACCAACTGAGCTAATCGCCCCTACCGGCGCATGCTATAGGGCGCTTTGCCCCTTTGGGTCAAGCTGTAACAGGCGGGGAAGCACCTCGGTCAGGGCCTCGAACCTGTCGATAACCAGGTCCGCGCCCAATTCATGCACGGGCGTCAGCGTATAGCCAAAACTGACCGCCACCACGGGGATATTGGCGGCTTTCGCCGTATCAATGTCTGTTGCGCTATCGCCGATCATGACTGCGCGGGCCGGATCGCCACCGGCCTGGCGAATGGTTTCAAGCAGGTGCAAAGGGTCGGGTTTGCGCACGCTGAGGCTGTCACTGCCCAGAACAGCGTCAAAATGCTGGGTCATATTCAGCGCGGCAAGCAGATCGCGCGAAAGCCCCTCGGGTTTGTTGGTGCAGACGCCCAGGCGGGCCTGCCCGGCACGAAAATGCGCCATCGTTTCTCGAACGCCAGGAAACGGTTTGCTGTGATTGGCAATATTATCGCCATAAAAACGCAGAAAAAGCTGCAACATCCGCTCTAATTCCGGCTCCGAAGGGGTGGGGCCGTGCAGACTCATGCCGCGCGTGATCAGCGCCCTGGCCCCGTGGCCTACCAGATTGCGCACCTCTGTCTGATCAAGCGCCGGTCGGCCTTCATGGATCAGAACATGGTTCAGCGCCGCTGTCAGATCCGGAGCCGTATCGACCAGCGTTCCATCCAGATCAAACACGATCGTATAGCCCGCATATAGCGTCATTTGCCCTTCCTTAACCAAACCGGAAATAATTAACCCTTATTGTGAGGCCGGTCACTTTCGAATCGGCCGATATCATGCAGATTAGCGTAAGAGTTAGAAATATTTATTGAATTGGCGCGATACTAAGCTTCGTTGCATTATATGGCATGGTTAACGCTGTTGACGGTACATAAGGGCCTATCCATGAGCAGTTCTACCAAAATAGCTACGATTATTCTGGCCGCAGGGCAGGGGACGCGGATGCAATCCACGCTTCCCAAAGTGCTGCACCCGGTGGCGGGGCGCAGCATGCTGGGCCATGTGCTGGCGCTGAGCGAGGCGCTGAATGCGGCGCGGCGTGTCGTTGTGGTGGGGCCGGATATGCCAAGCGTATCCGAGGCGGCGCGAAAACAGGCCCCCAATGCGCGCATCGCGCTTCAGGCCAAACAGCTGGGCACCGCCGATGCCGTGAAGGCGGCGGCGGCCGAGATGGCCGGATTCACCGGCGATGTGCTGATCCTCTATGCTGACACCCCATTGGTTAGGCCTGAAACCTTGCAGGCAATGCTGGCCGCACGCGCGCGCGGCGCGTCCGCGGTGGTGCTGGGATTCCGGCCGGCCGATCCATCCCCCTATGGCCGTCTGCTGATGGGTGACGATGGCGGGCTGCATGCGATTATTGAATCCAAAGACTGCACGCCGGAACAGGGCAAGATCGGGCTTTGCAATTCCGGTGTTATGGCGGTCGATGGCGCGGTGCTGTTCAGTCTGCTGGAAGAAGTCGGTAACGCCAATGCCAAAGGCGAATTTTATCTGACCGATATTATTGCCATTGCGCGCAAACGAAATCTTGGCTGTGTGGCTATTGAGGCGGATGCGGATGAGGTCCTTGGCGTTAACAGCCGCGTCGAACTGTCACAGGCCGAGGCCATTTTGCAGAACCGGTTGCGCCGCGCGGCGATGCTGAACGGGGCAACCCTGCTTGATCCGTCTACGGTCTATTTCAGCCATGACACGCGGCTGGGCCGCGATGTGGTGGTGGGGCAGAATGTGGTGTTTGGCCCCGGCGTCACCGTCGCCGATGGGGTGCAGATCAAAGCCTTTTCGCATCTGGAAGGCGCCACAGTCGCAGCCGGCGCCGAGATCGGCCCCTATGGCCGCTTGCGCCCCGGCGCGGATGTGGGCAAGGGCGCGAAGATCGGTAATTTCGTCGAAATCAAAGCGGCGAATATTGAGGCAGGCGCGAAGGTCAGCCATCTGTCCTATATTGGCGATGCGCGGGTCGGGGCGGGCGCCAATGTGGGGGCGGGCACCATCACCTGTAATTATGACGGTTTTGAAAAACATTTCACCGATATTGGTGCTGGCGCGTTTATCGGATCGAACACCTGCCTGGTGGCGCCGGTAAAAATTGGCGATGGCGCCTATACCGGGTCCGGCAGCGTTATCACCCAGGATGTCAGCGCCGATGCGCTGGCGCTGGTGCGGCCGCAACAGGTGGAAAAGCCCGGCTGGGCGGCGCGATTCCGGGCGCGTTTTGCCGGTAAAAAATCAGGCCACGGATAATTTATAAGGCGGGAATATGTGCGGTATCGTAGGAGTATTGGGCGCGGAAGGTGCATCGGAACTGGTGCTGGACGCGCTGAAGCGGCTGGAATATCGCGGTTATGATTCCGCCGGCATCGCCACGCTGGTGAATGGCGGCATTGAGCGGCGCCGCGCCGAGGGTAAGCTGCGCAATCTGGCCGGGTCGCTGCGCACCGAGCCGTTGCCGGGCGCGACCGCCATCGGGCATACGCGCTGGGCCACGCATGGCGCGCCGACGGTGGATAATGCGCATCCGCATGTGTCGGGCGGCGTGGCCGTGGTGCATAATGGCATTATCGAAAATTTTCAGGAACTGCGCGCCGAGCTGGAAGCCAAGGGGCATGTCTTTGCGTCCGAAACCGACACCGAAGTTATCGCGCATTTGGTGCATGATGGCATTAAGGCCGGGCGCAGCCCGCGCGAGGCGGCGGCGCAGGCCTTTCAGCGACTGCAAGGCGCGTTTGCGCTGGCGCTGATATTTGCCGGCGAAAATAATCTGATGATCGGTGCGCGCAAGGGCAGCCCGCTGGCGGTAGGCTATGGCAGGGGCGAAATGTTTCTGGGGTCGGATGCGCTGGCGCTAAGCCCGTTCACCCAGACGCTCAGCTATCTGGACGAAGGCGACTGGGTGGCACTGACGCGTGAAGGAGCGGAATTTTTCAATGCGGCCGGGCAGGCGGTCACACGCAAGAAAGAAACCGCCAGCGTCAGCGCCGCGATGATCGACAAGGGCAATCACCGCCATTTCATGGCCAAGGAAATTTATGAACAGCCCGACGCCATCGCCAATACGCTGGGGGCGTATATTTCCGGTTTGCGCGGAACAATTGATCTGCCAAAGCTGAGTGTCGAACTTTCATCCATCAGCAAGCTGACGATTGTGGCCTGCGGCACCGCCTATTATGCCGGGTGTGTCGCCAAATACTGGTTCGAGCAATTGGCGCGGCTGCCGGTCGAGGTGGATATTGCATCCGAATTCCGCTACCGCGAGGCCGCGATGCAAAAAGGCGGCCTGGCCATTTTCGTGTCGCAATCGGGCGAAACGGCCGACACGCTGGCGGCGCTGCGCTATTGCCGCGCCCAGGGGCAGGTGATTGCCTCGGTCGTGAATGTGGCTGAATCGACCATTGCACGCGAATCCGACGTGATCTTTCCCACCCATGCCGGGCCGGAAATCGGCGTGGCCTCAACCAAGGCCTTTACCTGCCAGTTGACGGCACTGGCGGCGCTGGCCATTGGTTTTGCCAAGGCGCGCGGGACGATTGATGCCGCCGAAGAACAGCGTTTAACCCGTGCGTTAACCGAACTGCCGCGCATGATCAATATGGCGCTGGCGAGTGATAATCATGTGCGCGAAATTGCGCATGACCTGGCGAAAGCACGCGATGTGATCTATCTGGGGCGCGGATCGCTTTATCCCATTGCCATGGAAGGCGCGTTAAAGCTGAAGGAAATTTCCTATATTCACGCCGAAGGTTATGCGGCGGGTGAATTAAAGCATGGCCCGATTGCGCTGATCGACGAGGATGTTCCGGTGATCGTGATTGCGCCCAGCGATGCTCTGTTTGAAAAAACCGCCTCCAATATGCAGGAGGTGGTGGCGCGCGGCGGCAAGGTGATCCTGTTTTCGGACGCGGAGGGCATTGCGAAAATCGGCGATTACGCCAAAGCCTCTGTCGCCCTCCCGAAGGTGGACCCGTTTCTTTCTCCGCTTATGTATGCTATTCCCATACAGTTGCTGGCCTATCACACGGCGGTGTTCAAGGGCACAGATGTGGATCAGCCCCGCAATCTGGCCAAGTCGGTGACGGTGGAATGAAACTGGGGATGCCGCATGATCACGGTAAAACGCATCGCGGGCGCGCTGGGCGCGGAAATTGGCGGCGTCGATCTATCGCAAAATCTGAGTGACGCAGTAATTGCGGAAATCCGCCAGGCGCTGCTGGAGCATCTGGTGATTTTTTTTCGCGGTCAAACGGTCACACCCGCCCAGCATATTGCCTTTGCGCGGCGTTTTTCCGAACCGGAAGAATACCCCATGTTGCGGGGGCTGCCCGATTATCCCGAAATTGTCGAAGTGGTGAAACTACCGCATGAGAAGGTGAATTTCGGCGGCATCTGGCATGCCGACACCACCTATACGCCGGTGCCGCCCATGGGCGCGATTTTGGTGGCGCGGGAATTGCCGCCTTTTGGCGGGGATACGATATTCGCCAATATGTATATGGCCTATGACACGCTGTCGGATGGCATGAAGGTGATGCTGGCGGGCCTCCGGGCAGTCAACAGTTCGGCCAAGGCGGACGCCAACAAAACCCGCGAGGACCGCCTGCCGGAAGGCGGCAAGGAAGAGGCGAAGAAAGAACTTGTCGGCATTCACCCGGTGGTGCGCGCCCATCCGGAGACCGGGCGTAAAATTCTGTATGTGAATTTTGGCCACACGCTGCATTTTGAAAATATGACGGTAGAGGAAAGCGCGCCGCTGCTTGGTTTTCTGTTTGCGCATCAGGTGAGGCCGGAATTCACCTGCCGCTTTCAATGGAGCCCCGGGGCTGTGGTGTTTTGGGATAATCGCTGTGTGCAGCATAATCCGGTCAATGATTATCACGGCTTCAAACGGGTGCTGCACCGTATTTCCCTGCGCGGCACAAAACCAGTTTAAGGAAAAGCAGCGTGGACATCTATCATGTGTGGTGTGAGCTGAAACCCGGTATGCGCGATATGGATTTCGCATCCAATATCGCCACATTTTTGGGCCGGTTGCGTGATCAGGGAAAAATTTCCGGCTGGCGCATCACGCGGCGCAAGCTGGGCCTGGGTCAGCCCAGCCTGGGTGATTTTCACATCATGATCGAAACCGAAGATCTGGCGCAGCTTGACGCCGCCTTTCAACATGTTGCCACCCGAACCGGCGAGGTGGAGGAGCAGCATTTCGCAGTCAACTCCATGGCCACGAATTTGCGCTTCGCGCTATATCGCGATTTTCCGGACGCCGTGCGCCAGACCGGCGGGGAGAGGTTTTGATGCGGGTAATTACAGGCATTGATAATCGCATCATTTGATGCTATATTGCGTGCATATTGCTGTGGAGGCGAACCAATGCGCACGACTATTGCACTTGATGATGAATTGCTTGCCGATGCGAAGGAGTATACGGGGCTGACGGAGACGTCTGCGATTGTTCGCGAGGCGCTTAAAGCGCTGGTTGAACGCGAGGCTGCCCGGCGGTTGGCCCTGTTGGGCGGTACTGCGCCTGGGATGAAGTCAATTCCGCGGCGAAAATCCAAAAATATTACATGATTTTGGCCGACACCTCGATCTGGATAGATCATTTACGCCGAAGTGAGACTCTGCTTGAACAATTGTTGCAATCACGCCGGATTCTGTTACATCCGTTTGTAATCGGCGAGCTTGCGATGGGAAACTTGCCGAATCGAGACCTTACTCTTAGGGACTTGCGAAAATTGCCGCAGGCGGCAGCTGCTTCCCACACTGAATTACTGCTCTTTATCAATCAAAACAGGTTGTTCGGGTTGGGGATGGGTTATGTGGACGCCCATCTGCTGGCAGCCGTGAGATTGACGCCCGGCGCCGCGTTATGGACACGCGACAAAAGTCTGCATGCAGCGGCAGAAAAACTTGGTCTTGCGGCAAGCCCGCCGGGCTTTGGCCTGCACTAACCCTTATATTTCACGCTCAAAATCTCATAGCTTTTACCGCCGCCGGGTGTGTTGACCTCGACCGCATCACCGATTTTCTTGCCAATCAGGGCGCGGCCAAGCGGGGAGGTGACAGAGATACGTCCGGCCTTCACATCGGCTTCGATTTCACCAACGATCTGATAGGTAATTTTCTCTTCTGTGTCTTCATCCAGCAGCTTGACGGTTGCGCCGAATTTTACATCCTTTCCGGAAAGCTTGGCGACATCAATGACCTGGGCGCGGCTGATCTTGTCTTCCAGCTCCATCAGGCGGCCTTCGACATAGCTCTGCCGCTCCTTGGCGGCATGATATTCTGCATTTTCCGATAAATCACCATGCTCGCGCGCGGACGAGATTGCCTTGATTATAGAAGGCCGTTCAATGGTTTTCAGGTGGCGCACTTCTGCTTCGAGTGATTCAAAGCCGCCTGCCGTCATAGGTATCTTTTCCATTTTTCCTGTGATATCCATAGGTTAAGGAACATGCGCGCTTCAAATCCGTGTCCGCCGACACTGATTTGAACATGCGATTACTGAATGTAGGATTGTAGGGGGCTAACTTCAAGCGTGCCGGTGCGCACGGCTTCCAGCCCCTTAACGACGGCCTTGATTCCCGCAGCCGTGGTGTAATAGGGCACTTTTGACATCAGCGCGCTATGGCGTATCGAAAAGGAGTCCGCTATCGCCTGAGCCCCTTCGGTAGTGTTAAAGACGATCTGCACCTCGCCATTCTTGATTGCGTCGGCAATATGGGGCTGACCTTCCAGAACCTTGTTTATCCGGGTGACCTGAAGCCCGGCCTGTTCCAGATAACGCGCCGTACCACCTGTGGCCAACAGTTTAAAGCCCAGGGCCAGCAGGCTGCGCGCCGGCTCAAGAATGGCGGGTTTATCGCGTTCCTTGACCGAGAAAAACGCCGTTCCGGTTTCCGGGAAAACCGAACCGCTGGCAAGCTGGCTCTTGGCGAAAGCGCGTTCGAAATTTCTGTCCAGCCCCATCACTTCGCCGGTGGATTTCATCTCGGGGCCGAGTAGCGTATCGACGCCGGAAAACCGGGCGAAGGGAAAAACCGCCTCTTTTACGGCGACATGTCCGGGGGTTCTCTCGACCAGACCGAACCCTGCCAGGGGCTCGCCCGCCATTACTCTGGAAGCGATCTTGGCATAGGGAACACCCATGGTTTTTGCCACAAAGGGCACCGTGCGGCTGGCGCGCGGATTAACTTCCAGAATAAAAATATCATCGCCCTTGACGGCAAATTGCACATTCATCAGACCGGTAACCTTCAAGGCCCTGGCCAGTATGCCGGTCTGACGTGAAATTTCGGCGATAATATCCGGTTTAAGAGAATAAGGCGGCAGCGAGCAGGCGCTGTCGCCGGAATGAACGCCGGCTTCTTCAATATGCTCCATAATGCCTGCAACGTGAACGCTTGTGCCATCGGACAGCGCGTCCACATCCACTTCAATCGCGTCCTGCAAATAGCGATCCAGCAATACCGGATTTTTACCCGACGCAATAAATGCCTGAGTCATATAGCGGGTCAGTTGCGCATCGTCGTGGACGATCTCCATTGCGCGGCCGCCGAGCACATAGGAAGGACGGATGACCACTGGATATCCTATGCGATGCGCAACGCTGATCGCTTCGGCCAGATCCATTGCCGTGCCATTTTCCGGCTGACGCAGGTTAACCCCTGCAAGCAGTTCCTGAAACCGTTTGCGATCTTCGGCCATGTCGATGGCGTCCGGCGTCGTGCCCAATATCGGAACATTCGCGGCTTCCAGCGCCGCAGCCAGCTTCAGCGGTGTCTGCCCGCCTAATTGCACGATGACCCCATGCAGCGTTCCATTGCGCTGTTCAACCGCAATCAGTTCCAGCACATCCTCGGCGGTCAGAGGTTCAAAATACAGCCGATCGCTGGTGTCATAATCCGTGGAAACGGTTTCAGGATTGCAATTGACCATGATTGTTTCATAACCCGCATCCGAAAGCGCAAAGGCCGCGTGGCAGCAGCAATAGTCAAATTCGATCCCCTGGCCGATACGGTTCGGCCCGCCGCCCAGAATGACGATCTTGCGCGCATCGGTAGGGGCGGATTCACATACGGGCGTCCCGCCCAGGGATGGCGGGCTTTCATAGGTTGAATACATATAGGGTGTGCGGGATTCAAACTCCGCCGCGCAGGTGTCGATGCGTTTATATACCGGCCTTACGCCAAGGGCATGACGTTGCGCGGTCACATCGGCCTGCATTGTATCAGTGAGATGCGCCAGGCGCTGATCGGAAAAGCCCTTGCTTTTCAGCATACGGAAATTTTGTGCATCGGACGGCAGGCCATGGGCGATTATTCGCGCCTCCGTCTCCACCAAATCCCGTATCTGGCGCAAGAACCAGGGATCAAATTTGCTGGCCGCCTGCACGTCTTCAAGCGAAAGGCCGTGCCGGAAGGCCTGTGCGATGCGCAGCAGCCGGTCAGGTGAGGGCTGCGACAGCGCAGCGCGCAACGCATTATGATCATCGCCCTTGCCCATTCCCTCAATGGGAAGTTCATTCAGCCCGGACAGCCCCGTTTCCATCGAGCGCAATGCTTTTTGCAGGGATTCCTGAAAAGTGCGGCCAATGGCCATGGCTTCGCCCACGGATTTCATCGCCGTGGTCAGTGATGAGTCGGCGCCGGGAAATTTCTCAAATGTGAAGCGCGGGATTTTAGTAACGACATAATCTATGCTGGGTTCAAACGAGGCGGGGGTGACGCCGGTAATATCGTTCATCAACTCGTCCAGCGTGTAGCCTACCGCCAGTTTGGCCGCCACCTTGGCTATCGGAAATCCGGTCGCCTTCGACGCCAGCGCGCTGGAACGCGACACGCGCGGGTTCATTTCAATAATGATCAGCCGCCCATCCGCCGGGTTGACAGCAAACTGCACATTGGAGCCGCCTGTTTCGACCCCGATCTCGCGCAGCACCGCAATCGAGGCGTTACGCATGATCTGATATTCTTTGTCGGTCAGAGTCAGCGCGGGCGCGACCGTCATGGAATCGCCCGTGTGAATGCCCATCGGATCGATATTTTCGATGGAGCAGATGATGATGCAATTGTCCGCCTTATCGCGCACCACCTCCATCTCATATTCTTTCCAGCCCAGTACGGATTCCTCTATCAGCACCTCGCCCACCGGCGAGGCGTCAACCCCGCCTTCGACGATCTGGATATATTGCTCGCGGTTATAGGCAATGCCGCCGCCAGTGCCGCCCAGGGTGAAGGAAGGCCTGATGATGGCGGGCAGGCCGACTTTCTCCAGCCCGGCTAGCGCCTCGGCGCGGCTGCGCGCAATGAAGGAACGCGGCGTTTCAAGCCCGATACGGGTCATGGCTTCACGAAATTTCAGCCGGTCTTCCGCCATATCAATTGCAGTACGGCTGGCGCCAATCAGTTCCACGCCATATTTTTCCAGTATGCCCATATCCGCCAGTGCCAGCGCGGTGTTTAGCGCCGTCTGCCCGCCCATGGTCGGCAATAAGGCATCGGGTCGTTCCTTCTCGATAATCTTCGCCACCATCTCCGGTGTAATCGGTTCGATATAGGTGGCGTCCGCCAGATCCGGATCGGTCATGATGGTGGCGGGGTTGGAATTCACCAGAATAAGGCGGTAGCCCTCTTCCTTCAGCGCCTTGCAAGCCTGCGTGCCGGAATAATCAAATTCGCACGCCTGCCCGATCACAATCGGCCCCGCTCCGATCAGCAATATGGATTTTATGTCTGAGCGCTTAGGCATAATTACCCCTCACCCCGGCCCTCTCCCCCAGGGGGAGAGGGAGGGCGACACCGTTTAGCGAGAGAGAAAACCGGTGGTGCAACAGATTCTTGTTAGCCTTGTTTGAACGACGCGATAGCCGCGCGGGATTCCCTCTCCCCTTGGGGGAGAGGGCTAGGGTGAGGGGACCTTTCGTGGAAAATGCTATCATTTACCCGCCCCTTTCATCATCTTCACAAACCGATCGAACAGATAGTAGCTGTCCTGCGGGCCGGGGCTGGCTTCGGGATGATATTGCACCGAGAAGACGGGTTTGCCTTCAACCCGGATGCCGCAATTGGTGCCATCAAACAGCGACACATGCGTTTCTTTCACGCCCTTGGGCAGGCTTTCGCGCAGCACGGTGAAACCGTGATTCATGCTGGTGATCTCGACCTTGCCGGTTTCCAGATCCTTGACCGGGTGATTGGCGCCGTGATGGCCCTGCGCCATCTTGCCGGTGCGCGCGCCCAGCGCCAGCGCCAGCATCTGATGGCCAAGGCAGATGCCGAAAATGGGTTTGCCGCTATCAATCAGTTGACGGATGACCGGCACCGCATATTTTCCTGTGGCGGCGGGATCGCCCGGCCCGTTGGAAAGGAAAATACCGTGGGGATCATGGCTCAGAATTTCGTCCCCGGTGGCAGTCGCCGGAACGACGGTCACCTTGCAGCCAATATCAGCAAGGCTGCGCAGAATATTGCGTTTGACGCCATAATCTACCGCGACAACATGAAAGCCTGGATTTGATTGCCGGCTATATCCGCTCCGCCAGCGCCAGCGGGTTTCATTCCAGGCGGCTGTCTGATGGCCTGTTACGGTGATCGCCAGATCCATACCCTCAAGCCCCGGCCAGGCGGCGGCTTTGGCGGCTAGCGCGGCAATATTGAAATTTCCGGAGGGATCATGACAGATAACGCCATGCGGCATGCCTTTTTCGCGGATCAGCCGTGTCAGTGTGCGGGTGTCTATCCCGCAAATGCCGATGATATTCTGTTTTTTCAGCCAGCCATTGAGATGTTCATGTGCGCGGTAATTTGACGGTTCGGTGATATCGGCCCGCAGCACAATGCCGCGTGCGGCAATACCGCCAGATTCATTATCTTCGTCATTACTGCCCACATTGCCAATATGCGGGAAGGTGAAGGTAATGATCTGCCCTGCATAGGAAGGGTCTGTAAGAATTTCCTGGTAGCCGGTGAGGGCGGTATTGAAGCAGACTTCTCCCACCGATTCTCCGCTGGCGCCAAACCCGCGGCCGTAAAACGCGCTTCCGTCCGCCAGCACCAGAACGGCCGTGCTTAACATATCTGAACCCTGTGACCAGGGTTCAGGTGAAAAAATTTGAGCAGCGGGCATCAAGGGGCTCCTGCGTGAACCAGGGGTTCTGCGCGTCGGTAAGTGCGAATATGTGAAAGTTGGCGGACCATACGCATAATCACATGAACAGTCAATTTTTCTGGCTTCAGTTTTCACCGCTATTGGCGGGTTATTGGGCGATTTTTCAAAAATTTGCATTTGAGGGGCGCTTTGGACTAAGGTCCGCCGATGCCCGGCTTCCAGAGGATCGCCCCATGCGCGACAGGATAAGTGAATCCCTAAAAGAATCTCTTAAAGCCAAGGACTCACTAAAGGTTTCCACTTTACGGCTGATCCTGGCGGCATCAAAAGACCGGGAAATCGCTTTGCGCAGCGAGGATAAGACGCTGACCGATGAGGATATTCTGCAAATCATGCAGAAGATGATCCGGCAGCGGCAGGAATCGGCGCAAACATATCAGGAGGCCGGGCGGCCGGAGCTTGCGCTCCAGGAGCGCAAGGAAATAGAGATTATCGAATCTTTCCTGCCCGTACAGATGACGGATGAGGAAATCCGTGCGGCCTGCGCGAAAATCGTCTCGGAAATCGAAGCGCCGGGCTTGAAAGATATGGGCAGAATAATGAATAATCTGAAAGAACAATATGCCGGCAAGATGGATTTCAAAAAGGCCAGCGCTGAGGTCAAATTGCTGTTGCAGTAAGCCGCTGCCGGCTGCAAGGCGTGCATCGCTTTATCTTGATATAAGGGCTCTGACCTGATGCAGTTCGACAGGAATTTCGTCGATGAATTGAAGGCTCGGGTAAAACTCTCTGATATTGTTGGCCGCAAGGTGCGTTTGATACGCCGGGGCCGGGAATTTGTGGCCTTGAGCCCGTTCAGCAATGAAAAATCTCCGTCTTTTACAATAAATGACGATAAGGGCTTCTATCACTGCTTTTCCAGCGGCAAGAGCGGAGATGTGATTACCTTTCTGATGGAAACGGAAAGTCTGAGCTTTCAGGAGGCGGTCGCAAAACTGGCGTCGGACTTGGGGATAGAGCTTCCAAAATCCGAAAATGACGATGTCCTGTCTGGCAAGGCCAAACAGGACAGACGCCGTTCCCAATATGATGTGCTGCAACAGGCCGCCGCTTTTTTTGCCAGTCAGTTAGTGTCTGCTTCGGGCGCTGCGGCGCGCAGCTATCTGGACCGGCGTCAGGTGCCGCCTGAGTTGCGGGTCCAGATAGGTATCGGCTATGCCCCGGCATCGCGCACTTTGCTGCGCGACACGCTTCTTAAGGCGGGTTTTACAGCCGATCAGCTGCTTGAGGCAGGGCTGGTCATCCAGCCCGATACGGGCGGTGCGCTGTATGATCGTTTCCGGGACCGCATCATGTTCCCCATCACCGATAACAGTGACCGGGTCATCGCATTTGGCGGCAGGGCCATGTCGGCTGATGCGCAGGCGAAATATTTAAACTCGCCGGAAACGCCTTTGTTTCACAAGGGCAATGTCCTTTACAATCTGGCTAATGCGCGGCGCGCCCTGCAACCGGCGCGAAAGGGGCAGGGACAAAGTAAGGACAGCTTCATTGTCGCCGAAGGTTATATGGATGTGGTTGCCCTGACCCGTGCGGGTTTTGGCACTGCCGTGGCCCCGCTCGGTACTGCCTTGACGGAAGCACAAATGGCCCTGCTGTGGCGTTACTGTCCGGAACCGGTGCTCTGTTTTGACGGGGATGCCGCTGGGTTGCGGGCCATGCACAAAGTGGTTGAACGCGCATTGCCGCTGCTGACGCCGGGACAATCGCTGCGCTTCGTCCTGCTGCCGGACGGGCTGGACCCCGATGATATTATTTCGCGCCAGGGCCCCGGTAAGATGGCGGAATATCTGGCTGGTCCCTTACCGCTTGCCGATGTGCTATGGTCGGCGGAAACCAGCCGCCAGCCGCTCGATACGCCGGAGCGCAAAGCCGGCTTCGAGGCGCGGATGCAGAGCCTGCTGGCAATGATAGGCGATCCAGGCGTGCGCAGATATTATCAGAACGATATGCGTCAGCGCATTGCCGCCTTGTTTCGTCCTGTCCAGTTTCAGGGCCGGCAAGCGTCCCAGGCAGCTGGCGGCAGCCGGCAATATGGGGGCAAGTGGCGCAATACCGGCCCCGAAACCGGCATCGGGCCCGCCAGCAATGAGGTAAAACGCAGCCCATTGGCGGCCGCCGGGCAGGGGTTGAATATTGGCTGGCGGCGTGAACTGGTGATTGTTTCAGGGGTACTGCATTATCCCCGGTTACTGGAAAGACATATGGAGCTGTTTGGCGAATTAACATTTTCAGATCCTGCGCTTGACAGGTTGCGCGCGGCAATCATAAATCTGACATCGGATTTTCCAGACCTTGAAAGTGATAGCCTGCGTAGCCATCTTGTGCACCGGGGGTTTGAGGAAATATTAGACCGGGTTTCATCCGCAAGCATGGTATCAGGTGACTGGTTTTGCGGGCCGGGTGTGGCCTTGGCGGATGCGGAAACCGGCTGGTGGCAGACAGTGCAGCGGCATCACAGGGAAAATTACCGGCAACAGGCGCTTGACGAGGCGGTGCGGGCGCTGTCGGCGGATTTTTCTCTTGAAAATGAGCAGAATTTAATGAATTTGCAGCATCAGTTGGCCGAAGATGCGGAAAGCGGGCTGGTTACGGGGTTTGGTGCGGCGTCGGGCCGGGATGCAAAGGTTTAGCTGAATGGCTGGATTCGGACGCCAGATCATGGTACGCCAATAGAATTATTTAGTTATATTAATAATTTACGATAGTTTCTTTTAACTAATAGATCAACCTTCGGTGGCGTTTTTCTGGCGCTGTTCTGGTTCGGGAGAGAATTGATGGCGGTTAAGGCGGCGGAAGCAACGGCGAACACCGAGACAAATACCGAAGAAACGCAAGATCCGCCCTTGCTCGATCTTACAGATCAGGCGGTCAAGCGGATGATCCGCAATGCCAAGAAACGTGGCTATGTCACCTATGAAGAGGTCAACCAGGTGTTGCCCTCCGAGGAAGTTTCCCCGGAACAGATCGAAGACACGATGGCGATGCTGTCTGAAATGGGCATCAATGTAGTTGATTCCGACGAGGCCGAAGAGGCTGCCGAGAGCAAGGAAATCGCACCTGTAAATGGTACGCCCGTTGTGCGCGTTGGGGGCTCTGAATCGCTGGAGCGCACCGATGATCCGGTGCGTATGTATCTGCGTGAAATGGGCAGTGTTGAACTGCTGTCGCGCGAAGGCGAAATCGCCATCGCCAAGCGTATCGAGGCTGGCCGCGAAACCATGATCAGCGGGCTTTGCGAAAGCCCCGTCACCTTTCAGGCCATTATCGTCTGGCGGGAGGAATTGAATGAGGGGCGCGTCCTGCTGCGCGATATCATCGATCTCGAAGCCAGTTTCGGCAAGGGGCCCGGACAGCCCACGCCGATGTTCCCTGTCATTGACCCTGCCGGGGCGGTTGGATTACAGGCCGCGCCGGCCGCCGCGCCCCAGATTACGATCAATGATGATGGCGAAGAGGTGCTGGCCGAAATTCCCATTGATGACGAAGAAGATGCGGACGCCGAAAACAATATGTCGCTTGCCGCGATGGAGGCCGCCATCCGGCCCCTGGTTATGGAAGCCTTTGACCAGATAGCCGCAAATTACAAGAAACTGCACAAGCTGGAAGAGGCGCGTATTTCCAGCGCGCTTGCCAATGAATCTCTGGGCGAAACCCAGGAGCGCAAATATAACAAGCTGCGCTCCGAAATTGTAAAACTTGTCGAAAAACTGCACCTTAACAATAATCGCATCGAAGCGCTGGTTGAGCTGCTTTATTCCATCAACAAGCGTTTGATGGGGCTGGAGGGACGGCTGATCCGCCTGGCCGATTCACACGGGGTGGACCGTGCCGAATTTCTTTCGCAATATCTGACCAATGAACTGGACCCTAACTGGAGCCGCCGTGTCGGCCGGTTGAGCGGACGCGGCTGGAAGAATTTCGTCCAGGCCGAGCGGACCAAGATCAAGGAAATCCGCGACGCCATCGCCAATATCAGCCAGGAAACCGGCCTCAACACCGCCGAATTCCGCCGCATCGTGCAGACGGTGCAGAAGGGCGAAAAAGAGGCCCGCCAGGCCAAGAAGGAAATGGTCGAGGCCAATCTGCGCCTCGTCATCTCGATCGCCAAGAAATACACCAATCGCGGCCTGCAATTTCTTGATCTGATTCAGGAAGGCAATATCGGCCTGATGAAGGCGGTGGACAAATTCGAATATCGCCGCGGCTATAAATTTTCCACCTACGCCACCTGGTGGATCCGCCAGGCCATCACCCGCTCGATCGCCGATCAGGCGCGCACCATCCGCATTCCGGTGCATATGATCGAAACCATCAACAAGCTGGTGCGCACCTCGCGCCAGATGCTGCACGAAATCGGCCGCGAGCCGACGCCCGAGGAACTGGCGGAAAAACTGTCCATGCCGCTGGAAAAGGTGCGCAAGGTGCTGAAAATCGCCAAGGAGCCGGTCAGCCTGGAAACCCCGATCGGCGATGAGGAAGACAGCCATCTCGGCGATTTCATTGAAGACAAGAACGCCCTGCTGCCCATCGACGCCGCGATCCAGTCTAACCTGCGCGAAACCACCACACGGGTGCTGGCGTCGCTCACGCCCCGCGAGGAGCGCGTGCTGCGCATGCGCTTCGGCATCGGCATGAACACCGATCATACGCTGGAGGAGGTGGGCCAGCAATTCTCGGTCACCCGCGAACGCATCCGCCAGATCGAGGCGAAGGCCCTGCGCAAGCTCAAACACCCCTCGCGCAGCCGCAAACTGCGAAGCTTTCTGGATAATTAGGCGGGCGGGCTGGGTTTATTGGCCAAACAGATCGGAGTGCGTTCCGGTTCGCTCGAAGCGGACCGTCTCCCCCTCCATGCAGTAAATCAAAACCCAATCGGGTTCGATATGCAGATCGCGGCTTGGTTTCCATTCGCCCTTTAGAGGATGATCGCCAAGTTCGCGCGGCAGGGGTTGGCCTTCGAGCAACAGGCTGATCACGCGGCGCAACTTCTCCATATCCTTGCCGCGGCGCTGGGCGCGCTTTACGTCGCGTTTGAACTGGCCGGTGTAGCGGGCCAGGCGCATGAATTATATGCCGAGTTTTTTGAACAGGTCGGATGGGCTGGCGGCGTCAAACACGTCCTCGCCTTTACGGGCCTTGCGTATCGTGCTTGCGGTCAGCGCATTGGGTATTTCGCTGCCCGCGATATAAAGACGCATCAGCTCACGGATGATCTGAGCGGCCGGGCGATGGCGGTCCGCCGCCACGGCCATGAACTGGTCGCGCAACTCCGGCTCCATTTTGATCGACATTTGCACTTCTTTGGCCACGAGAGTCTCACTGCTTAGCGGTAAACGCCGCCATCCTATACGGTATGCATAAGATATTCAACAGGTAGCAATAAGACACCAGACGGCGTCCCAGAAGCCCGCGCAAACTCAGAAGCTTTCTGGATAATTGAATCATCTTGCCGAGTCAGGCCGCGCAGCGTTCGGCGCTGTCCAGTCCTGCGCAGCAGGGCAGGACAGCGCCGAAGTGCCGTGGTTTCCCTACCGATTTTCCTGTGGTAGGCTGTAGGCGCTGTGCTCCGTGGCCATGATCCGGCCGTGGTTTCCCTACCGATTTTCCTGTGGTAGGCTAGGTGCAATGTTGAGAGCGTGACAACGGGAGCCGTGGTTTCCCTACCGATTTTCCTGTGGTAGGCTCGCTGAGCGCGCGCGGCGCGTCATACCCGCGCCGTGGTTTCCCTACCGATTTTCCTGTGGTAGGCTCAGTATCATATCATCAGTTTGTACTGTCTCGCCGTGGTTTCCCTACCGATTTTCCTGTGGTAGGCTCGGCTGTCCAGTGACGTCAAAGCAATTACTGCCGTGGTTTCCCTACCGATTTTCCTGTGGTAGGCTGTAGGCGCTGTGCTCCGTGGCCATGATCCGGCCGTGGTTTCCCTACCGATTTTCCTGTGGTAGGCTGATGTTAAGGTCGATCGCCGGATTGCTAATGCCGTGGTTTCCCTACCGATTTTCCTGTGGTAGGCTAGTCTGGTTGCGAAGTTGCTTGCGAGCGTGGCCGTGGTTTCCCTACCGATTTTCCTGTGGTAGGCTTTTATTTAAAAGTCTGTGCTATCGCTGTCTGCCGTGGTTTCCCTACCGATTTTCCTGTGGTAGGCTAAGGCGAACTTTCTATCTCGTGCGGCGTTGGCCGTGGTTTCCCTACCGATTTTCCTGTGGTAGGCTTTTTGCGTTTTTCCGCCACCAGTTTGGCCGGCCGTGGTTTCCCTACCGATTTTCCTGTGGTAGGCTCGCCATTGATTAAAGTTGAGTGTTAGGCAGGCCGTGGTTTCCCTACCGATTTTCCTGTGGTAGGCTTGGCGGACAGCCGGGTGAAGGCCGGGCTGCGCCGTGGTTTCCCTACCGATTTTCCTGTGGTAGGCTCATGGTTTTTAGCACCGTGAGACTATCGCCGCCGTGGTTTCCCTACCGATTTTCCTGTGGTAGGCTGAGGTTAACTTATCGAGTATATATATGTCAGCCGTGGTTTCCCTACCGATTTTCCTGTGGTAGGCTGGGTTTATGGATACACGATGCATCCATGAGGCCGTGGTTTCCCTACCGATTTTCCTGTGGTAGGCTTATATTAAATAAGGATTAAAGTTATCTAATGCCGTGGTTTCCCTACCGATTTTCCTGTGGTAGGCTAAGTCTGCCGCTTGTCAGGTCCGGTGTGCGGCCGTGGTTTCCCTACCGATTTTCCTGTGGTAGGCTTAAATAATCTTACCCCTTGACACATATGTGGCCGTGGTTTCCCTACCGATTTTCCTGTGGTAGGCTTGTCTACGGCGCTTTCCAACTGGTGTTCTTGCCGTGGTTTCCCTACCGATTTTCCTGTGGTAGGCTGCTGGAATGTGTGATGCTCGGCCTTGGCCGGCCGTGGTTTCCCTACCGATTTTCCTGTGGTAGGCTGGCGGTCTGGCCGTGCTCGGCAATCTCGGCGCCGTGGTTTCCCTACCGATTTTCCTGTGGTAGGCTCCTTCGCTGATTATCTCTGGGCCTCCTGGCGCCGTGGTTTCCCTACCGATTTTCCTGTGGTAGGCTCTGTCGCGCCCGGCACACTCGAAAACGCCGGCCGTGGTTTCCCTACCGATTTTCCTGTGGTAGGCTCACTGCGGCTATCAAGCTGCAAAAGGTGGTGCCGTGGTTTCCCTACCGATTTTCCTGTGGTAGGCTCACATCCCATCCGCCCGGGCTGAAATACGGGCCGTGGTTTCCCTACCGATTTTCCTGTGGTAGGCTCGTTAGAGGTTGCTAGCGGCAAATAGTTGTGCCGTGGTTTCCCTACCGATTTTCCTGTGGTAGGCTGGCATCCGGGTAAAAAGTTGAAACTGCTGTGCTTTCCGGATGAAAACCATCCCGAAATCACAGCAGCACCAGCTGTTTTGAGGCGGTTTGTTCGGTTTTTCCGGCGGTTCCCAGCATAAATTCCATTCGCCCATATTGCTTGTCGGTCACCTGCAGGGCGCGCACGCTGCCCTTTTTGGGCAGATTGGCGCGCACCCTTGTCAGATGTTTATCGACTGCATCCTGCCCCCGGCAGACGCGCGCGTAAACCGAAAATTGCAGCATCAGATAGCCGTCATCCTTCAGAAAGTTACGGAACCGCGAGGCAAGTCTGCGTTGGTCTTTGGTGCCGACAGGCAGGTCAAAAAAAACCATCAGCCACATATAACGCACCTCTTCGGCTTTCACGATCAGTCCGCCAATTCCAGATCATCAACGGATAGTTCACACGCGGGCAGGCCGGGTAAAACCAGCGCCGCCGCATCACCCGATTGCATCGCCCGCACCAGGCTGGCGGCGCACATTTCGCTGGCCGCCAATGCGGTGACATTATCCCGGCCCATCGTCAGCGTGCCGAGCAACGCTTCGGCCATGGCGCGCCGGTCCTCCAGCGTTAGCTGATCGCCTGGCGGCATGGTGGCAACATGTTTGCACACCATCACATCCACCAGCGGGCGGAACGGCTCGATCAGATCGTCCACCAGATTGAAGGCGTTGGTTTTCGATGCATGATGCAGCCCGAATGCGGGCAACAGCCCATGCGCCACACAGGCGCGGGCAAGGGCGGCGCGCAGCACCGCATAGCCATAGTTCAGCAGCGCATTGCGCCGGTCTGGATCATCGCCGCGGCGGAAATCATCAAACAAATTCTGCCAGTAGAAACGCGCGGCGCGCGCCTCGACATTTGCCGGGTCGCCAGATTTGACCTGGGTTGCCATGGCCCGCAGCGCCGCAGCCCCGTCCCGCTCTGATCTGGTCAGAGCGGTAGCCTGATTGTTGATCTTGGTTCGGACAATATGTTGCCACAGGCGCTTTTTCAGCGGGGCGGTCAGGGCGATTTGCTGATGCGCCACATGCGCCTGGGCATGATGGGCGTGAAACGGCAACAATACACCGGAAGGATGATGTTTGGCGTCCGGCACGATCATCGCGATGCCTGAATCCGCGCAGGCCGATAACAGGCTGCCAGTCACGCTGACTTGCCGCGTGTCCAGAATCAGCCAGGCAATGTCTTCCAGCGGCAGACGTGCCGGGCCATCATCCTGATCAATGACAATCTGCCCGTCCCGGTAGCTTAACCGGGCGGGTTTGCTGATATGCACACCTCGCCATGCCATGTGCGGACCTCACGCGCAATCCTGGACCGGCGGCCCAGACGGTCCACAGCAAACTTGTTTATGGTTGATAAAGTCTTAACTCCGATGTTGTTATATCCGCTTCGCACATCCTTAGAATTGCCCAAGTTCATTGCACCGAGGGCGCGATTGCAGCCCATGAAATAGCCTTGTTTTACCTCGCCGGTGGCATAAACAACCTCCACCCAGGATCGTGGATACAGGCTGAACAGGAATTCATAGTCATATGTCATCTCCGGCCACTCGCTTTCCGGTTTGTAAGCAACAATCGCCTGGTTAGGCGGGGCTGAGTATTTGCGTTTGTCCATGACCTGATGCGGATAGATGGGCACAATATAAAATTCCGGTTTGCCTTTCTTGTTCGGTTTGGTGAACAGATCGACCCTCACCATTTCTCCCCGGTCGGCGGTGCCGCCGCGCACCGCGACCCCGGGCTTGTCTTTCGTCAGCACACGGATATTGCGGATCACATCACCCTTGGGCGATTTCGGCGGCGCGTCCTTTGGATGTCCGGCCTCAATCCAGGCGCGCAGGCTTTCGACCGTAGCCCGGTTACGCTCCGCGTCCTTGACCTTGTCCAAATCTTCCAACTTCAGTTTTTTGTCCACGGCCTTGCGTGTATAGACCTGCTCGCCATCCCCATTGCTGCGAACCTGCTTGATGGTGGCGGCATGGCCCTCGCCCCGCGCGCGGCGGCGTTCGGGGCGTGCGACAAACACGGCATTCATTGCCCTGCTCGCGTCGTTCCGGAAGCCGTCCCACGGCTCGGCCACATTACCTAGTGAGCGCGCCTCGCCACGCGCCTCGGATTGCTGGTAGGTTTTGGTCAGTTTATTCAGTTCGCCTTCGGTGGTCACCGCCACTACCAGAGCATCCAGCGCATGGTGCCGGTCGTCCGCAATCCGTTTGCCGTCGGTCTTTTTCAACGCCTCAAGTCCCCACGCCTTGCGCAAAGCGGCGGTCAACGGACCGGGCCGCGCCCGCACACAGTCATAACGCCGTTCTTGCGGGTAAAACAGCTTCACCGTCTCGAGCAGAATCCGGGTTGCATAGCGCGTATCGTTCAAATTTCGGGTACGGAATTTCGCTTCGACATCAGCGGCGTTTCGCAAAAGATAGTTTCGCTTTTTCAAGCCTTTCAGCACCTTGTTGCCCTCGACAATGGTTTGAAATTTTTCCCATTTTTCGGGCTCGCCGCCAAACCACTCGAAGGGCGTCATATTGCGCTTGTGCTGGTTGGCGGACGCCATACAAAGCGTTTTGTTATGAAAGCTGTCGTCGCCAAACCGCGACCAGGGCAGAATGTGGTCGACCTGTACGCTGTTATCGGTTGCGCGAACCTGAGTGATGTGAATTTCAGTATCAGTGTACAGGCAGCGTCCACCCTGCTGCTTCCATAGCTCATAGCGCAACAGGTCATCGCCGCTGACCCGTTCTATGCCTAACAGGGCTTTTAATTCATCCCGCAGCTTTTCCTTGTCCTTTGTGCGCGCATCGATGCCCTTGCTGATCTCGTCGCGTTCCTCCTTGCTTTTCCCGACATCGCGCGCCAGTTCGATGTGAATGCGGCCCGGCAATCCGAAATGATTGATCAGCGCCCAAATCTGTTTCATGGCCTCGGTCATCGACTTTCGGGCCACGGGGTTATTGACGGCGTCCTGTAAATCCGCCAGCAGGGACTTGAATCCTGCTTTGTCCTTGACTTGTTCGTATCCTGAAAATTGCGAGGCGGAATGGTTATATCCGACTGCCGCGCAGGCCTTGTCATAACCCAGTCCCGCCTCCAGATGCGGCAGCAGATTGCGCGCCGCTAACGCGGATATATGCGCCGCGCCCTTGAATTTGGCGAACTTCCCTTCCATCAACCCGGTCATCAGACGATCAATATCGGTATCGCTTATCCCCGCCTCACGGAGTCCTTTTTCAATGCTCTCCGGGGTTTCCCGGAATGTAATTATAGCGGCGGCGGCATCGAGAAGTGGCAAAGGGGCATGTTCACCCAGGCATTCGCGCAGCTTGACCGTACCATGAAACGATTCTCCGGTGCGCGCGCCGAAGTCATATTTTCCCTCTTCCTCCGTTTTTACTCCCACAAAGTTGACACTGTCCGGCAGCGCCATGGCCTTGCGCAACGCCTTCCAGGTCAATTTTGCATTCTTGCCCGCGACATTCGCTGCGCGGCCCCGTTCTTCATCGGTAAGTGCGCGCGGCGCGGCGCGAGGCTCGCTCACCCGGACATTAATCAGCTTGCTGAGAAAGCGGAAAAGTTCGAACGATGGCGCATGTTTTGCGGCACGCTTTTCAGCCTTTTCAAAAGGGCAGGAGCCAACCAGAAATTCGCTGTCCTGTAATGGGCGCTGAAAAAACGTGATTGCTTCATACTTTTCCTGTAACGCGCCGGTCGCAAAACTGTTGCCAAGCCGTTGTTGCGCTTCAAACAACTTACGCACCTCATGCGCCAACTCATCGCGCAGCATGACACGGGAATAGTCGCCGGGCCGGTTGCGGCGGCGTTCAGCAAACTCCGGGTCGCGCGCGAACATTTCTCCGGCGGTCCGGTAGCGGGCAAGTCTTTCCTTGGTTTGTTCCAGCGCCTTCAAAACCTTGCCTTCCTCGGAGGCGGTGTTTGAGCCGGGATCGCGTTTGGCGTTCGATTTGAACCCGCGCCGTTTGGCGATGTGCAGCAGCGCCGCAGCAAACTCCTCCCCGGAAAGTGCTTTATCCAGACCACGCGCCCGAAGCTCCCATGGGTTCAGCTTTTGTTGTTTGAGATGCTCGGGATCGCGCGACGGGATCAGCTTGCACTCTTCAAAAAGGCTTCGTATTTCCGACATTCTGGTGCGACGGCGGCGAATCACCCTTCGTAGAAGCCGGTTGGCTCTGCGTATCTGATTGGTCGGGGTGCGTTCCTTATCTGTCTCAGGAACGTCAAAACACCATGACCCCATGCCCAGTATCGCACCGGGCGTATCGGTATTGGGCCAATCAATCAGCGCCCATCCGCACGACGCAATGCCAAGGTCGACCCCCAGCACCAGATTTTCATTGATCATAGATCCCCCTTTTGATTTCCCATTTGAACTCTGTTGACACCGGTGCGTCAATGTGATCATCTGAGCGCGGAAAATCGGTAGGGAAGCCACGGTAACTGTGGTTTCCACAGTGAAGGATCATCCCCCGTTGGGCAACCGGCGGGGGAAATTCCTTTTTTATGGCCCCCGCTTCACCCCGGCAGGGTCGCCGATTGTTTCACGCCTGCCAGCGCCTTGCATTTTTCGGCCCAGGCGTTGCCGGCCTGGATGCGTTTGAAGCGCGCTTCGATTTGTGCGCCCAATGCCGGATTGGTGAAAATATAGGACTGGTTGTCCTGGATCGCCTCCAGCACCTGCCGCCCGACAATATCGGGATCAAGCCCGTCCGACAGCGATCCGGCGATGGCGTCTTTCGGGTTTGGCTTGGCCGCGCCGCCATACTGGTCCTGTCGGTTGCGCGCCGAGGTGCCGAGATTGGTGGCGACCAGGCCGGGGCAAAGCACCGACACGCCCAGACTGGTGCCGCGCTGCTCGGCCATCATTGTTTCCATAATGCCGACCACGGCATATTTGGTGGCGTTATAGGGGCCGGTGCCGGGAATGCTGATCAGGCCGGCGACGGATGCGGTGCTGACCACATGGCCTTCTTCGCCGTGGGACTGGATCAGCGGCACAAAGGCCTGCAGCCCGTGCACAACGCCCCACAGATTGACATCCACCACCCACTGCCAGTTGCGCATTTTGGCGGTTTCGCTGCGCCCGCCACAGCCGACACCGGCATTATTGCACAGCACATGCACCTTGCCGAAACGCTCCACCGTCTGTTTGGCGGCGGCGTGCATGTCTTCGAGATTGGTGACATCGACCTTGACGCAGGCCGCGTCATAGCCTTTGGCGGTGAGTTCATCGACGGCGGCCTGGGCGGGTCCTGCTTCGATATCGCCGATCATCACCTTCATGCCCGCCGCCGCAAAGGCGCGCGCCATGCCCAGGCCCATGCCGCTGGCCCCGCCGGTGATGAAGGCGGTTTTTCCCTTTACGTCTTTCATGCTGATTTCAACCGGCTTGCCGCCGGTGCCTCCCTGTTATGGCGGGCTTGTTGCCCGCTATTGCCGTGAAGGCCTAGCCTTGCCTAAAGCACAGCGCAGGTCAAGCGGGCAGGGGGCGTTGTGTCTGCCGGGTTTGCCCGTTCGCGTCATCTGTCATGCTGATGCGGGCCAGCAGATGCTGGCGCAGGCTGATGGGATCGCTGGCTACGCCGTTCAGCCGGTTAAGGAAAAAATCAAGATAGCGCTCAATGCCCGCCAGAAAGCGGTCCAGATCCGCTCCGGTCCTGACATAGTCCGTGTTGCCGGGCGCCAGCGAAGGGCTGTGATAGGTCAGGCAGAACACACGCCTGCCTTGCGCAATCATTGCCCTGGTGAGCCTGATATGCTCGGATGTATCAACCCCCTCCGGCGTGAGTATGCTATACTCGAACAGGCCCGCGCGCGATAATATACCTCTTAGATGCAGCAGACGGCTGACCGGCAGTTCGAGATAGCGGTTGATCGCCGCGCCATATCCCCCCAGAGGGCCAAAGAAACCGGAGCTCAACGGCACTGTCAACAGGCCGCCGGGTTTGCCTATCCAGTAGGGCGCAGCCCGGATGTTGCGGAAATCAGGGCCATGTTTCGGACGCATATCATTATATGGAACAGGGCTTAAATCAATCTGGTATCCCATTTCAGTCAGCGTACTGAAGGTATGCGGGCCAAGGCCGTAACGGCCGGCCTTGTATATTAACGGACGGTGCGAAAAATTTCTGGTGATGGTTTCGGTCAGAATTTCAAGCTTCCGGCGCTCAAGATCCGGCGGTAAATTGCCGGGATAGGAATTTACGTCATTGACCTCTTCTTCAAAAGGCATGTTGACCCAGGGGTGCAGATGCGCGCCGATCAGGCATTCGCCGGAATCATGCCATTCCCGCAACGGCTCAAACCCCATCGGCTGCGAGGCCACGGGATAATCCATGACATAAGTGGGGCGCACGCCATAGCGGCGGAAAATATTCTGTATCCGGTACTGCGCCTGCATCGAGGTGACACTGGTGTTGGTGCGCCCGAATGGCGCGTGCCAGTCAAACTCCTCTTCCGTATCTACAATAACCAGCAGATGCGGACGCAAATCCTCCAGATCTTCAATCGGAAACCATTTGTCCGTGTAAAGAGGTGTTTCGGCAATCAGGTGCATATAACGTCCAGGGTTGCTTTCCCGGCCAGGCTGGGCAATGACAGCAAATTATGTTTTTGCCATGCAGAAACCGCACATTCCATCAGGGCCATGAGCAATTCTCCCTTGTCCATGGACGCTGGCGTCAATTGGAAAAATTGCAGATTATCGATTGTAAGCAGCATAGCGAAGTTTCCTTACCTGATTCTCCAGTCTTACGAGCGGAGAGAGAGAGCGAAGCTGTATCCAGGAAAGGTTTTGCGTTCTGTTGGACAGGCTGGATTTGTGCTGCACTTGACCCGCCATAAAATCATAAACATTGTGGCCCTTTGCAAGCGCTGACAAAATTGCCATGTAATGCGATACATAACCTGGTTTGGCAGCTTCATCCTCGCCATAATTAAACCCGCTCTGATAGGCCAGTACAGTGCCCTGCCAGATAAAATTATATAAATAGCCGATTGGCTGCCCGCCAGCGGAAATGCGGGCTATTTCGATATGTCCATCGGCGAATGCCGAATTGATCAGCATGAAGTGGAACTTTTTTGGCTCAGGGAGTATGAAGGTGCTTGCTTTGCCACGCGCCTGCCAATTCGCCTGATGCGCGACTTCCAGCTCAGCATAAATGGCAAGAGCTTCATCCAGGGTTCCGGCTATATGATACTCAATCGGGCCAATATTTTCATAATGGCGGAGCGATCGCTTCAGCGACTGGCGGGTATTGCGGCTCAGATGCGATAAATAATCTTTGCCGCTGTCCCGGACCGCACCTAAATCGACAAATGGCGCCGGGTGGAGATTCAGCAAATGCAATTCACGCCCCATGCGCAGGGAGATCGCCTCCGCTAACTTTGATATTTGCTCGCTAACACCATCCAGCCGGACGGCCTGGTTTGGGATATGGCCCTGCATCAGCCAGGTAAGCCCCGCCGTGGTAATTGCTTCATCCATGCCATCGGCGCAAAGAAAACCATTATATTCTATGGCAATGCTATCCAGATCAGGATCGCCTGCCACATTAAGCAACAGCTGACTTACCCGGGCGTAACGCAACACCGGCGCCTTGCCTTTACAGATGATCGCCAGTCCCACTAACCGGCCTTCACTGATAATGCGCATGACCATCGGTGAACATTGCGGTTTTACCAGCCGCAGCCAGTTTCCGATCCAATACCAGGAAAGAAAAAAAGAATGATTGCTCGAGCGGCTTTCCAGTTCCAGCCATTCCTGGCTTAACAGGTCGATTCCCTTAAGCGGCTTTGCCGTTATACTGAAGTCCATGTTTGATGGCATGTCATACTGTGATTAGAATCAGCGAGGTGCCCGTATATCGGCAAACCTCAGACTTTTCCTATGTTTAGTAAAAAGGCAAGTGAATAAATGGAAACATCGCAGGCAAACCGGACTGGGGCGCTGTCCCGTTTCAAGGTTCTGGATCTTACGCGGGTCCGGGCCGGGCCGGCGGCGGTGCGTCAGCTTGCCGATTGGGGGGCGGATGTCATCAAGATCGAGGCGCCGCGCACGGCGCATATGGATGATGGGCTGGGCGGTTCGCGCAACAGCTCGGATTTCCAGAATCTGCACCGCAACAAACGCGCCATGACGCTCAATCTGAAACATCCGGAAGGGGTGGCGATATTGATGCAGATGGCGCGCAGCGCGGATGTGCTCGTGGAAAATTACCGTCCAGGGGTAAAGCACCGGCTGGGCATAGACTATGAAACAGTGCGCGCGATTAATCCCAGGCTGGTTTACGCCAGTATTTCCGGGTTTGGGCAGGACGGCCCCTATGGCGATCTGGCAGGGTTTGATCAGGTCGCACAAGGCATGGGAGGATTGATGTCCATCACCGGACTGCCCGGTCAGGGGCCGGTGCGGGCGGGCATTCCTGTGGCGGATCTTACGGCGGGCCTGTATTGCGCCCAGGGCATTCTCATCGCCCTGCTGGAGCGTGAACAGTCCGGCGAAGGCCAATGGGTGCAAACCTCCCTGTTGCAGGCGCAGGTCGCCATGCTGGATTTTCAGGCGACCCGCTGGCTGATGGATGGCGTCATCCCGCCCCAGGCTGGCAATAACCACCCGGTCGGCATTCCTACCGGCGTATTCCAGACCAGCGATGGGCATATCAATATCGCCGCCACCGGCGACGCCATCTACAAGCGCTTTTGCGAGGTGATTGAACGTCCGGATCTGTTGAGCGATCCCGCCTTCGCAACCCCGCGCGCCCGTTCCAAAAATCGCGACGCCATAAATGCGATCATACAGTCCATTGTCTGCAACCACAGCAGCGCGCATTGGATCCAGGCCTTCAACGCAGCAGGCGTTCCGTGCGGACCCATTAATAATATCAAACAGGTATTTGAGGATCCTCAGGTAAAACATCTTGCTATGGCGGTTCCAGTGACGCATCCGGAGCTGGGCGAGATCAGTCTTGTCGGGCAGGGTGTCAGCCTTAGCCGTACCCCTTTTCGGATCAGTGGACCCGTGCCTGAGCAAGGCGCGCATACCGGCGCGATATTGGCCGGGCTGGGATATAATGCGGCTTCGATTGAGGCGTTACATATGCGCGGTGTCATTTAGAGTTGCGAGCAGACTCACGAAAACAGGAAAATTCACATGAGCCATGGCAGCGATCGCATGCAGCTGGAAATAGAAGGGCCGGTCGCCACGATCATTTTTGATCATGTGGCGCGCCGCAATGCCATGTCGATTGATATGTGGCAGGCGATTCCGCGCATGCTGGATCAGATTGAGGCCGATCACGGCATTCGAGTCATTGTTCTAAAAGGCGCAGGCGATGAGGCATTTGTAGCGGGAGCGGATATTTCGGAATTTGAAACCCATCGCGCCACACCCGAGGCCGTGATCGCTTACGAAAAATTTGTCGATACCGCCACGGAGCGGCTGGCCGGGACGCTGCTCCCTACGATCGCGATGATCCGTGGCTTTTGTATCGGCGGCGGGATGGCGATTGCCCTGAGTTGTGATTTGCGGATCGCCACGCCAAAATCGGTTTTCGCCATACCGGCTGCAAGATTGGGGCTTGGATACCGTCATGGGGGCATTCGTACCTTGATGGACCTGGTTGGACCTGGATTTGCCCGCGAAATCTTTTTTACCGCCAGGCAATTAACAGCCGAAAAAGCCTATCATATAGGATTAATCAATAGCTTGGTTGATGAAGCAGATATTGAAGATGAAGTTCATGCATTATGTGCGCAGATATCGGCCAATGCACCGCTGACCCTTCGCGCCGCCAAGCAGGCCATGCTGGATATCGCCAGGATGCCAGATGATTTCGATGCAGGTAAAAGTGAGCAGATGGTGCTGACCTGCTTTGCCAGCGAGGATTACAGGGAAGGCCGGCGGGCCTTTATGGAAAAGCGCAGTCCCGTTTTTCAGGGGCGCTGACCGGATTTTTTCCGCGCCGATTCGCCCCGTAAAAAATTGGCGCACAGATCAAATATATAATTGCAAAAATTCTTTGCTTATTTGCATGATGGGGCATGAACTGGGATGATTTACGCTATGCGCTAGCCGTGGCCGAAAGGGGCAGCCTTTCGGCTGCGTCTGATGCGCTGGGCGTGAATGCCTCAACAGTCTTGCGGCGTATTGCGGCGCTGGAAAAATCTCTTGGGACGCGGTTATTTGAACGGGACCGGACCGGCTATCGGGTCACCCAGGAAGGCGGGGCGCTGATCGCTTCGTTACAGCCCGTACAGGACCGCATTTCGGGCATAACCCGAAGCTTTCAATCAGAGGATGAAAATACCGAGGCGCTGGTTCGCCTTGCTGCGCCTGCTGCGTTAAGCAGCGCCCTTATCGCGCCCCGCATGCGGCAGTTTCGCATGGCAAATCAGGGGCTTGCCCTGCAAATTCAAACTACGTCCGGCGTACCGCCTGAAAAGCTGGGCGCGCTTGATCTGGCGCTTTCCTATGGGCGTCCCGTTGCAGGCGATATGCTGGTGCGCAAATTATCTGATGTGGGCTATGGGCTATATGCAATTCCTGATCTGCTTTCGCGCAACATCAGCCGGCCGGCGCAAGGGCATAGAGGCAGCCCCCTTATCGGTTTCGCCAGAAGCGATCCGCAACTGGCCCCCGTTTCCTGGCTGGAAAACTATGCGCCTGCGGCACAGATTGCGCTGCGATCAGATGACGCCAATTGCCGGTTTTCTGCGATGATGGCAGGGGTCGGAATGGCTGTTTTACCCTGTTTTCTGGCTGATCAGGCGCCTGGGGTGACCCGGGTTTCCGGCCCCGACAGTGTCGGCAGGGTCGAATTATGGCTGGCCACACATAAGGAAACGCGGCATGTGGCCAGAATACGGCTAGTGGTTGACTTCCTGGTCCGCCTTACGCGCGAGCGGCGTCAACGCCTTGCCGGAGTGGGTTGACCCGGGTCATGAACTGCGTGAATTTTTTAACTAATCCATTAAAAACCTTGCAAACTCAGGGAGTTTTACCCTAGATTGCGGCAGCCGCCGTCACGGGTAAACCCGCTTGCATGTGCGCACTTGCATATGCGACTTGGCTGGCGGCATTTTTGGAAGAAGATTTCCCTCATTCAGGGGGAATCAGGTGCTGCATGCAATATTTGGCGATTGAACAGTCCGTGCGTAACAGAAACTGGGGTCACGGGGTTATGCCCGGCGCCGGTGTGCTGGCATGCATTGATATTGCACGGCCTCAATTCAGCGAACTTTCTTGCGATAAGGGTGCTCTTCTACTTACCTGCCCCTAGGCATCGACAGGCTATTTGGCCGGGTGTTTAGGGGTATTCATACCGGAACAGTATTTTGCCTGAACAGGGTTTGAATCAAGGAATGAAGAACATGTCTGATAACAGCAAGAACCGCGTCCTGATATTTGATACGACCATGCGCGATGGAGAACAGTCTCCTGGCGCCTCCATGACGCTTGACGAAAAGCTGCGCATTGCCGAGATGCTGGAGCATATGGGCGTTGATATTATTGAGGCTGGCTTTCCGATTGCCTCGAACGGGGATTTCGAAGCAGTGCGCGAAGTCTCCAAAATTGTTAAAAACTCCGTGGTTGCAGGTCTTTCGCGTGCCAACTTCAAGGATATTGACCGCGCCTGGGAGGCATTAAAAGGTGCCAAACGTCCGCGTATTCACTCCGTCATAGCCACCAGCCCGGTGCATATGAAGTACAAGCTGCAGATGCAGCCGGACGAAGTGCTGGAAACAATCATTGCGACCGTCACGCATGCCCGCAACCTTTGCGGTGATGTGGAATGGTCGGCTGAGGACGCGACGCGTGCGGAATTTGATTTTTTGTGCAAATGCATCGACGCCGCCATCCGCGCAGGCGCCACCACCATTAATCTTCCCGACACGGTGGGATATGCCATGCCTGCCGAATATGGCAAATTGATTGCAAATCTGATTGCCAATGTCCCCGATAGCGACAAGGCCGTATTTTCGACACATTGCCATAATGATCTGGGGCTGGCAGTGGCCAATTCGCTGGCTGCGGTCGCCAATGGCGCGCGGCAGGTCGAATGCACGATCAACGGTCTGGGTGAGCGCGCCGGAAATGCTGCGCTTGAGGAAATTGTTATGGCATTACGTGTCCGGAATGACTTTTTGCCCTATGAAACCGGTGTTATCAGCGAGAATTTTGTAGCTGCCTCTCGCCTGGTCTCGGTTGCCACGGGATTTCCTGTGCAGTTTAACAAGGCGATCGTGGGTAAAAACGCCTTTTCCCACGAATCTGGCATTCATCAGGATGGGATGCTTAAGAACACCCAGACCTATGAAATCATGACACCTGAAAGTGTTGGTGTTACGCATAGCTCTCTGGTCATGGGCAAACATTCCGGCCGTCATGCATTCCGCAAAAAGATTGAGGAAATGGGCTATGAGCTGGGGGCAAACGCGCTTGAGGACGCTTTTTCGCGCTTTAAGGAGCTAACGGATCGCAAAAAGAAGGTCTATGACGAAGACATTGCGGCACTGATTGATGATGCGATGGCGCGGGGCCAGGACAAGATCCGGGTTGTTTCACTGGCGGTCATTGCCGGTACCAAAGGCCCGCAAAGCGCTACGCTGGAACTGGATGTTGATGGCGTGATGCAGCAGACCACGGCAACCGGCAATGGCCCGGTGGATGCGATTTTCAACGCCATTCATGCGCTTTACCCGCATGAAGCCCGTTTGCTGCTTTATCAGGTGCATGCCGTAACCGAAGGTACCGATGCCCAGGCGGAAGTAAGTGTCCGTCTGGAACAGAATGGAAAGTCGGTCACCGGCCAGGGTGCCGATCCGGATACGCTGGTTGCCAGCGCTCGCGCCTATGTGAATGCGCTCAACCGGCTGCTCATCAAGCGGGAAAACACCATGCCGGCCGCCTTGACGGCGAATGTGTGAAAGTGCCATCCGCAATATTAAACTGTAATTCTGGCGGTCCTGACCGCCAGAATTTTAAGGAGTGAATCAGTAAAAGCGGCTAGGTTAAACTTTCTTTGCAAAATATTAACCTTTCTTGATGTTGATTGGTTAAGTTTTGCAGTGGGACGGTTGCTTTTACTTTGCGGGGGTTTGGTTTTGGGAATGTTTTCTAATCTGTTGGGGTTCTTTTCTGCCGATATGGCTATTGATTTAGGCACGGCGAACACCCTCGTATATGTAAAGGGGCGGGGGGTTGTTCTGAATGAACCCTCGGTTGTAGCCATTGTTGAGATCGGCGGGCGCAAACAGGTGCTTGCTGTCGGTGATGAGGCAAAACAGATGCTGGGTAAAACCCCCGGCAATATCGAAGCGATACGGCCCATGCGCGAAGGGGTGATTGCGGATTTTGAGGTCGCTGAAGAAATGATCAAGCACTTTATCCGCAAGGTGCATAATCGCCGTACTTTCGCGAGTCCGCAGATCATGATCTGTGTTCCATCCGGATCAACGGCCGTCGAAAGAAGGGCCATACAGGATTCAGCGCTTTCGGCAGGGGCGCGCCGCGTCTTCCTGATAGAGGAGCCCATGGCTGCTGCTATTGGCGCCGGCCTGCCGGTTACAGAACCGGCTGGGTCGATGGTGGTGGATATTGGCGGCGGAACAACAGAAGTCGCCGTATTGTCGCTGGGTGGCATTGTCTATGCGCGTTCAGTCCGCGTCGGCGGAGATAAAATGGATGAAGCCATTATCAGCTATATTCGCCGGCATCATAATCTGATGATCGGGGAGGCTAGCGCGGAGCGCATCAAGGCGCAGATCGGCGCAGCGTGTCCGCCGCTGGATGGCGATGGTCCATCCGTATCACTGCGCGGACGCCATCTGATTGATGGTGTGCCAAAAGAAATCAGGATCTCCGAGCGCCAGATTGCAGAAAGCCTGGCAGAACCGGTGGGTGCAATTGTTGAGGCGGTGAAGGTCGCCCTGGAACAAACACCGCCGGAACTTGCGGCGGATATTGTTGACAAGGGGATCGTATTAACTGGGGGCGGCGGACTGTTAAAAAATCTCGACCGGGTGTTGCGCGAGGCGACCGGCTTGCCGGTCATTGTGGCCGAGGATCCCTTGTCCTGCGTTGCCAAAGGAACCGGCATAGCCCTTGAACATCTCAAGACGATGCGCCATGTGCTCTCCGGCATTAGTTAAGCGGCCGGGGGAATTGTTCAGAACACAGGATTGACGGTCAGGCGGTAGAAACGAAAAGCTGGAAAATGATCAGACGCAAATCAGGAATTGACCAGGGAGGCAGACTTGCAATCAGCTTGCAGGATCTGGGGCAACGCCTGTCCTTCGTCATATTGCTGTGCGCATCAATTGCATTGCTGATTGCGGGGCGCGCTGAAAATGAACGCATGGCTGCGTTTCGCGCCTCCTTAAGTGATCTTACCGCCCCATTGCTGGAGGTTGCCTCCCGCCCGCTGCAAATGCTGCGATCCAATTTTGTATATATTGATCAATATTTTAATACAGTTGAAGAAAACCGGAACCTGCGCAAGGAGCTGGAGCGCCTGCAAGCCTGGCATGCATTGGCGCTGAAGTTGCAGAATGAGAATAAAGAATTCCGTTCACTGCTCAACGCCCAGGAATTGCCGGCGACACCCTATATTTCCGCTCGTGTCATTGGCGATCTTGGCAGCCCGTTTGTCCGCACGATGCTGATTAATGCGGGAAAAGAGCATGGTGTTATGAATGATATGCCTGTGGTTGGGGCCGATGGTTTGATTGGCCGCGTGGTTTCATCTGGAAAAAAGGTGGCGCGCGTACTTTTATTGTCGGATCTGAACAGCCGGGTACCGGTGCGTTTTGAAGTCAGCGGGTATCAATCGGTTCTTGCCGGTGACAATGAGGTTAATCCGCAATTGCTCTATTTACCCTTGGGGGTGAAGGTGAATACAGGCGACCGGCTGGTGACATCCGGCCATGGGGGCGTCTTTCCTCCTGGGATTCCAATTGGAACCGTCAGCAGTGTAAAGGTGTCTAACTCATCGAGCGAGATAAGGGTAAAAACCTTCGCTGATGAACACCGCATCGGCTTTGTCAGGGTCCTGCAATATAATGTGGTGGAGGTTCCGCCCGGCACTACCGGGGTCAATCCCGGCAATGCGGTGCAGGCTGAGGGCCCGCAGATTTTGCCCGCTTCTGACGAGGCCATTATCACCAAGAGAGGTCAATGAAGCTAACGCATCCACCGGGTGATATCCGGCACATGACAGCAGCTTTGTTACCGGCATTATCGACGATATTTTTTGTACTCGCCGGGCTTGTTCCCGCTGGCGTGCCTGGATTCAGCACGGTGGCGCCCCTGTTCAGTGTCGTGGCCATTTTTTTCTGGGTAGTGTCGCGCCCCAACCTGATGCCGCCCGCTGCGGTTTTTGCTGTGGGCCTGTTGCAGGATATTTTATCGGGCGGTCCCATCGGCCTATGGGCTTTAACTTTGTTGATAGTGCAATATCTGACTTTTTCTATGAGGCGTTTTATTATTGGCCAGTCCTTTGTCATGGGCTGGATTGGATTTACCACCACAGTTCTGGGGGCTGCTGGTATGGCATGGACAGGTGCATGTATCTATTACGGAGTAATCTTCTCTGTTATTCCTATATCGGTGCAGGCAGCTTTGACCATTCTGGTCTATCCGGCCCTGACCTGGATATTGGTTGGCGTGTCAAAATGGATGCCGCAAGCGCGATGAGGACTGGGAATATCTGGTCATGACATTGCCGGGCGGCCGCGAAAATTTACTGTTAAAAAGTTTTACGCGCCGCGCCGCTATTGTGGGGGGCGGGCAGCTGCTGATGTTCGGCATGCTGGCGTCGCGCATGTATTATCTGCAAGTGGTGGAATCCGAAAAATATAAAGTGCTGGCGGATGAAAACCGGATAAGTCTGCGTCTGATACCCCCGCGCCGTGGCAGAATACTTGATCGATTTGGCGAGGAGCTGGCGACGCAACGCCAGAATTACGGCATCATTCTGATCCCTGAGCGGATGAAAGATGTCCGTCTGACTCTGGACGCTCTGATAGAACTGATCCCGGCAATAGCCGAAAATCAGGAAAGAATATTACGCGAAGTCAGGACGAAACGCGGCTTTATGCCAATAATTGTCGCCGAAAATCTCAGTTGGGAGGAGTTTGCCCGGGTCAATGTCAAGAGCTATGACCTGGCCGGTGTGCAGCCGGTCGTCGGTGAAGCACGGGCCTATCTGCATGGTCCCTTATTGTCGCATTTGATCGGCTATGTCGCGGCTGTTTCCGAGGAGGATATTGCGCGGTCGGAAAATGTGGAACCTGTGCTGCGCGTACCAGGATTTAAAATCGGCAAAAGCGGCATCGAAAAAATGCTGGAGGCGGATCTGCGGGGCAGGGCAGGTAATACGCAGGTCGAGGTTAACGCTTATGACCGTGTTATCCGGGAACTGTCCCGCAAAGAAAGCACGCAGGGATATGATGCGGTATTGAGCATTGACATCGCGTTGCAGAAAGCGGCCGCAGCCGCGCTTGCGGGCCAGAGCGGCTCGGTTGTCTGCATCGATATTCCGACCGGTGAAGTTCTGACACTGGTGTCTGTGCCTGGATATGATCCCGATACCTTCAATATGGGCCTGTCCGGGGCGCAGTGGCGGGCGCTGCAAAATGATCCCATGCATCCGCTGATCAATAAATCAATCGCAGGTCTTTATCCGCCTGGCTCTACCATCAAACCCCTGGTGGCGCTGGCGGCTTTATCCACTGGCGCCATGTCGCCTTCGGATGGGGTGTATTGCAATGGAAAAACCCGTCTGGGGAATCATCTGTTTCATTGCTGGAAGAAAGAAGGTCATGGCGCCATGTCGATGCGCGAGGCGATCAAACATTCGTGCGACGTTTATTTTTATGAAGCGGGGCGGCGCACCGGCATTTCACCGATGCAAAAAATGGCTAATCAGTTCGGCCTGGGCGTGAAGCTGGATATTGGATTGCCAGATGAGAAACAGGGGCTGATGCCCTCTCCGGAATGGAAACGCGCCCGCTTTGGCCAGCCCTGGGTCGGGGGGGAGACTCTGATTGCGGCCATTGGTCAGGGCTATATGCAGACTACCCCCATGCAATTGGCAGTCATGACGGCGCGTCTTGCGAGCGGTAAAGTGGTGATGCCGCGCCTGGTGCGGGATATTTCCGGTGACGCGGGTCCGGTAGGTTTTCCGGATTTACCCATCGCTGCCAACCATCTGGATGTTGCGCGTGATGGCATGTGGGCGGTTGTGAATGAAATTCGCGGCACCGCCTATACAAAACGCATGCAAGGAAATGGCTATGCCTATTCAGGTAAAACGGGTACCGCCCAGGTGCGTCGCATCAGCCGCGAAGAACGGTACCGGGCCGGGGGTGTCATCAAGAATGAAAATCTGCCCTGGGAAATGCGTGACCATGCGCTGTTTATCGGCTATGCCCCATCGGACAAACCGCGCTATGCCATTTCGGTAGTCATCGAACATGGCGGCGGCGGCTCGACTATCGCAGCGCCGATTGCGCGCGATATTCTTTCATTGGCGCTGGCGCGGGAATCGCTAAATCTTAAACTTTACGGTCCTGCCGCGCCGGCTGCGTGAAACCCGTTACCGGTTGCGATGATCGCGCGCCTGTCCGGCCACCTTCGGGTGAGGGTAGGGGTGATGCACCTCTTTTTTCCGGAAGGGAACTTTCTGAAATTTCGCCTGCGCTTCATTGTAAATAGCCAGAAGCTGATCCTCCAGCGCATAGTTCAGCGGATCTTCCCGATTGGAAAATTTGCCATCATTGTCAGGGCGGTGCTTCAACATCCACTCCACAGTGAGCGGAATGGCTTTTTGCATCGGTACAATATCCTTATACCCAAGATCATTCCGGATTTGATACAGATCCATCAATTGATGATGGGTGGATGTGTCCAGAGGCAGAAAGTCGCGTGAGGCATGCGCATAAAGTTCGGGGATGCCGCAAATTTCGAATTCCCAATTCATGCAGCGTGCGATCATTTGCGCCCAGTCTGCGACCGTGATCGCCTGTTCATCCGCGCAATTATAGATTTTTCCCGCTGCTGCATCCGGCTTGTCAACGGCCAGCAATACGGCATGCGCCATATTCTGGGCATAACCGCGGGAGACGATAGACAGGCCGCTATCGGCAAGCGCGATCTGCCTGCGTTTATCCTGCGCGCGCTTCATGATCAGCCATTCGAGCGATCCAATGGCGTTGGGGCCATAGACCATCGGATAGCGGAAAGTGGTGGCATTATAATGACCGGCTTTATGAAAGCCCATAATCGTATCTTCGGTCTGGCGTATCAACCAGCCAAAGCTGGCTTCTTCGGTGGATTCTATGCGTTGCGCATTTTCCGGCGTCGGGATGGGCATGCCGGGCGGAATATTGTCCTGCGGATTAAACATGCCGCGATAGCTGGGCGGGCCGCCAATAGTGATCAGCCGGGGGGTAATACCGATCAGAGCTTCCGCGATAATGCGGATGCGTCCATATGTGGCAATCACCAGATCGAATTTGCGTCCTTGCAAGACCGGGTCAAGGGTTTCACGAAAATGCGGATCGACATGGATATGTTCAATCTCGGGAGGATTCTCGTCCAGTTCATGGGTGCCGCGATGCAGCATGGCTACTTCGTAACCGCGCGCAATTAATCCATTTACCAGATATGGGCCGGTTGGCCCGGTACCGCCAATTACCAGTGCTTTCATGTGACACTACTCCCCTTGGCGCGGTGTGGTGCAGCGCGCCTGTTTATGTATTTTTATCTGCTTCAGCGGTTTCGGTGATCGCGCCCTTCGCCAGGCTGTTTGGGATGGGCATAGGAATGATGCACCGGTTGCGGTGTGAATGGAATTTTCTGAAGCTCCGCTTTTGTCTGATTATACACGGCCAGAAGCCTGTCTTCCATTGTGTAGTCCAGCGGCGTGGTGTCCGGGCGGTGCTTCAGCATCCAGTTTATGGTGCGCGGAATGGCGTCCTGCATTCTGACTACATCACGATATCCCAGATCCTCGCGGATGGCGGCAATGTCCATGATCTGATGATGGACCGAATTGTGATAAAGCAGAAAATCCGCCGCAGAATAGGCATAGGAGCCGGGCAGGCTGCAAATCTCAAACTCCCAGTCCATGCTGCGCGCGATCATCTGCACCCACTGGGCAACGGTCAGCCCCTGTTCGTCGGCGCAATTATAGGTTTTTCCAGCCGAAGCCTGTGGTTTATCCGCCGCCAGCAGCACGGCATGCGCCATATTTTCCGCATAGCCGCGCGACAGCACGGTCAAGCCGCCTTCGGGAAGTATGATTTGCCGCCGCTTTGCCTGCACTCTTTTAATAATGTGCCATTCGAGTGAACGGATGGAGTTTGGCCCATATACCATCGGATAGCGGAACATGGTCGCATTGTAATGACCGGCGGCGTGCGCTTCCATCACGGTGTCTTCGGTGTGGCGGATCAGCCAGCCGAATTCAAACTCTTCACGGTTGGCGATGCGTTGAGCGTCCTCGCGGGTGGGTATGGGCATTCCGGGTGGCGTGTTGGCGCCGGGTTGCATCATGCCGCGATAGCAAACCGCACCCCCAATCGCGATCAGGCGGGGCGTTTTGCCTATCAGCGCCTCGGCAATCACACGCACACGCCCGTAAGTTGCGATCACCAGATCAAATTCACGTCCTGCCAAGCCTTCATCCAGTGTTTCGCGAAAATGCGGATCGCTATGAATATGTTCTATGTCGGGCGGATTTTCAGGCAATTCATGCGCGCCGCGATGCAGCATAGCGGTTTCATATCCGCGGGCGCGAAGGCCATTAATGATAAAAGGGCCGGTCGGTCCCGTGCCGCCTATGACCAAAGCTTTCATATTCCCTCCCGGCTTTCTATGATTTATGATCAGAATTATAGGAGACATGGCTGCGAAACGCCATGCTGGAAAAGGAGGCGCAAAATGCAGAACAGACTGATTTCGGCGGATGGGCATATAGATTTTCCGTTAATGCCGGAAAATCTGTGGCGGGATAATGCGCCCGCTGAACTGAAGGATCGCATGCCGCGTGTGGTTGAACGCAAAGGCAGCCGCATCTGGGAATCAGCCAGTGGCGTTTCGCTTGGGCTGGCTGGCGGTATGGGGTCCGGGGGCAGGCGGTATCAGCCGGGGCAAATTCACCGTTCGGATCGCATGGCCGAGCAGGGCCTGTACGACGATCAGAACAAAGGCATTATGCGTCCCGCTGTGCCGGAACTGCGGATCAAGGATCAGGATCTGGATGGCCTGTCCGGTGAGGTTCTGTACGGCATATTGGGGGCTGCCAACCGGCTGGGCGATAGCGAAGTCACAAAATGTGTCGTGCGCATTTATAATCAATGGCTGGCGGAATTCTGCAAGGTTGCGCCGTCCCGCTTTGCTGGCATTGGCTGCATTTCCGGCGGTACTCCAGAAGAATCAGCGCAGGAAATCCGCCGCATCGCGACGCTTGGGCTGAAAGGCGCAGAGCTTGGCCTTTCGCACGATATGCTGCCTTTATGGCATGCAGATTGGGAGCCGGTATGGAAGGCGTCCGCCGATACGGGGGTGCCGTTGCATATGCACACGATCGGGCCGAAACTGGATGACCGCTGGTTCAATGATCCCGTCTATAAGCAGCGCTGGCTTGCGACCCATCTCACCGGTTTTCAGGTGCCGATGCTGAGTGTGATGGCGGCGATCATCTTTAGCGGCGCGCTGGAGCGGTACAAAAATCTGAAAGTCGTCATCGGCGAATCCGGAATTGGGTGGATACCCTATGTTCTGGAACGTATGGATTATGAGTGGGAAGATCAATTCAAGGATGTGGTCCCCCGCCCGCCCAGCGAATATTGGTACGGGCATATGTATGCAACCTTCCAGATTGACCGTACCGGAATCGAGAATATCGGACGGATCGGCGCAGACAATATCATGTGGGGAAATGATTTTCCGCACCCCGACGGTATCTGGCCGGACAGCCGTGCATCGCTTGCCGAACAGCTTGCCGGCGTCGATGAAAAAATAATCCGCAAGGTCACCCATGACAATGCGGCGAAACTATACGGCTTTGCGGCCTGATATACAGGCGTGTGGCAGTTATATGCGACGGGAATAAATGGCGGCCGGCTGTGTCAGAAACGGATATGACGATAACTGGCGGCGAGGGGGTCCGGCAAATTCTGGCGGCTTTACTTGGTGATCTTGTAAAGAATGAAGCTGGTGCGGCAGAGGGCGCCGATATTGAATTTCTGCACAATTACCGTGTGGCTGTGCGCCGCGCCCGCGTGATTGTAAGCCAGTATAAAAATGCCCTCCCGTCCGAAACGGCTGTTTTCCTGCGGGATGAATTGCGCTGGCTGGGCCGGGCAACCAGCCCTATGCGCGATGCGGATATATTTATGACGGCGCTTGAACATTATGCCGTCTGGCTGCCCGAAGATCTTGCCGAACATCTGAAACCATTCAGGGAATATCTGCTTAAGTCGCGAAAAACCGGGCAGGAGAATTTTGTACATTTGCTGAAAGACAAACGCTATGGGGCCTTCATTGCTTTTTGGCGGGATTTTGCAGAGGGGGATTCCGCACTTCAGGATAGCCAGGTATTTCCGGATTTTGAGGATCTCGCGCATGCCAGGATATGGCGGCTTTATAAAAAGATTGTACGCCGTGGCCAGAAAATCAGCCCCGAAAGTTTGCCCGCCGAACTTCACGCGTTGCGCAAGGAGTGCAAGAAGTTACGCTATCTGATTGAACTATCATTCAAAATTATATCTCCTGGTAAAATTTCCGAAGTGATGAAATCATTAAAAAGCCTGCAAAATGTTTTGGGGCTCCATCAGGACTGTGATGTGCAGGTGGCAGCCTTGATGGATTTCAGCAGAAACATTGATCAGGACAGTGGTGCGGCGGGATATATCGGCCTGGCCATGGGCATTCTGATCGGCCATCTGGAAACAAAAAAGGCGGAGCAGCGGGAAAAATTCATTTCTTTTTTTGATAAATTTTCCGGAGATCGCTCCCGAAGGGGATTCCGGATTTTGTGCGGTAAAAACTAGGCATGTCATGATACATGCCGCCAGATTATTTCCTGGCGTTAAAGGCTTTCATGACAGACTTCCGGATACCGCCTGTCACCGGCAGCGCCGCAAATTCCTGCACCGTAAACCAGCCCATTTCATCGTGCTCGCTGCTCAGATTAATAGCAGCTTGAATGTCCGGAAGCTTGCAAAGATGGCTGACCAGAAACACATCCACCTTTCCAGGGCGGTGGCGGACCCATCGGTGCAGCAATTTTCCCGGCCTCACATTCAGGCTGGTTTCTTCATGAACCTCTCTTATCAGACAGCGTTTGGGGGATTCATTCACACCCAACCGCCCCCCCGGTAAATCCCATGTGCCTGTTGGCTTGCGCAACAGTAAAACTTTCCGGGCATTCAGAATTACGCCTTTAATTGAGACATAAAATTTGCCTTCCTCGAAATACAATTGCTCACTCCGTGCAGGTTCAAGATTAATTTTTGGTTAAGCTTTTGCTTTTAACCTTTATTTTCGAGATAATTCAATTGATTGTACAGGTTATAATCTTCATAAATCCTTAGCCGTTTCATGATCTGCTTACGGCATTCCGTAAAGGGGCGGTATGAAATGGGCGCTAGCACCAATATGATAGAGACGGAATTGTTGCGCATGTTTGTCGATGCGCGGCAGCGCAATGCGCCGTTGATGATCTTCTTGCTGCTGTCGATTTCGGTTGTCGTTGGATATCAGCAAACACCACTGGCAGCCGTGATTTGGGCCTCAATCGGGCTTGCTGTTACGGGCTTGGGCTATGCGCTCTATTCACGGTTCCGTTTGCAATCTCTCACGCAAGACACCGCAAGGCGATGGTTATATATCATCCTCTGTCATCGGGTTCTGGTTGGGATGGTGCTTTGCAGTCTGGTGTGGTGGGCATGGAATCCTGATCTTCCGCAAGGCAATTTAATTTTAATCCTGCTTATTGCCACTCAAATTCCTCTTTACGCCATGACCGGCGGGGTTGTGCTGCCCATATTTTATTCCGAGCAGATTTTTTCATTCATTTCGGTGTCTTATGGTTCCTATCTGTTGAGCGCACAATGGGGGCATCCCGAAATAATGCTTCCAGTTGGATATTATCTGTGTGCCAGCATGGTATTTCCCATCCAGATCAACCGGTCGATGCGGGAGATGCTACAGCTTCAATTCGATTTATCGCGTTCAAGCGATGCGGCCGAAGCGGCAAGCAAGGCCAAGAGCAGCTTCCTTTCGACCATGAGCCATGAGATTCGCACACCGCTAAATTCGATTATCGGAATGAATGAGCTGTTGCTCGAATCCTCCCTGACGGCTGAACAGAACAAATATGCGCTGGCGGCGAAAAATGCGGGCACGCATTTACTGCATCTGATCAATGATATTCTTGATTACAGTAAATTGGAGGCTGGCCGTATTGAGCTTGAAATGGTTGATTTTGATCTTCGTCAGGAAATTGAGTCTGCTTTCAGCATGATGAGCGTGAACGTCAATAACAAAGCTGTGAACCTGGTCTATGAAATTGACGCGGAAGTGCCTGCCTGGTTGCAGGGGGATTTATCGCGGTTGCGCCAGATAATATTCAATCTGCTGGGGAATGCGATCAAGTTTACGGATAATGGGTCGATCAGGTTGATCATTTCAAAAGTGCCGGATCAATCCGATGTTGCTGCCGGGACAGTCAGATTGCGCGCCGATATTATCGACACGGGCATCGGTATAGCGCCAGACAAGATCACGCATCTGTTTAAGGATTTTACCCAGGCGGATACTTCCATGACCCGGCTTTACGGTGGTACGGGCCTGGGGCTGGCCATTAGCAAACGGCTGGTTGAATTAATGTTTGGCGAGATAGGCGTTGAGAGTGTTCCAGGCAAAGGCAGCAGGTTCTGGTTCACCATGCCAATGAAAATCTCCGCCCGGGCCGGGGAAACTGAGATACTGCTTAAGGCGCCGCCGTCAGAAAATATGTCAATGCTGCGGGTTCTGGTTGCGGAGGACAATCCAAGCAATCAGCTATTGATCAGCATACTGCTCGAAAAGCTTAACTGCATCTGCAAAATCGTCAATAACGGGCAGGAGGCATTGGACGCACTAACTGCCGGCCCCGGCGAGTATGATGTGATTTTGATGGACATGCAGATGCCGGTTCTGGATGGCATCAGCGCCACCGTCGCTATACGCGCATTGACGGGGCAGGCTGGAAAATTACCTGTCATTGCCTTGACAGCGGATGCGATGAATGGCGTGCGGGAACAGGCGCTAGCGGCAGGGATGAATGACTATCTGAGCAAACCGATTGATGTGCGCGCATTGGGCGCGGCGCTTGCGCATTGGGGCAATGTAACGCGTGAGGAAAATCTGTATGCCGCCGGATCCTTCGAAGAAAATTCTGCGCCTGCCGCTGAGATATTGATTGATGAAGCGATGCTGCAATCCATGGCGCAAGTTTTGGGGGAACAAAAAACGGCTGAGCTGCTGAATGAATTCTGGCCGACAGTAGACGAAAAACTGGTTGAGATCCGCGCTGCGCTGAGCGCACTGGACTCCGTGCGGGTTCATGCGCTGGCCCATGAGCTGAAAGGCTCAGCGGGTAATTTTGGCGGGTTGCAGATTTCGCGCATTGCCGCCTTGCTGGAAAAGGATGCAAGTGATCCGGTTCGTGCGGCAAGGCATATTCAATCCATCGCCACCGCAGCACCAGAGACGCACCGGCAGGCAATCCGCCTCTTCAGTTCGGGCAAGGCAGCCTGAACCTGAACCGCAAAATCAGCGGTTCAGTTCTTTCATGGCATCGTCAAGCCCGCCCAGTGTCAGCGGATACATACGCCCTGACATTAGCTGCTCGACGACCTGGATCGATGGGGTATATTCCCAGTGCTTTTTTGCGACAGGGTTCAGCCAGACGGCTTTCGGATAAATATCCAGCACGCGCTGATACCAGACTTCACCGGCCTCTTCATTCCAGTGTTCCACACTGCCGCCGGGATAGGTGATTTCATAGGGGCTCATGGTGGCGTCGCCCACGAAAATCACTTTGTAATCCGAGCCATATTTATTCAGCACATCCCATGTGGGTATTTTTTCATTGTGGCGGCGCCGGTTATCTTTCCACAGATGCTCATACAGGCAATTATGGAAATAAAAATATTCCATATGCTTGAATTCGGTCCGTGCGGCCGAGAATAATTCCTCACAGGTGCGGATATGGGCGTCCATTGAACCGCCGATATCGAAAAAGATCAGAACCTTGATCTTGTTGCGCCGCTCCGCCTCCATCTTGATATCGAGATAGCCGTTGCGGGCGGTGTCACGGATGGTGCCGGGCAGATCAAGCTGGTCTTGCGCGCCTTCGCGGGCAAACCGGCGCAGACGGCGCAATGCGACCTTGATATTGCGCGTACCCAGTTCGACCTGATCATCCAGGTTCTTATATTCGCGCTTGTCCCATACTTTGACGGCGCGCCCATGGCGCCCCTGTTTCTGGCCGATACGCACACCTTCGGGATTATACCCGTCTGCGCCAAACGGCGAAGTGCCGCCGGTGCCGATAAATTTGTTACCGCCCTCATGCTTTTTCTTCTGTTCCTCAAGACGCTGTTTCAGCATCTCCATGAGCTTTTCAAAGCCGCCCATGCTCTCGATCAGTTCCTTTTCCTCATCGGTCAGGAACCGCTCGCCAATGGAGCGCAGCCATTCTTCAGGCAGATCCTTGGCATGCGCTTCCCCGACAAATTCCAGGCCTTTGAAGTGCTTGCCAAAGACCATGTCGAATTTATCGAGATTGCGCTCATCTTTCACCAGCGCCGCCCGTGCAAGATAATAGAACTCATCAACGCTGAACTGGGCGACATTCAGTTTCATCGCCTCCATCAGGGTCAGATATTCCCTGAGAGTGACAGGAACTTTAGCTTCCTTCAACTCATAGAAGAAGTTGATAAACATCGCCGTTCTCCTTCAACCTTATGCCTTATGCAACCAATATCAGGGCGAATTAAGTGCGCTCTCTGCGCGCCAGGAATGCCAGCCGTTCAAACAGATGAACGTCCTGCTCATTTTTGAGCAATGCGCCATGCAAAGGCGGAATCAGCTTGTTGGGATCGCGCTCGCGCAGCGTTTCCGGAGAAACATCTTCGGCCAGTAATAGCTTGAGCCAATCCAGAAGCTCGGATGTGGACGGCTTCTTTTTCAATCCCGGCACTTCGCGAATTTCGTAAAAAACGCTCATGGCATTGGTAACCAGATCGTTCTTGATGTTGGGATAATGCACCTGGACGATTTCTTCCATCGTGTCCTTTTCAGGGAATTTGATATAATGGAAGAAACACCGGCGCAGGAAGGCGTCGGGCAGTTCTTTTTCGTTATTCGAGGTAATGATAACGATCGGCCGGTTCATCGCCTTGATGGTTTCCGAGGTTTCATAAACGAAGAATTCCATCCGATCCAGTTCCTGCAGCAGATCGTTCGGAAATTCGATATCGGCCTTGTCGATTTCATCAATCAGCAGCACGGGCGAACTGTCTTTGGTGAAAGCCTCCCAGAGCTTGCCTTTTTTGATGTAATTGCTGATGTCCTTGACCCGTTCATCACCAAGTTGCGAATCGCGCAGCCGGGTCACGGCGTCATATTCATAAAGCCCCTGTTGCGCCTTGGTGGTTGATTTGATGTGCCATTCGATCAGCGGCTTGCCAAGCGCCGATGCGACTTCATGGGCCAGCACGGTTTTACCGGTGCCGGGTTCGCCCTTGATCAGCAACGGGCGTTGCAGCGTAACAGCCGCATTAACCGCGATCATCAAGTCTTCTGTGGCGATGTACTTGGACGTGCCCTGGAATTTCATGGTTCTATCTTCTTCATAATGGATGATTGCGTCCGAAACTAAGGCGGGTTGACACGGCAATCAAGGTAAAAAAGCCGGGACCGGCTGAGCCGGTCCCGGAAATGTGAGGAAAAAGGGCATTTGCCCTTTTCCCTGCGGGTCTATTTGAACAAGGCCAGCAGGATAGAAGGGGACTGATTGGCAATGGTGATGGCCTGAGTCGAAAGCTGTTGCTGGGCTTGCAGGGCCTGCAATTTGCTGCTCGCTTTGGCCAAATCCGCGTCAACCAGGGCTCCCAGGCCCTTTTCAGTGGCGTCGGCAATTGCCTTGGTGAAATTATTCTGCGCTTCGACAGCGCGTAAATCACCGGCAATGCCGCTCAACGCATTGTTCGTAGACGTGAGGAAGTTATCCAGCGTGTTGCTGCTGGAGTTTAGCAAGGTGCGCGCCAGGGTCGAGGTCATGCTTGCACCGATCGAGGCGTTGAAGATTGAAGCATTTGTAAATACGTCAACCCCTGCCACGCTGATGGATGCGCCTGTGACATCGGCGATGAAATTAATCGACGCCGTATTGTTCAACAGGTTGGTGCCATTGAATTTGGCTTGTTTAATCAAGTCTTTAGCCTGGGTGGCCAAATCCTTGAGGTCGGTCGTGTAGGTTATACGCTGAGTCGCAGTGATCGAAGTATCAGCAAGCTGGGTTAGCTTTGCCCGAATGCCTTCGAACAGATTGGAAACAGCCGATGCACCTGCAAGTCCTACTTCCGCCAAACCAACGGCACCGCTTAACCCTTGTTGCACCGCTCCCAGAGATGAAAGGTTGCTTCGCAGGCCTTGCGCCACGGCAAAGGTTGACGCATCATCCTTTGCGTCGGCGACCTTGTATCCGGTTTGAACCTGCTTCGACACCTTATCCAACTGTATAGTTATTGTTCTCAGAGTAGCCTGTGCAACGAGCGCACCTGGGTTTGTATGAATTGTAGTCATGTGATTTCTCCTTTCTGGATTCGAAACCAGGCCTTTTGCCCGGTTGGCTGACGCCGTGTGTCGCTTCCCGCAAGGCAACGCTGTCTTGCGGGTCTTTCTGACACTAGCCAGTAAGGAGCAACCTTCATGCCAGAATTAGAACATGAAGTATTTTGTATATCTTATTGAAATAACTTTACTTATTTGAGTTTTTTCTGGCGTGTTCTGGCCGCCGGCCGGGCAATTTCGGCCTATGGCGGAGATAATGCCCGGTAAATCCTGCCCAGAGGGGGGGTTAAGCTGTTTTCTTTTCCGCCAGGCTGATCAACCCCCGCAGCAATTCAGCGGCTGGCCCGCTATCGGCGTCGCGCAGTTCAAGATTGACCACGGCCCGTAATGCGTCGACATGTGCGTTTACCATATCTTCCGGCAGATCGCCGCGTTCAAGCATCGCATTGATGGAGTTACATAAAGTATCGGCAATGGCTGATACGATGGGATAGCCATAGGTTACACCCAAGCCTTTCAGATCATGCGCGGCCCTGTGCAAGTCCCTGACCCGGTCAAGGGATTTCCGGTCCGCCAGAAAGGCGTTGCGCGCCGCGCTAAGCCGTTCCAGGTCATGTTTGAGCCAGTCGCCCATCCCGGAGGCCAGCGTCTGCATTGCCGCAGAAATTTCTTCGACCTGCTGCGCATTCAGTGGTTTAAGCGGCCCGCCAATACGGCGCCTCAAACCTGGATCAGGCGGCAGAATGCCATATTTCAATACTGACATAATTGAATTCCTATATTAATAGGTGTATAAATAATATTATACTCTTATTAATATATTACTAAAGGCAAAGCCTGTTTTGATGCGGGTGGACCTCCTATATTCAGCTTTGGCCCGCCCCCTGCCGGGATCGCAAAGTCTCGTCCTGGGATGGGTGATGGGGCTCTGTCCAACCTGATCCATCAAACCAGGCCGGTTTCTGTTATGATCTCCATCTGACAGACGCAACGAATTGCTGCTTGTCTGGCGGCTGCGACGACGTAATATATGCCTTGTAAATGTTCAGAACACCGAAGCAGAAAGGCTGATTGTTTCCGAATGACCCGCCAAGTAAAATTTTTACCGCCGTCCCTGACGCGAGAAAATGGTGTAGACAATGACGAAGACAGCCGCACCGGCGTCGTCACCAAGGTCAAGCCAAAAACAAAGAAGCCTTCTTTGTATAAGGTGTTGTTGTTGAATGACGACTATACACCGATGGAATTTGTGGTGCATATTCTGGAGCTGTTCTTTAACAAGGACCGCTCCGAGGCCATGAAGATCATGCTACATGTACATCAGCGCGGAGTTGGGGTGTGCGGCGTTTACACCTTCGAAGTGGCTGAGACAAAAGTCACGCAAGTGATAGACTATTCAAGACAGAATCAGCACCCGTTACAGTGCACCATGGAAAAGGAATAGGTAATCAACGTGCCTTCTTTATCCCGCAGCTTGGAAGAAAGTCTGCATCGTGCTATCGCCAGCGCTAGCTCGCGCAAGCATGAATTCGCCACCCTCGAACATTTGCTTCTGGCTTTGCTGGATGACAAGGAGGCCAGCGCCGTCATGCGCGCCTGCGGGGTGAATCTGGATATCATCAAGCAGAACCTGGAAAACTATATCGACAAGGAACTGTCTTCGCTGATCGTCGATAATGGGGAAGAGGCAAAACCAACCGCCGGGTTCCAAAGGGTGATCCAGCGCGCGGTCATTCATGTGCAATCTTCCGGCCGTGAAGAAGTGACCGGCGGCAATGTGCTGGTTGCGATATTTGCGGAACGCGAAAGCCATGCGGCCTATTTCCTGCAGGAACAGGAAATGACCCGTTATGATGCCGTGAATTATATTTCTCACGGTATCGCCAAGGTTCCCGGCATGTCTGAAGGCAAGCCCGTCAAAGGTGCAGGCGAGCAGCAGCGGCAGGAGAAATCCGCCAAACAGGGCGGCGATGCGCTGGCGGCCTATTGTGTCAATTTGAATAGCAGGGCGAAAGAAGGGCGTATTGACCCGTTGATCGGACGCGCGGCGGAGGTTGAACGCGCGATGCAAATTCTCTGCCGCAGGCAGAAAAACAATCCGTTGCTGGTCGGTGATTCAGGTGTTGGCAAAACGGCCATCGCCGAGGGCCTGGCGCGCAAGATCGTCAATGGCGAAGTGCCTGAGGTATTGCAGGACGCCACCATCTTCTCTCTGGATATGGGAACATTGCTGGCGGGAACGCGCTATCGCGGCGATTTTGAAGAACGAATCAAGGCGGTGATGAAGGAACTGGAGGAATATCCCGGTGCGATCCTGTTCATTGATGAAATTCACACCGTCATCGGCGCCGGCGCGACCAGCGGCGGCGCTATGGACGCTTCCAATCTGTTGAAGCCGGCGTTGCAAAGCGGCGCGCTTAAATGTATCGGTTCGACCACCTACAAGGAATTTCGGCAGTTTTTTGAAAAAGACCGCGCTCTGCTGCGCCGCTTTCAAAAGATTGACGTTAACGAACCCACCGTTGAAGATGCGATAAAAATCCTGAATGGGCTGAAACCCTATTACGAGGAATATCACAAGGTCCGCTACACGGGCGACGCCATCAAACTGGCCGTCGAACTGTCGGCGAAATATATTCATGACCGCAAACTGCCCGACAAGGCCATCGACGTGATCGACGAGGTTGGCGCGTCGCAAATGCTTTTGCCGCCAGCCAAACGCAAAAAGGTCGTCGGCGTTCATGAAGTGGAAACCGTCATTGCCAAAATGGCGCGAATTCCGGCCAAGACAGTAACCCAGAGCGATAAGGAATCGCTTGCCGATCTGGAAGCCGCCCTCAAGCGCGTGGTGTTCGGCCAGGACAGGCCGATAGAGGCGCTTGCCGCGTCGATCAAGCTGTCACGCGCTGGTTTGCGCGAACCCAATAAACCGATTGGCAGCTATTTGTTCTCCGGTCCCACCGGCGTCGGCAAAACCGAAGTGGCGCGGCAACTGGCCAATATCATGGGCGTGGAACTGCTGCGCTTTGACATGTCGGAATATATGGAGCGTCACACCGTATCGCGTCTGATTGGCGCGCCTCCCGGTTATGTCGGCTTTGATCAGGGCGGGCTTTTGACCGACGGCATTGATCAGCATCCGCATACGGTACTGCTGCTGGATGAAATCGAGAAGGCGCATCCGGATCTGTTCAACATTCTGCTTCAGGTCATGGATCACGGCAAGCTGACAGATCATAATGGCAAGAAAGTGGATTTCCGGAATGTCATTTTGATCATGACCACAAATGCCGGCGCTTCCGAGATGGCCAAGCAGGCTATCGGTTTTGGCCGTGGCAGCAAGGAAGGAGAAGACGAAGAAGCGATAAAGAAGCTGTTTACGCCGGAATTCCGCAACCGTCTGGATGCTGTCATTCCCTTCGATCATCTGCCGCCGGAAGTGATTTCGATGGTGGTCGAGAAATTTGTTCTGGAACTGGAAGGACAGCTCGAAGACCGCAATGTCTCGATTGAACTTTCGCCCGAAGCCAATGACTGGATCGCCAAGCGCGGTTATGATCCGCAAATGGGCGCGCGGCCGCTGTCGCGTGTGATTCAGGAACATATTAAAAAGCCGCTGGCCGATGAATTGCTGTTTGGCCGTCTGGTCAAAGGCGGCCTGGTGCGGTTGGGCGTCGAGAAGGATGCCGCTGGCGACAGCAAACTGTCCTTTGAATTTCATGAGCCAAAGATGAGACGGCCCGCAAAATCCAGGACAAAAGCTAAAGGCAAACCATCCCCGAATGGCGGAGGCAAGCCGCGCGTTCCGCTTTTGACCAATTGAGTCCGGGGTAGGGGCAAACCGGCATGCATAGGCATTCGCTGCTTCATGGCGTAATGGCGCTGATCATCACCGCCATTTGCTTGCTTTCCTCCACGGCCGCGCAGGCCGGATCGCGTTTTATCTCGGGCGATAATTATAATGCCACCCAGTTTAGCGCGCCGGGACTCGAACCCACGATCGGCGCAACCATCAAAATGCTGATCGGTCGCGATGTGGATGCGCATCCGGCCAAGCCAGAACATGGCGACGGGCATGCCAAGGCAGCGGGGCATGCCGGGCTGCATTCCTACGACCAGGTACAATGCAGCAGTTTCTGCCGTACGGTTCCAGGCGGGCTTGATCCGGAAAGCAATGAGGCCTACGAATCCTGCTTGGGCCCCTGCTTTAAATGCGCCCAGATCTCCATTCTCGCTCAGGCCGAGGCGGGCACGGTGGATGCGGGGCAACCGGCCTTCAATGCCTGTTACGCGAAATAATGCGTCAAGATCAGAAGGTGATCACCTCAAACCGAATAGGGCCTAGCGGTAATCCACTACGCCACCCGTGAGCGTATAGTCGGCCAGGACCAATGGCAGCAACGCTTCGGCTACGGTTTCGGGCGTTGGCAGGGTCATCGGGTCTTCGCCGGGCATGGCGGCGGCGCGCATTTCGGTGCGGGTTGCGCCCGGGTTGAACAAATTCACGCGCAGGCCGGTTTTGGCGTTCTCCGCTGCCCAGATTTTCACAATGCTTTCCAGCGCCGCCTTGCTCATCGAATAGCCGCCCCAATAGGGCTTGACGCCACGCGCCGCACCCGAGCTGACAAATACTGCGCGCCCGCCATTGCCCGAGGCGCGCAGCAGCGGGCCAAGAATACGAATCAGCCGCCAATTGGACGTGAGATTCACGTCCAGCAATTCCTGCCACTTTTCCGGCGTGATATGTTCAACCGGTGTGACCGGGCCCAGCACCGCTGCATTGCCCACCAGAATATCCAGCTTACCCCAGCGCGACAGAATTGATTGGCCCAGCCGGTCCAGCGCATTATGCAGTTTCAGATCGAGCGGCACGAGTGTGGCACCCTGATTATTTTCCAGCGCCTTGATCGCGTCATCCAGACTTTCCAGCTCGGCGACCGTGCGCGCAATGGCAATCACATGCGCGCCCTCGCGCGCCAGCATCAGCGACACCGCGCGTCCAATCCCGCGCGAGGCCCCGGTTACAACGGCCACTTGTCCGCTAAGCTTTGGCATGGTGTTTTAAATACCTTCGGCCAGCAGGGATAGCTGACGCTCATCGGAAGGTTCCTCCTGGTCCGTCAGGCGCGTTGGATAGTCGCTGGTGAAGCAGGCATCGCAATATTGCGGACTGTCATTATCGCGCCCGGCATGACCCATTGCACGGTACAGGCCATCAATACTGATAAAGGCCAGGCTGTCAGCCCCGATCATCTGGCGCATCTGCTCAACATCCCGGTGATAGGCCAGAAGCTTGTCGCGTTCCGGCGTATCCACACCATAGAAACAGGAATGCGTGGTTGGCGGGCAGGCGATGCGCATATGCACTTCGGTGGCGCCGGAATCACGCATCATTTGCACGATTTTCATCGAAGTGGTGCCGCGAACAATACTGTCATCGACCAGAACGATACGCTTTCCCGCAACGCTCCAGCGATTGGCGTTATGTTTTAATTTGACGCCCAGTTGCCGGATGCGCTGCGCAGGTTCGATAAAGGTGCGGCCGACATAATGATTGCGAATAATGCCCAGCTCAAACGGGATGTTCGCAGTAGCGGCATAACCAATGGCGGCAGGCGTTCCGGAATCCGGAATTGGCACAACCAGATCGGCACTGACCGGCGCCTCACGCGCCAGCTCTTCGCCAATGCGCCGCCGCGACTGATAGACACTTTTGCCTTCAGCCAGACTGTCCGGCCGCGCAAAATAAATATACTCAAAAACGCAAAACCGGCTTGGTGCGGGCGGGAAGGGGAACAGGGATTCAATCCCTTCACGGGTGATGATCACCATCTCGCCGGGGGCGATATCGCGCACGAATTTGGCGCCAATAATATCCAGCGCGCAGGTTTCCGAGGCCAGCACGTAGCAGCCATCAAACTGTCCCAGCACCAGCGGGCGGACACCCAGCGGGTCACGCACCCCCAGCATTTTTTTATTGGTAAGCGTAACCAGCGAGTAGGCCCCTTCAACCTGGCGCAGGGCGTCGACCAGCCTGTCAACCAGCCTGACTTCACGGCTGGTGGCAACCAGATGCACCAGTACTTCCGTATCCGAGGTGGATTGGAAGATCGCCCCATTACTGACCAGGCGGCGGCGCAGCATCGTCGCATTTGTCAGATTGCCATTATGGGCAATCGCCAACCCGCCACCGGCGAGATCAGCAAACAAGGGCTGTACATTACGCAAGATTGTGTCGCCGCTGGTAGAATAGCGGTTGTGGCCAATGGCGGCATGGCCGCGCAGACGGCTCATGACAGATTCCTGGGAAAAATTATCGCCGACCAGGCCCAGGCGCCGTTCCGAATTAAATCGCCTGCCATCAAATGAAACGATGCCTGCCGCCTCCTGTCCCCTGTGCTGCAAGGCATGCAGCCCCAGCGCGACCAGCTCCGCTGCATCCTCATGCCCAAAAATTCCAAACACACCGCATTCTTCGTGCGGTTTGTCATCGTCATGATCGAAACTGGCAGAACTGTCCATCAATGCGCTCATTTCTGGATGGCGTCCCTCATATATGGGATGAAAATCTAGGGCGAAACATCCCGGCCCTCAATTAATTGCTCAAGCGACTGCCGCTGCCGGGACTTATAACCGGTTTCGGCCGGGCTGTCAGGGCTATGTTTTTCACTGTCTGCCGCTTTAGCCGGTTGCGGTATTATCTCTGCGGATGCTGGCGGTTGGACCTGCTGGATATTCAGGAACAGATCCGCGCAATATTTCACCAATGGCAGGGTCCGCGCACCTGCAACCCAGGCAGGCGGTTCGGGTTCCATCGGGATAAGCCAGCCCAGCCCCAGAAATAAAATCGCCACCAGAACCACGCCGCGCCCCAGGCCAAACACAAATCCCAGCGTGCGATCCAGCGCGCCAATGGCGGAAGTCTTAACCCGGTGCGAAAGATTGCTGCTGAGCATCCAGAGAAGCAGCAGCGATGGCAGGAAAATTCCCATCGCGCTGGCCCCATCGGCCAGCCAGCCAGGCGAAATATACATATTTCCCACGGGGCGCAGCAGGGGAAACAGCGCGTAAGCCGCCGCCGCCGCCCCGGCCCAGGCCAAAAGGGAAAGGATTTCACGGGTAAATCCCCGCATAAACGCCAACCCGCCTGATGCCAGAATAATCAGAATGACGGATGTATCAAAAAGGTTGATGGGCCAGCTATTCATGAATCCATTCAACCGTTGCGCGATTCGGCCTGATCTTGAAACTCTTCCACCAGTTGCGCCAACAGCGGGACTTCGTCAAGGGTAATTGCGGCGGGTTTGGCGCTAATTCCGGCGGGAGTGAGGGCGCGGGTAAAGCCGAGCTTGGCGGCTTCTTTCAGCCGGGCTTCGGACTGGCTTACCGGGCGGATTTCGCCAGACAGGCTGATTTCCCCGAACACCACGGAACTGGACCGTACAGGCACACCGGTAAAGGAAGACACCAGGGCGGCGGCCACGGCAAGGTCGGCCGCAGGCTCGCCGATGCGTAATCCGCCGGCAACATTCAGATACACATCGCTGGCGCCCAGGGTCAGGCCACAGCGCGCGTCCAGAACCGCCAGCACCATGGCCAGCCGCCCGCTGTCCCAGCCGACAACCGCCCGTCTGGGCGTACCCAGGCTGGAGGGCGCCACCAGCGCCTGAATCTCAACCAGCACCGGTCTGGTGCCCTCTATTCCGGCAAACACGGCGGAGCCTGATATATCTTCCTGGCGTCCTGAAAGGAAAAGCGCAGAAGGATTTTCAACCTGTTGCAGTCCCGCACCGGTCATCTCAAACACGCCGATCTCGTCGGTTGGGCCAAAGCGGTTTTTGACGCCCCTGAGAATACGGAACTGATGTCCGCGATCGCCCTCGAAATACAGTACCGTATCCACCATATGCTCGATCACGCGGGGGCCTGCGATCTGACCGTCTTTGGTCACATGCCCGACCATGATCACGGCGCAGCCGCTTCGCTTTGCGGCCCTGACCAGCTCCTGCGTACTGGCGCGCAATTGCGTGACGGTGCCGGGGGCTGCGTCAATGGCGTCGGTCATGACGGTTTGGATGGAGTCGATAATGATTATCGCCGGGGCTTTGCCTTCGTTGCCCTCAAGTGTCGTCAGAATGTTGCTCAGCCGGGTTTCAACGCCCAATTCGACCGGTGCGTCACTCAGGCCCATGCGTCTGGCGCGCAGCCGGATCTGGGCAGCGGATTCCTCCCCGGAAATATAAACCGCCCGGCAGCCCCGGCGCGCCAGCGCGGATGCGACCTGCAACAACAGAGTGGATTTGCCTATACCCGGATCGCCCCCGACCAGCAAAGCGGAGCCCGGCACGATTCCGCCGCCGCAGACGCGATCAAATTCACCAATGCCCGACTGGATGCGCGGGGCATCGGGTTCATCCCCGGATAGCGGCGACAGTTTGACGCGCCGTCCCCGGCGGTTTTCCAGAACCGGCGCAATGCCGCTTGCGGCCTCTTCTGAAATACTGTTCCAGGCGCTACAGGCTTCGCAACGGCCGGACCATTTACTGCTGATTGCGCCGCAGCTTTGACAGATGAAATTTTGTTGGGCGCGGGCCATTTGCGTTTCTATCCAGTTCTAGCTGCGCAGCACATCCAGCGCGATGGGGCCCTCTGTCCTGGCCCGGATAAATTGCGCGACATGGGGTTCAGTGCAGGTGTCAATCTGTCCGGAGGGCCCGCACCAGACAATGCGCCCCTGATAGATCATCGCTATCATATCGGCAATGCGCCGGGCGCTTTTCATATCATGCGTAATGGTCAGGGCTGTCGCGCCGAGCTCGCGCACCCGCTCGATGATCAATTCATTGATGATGCCGGACATGATGGGATCAAGGCCGGTGGTAGGTTCATCAAAAAACAGAATTTCCGGCTCCGGCGCGATGGCGCGGGCAAGCCCCACACGTTTTTGCATGCCGCCGGAAAGTTCGGACGGATTCAGATTGGCCAGTTCCGGCTCAAGCCCCACTTTCGCCAATGCGGCAAGCGCCTTTTCGCGGGCCAGTTTTTTTGGCATGCCCTGTGCCTGTATCAGGCCAAAGGCGACATTTTCCCAAACCGTCATGGAATCGAACAATGCGGCGCCCTGGAACAGCATGCCGGATTTCGCCATTATGTTCTGGCGGGCGGCGCCGGAAAGCCCGATTACCTCGCGCCCATCAATCCGGATGCTGCCGCTGTCGGGTTTGATCAAACCCAATATGCATTTCAGCGTGACCGATTTCCCTGTGCCGGAACCGCCGATAAGTACCAGCGATTTACCCCGTCCGATTTCCAAATCGACGCCCGCCAGCACCTGGTTCGCGCCAAAGCGCTTGTGCAATCCTTTGACACTGATCATCGGCGTATCGGGATTCTGGGCCATGTCAGCCGGAAAAGAAAAAGTCGGTCAGGATATAATTAAACAGCAGAATCAGAATGGATGCCGACACGACAGCATCGGTAGTTGCCGTACCCACGCCCTGCGCGCCGCCTTTGCTGTTATAGCCGTGATAGCAGCCCATAAGCGCGATCAGAAATCCAAACACCGCCGCCTTGGTCAGGCCGGAGGTCACGTCTTCCAGTTCCAGCACATCCAGTGTGCTTTTCATATAAACGCCCGCATTGAGATTCAGCCTTTGCGTGGCCGCCAGAAATCCGCCCATAACCCCGATAATGTCGGCAATGAGCACAAGCAGCGGCAGACACAGCGTGGCGGCGATCAGTCTGGGCGCCACAAGATATTTGAAGGGATTGGTGGCAAGCGTGGTCAGGGCGTCAATCTGCTCGGTCACCCGCATGGTGCCGATTTCTGCGGCGATGGCAGAGGAAACCCGTCCAGCCAGCATCAGCGCCGCCAGCACCGGGCCCAGTTCCCGCACCATGGAAATCACGACAACCTGACCGACAAACCCTTCGGCGTTAAAGCGCGAACCGCCAATATAGATTTGCAGGGCCAGCACCGCGCCAGTGAAAATCGCGGTCAGGCCTACGACCGGCAGCGAGAAATATCCAATCCGCAGCATTTGCTGAAGCGTGATGCGCACAAAAAACGGCGGCGCGACGACGTGATGCAAGGCCGTGGCGGTGAACAAAATCAGATGTCCGGTCGATTCTAGAAAAGCCAAAAAAACGCGGCCTATTACCGCCAGAAAATTCCAGCGCTGCATCATGCCGCCGTACCCGGACCGCTATAGCTTCTTTGAAATCGCCTGCCCAGATGTGTGAGAATTTCATAATTAATTGTGCCCGCAAGGGCTGCGGCGCGCTCCAGCGGCGCATTTGGCCCGATCAGTTCGATTTCACATCCAGGCGCACATTCGGTCTGCGCTATGCCGGAAATGTCAAAGGTGCACATATCCATGGATATGCGTCCGACCAGCGGGACCGGCTGGTTTCCAATATATCCCACCCCCAGATTACTCAATGCACGCATATACCCATCTGCATATCCTATTCCCGCTACGGCAATGCGGGCGGGGCCCGCCGGGCGATAGCTAGCTCCGTATCCCACATAATTGACACTGTCAACGTCACGCACCTGCAATATTCTGGCATAGAGCCGCACCGCCGGTTCAAACGGGCTTTCGCCCGCGCCTGATGGGCTGCCGCCATATAGGCCGATACCAGGACGCACCAGATCATGGCGGTAAGCCGCGCCAAGCAAGGTTCCGGCAGTGTTGGCAAGACTTGCCGGGATGCCGGGAAACGCCTGGCGCAGCGCATTGAATGCCGCCAGTTGCTGCGCATTCAGGGGATGATCCGGTTCATCCGCGCAGGCCAGGTGCGACATGATAAAATCCACCACTACGTCTTCCAGCAGATCAGCACTGGAAACAAGCTGTGCCGTTTCTTGTGTACTGAGACCCAGCCGGGACATGCCGGTGTCAAAATTCAATATCGCACCGCTTTGTTGCATACCCATTTTCCGCCAGGTCAGCAGTTCCGGAAGACTGTTTATGACCGGGCGCAGGCCATGACTGGCGAAGCCGTGCGCGGTGCTGGCGAAGCTATGCTGCCCGCAGGCGCCATGCTCTGTAATGACCGGCAATCCGTGCAGAATATAGATGCGCGCCCGGGGCAGGACGGCGCGCAGCGCAACCCCTTCAGCATAATGCGCCACAAAAAAAATATCGCATCCGGCACTGGCAAGGCATTGCGCCACAGGTTTCAGGCCCAGCCCATAGGCGTCGGCCTTGATGGCCGCGCTGGTTCTGGCGGGCGCGGCGATGGCGGCAATTTTCCGGTAATTCGCCGCTATCGCGTCAAGGCTGATCTCCAGCCTGGCGCCATGCATTGCGGTATCGGGTAGCTGCAAGGGGGCGGTTCGCATAACGGCGCAATGTCCTGTGGGTTTGGGCAGACATGGTTCCGGACTGACTTGGCATCACCGATCCGAAAAGGGTCTAATACCCTTCCTTCGCAAGATTATCGAATTTCGTCAATTCACTGCGGAAAGCCAGCCGGATGGTGCCGGTCGGGCCATGACGCTGCTTGCCGATAATTATTTCGGCCAGGCCATGCACTTTTTCCATTTCCTCCACCCATTTGGCATATTCCGGCTTGTCTTCGCGCGGCTCGGCTTTTTGCACATAATATTCTTCGCGGAAAACAAACATGACCACATCGGCATCCTGTTCGATAGAACCTGATTCGCGCAGATCGGAAAGCTGCGGGCGCTTGTCTTCGCGCTGTTCCACCTGACGCGATAATTGCGATAGCGCCAGTACCGGCACATTCAATTCCTTCGCCATAGCCTTGAGGCCCTGGGTGATGGAAGAAATTTCCTGCACCCGGTTTTCCATGGAAGAGGAACTGCCGCGCACCAGTTGCAGATAATCCACCACGATCAGGCGCAATCCCTGCAAGCGCTTGATACGCCTGGCGCGTGCGGTCAGCGCACTGATCTGCAATGCGCCGGTGTCATCAATATAAAGCGGCAGATCCTGAAGCTCCTGGCTGACCGTGACCAGCCGCCGGAACTCGGCATCATCTATCTGGCCGCGGCGGATTTTTTCAGAGGTAATGCCGGACTGTTCCGACAATATGCGTGTCGCCAATTGTTCCGATGACATTTCAAGTGAAAAAAAGGCGACGACGCCAGCGCGCGCATTTTCGGAATTTTGCGTCTGCGACAGGCTTTTTTCTATCATTAGTTCTTTGGCCGCGTTGAAAGCGATATTTGTCGCCAGTGCGGTTTTTCCCATCGAGGGACGGCCGGCCAGTATGATCAGATCGGAATTATGCATGCCGCCCATCAGCCGGTCCAGATCAATGAATTTGGTGGCCAGCCCGCTCAACCCGCCATCCCGCTCATAGGCCTTGGCAGCGACATCTATTGACTGGGTGATGGCGGTCCTGAATGGCTGCAAACCACCTTCATAGCGGCCGCGTTCAGCCATGTTGAACAGATGCGACTCGGCTTCTTCTATCTGACTGGCGGCGCTGACCTCAATCGGGGCATCGTAACTACGGTTGACGACATCTTCACCCAGCTTTATCAGGCCCCTGCGGACAGCGAGATCCTGAATGATGCGTCCGTAATATTCCGCATTGATGATCGTCGTTGCCGAGCCTGCAAGCCGCGCCAGATATTGCGTCCCGCCGATTTCGGCCAGCCCCTCGTCGCGTTCAAAATAATTTTTGAGGGTCACCGGGCTGGCCAGCAGGCCGCGCTGAACCAGCTTGCTTATGGCTTCATAAATCCGGGCATGCACCGGATCGTAAAAATGCAGCGCTTCCAGAAAACCTGAAAGCTGATGATAGCAGTCATTGTTAACCAGAATGGCGCCGAGCAATGCCTGCTCGGCCTCAATATTGCTTGGCGGCGAACGATAGTTCAAAGCGCCGGGCAGGGGGGCCACATTGCTGGCGGGGTTTGCGGGCACCGCAAATATGGGCGTGTTTCTAATTTCGGACATGGCAGCACATTAATCCGCGCGCATACCGTTTTCCAGCAAGCATTGGCTCAGATGATTCGGCATACAGATTCAGATTATACACCGCTGATAAGATTGGGGATAAATGATTAGACCAGAAAAAAAGGGCAACGCCGCTGCGGCGCTGCCCTTGAAACCATGCCGGTTTGCAGGATGAAGAAGGATAAAAACCTAATCCGCGTCTTCGACGGCTTCATCGCCACCTTCAAAAAGTTCACTCAGTTCCATATCCAGCGCGTCATCATCCTCTTCGGTATTGACCAGCACATTGACGCCAGCGGCCTGCTTTTCGGCTTCTTCTGCGGAGCGGGCGACATTGACGGTGACGGTTGCGGACACTTCCGGATGCAGAATGATACGCACCTCGTGCAGGCCCAGATTTTTGATCTGCCGAACCAGGGCAACTTGCTGCCGCCCGACGGTAAATCCATTCTCGCTCATTACATTGGCGACATCGCGGCTGTTGACCGAACCGTACAGCAATCCGGACTCGCCAGACTGGCGCAGGATTACGAAAGATTTGCCGTCCATCGTCGCGGCGACCTGTTCGGATTCCTTGCGATTTTCGAGATTGGCCGCTTCGAGCTGGACACGCCGGCCCTCGAAATATTTCAGATTTTCTTCTGTGGCGCGCAGGGCCTTGCGGCGGGGCAACAAAAAGTTACGCGCATAGCCGTCCTTGACTTTGACCACCGCACCCATTTGCCCAAGCTTCTCGACCCGTTCCAGCAATACGACCTGCATCCGATTTCCTCTCGCCCGTTAAGGCTTATAAACAGTGTAGTTCCGGCGCAAATTGGCAAACTGCTCAAAAATGCCGACGCCGACAATAAGCAAAGATGGCCAGCCCAGGACTACTAACAATATGTAAAACCCGGTCAGAGCGAAACCCCGGCCCGGCAGGCGATGGGAGATAACATGAACTGTGGCCAAACCCAAGAAAAAATACGGAATCGCCCCTAATGTTGCCATGACAGAGCCAAAAATGCCTGCATCCCCCGGAATAAAGGCCAGAACCGTCCCTGCAAGGAGGGGCCAGATCATGAAAACCGGCAGGTACATCTGTAACAATTCGGGCGAGGGGCGCAGATTGCGCGCCAGCCGCACCAGAATGCGCTGTGCCAGGGCGGCATTGCCAATGGAAATCATAGCCCAGAACAAGCCAAGCCCTGGTAATGCCAGGCTGATCAGACGCTGGCGTAACAGGGCTTCGTCAACCGGCTCCGCCCCAGCCTGAACCTGCGCCATGACGAAGGTCTTTGTCAGCGCATCAATTTCTATGATTTGCGGAATCCAGCCGCTCAAACCGCCTTCACGTGTCTGCATAAACAGCGTCAGGCCCAGCATGATAATAATGCCCAGTCCGCATAACCAGGCAAACAACAGGCCGGTTGGATAATATTCTATGGCCGCCGGGCCTTCTTCAGTGCTTACGCTGCGCGACCAGTTGGCCACGCGGGTCAGCACGATCGGCGCTGCGGCATTTGAAAGGAAATAGGCAAGGGCAAATAGCGGCCCCCCGGCAAGGGTTATGGCCGCGCTGGCCGTAAGCCCTCCGATCAGCGCTGCAACCCCGCCATAACTCAGCCCGGCCAGAAACAGCGGCAGCGGGGACAGATAGATAGGGATAAGTGATAAAGCCATGCCGCTTGCAGCAGCGCCATACAGAACCGCGCTTAACAGCCCGGCACCGACACTGACAAAAATGAATGGGGGCATGGCCTCACGCCTGAAAATAGGGAAGGGGGCCCGAAGGCCCCGTCCCGTTTTCTAGCTGATAATATAGGGCAGCAGTGCTAATTCCCGCGCCCGCTTGATGGCGGTCGCCAGTTCGCGCTGTTTCTTTTTTGAAACGGCGGTAATCCGGCTGGGCACGATCTTGCCGCGCTCGGACAGATAACGCTGCAACAGCTTGATGTCCTTGTAATCAATTACCGGCGCATTATCGCCGGAAAAAGGGCAGGTTTTACGGCGGCGGAAAAAAGGCCTGCGGGCTGCATCTTCGCTCATTCGGCATCTCCCCCTATATCGCTCAGGCGCACGGTGCCATGATCCATACCGTCATCTTCAAACAGGCGGCGTGTGCCGCCTTCTGTACTGCGCTCGCGGCGTCCACCGCCGCTTTCTCCAAATCCGCCGCGTTCGCGCCGGCCGCCGGGGCCACCCGGGCCACCGCCAAATCCGCCGGGACGCGGGCTGCGATCTTCGCGCGAACTCATCATTGCCGACGGTTTTTCATCCATGGATTCCGTGCGCAGGGTCATGAAGCGCAGAATGTCTTCATGGATACCCATCTGGCGTTCCATTTCCTTCACCGCGGCGGGGGCCGCATCGATATTCATCAGCACATAATGCCCTTTCCGGTTCTTGCGAATCCGGTATGCCATGTTGCGCAGTCCCCAATATTCGGTCTTACCGACCTGACCGCCGCCTTCGGTAATGACGCCCTTGAACGTCTCTACCAAAGCATCGACTTGTTGGGGCGACACATCCTGACGGGCGATAAAGACATGTTCATATGTCGTCATTTTATCCCTCTTGTCTCAAGACCATTCACCATCCGCCCCGCTTCAGGAGGGGGCATATCCTTCTTGTAATCATGCCGCAGTCTATACCATGTGGAACTGGAGATCATGCGGCACTAACAAAACAGCCCGGACCGGCAGTCCAGGCTGTGAGGCGTGCACTATACGCATTAACCGGCGCAAAGCAAGTTACTAAATCGCCCCGATCAGGGCGTCGGGGATGGCGTCCCAGGCCTGGCGTATGGCGGGGGCAGGGTTGGAGATCAGCCTGCTTTGCGCCCCGAACAGCATGGTTGTGCGCTGACCCAGATCATAGCTGGCCCAGCCGGGCTTGCCGGAACGGGCAAAGGCGATCCAGGCGTCCATCATGGTGGTGGCCAGACTATCGGCCTGTGGCCCGGAACCGGAGAATTTTTCCGCGCCTTTCAGATTGTAGGTGCCGAACACATAGCCCAGTTCCAGCGCATGGCAGGCCCCGAACAGGCCGCCCGCCAGCGGTGATTTCCAGTCGAACAGATAGGCATAGCCGGTGCCGCCATTTTTGGTGTGCGCCTCCAGCAACCGGGTGGCGGGGGCGGTGAAAATGCGGTCGGTCTGCACCGCCATGAACTGATTGGGGGGCGTCGGTTCTTCGCCGCGCGCCCGTAACATTGCGGGATAGGGGGCCAGCAGCTTCTTGAAGTCCATCCCCGGCAGCGTAAGATTAAGGCGCTTCAGCATGCTTTCTTCGTTCAGGCCGGTAATGGCCTTTTCCATGGCCCCGAACAGTTTCCATTCCTCGGTTGTGCAGCCGGTCATGATCGGGATATGCCGGGTCGCGCCGCCGCGCACGGTGTGGATCGGGAAATCCGGCAGCACCTCGCCATCTACGGCAGGGCGAAACGGCATGCCCCCCACTTCCGCCACCGTGTGCCCCGGCACCTTGTTCAGCGCCAGATGCGCCTGGGCGCGCAGCAAGGTCTTGCCGTCGGCCTTGCGCAGATCATCGGCGGATTTCAGCTCGGTTGCCGCCATCACGGCTTCGGCCACGCGCACTGCCTGGGCTTTGCTGGCAGCGGTGTGACAGGCCCCGCTTTGCGGGATGGCTTTGTGGAACAGCCCCTTTGCGGCGGGCAGGGCCAACAGCGCGCCAACACTCATGCCGCCAGCGGATTCGCCAAAAATGGTGACATTGGCCGGGTCGCCGCCAAATGCCGCGATATTGTCTTTCACCCAGGCCAGAGCCGCCGTCTGATCCAGCAGCCCTTCATTACCTGTGGCGGGGATGGCCCCTTTGGTGATTTCCTTCAGATTGAGAAAGCCCAGCGATCCCAGCCGGTAATTGACCGTGACCACCACCACATCGCCGCGACGCGCCAGCCGGTCGCTGATATAGATTGGTTCGCTACCGGAACCAATTACGAAGGCGCCGCCATGCAGCCACACCATTACCGGGCGCTTCTTGCCATCCGCGCCGGGTGTCCAGACATTGAGGTAAAGACAATCCTCGCTGGCGGGCCAGGGGCTGCCGCCAAACAGCCCATCCATCATGGAGGCGTTCTGGAGCGCTGTATCGCTGAATTTCTCGGCTTTGCGGACGCCGGCCCAGGGCTGGACAGGCTGTGGCGGCAACCAGCGCAGATCACCCACCGGCGGCGCGGCATAGGGAATGGCTTTGAACAAGGTCACGCCATCCTGTGTTTCGCCCTCAATTTTGCCGCTGCGTGTTTCAACTATAGCCATCGCTCCGCCCTCCGTTGAGAATGATTTTCTTATCAGGGATGCTAACCGTATTTCGTGGCGCTTGAACAGGGCGAAGTGCGCCGCTATCACTGGGTAAAATTATTACAGAGGAGAAGCCCGTGGCGCGCGCATTCACATTTCCCGGACAGGGTAGTCAAATTGTTAGTATGGGAAAGGACTTGGCTGAAACTTATAAACCAGCGCGTGAACTATTCGAGGAGGTGGACGAGGCCCTGCAACAGAATCTGTCCCGCCTGATGTGGGGCGGCCCGCCTGACGAACTACAGCTGACTGAAAATGCGCAACCGGCCCTGATGGCGGTCAGCATGGCGATCATGAGGGTGCTGGAGAAAGAAGCGGGCTTTAATCTGGCCAGCAAGGTGAAATGGGTGGCGGGGCATTCGCTGGGCGAATATTCCGCGCTGGCGGCAGCCAAGAGCATGAGCGTCGCCGATACTGCGCGCCTGCTGAAACTGCGCGGCCAGTCCATGCAAAAGGCTGTGCCGGTGGGTGTGGGGGCCATGGCGGCGCTTCTGGGGGCTGAACTGGATCAGGCCAAGGCCGCTGCCGCAGAGGGCGCAAAGACCGGCATCTGTCAGGTCGCCAATGATAATGCGCCGGGGCAGGTGGTGATTAGCGGCGCAAGGGACGCAGTCGAGGCGGCGATCGCTTTTGCCAAAACCCTGGGCGTAAAACGCGGCATGCTGCTGCCCGTAAGCGCGCCTTTCCATTGTGCACTGATGCAGCCTGCCGCCGACGCCATGGCAGAGGCGCTGGCCAATACCGCCATGATTGATCCCGCAGTGGGGCTGATCGCCAATGTCACTGCCGGACCGGTGGATGACGCGGAAGAAATCCGCCGCCTGCTGGTGTCGCAGGTAACCGGACTGGTGCGCTGGCGTGAGAGCATCGAATATATGGCGGCCAATGGCATTGATACGATTGTCGAGATCGGAGCCGGCAAGGTGCTGAGCGGCATGGCCAAGCGGATCAATCCGGACCTCACTTTGTACGGCATATCATCACCGCAAGAGCTTGATTCATTTGTTAAAACACTCTGATCCTGTACCGTGAGAATTCAAACAGGGGGATAGTGACCGTCAATTGCACGGCGCCGGAAATCTGAATGCTAGATCGGTATGATTTTAAGTTTGACCATGCAACACACTCTAACCTGTCACCCCGGATTTATTCCGGGGTCCAGGGCTGTAGAAGTCAGATAATTCGCTGACAAGATTGTGGCGTTAATGGACTTAAAAAACGCTGTCACCCCGCACTTGTTGCGGGGTCCAGGGTTACAAACTCAGGCCTTCATTTGAGACTCCTGGACCCCGGAATAAATCCGGAGTGACACTCTTTTTTTAGTCTTCAAACCTTCACTTAACCCAGGTTTCTTGTCAGCGAATTATCTGACTTCTACACAGGGCCACATAGAAAAGCCTGAGTTTGGTACCCTCGACCCCGCAACAAGTGCGGGGTGACACTGTGGATGGGCTGATTCAAGCTAATGTCATACCGCTCTATTTTCCCTCTTAGGGAGTGATCGCGTGCAAGATAATCACTTCCGCGCATTCAGCCATTTTGCCGCCTGTGGCGCAAAATAGCTGAGTATGCCGTCGGCGCCGGCGCGCTTGAAGGCCAGAAGGCTTTCGATCATGGCGCGTTCCTGATCCAGCCAGCCATTCTGTCCGGCGGCCACCAGCATCGCATATTCACCTGACACCTGATAGGCGAAGGTGGGCATTTGAAATTGCTGTTTCACCCGGTACACTATATCGAGATAGGGCATGCCGGGTTTTACCATCACCATGTCCGCGCCCTCGGCGATATCAAGGGCGACCTCGCGCAGTGCCTCATCGGAATTGGCCGGGTCCATCTGATAGGTTTTCTTGTCGCCTTTCAGTGCAGATTGTGAGCCAACCGCCTCGCGGAATGGGCCGTAAAAACTTGAGGCATATTTTGCGGCATAGGCCATGATCTGCACCTGATCAAAGCCTGCCTTGTCCAGCGCCGAACGGATCGCGCCAATGCGTCCATCCATCATGTCGGATGGGGCAATCACATCACAGCCCGATTGCGCCTGCACCAGCGCCTGGGCCGCCAGAATTTCCACGGTCTTGTCATTGGCGATAATATCGCCGTCAAATACGCCGTCATGTCCATGATCCGTGTAAGGGTCAAGCGCCACATCACACATCACGCCAAGATTAAAGCCGCGCTGCTTGATCGCGCGCATGGCCCTGTTGACCAGATTTTCCTTGTTCAGCGCCTCTGTGCCGTTTGGGTCCTTGCGGTCTGGATGGGTGGCGGGAAACAGTGCCAGCACGGGTATGCCCAGTTTTTCCGCTTGCTCGGCAGTTGCGGGAACCAGGTCAACGGATATGCGTTCGACACCGGGCATGGCCGCAATGGCTTCGCGCCGGTTTATTCCCTCACAGATAAAAACCGGCCAGATAAGATCATTGGCGCTCAGGGTGGTTTCTGCCACCAGGCGGCGCACCCAATCGGAGCTGCGGTTGCGCCGCATGCGCGTGGCGGGAAAAGCGGCAGAATATTTTTCCATCTGGATAAGGCCCATTCAGAGATTCAACGGGCTATTTATACCGGATATGTATCGCAAACACCTTTTATATCCATTCAGAAGCTCAGGATGCGGTTGAGACCAGATTTTCCTGATTCTCGATGACGCGTGAAGCAGGGATGGTGATGGTGACCCGGGTTCCCAAGCCGGGTTCGCTGGTGATTGCGAATGTCCCGTCATGCTTTTCGATAAATGATTTTGAAAGTGGCAGGCCCAGACCGGTTCCGGGTTCAGCGGCCGCAACCGCCGCGCTGTGCCGGGCCTGGCCGAAGGGTTTCATGACAATAGGGATGTCCTCCAGGGTAATACCAATACCTGTATCCGTCACTGTTAAAATCAGATTGCCTTCTGGACTGAGATCGGATTCAACCGTGACACGCCCGCGCTCAGGGGTGAACTTGATCGCATTTCCTACAATATTGAGTACCACTTGCGTGAATACGCGCCTGTCACACCATAGATCGGGTGAGACGCGCAGATTGCGCTCCAGAGCGATAAGTTTGAAACCCGCCCGTTCCCGTAAAAAGCGGAATGCGGAATCAATAATGTTTTCCAGCGGGACACGATCTTCCTGCAACTCGAATTTTCCGGCCTCGATCTTCGACAGATCAAGAACTTCATTGATAAGCGCCAATAAATGCGTCCCGCTATTATATATGTCATTCGTATATTCGAGATATTGCGCGGATCCGAGCGGGCCGAATAATTGATCCCGCATGACTTCGGAAAAGCCTATCACCGCATTGAGCGGGGTGCGGATTTCATGGCTCATATGCGCCAGGAAGTCCGACTTTGCCCGGTCGGCCGCTTCTGCGCGTTCGCGGGCTTCGCGAAGCTCCTGCTCCTGGTGTACCCGTTCGGTGACCAAACGTGACACGCTGGATAATTGCGTGAACTCACCCGTGACGGGATCCCTTTCCAAGGCGCTAGATGCTTCCATCCATTCCCAATGACCTGCTTTATGCCTGACGCGAAACTGATAGGGAGCGGGAACGGCGCCGGTCTTCATATTTCTGGCATTGGCTGCAAAAATGCCTTCAATATCCTCTGGATGCGCAAAATCTGGCAAAGCCCGCCCTACAAATTCATTTTGCGCATAACCAAGGATACGTTGAATGGATGGCGAAACGTAAAGGCAAACAGATTCCATCGTATAGATGCTGATCAGGTCGTTTGCGTGATCGGCCAGAAGCCTGAATTTTTGCTCGCTTTTACGCAGTTCTTCCTCAGCCTGGCGCCGCACGGTAATATCTGAAAAGGTGCCGATAATCGCTTGCTGGCCCTCGTAAATCATCTGTTCGGCTGTATAAAACACCCACATGCTTGATCCATCAGGCCGCTTCAACTGAAATTCGACATTCTGATAATCTTCCTCAGAAAGATGCCTGTGCTGCGATATTTTGCCACCAAGCCTTTCTCTTTCCGCCGGATCGGCAAAAAAATCAACCCCACGCACGCCCGGCATTTCAGACAGGCTATTAACTCCCGCCAGATTTAGCCCGGCACGATTCATATAGAGAATAATGCCATCTTCCAGTCTGCTGACGACGATCGGGACAGGCACGCTGTCCAGCAGATCACGCAGCCGGGCGTTTTGTTGTTCGGAGGCCAGCCGTAATTTTTCTTCGCTCTCGGATTGCGCCCGCTCGGCTTCGCGCCGTGCCGTGATGTCGTTGAAAGACCCAATGATCGCTGTTTCGCCCTGATAAAGCATTATTGTGGCCGAATAAAACGCCCAGAAAGTAGAACCATCAGAACGTTTGAGTTGCAATTCTAAGTCGTGCACACCGCCTTTATCCGCAATTTCCTTGACTAGCAGGGTGCGCTGTTCAGGGTTTACAATAAAACTGGTGGATAACATGCCATCTTTTCCCTGCCCTGGTGAAAGGCCAAAGAGAGTGGCCGCGGTGCTGTTGAAATATAGCAATTTTCCATCTGACAGCCTGCTGACGATAATTGGTACGGGTATGGAATCGAGCAGCTCGCTCTGGTGCGCATAGGCCTGTGAGAGCATTTCCTTATTGCGGGATTCGACCTGCGCCATTTCTTCAAGTGAATTTGACGCTTCAACCGAACTGCGGTAGGCGCCGGATACATGGCGCGCATGTTTCAAAATTCCTAAAAAGAAAAACAGCAGGATTGAGCCGGTCACAATGTCACCGGCTGTTCCTTTTAAGACCACTGCCGCAAAAATGGGAATGCTTGAAGGCAGGAAAAAAGCATAGACGCATTTAAGCGATGGGATATTGGCCGTGCTCCAGGCGCCAATCAGCAGGGTGGCGATCAGTAATAAATACAGAGCATCCTCTTGCGGCAGCGCAATGTAGAGCAGGCCGGTAGTCGCACCCCAGAGGGTGGCTGCAATCAGGTTTCCCGTAACCAGCCAATTTTCCCAATAGTCCGGACGTGTATCCCTGTCCGGATCGCGCCAGTAAAGATAGGTAATCAAACTCAACACATGTGACGCTGCTAGATAAACGGCGCCAATTGCGGCAAGCTGCCATGACTCAAAATGCGGCGATAAAACAAATATAATCAGCATAGATACAGCGGACGCCGTCCAATAACGCCGCTCGGTGGTGATCAGGCGGTTATTGGCAATTTTAATTTTTGTATCGCTGTCTAACATGGGTATGATCGTTGTTGTCCCTGCCGCCCTATTCTCCAGCCCCCTGCCGTTATGAGCGGGGCCCAGTATGGGGGGTAATTGTTTAAGAATTTGTTAGTATTTATGGGTGGGGCTGTATTGATTGCCTGATCGCATCACGTCCAGGCCCAATGGCGCAAAAGAGACGTAACGCCGCCTGCGGCTTTTTCAGGGGCTTTCGCGAAAGCCTCATTTGCCTTTATAAACTGTGGGTACAGAGCGGGATTTGACTCAACACAAAGCGGTATCGTCAAACTCCGCTCACCTGCCGGTATTATTGGCTATTAGTCTGGAAAAGACATGCAATTTGAATTGAGTGAAGAACAGGCCGCCTATCAGGCGGCGGCCCAAAATTTTGCCGCCGGCAGATTGTCGCCAAATGCGGCGGAGTGGGATCAAACGGGGCATTTTCCCATAGACATTCTGCGTCAGGCGGCGAGTCTGGGTTTTGCCGGCATTTATGTGCAGGAGGATGTCGGGGGGACTAATCTCGGAAGGCTGGATGCCACTTTGATTTTTGAGGCCCTTTCGGCGGGGTGCACCTCGACGGCCGCTTTTCTCTCGATCCACAATATGGCGTCCTGGATGATCGATCGCTTCGGAAATCCGGACCAGCGTCAGAAATGGCTGCCGGAATTATGTTCGATGGCGTTGATTGCCAGCTATTGCCTGACCGAACCAAATGCGGGTTCTGACGCGGCTTCCTTATCCACCCGCGCCGTCCGCGATGGTGACACATATATCGTGAACGGCGCCAAGGCGTTCATCTCGGGCGGGGGGGTGTCTGATCTCTATGTCTGCATGGTCCGCACTGGGGGCGATGGTCCCGCCGGGATATCCTGCCTGCTGATTGAAAAAGGCGCGCCTGGGTTGAGTTTTGGCAAACAGGAAGAAAAAATGGGGTGGCGCAGCCAGCCGACGGCGATGCTGCTGTTTGATAATTGCCGCGTACCCGTGGCTAACCGGATCGGCGCCGAGGGCGAGGGATTTAAAATCGCCATGCAGGGGCTGGATGGCGGGCGGCTGAACATTGCGGCTTGCTCGCTGGGTGCGGCCGGGGCCTGTCTGGAACGGGCCAGAGACTATATGAAGGAACGGCGCCAGTTTGGGAAACGCCTTGCGGATTTTCAGGCCCTGCAATTCAAGCTTGCCGACATGGCCACCGAATTGGAGGCGGCGCGCTTGTTGCTGCGTCAGGCGGCGGTTAAACTGGATACGAAATCGCCCGATGCGACCTTGTTTGCCGCAATGGCCAAACGCTTCGTAACCGATGCCGGCTTTAATATCGTCAATGAAGCGCTGCAAATCCACGGGGGATATGGCTATTTACGGGATTTTCCGCTGGAGCGGTTTTTGCGCGACGTGCGGGTGCATCAAATTCTGGAAGGCACGAACGAGATCATGCGCGTCATCATCGCGCGGGAACTATTAAAGGATTAGCAGCGTGGCCAGTGCGGACGAGGTAGTTTTTGAACGAATGGGGACGCTGGGCGTCATTATTCTGAACCGGCCTGAGGCGTTGAATGCGCTGACGCTGGGCATGTGCCACGCCATTGAAGCGCAACTTCTGGAATGGAAATCAGATGCATCAGTAAAAGCGGTGGCCGTAAAGGGGATGGGGCGTGCATTTTGCGCCGGCGGCGATATTCGCGCGCTTTATGATGCGGGCCTGACGAAGGACGAATATCCTTATCGATTCTACCATGATGAATACAGGCTGAACGTCCTGATCAAGCATTATGAAAAACCCTATATCGCGCTGCTGGATGGCATTGTCATGGGCGGCGGGGTTGGCGTGTCCGTGCACGGATCGCATCGCATCGTTACTGAAAATCTTCGCTTCGCCATGCCGGAAACCGGCATTGGTCTGTTCCCTGATGTGGGCGGATCTTATTTTCTGTCGCGGTGCCCTGGTGAACTGGGTCTTTATCTTGCGCTGACCGGAACCCGGATCAGCGCTGCCGATGCGCTCTATTGTGGTATCGCCACCGCTTATGTGCCGTCAGCGCAAATTGAGGCGTTGCAGTCGGCCTTGTCGCGGGGCGGTGATACGGACAGTGTGATTGCGGAATTTGCGCAAAACCCGCCGGATGATGCGCCGCTATCGCAACTGCGCGCGCGCATTGACCGCATTTTTTCGCATGATAGCGTCGAGGAAATTACAGAGGCCCTGTTGTGGGAAGGTGATCAATGGGCGTCGCAAACCCGGAACAGCATATTGGGTAAATCCCCCATCAGCAGCAAGGTGGCGTTCCGGCAATTGCGTGAAGGCGCGAAACTCGATTTCAAGGCCTGTATGCAGATGGAATACCGCCTGGCCAATCGCTTTATCGAAGGGCGTGATTTTTATGAAGGCGTGCGCGCCACGGTGATAGACAAGGGTCAGACGCCCAACTGGCAACCGGATTCTCTTGCGGGCATTAGTGATGCGGACGTGGACGCGTATTTCGCGCCGCTAGGTGCGCGCGAACTGGTCTTTGAATAATTAAGGGGTATGAAAATGGCAAATATTGGATTTATCGGCCTGGGCAATATGGGGCGGCCGATGGTGCGCAACCTGCTCAAGGCGGGGCACAGTGTGCGGGCATATGACATTGTGGCCGCGTTGCGCGAAGCAGCGGGACAGGACGGCGCCACGGCGGTAAACGAGGCCGCCGCCGTGCTGGAGGGTGCGGATGCAGTGATCACCATGCTGCCTGCGGGCGATCATGTGCGCAGTATTTATCTGGGCGCGAATGGGCTGCTGGCCAAAGCTACGTCTAAGCCCATCTTTATTGACTGTTCGACGATTGATGTCGGCACGGCGCGCGAAGTGGCGCAGGCGGCGTCCGAGACCGGTGTTGATATGGTCGATGCCCCTGTGTCGGGCGGCGTGGGCGGCGCGGTGGCCGGAACGCTGACGATTATGGTTGGCGGATCGGACTCCGCCTTTGCCCGCGCCAAACCGTTTCTGGAGCCGCTATCGCGCCTGGCGGTGCATACAGGCGGCCCGGGCAATGGCCAGGCGGCAAAGGCCTGCAATAATATGATTCTCGGCATCACCATGATCGGCGTCTGCGAGGCTTTTGTGCTCGGCGAAAAGCTCGGCCTCAGCCACGACAAACTGTTCGAGGTGACGGCCAATTCGTCCGGCCAGTGCTGGACGATCTCAAGCTATTGTCCGGTTCCGGGGCCGGTGCCCGCATCGCCCGCCAACAATGGTTACAAGGCGGGATTCACGGCGGCCATGATGCTCAAAGATCTGAGGCTGGCGCAGCAGGCGGCGATGGCGGCGGGCGCCTCCACGCCATTAGGGGCGGAAGCGCAGTCGATCTACAGCCTGTTTAATGCGGCCGGAAATGGCGATATGGATTTTTCCGGAATTATCAATTTCCTGCGCGGACGCTAATCCGGAACCCCCGCGCCAATATTGATAAAGCGGGATGAGGTGATGCTATAGAACACGGTGGCCAGCGTGTCGCTGCCATAATCAATATTATTCCCCGGATCGGCGGTAATGGTCCCCAAAAGCATGCCCTGTCCATGCGATACAGCCTGTACCGGCATCAGGATCATTTCGTTTCGCACCACCCGGCCGGAAGTATATAGCTCATCTCCTGTGAGAATAAGGCCGCACGGATGCTTGTTTACCTGCCCAAATAGTTCTGAGAGCATGGATTGCCGCTGAGGCGTCGCATAGTTCAGATAGTTGGTACGAGTTGATTCAAAACCCCATCTTTCAACATTCCGGGTGCCGATCAGGCGTATGCGATAGTCGGAGCTATTCTCCCCCGCTTCCAGAATGATTATATCGGGAAGCAAGCCAAGCATATCGCGCGGCTCGACACTTTTTCTTTCGGGAACCAGGCCCTGCTTTGGAAGCTTGAACCAGTAATTGACGAATTCATCGGTCTGATCAAAAAAATACGGCCTTGATTGAGCCTGCCTGAAATGCCGGATTGAATCGGAGCGTTTTTCTATGTTGTCACTATCCATTTGATATTACTCATAATTCATTTAGCGTTGCGCTGTGAGCGGTCTCCAGACTGTAAAGTATTATCGGGAGATCACCAGAGGCGCCGTATAAATATAAATAAAATTCGGACAGTTATGTGATCGCGGTTACATAAATTCCAAATTTTAAGTGACGGTAATTACAGAAACATAGTTAAAATTTTTATCATTTAATCTTGCTGTTGTAAGATATTAAGCTTGTATAGTTTGAGTGCGAAGGTAAAAGAGTCCAGGCAATCTGATAAATTAGGTTGATCAAAAAAATAACTGGCCCGTGAATCCGATACCGCAATAATGACTACCTTAAACGGACAAAAAGAACTCGAAGCATATACAGGCACCATCGCCAACATCGAAAGACTGCATAGATTGCTGCTGGATATGTTGAAACTGGAGCTGGATTCGATTGGACTGACCGAAGTGAATAATGTCCAGGCTCTGCTGCTGTACAGCATTGGAGATGCGGAGATGACGGCTGGTGAGTTGCGCTCGCGGGGCCTGTATCTGGGCTCGAATGTTTCGTATAATTTGAAAAAACTCGTTCAGGCCGGCTTCATCCATCATGAGAAATCCGCCCTGGATCGCCGCTCCGTGCGCGTCCGGTTAACTCCGGCGGGACAAAAAATTCGAAAAATTGTGCACGAAATGTATCTGCGCCACAGCATTCTGCTGAGGGATTCCGGCGGCATCACCCCTGAAGAAATCGGTGTGGGAAACCGTATACTGACAAATCTGGAATTATTCTGGCAGGCGCAATTGGACCGCCGGCAATAGTGCGCGATTGCCGATCCGGAGCGCATTTCCCTCTGCGGTGATTAAAAGGCCGCGATACCGGTTATCGCGCGCCCCAATATCAGGGCATGCACGTCATGGGTGCCCTCATAGGTATTCACAGCTTCCAGATTCATGGCGTGCCGGATGACATGATATTCGTCCGAAACGCCATTACCGCCATGCATGTCGCGTGCAGTGCGCGCAATCTCCAGTGCTTTACCGCAACTATTGCGTTTGATGAGCGAGATCATTTCCGGTGTCGCCAGCCCTTCGTCCTTCAAGCGCCCCACGCGTAGACAGCTTTGCAGGCCAAGGAATATTTCCGTCTGCATATCGGCCAGCTTTTTCTGAATCAGCTGATTTGCCGCCAGCGGGCGTCCGAACTGCTTGCGGTCCAGCGTATATTGCCGGGCGGCATGCCAGCAGAATTCCGCGGCGCCCAGCGCGCCCCAGGCAATACCATAGCGTGCATTATTCAGACACCCGAACGGCCCCTTCAGCCCGGCTGTGTTGGGCAGCAGATTTTCTTCCGGCACAAACACCTCGTCCATGCTGATCGAACCGGTGGGCGAGGCGCGCAGGGAAAACTTGCCTTCGATTTTTGCTGTTTCAAGGCCCTTCATGCCGCGTTCCAGCACAAAGCCTTTAATGTCATTATTATGCGCCTCGGATTTGGCCCAGATGATAAATATATCGGCGATGGGCGCGCTGGTGATCCACATTTTCGCGCCGGAAAGTCTGTAGCCGCCGGCCACCTTGCGCGCCCGCGTCACCATGCTGCCGGGGTCGGAGCCATGATCGGGTTCGGTCAGGCCAAAACAGCCGATCCATTCGCCGCTGGCCAGTTTGGGCAGATATTTTTCCCGTTGTTCCTCCGTGCCATAGGCATGAATGGGATGCATGACCAGGCTTGATTGAACACTCATGCAGGAGCGATAGGCGCTGTCGGCGCGTTCAATTTCGCGCGCCACAATGCCGTAGGAAACATAATTGACTCCGGCACAGCCATAACCCGAAATCGTCGAACCCAGCAGGCCGGCCGCCCCCATGTCCCGGAAAATAGCGCGGTCAAATGTTTCATTCCGGTTGGCCTGCACGATTCCGGGCATGAGCCTGTCCCTGGCGAAGGCCGCCGCCGAATCCCGGATCAGGCGTTCTTCTTCACTGAATTGCCCGGCCATCTGAAAGGGATCATCCCATTGAAACGATGCTTTTTTTTCCATTGCCATGTCAGGGATCTCCGAATTTGCGGGCGTTCAGTCGCGCCTGCGTCTTTACTAAACTTGTCCTGCCGTTCGCCACAACCATTTCCTTGGTGACGCGGATAAAAGGACCCGGCAATGACCGGCAATGACAAGAATCCATAAAATTTTTATAGGTAATAATTATTATATAAAGGGAATTAATCGTAATTAATAGTTAACTTTTCCCAGTCCATATTCGTGACTTGAATTCCACTTTACGGGTGACGAAAATGCAGGAAAATGATCAGAAGGTACACAATCACGACCGGGAGACGCGGCTGCGCTTCATGCGCATTACACGCGAAAAAAGTGAAGCCCTGAGGGAATACTGGCCTGATGTTGAAAAAAACCTGCCCCGGATTCTGGACGATTTCTACAAACAGCTTACGGCCGAGCCCGTTCTTGTCAAAATCATTGGCAACAATCAGGTGTCGCGGCTGGTGAGTGCGCAGACGATGCACTGGGGCAGGCTGTTTAATGGCCATTTCGACGAGACCTACATTCAGGGCGTGCGCACCATCGGCATGGTGCACAACCGCATCGGACTGGAGCCGCGCTGGTATATCGGCGGTTATGCCCTCGTATTGTCACACCTCACAGATCTGGCTATCAAAACCTATCGCTGGAAGGCCAAACGGCTGGCCGAGGTGATCGCCGCGGTAAATTCGGCCGTCATGCTGGATATGGATTTCGCCATCTCGGTCTATCAGGAAGCGATGATGGAAGAGCGCGGCAAACGGCAGAAAGTAGTCGATGAACTGATTTCCAGTTTTGAGACGCAGGTGACCGCCGCGATCGAGTCGCTCGCCTCGGCTTCGACTGAGATGAACGCCGCCGCGGTCAGTATGTCCGGCACCGCGGAAGAGACCAGCAATCAGGCCGGCGCCGTGGCGGCGGCCTCGGAGGAAGCCTCGGCCAATGTGCAGACAGTGGCGGCGGCGACCGAGGAAATGAGCGCCTCGGTCAAGGAAATCAGCCACCAGGTCGAACAGTCGGCGAAGATCGCCAGTCAGGCGGTGATCGAGGCGGAAGGCACCCTGACGGCCATCAAGGGGCTGGCGGAAATGGCGCAGAAGATCGACAGCGTCGTGAATATCATCAATGACATCGCCGGCCAGACCAACCTGCTGGCGCTGAACGCCACCATCGAGGCGGCGCGCGCAGGTGAAGCCGGCAAGGGCTTCGCCGTGGTGGCGACCGAGGTCAAGGCCCTGGCCAATCAGACCGCCAAGGCGACCGAGGAAATCGCCATGCAGATCGGGGCTATGCAGTCCGCCACCGGCGATACCGTGACGCGCATCTGCGATATCAGCAAGACGATCGAGGAAATCAACCAGATCACCACCGCCATTTCGGCGGCTGTCGAGGAGCAGGACGCCTCCACCCAGGAAATCGCCCGCAATGTGCAGGAAGCGGCAAAAGGCACCGGCGAGGTGACTGCGAACATCAGCGGCGTCAGCCAGGCGGCCGGGGAAACCGGCGCCGCGGCGAGCCAGGTGCAGACGGTCTCGGGCGAAGTCGCCAGACAGGGCGAAACCCTGAAAGCAGCCGTCGACAGCTTCCTGGCGGGCGTGCGCGCGGCTTAGATTAACGTCTCGATAGGTTGTTCACGGGGCAACGCTGAGGTATGCGGGTTTTACGAAAATCAAAGGGAACCCGAGCAGCATCCTCGTATTTCCGGGACGCGATGTCATTGCCAGCCAGTCAAATGCCACCGGCACAATCTGGCTGACCACAATAATCAAAAGATCCAACGCGCCGTTTTATATTTTCAAATTGTTAACCAATTACCCGTAAAAGTAAATTTGATGGGCAATTGAACATCTCCTACGAGAAGTTATAGGGGCGGGTCAAAAAAGGATCCGGTAATGCAAGGGAACAATCAGGCTGCTCAAGGAAATGACCGCGACATACGGTTGCGATTCATGCGCATTAATCGCGCCACAAGCGAGGCGCTACGGGAATTTTGGCCGGAGGTTGAAAAGAACCTGCCCAGAATCCTAGAAGATTTCTATAAGCAACTCACGGCTGAACCAGTTCTTGTCAAAATTATTGGCAACAATCAGGTTTCGCGGCTGGTGAGTGCGCAGACGATGCACTGGGGCAGGCTGTTTAATGGCCATTTCGACGAGACCTACATTCAGGGTGTGCGCACCATCGGCTTGGTGCACAACCGCATCGGACTGGAGCCGCGCTGGTATATAGGTGGGTACGCCCTGGTTCTGTCACACCTCACCGACCTGGCAATCAAAACCTATCGCTGGAAAGCCAAACGGCTGGCCGAGGTGATCGCCGCGGTAAATTCGGCCGTCATGCTGGATATGGATTTCGCCATCTCGGTGTATCAGGAGGCTGGCATCGAGGATCGTAAAAAGGCGGTCATTGAGATAGCCGCCAAGCTCGAATCTGGCGTCGGCAGCATTCTGGACAGCGTCACCTCGCAATCAACAGAACTGAACGCCACAGCCGTCAGCATGTCCAGCACCGCTAAAGAAACCACGCATCAAGCCAGCGCAGTGGCGGCGGCCTCGGAGGAAGCCTCGGCCAACGTGCAGACAGTGGCAGCTGCGGCCGAGGAACTGACAGCCTCAGTCAGGGAGATCAGCCGTCAGGTGGAACAATCCGCAAAAATCGCCACTCAGGCCGTGTCGGAAGCAAGCGGCACCATGACGGCCATCAAGGGGCTGGCTGAAATGGCTCAGAAAATTGATAATGTGGTAAATATTATCAATGATATCGCCAGCCAGACCAATCTGCTGGCGCTGAACGCCACCATCGAGGCGGCGCGCGCGGGCGAAGCCGGCAAGGGCTTTGCCGTGGTTGCCAGCGAGGTCAAGGCGCTGGCCAATCAGACCGCCAAAGCGACCGAGGAAATCGCAGCTCAAATCGGGGCGATGCAAGCGGCGACAACCGATTCCGTGACCCGCATCGGGGATATCAGCAAGACGATTGAGGAAATTAATCAAATTGCTTCCGCCATATCCGCAGCCGTGGAGGAGCAGGGCGCCTCCACCCAGGAAATCGCACGTAATGTGCAGGAGGCCGCAAGGGGCACCGGCGAGGTATCCGCAAACATTAACAGCGTAAGCCAGGCGGCAAGTGAAACGGCCTCGGCGGCAAATCAGGTACAGGCGGTCTCGGGCACCCTGGCAAAAGATGGTGAAAGGCTGAAAGCCGCCATCGACAGTTTCCTGGTCGAGGTCCGGGCGGCCTGAAACCGTGCTATTTTCCCGTATGTCTTTCTGCCGCAAAGGAAATTGCGGCAGAACAAGAAATTGCTTATAATATTACATGGGGTGGATTATCAATGTGTCTTAACCGAGCTGAACTTGCAAACGCAGTGTTCAACAAACTGATTACATGCTATTTGATTAACACATATGAAATGGTTAACCATTTCACGATAAACAACAATTAAGCTTACGGGTTGAATCGGGCGAGCGCGTAGATGAATTATAACCAGATTTTCTCCCAGGCCCTGGGCAAATTGAAAGCCGAAGGCCGCTATCGGGTGTTTGCCGACATATCCCGGCGGCGCGGTGAGTTTCCCTACGCCGTCCACCATGTTGATGGTGGCGAACGGGAGATCATTGTCTGGTGCAGTAACGATTATCTGGGCATGGGACAAAATCCCGAGGTTATCGCGGCGATGCAGCAAGCGCTGGAAAGCTGCGGCGCAGGATCGGGCGGCACCCGCAACATATCCGGCACCACCCATTATCATGTCCAGCTGGAGCAGGAACTGGCCAGTCTGCATGGCAAGGAAGCGGCGCTGCTGTTTACCTCCGGCTATATTTCCAATGAGGCCACGCTCAGCACGCTGGCCAAGCTGTTGCCGGGGGCGGCGATTGTTTCGGATGCGCTGAACCACGCCTCGATGATTGCGGGCATCCGCCAGGGCGGCGGGCGCAAGGAAATTTTCCGTCATAATGACGTGGCGCATCTGGAATCGATTCTGCGCACGCTTGACCTGGAGCAGCCGAAAATTGTCGCATTCGAATCCGTCTATTCGATGGATGGCGATATTGCGCCCATTAATGATATTTGCGATGTCGCGCAGAAATACAAAGCCCTGACCTATATTGATGAAGTACATGCGGTCGGCATGTATGGCCGCCATGGCGGCGGCGTTTCGGAACGCGACGGCGCGGCGGCCCGCATCGACGTGATCGAGGGGACACTGGCCAAGGCGTTCGGAATTATGGGCGGTTATATCGCCAGCAGTGCGGCCCTTGTGGATGTGGTGCGTTCCTATGCGCCGGGTTTCATTTTCACCACATCGCTGTCGCCGGTTCTGGCGGCGGGCGCGCTGGCCAGCGTGCGCTACCTGAAAAACAATCATGACTTGCGCAAACGCCATCAGGAACGCGCCGCCAGGCTGAAGAAATTATTCACAGAGGCGTCCTTGCCGGTCATGCCATCCGAAAGCCATATCGTGCCGGTTCTGGTGGGCGCCGCAAATCTGTGCAAGCTGATATCCGATGAACTGCTGTTCGAGCACGGCGTCTATGTGCAGCCGATAAACTATCCGACCGTTCCGCGCGGGACCGAACGCTTGCGCTTTACGCCTAATCCGCTGCATACGGATGAAATGATGGAGCGTCTGGTGCTGGCCATGGACAGGGTGTGGACCAAGCACCAGATCCAGCGGGCCGCCTGACACACTATCGGCGGCCGGATTTCCGGCGCGCCGATTGGCCTGGGCTGGTTCAGTGACCGCGGATTAGCCAAAGAACAGGCAAAACAGTATGTCAGATGGCTCCGATCAGAAATTTTTGATAGAATTTGTCCGGATAGGCGCATCGGTCAAGGTTTCGGCCATCGACCCCATGACAGGTGTGGAAGTGTCCATTATTGGCCCGGCGCATCTGAGCGAAGCGCAGCTTAGTAAAAACGCCATCAACAAACTGCTTTTCGTGCTGGCGAAAAAGGGCAAGAAGACAGGCAAAGCCGATATCAATAAACCAGGGGGATTATTATGACGCAATTTAGCACCGCGCCCAGGGATCGTGCTTCGCGCAGCGCCACCACCGCACTGATCGTGGCGCATGTCGCGATGGCGCTGCTGGTTGCCGGCTTTGTGTCTGTCAGTTCCGCCATGCTTGCGCAGGAAATTGGCTTCCGGCTGTTTCTGGCGGGTGTTGGCCTGGGTATTGCCACGCTGGTGCTTTCGCTGCTTGGCCTGCTGCGGACCCGCAACGCTCCAGGCCGGGGCCGCGCCCTGGGGGCGCTTGTCATTTCGCTGCTTATTGTTACGCCCATGTCGCCGCATATTCTGGCGGCGTTCAGCGTTCCGCCCATTCACGATATTACGACGGACACGGATAATCCCCCGGTGTTTGTGGATATTCTGCCACTACGCGCGGATGCGCCTAACGGCGCTGAATATGGCGGTGAAAGTCTTGCTGCCGCGCAGAAGGCTGGATATCCCGGTCTGGCGCCGCTGATCTTACCGGTTGCGCCGGCTGAGACATTTGCCCGTGCGCAGAAACTAGTTGAAGCGCGGGGCTGGACTCTGGCCGCCGCCAATGCAGAGGCCGGTAGAATAGAGGCGACGTCCGAGACAAAATTCATGCACTTCAAGGATGATGTCGTGATCCGGATTACCGCGGAAGGCGAGGGCAGCAGGGTGGATATGCGTTCAGTCAGCCGGTTTGGCCAGAGCGATCTTGGCGTTAACGCCAAACGCATTACCGATTTTCTGAAGGATTTGCAGGGGCCGTAATATCGCGCAGCGATGAAAAAACCATCCAGCATAGAAATCAATGAACAGTTCAGCCGCGCCCTGCACCTGATGGAGGAGACGGACCAGTGCCTGTTCATCACAGGCAAGGCCGGAACCGGTAAATCGACACTGCTTTCGCATTTTTGCGCGGTGACACGGAAAAAGCCGGTGGTGCTGGCGCCAACCGGTGTCGCGGCGTTGAATGTGAAGGGTCAGACGATCCACAATTTTTTCAATTTCTACGTGGATGTCACGCCGCAGAATATCAAAGATAAAAAAACCAGGCCGCGCGGCGACAGGACGCGGCTGTATAAAAATCTTAAATCACTCATCATTGATGAAATTTCCATGGTGCGCGCCGACCTTCTGGATTGCATAGATGTTTTTTTACGGATGTACGGCCCGGTACAGGCTATGCCATTTGGCGGCGTACAGATGATATTTGTGGGCGATCTCTATCAGCTTCCCCCCGTAGTCACGGCGCGTGAAAAAGAAATTTTTACGTCCCATTACCAGACGCCATTCTTTTTCAGCGCGCATGTGATGCAGGGCCTGCCGCTGGAAATTATCGAGCTGGAAAAAGTGTACCGGCAGAAAGACCAGGATTTTGTCGATTTGCTCAATCGCATCCGGAATAATTCCGTTGAGGACGCCGATATAGAACGGCTCAACTCGCGCGTTATGCAGGATTTTTCAGCCGGGGCCGGGACCGGCAGCGGCGGGCTGTTTATCAGCCTCACCACAACGAACAAAAAGGCCGATGAAATCAATGAAGAAAATCTCAATGCCCTGAAGGGCAAAATGCATGTGTCTGATGCCGTGATATCCGGTGATTTTGGCCGGGAATATTTTCCCACCGCGACGGATCTGCATTTCAAGGCGGGCGCGCAGATCATGCTGCTCAACAATGACAGTAAAAAGCGCTGGGTAAATGGCAGCATCGGCGTTATCGAAGCGGTAAGACGCGATGATGAGGGCGAACATTTCGTCGAGGTCCGCCTTGAGGATAGCGAGGATGATCCGGTTTTTATCTATCCCTTCACCTGGGAAGTTTTCCGCTATAGCCTGCAGGAAGGGGCCATTATCGCAGAACCGGCCGGATCATTTACGCAATATCCCTTCCGTCTGGCCTGGGCGATCACCATACATAAAAGCCAGGGCAAAACTTTTGATCATGTGATGATCGACATAGGCAGCGGAACCTTTGTTGCCGGACAAATGTATGTGGCGCTGAGCCGCTGCACCTCTTTCGAAGGCGTCCTGCTGAAAACCAGAATCAGGAAGCAGCATATTCGCGCGGATTACCGGATTTTCTCATTCCTGACGGGGTATCAATACCGGATGGCGGAAAAGGAGCTGCCGGAGGATGATAAAGTCGCCATGATCGCGCAGGCCATCCAGGAACGGGCCGAACTGCACATGGTCTATCTCAAGGCCAATGACACCAAATCCAAGCGTACCATTATTCCGCTTGAGATCGGGCCTCAGACCTATAAGGGAGTAAAATTTACCGGCATGAGAGCCTACTGCCAGCAACGGCGGGAGGAACGCAATTTCCGTGTCGACCGTATATTAAAGCTGGAAAAATCCGTCAGTTCCTAATCCGGGCTGGTCTTGCCCAGGCCAATCTTTTTGGCAAAATCAGAGCGCTGCTGTGCATAGTTTGGCGCTACCATCGGGTAATCGGCGGGCAGGCCCCATTTCGTGCGATACTGGTCTGGCGTCATTTTATGATGGGAGCGCAAATAACGCTTCAGCATTTTCAGATGCCGCCCATCTTCCAGGCACACCAGATAATCCGGGGTGATGGATTTGCGAATGGGCACGGCTGGTTGCATGGCGGGGCTGGGCTGCGCCAGTTCCCCCGCACTGGCGGCGGCCAGGGCTTCATGTACGGATCGGATCACGCCTGCCAATTGCGGCGCCGGCACGGAATTGTTGCGGACATAGGCCGCAACAATATTTGCAGTCAACAACAGGGTTTCTTCACTGGCGTTTGGTTTTGCGTTGTCATCATGCATCGAACGAACCTGTACCTGGAAAGAAGGAATGCCCGTCAACAGCGATGCGGCATTCTAATGCGCCCAGCATTTCATTAAAGGACTAACAATCCATTAAGTATAAATTGTCGCTGTTCTTGCCGGTCCGCCTCAAGAACAGGGCGCCTGTCAATACGTCTGTATTACTATATCTTGTGGGCCATGCGCGTCCTGCTTGGCGAATATGGGTAGACTGTGATAGAAATCAGCTTTTGACGAGGATGTATCATGAAGATCACTGACAAGCCTGGTGAAACGGCTGCCACGGTTGCAAAGGGCTTCTTTAGCGATGATCTGGCCGCGCGGGATCCCGCTATTGCCGCCGCCATTGGCAAAGAATTGTTGCGCCAGCAAACCCAGATTGAACTGATCGCATCTGAAAATATTGTCTCGCGCGCGGTTCTCGAAGCGCAGGGCTCCATCCTGACTAATAAATATGCCGAAGGCTATTCCGGCCGCCGCTATTATGGCGGCTGTGAATTTGTCGATGTGGCCGAAGATCTGGCGATTGAACGCGCCTGCAAGCTGTTTAATTGCGGCTTCGCTAATGTGCAGCCGCATTCCGGCGCCCAGGCCAATCAGGGCGTGTTTCAGGCCCTGTTACAGCCCGGTGATACCCTGATGGGGATGAGCCTGGATGCGGGGGGTCACCTGACGCATGGTGCGGCGGCCAATCAGTCCGGCAAATGGTTCAAGGCGGTGCAATATGGCGTACGCCGCCAGGATGACCGCATTGATTTTGACGAAGTGTCCGCCATGGCGCGCAGCCATAAGCCCAAACTGATCATCGCAGGCGGTTCCGCCTATCCGCGCATTATTGATTTCATGAATTTCCGTCAGATCGCCGATAGTGTGGGCGCCATTTTTATGGTCGATATGGCGCATTTTGCGGGACTTGTTGCGGGCGGGGTGCATCCCAATCCGCTGGATCACGCCCATGTGGTGACCACGACGACGCACAAGACCCTGCGCGGTCCGCGCGGCGGCATGATCCTGACTAATGACGAAGCCATTGCCAAAAAAATCAATTCCGCCGTTTTCCCCGGCTTGCAGGGCGGGCCGCTGATGCATGTGATCGCTGCCAAGGCGGTGGCGTTCGGAGAGGCGCTGCGTCCGGAGTTTCGCGATTACGCCCGTGCGGTTGTGGAGAATGCCAAGGCGCTGGCGCAACGCCTTACCGAAGGCGGGCTGAATATTGTTTCTGGCGGCACCGACACGCATTTGATGCTGGTCGATCTGCGCCCGAAAAAGCTGACCGGCAAGGCCGCCGAGGCCAGCCTGGAGCGCGCGCATATTACCTGCAACAAAAATGGCATCCCGTTTGATCCGGAAAAACCTACGATCACGTCCGGCGTGCGCCTTGGAACGCCTGCGGGCACCACGCGCGGGTTCGGGGTCAAGGAATTTCAAACTGTCGGTTCACTGATCATTGAAGTGCTGGACGGCCTGGCGGCCAATCCGGATGACAATGGTGCGGTGGAAACCAGAGTGCGCAATCAGGTGCTTGATCTGTGCCGCGCTTTCCCGATCTATACCTGAGCGCGGAGCGATGCGCTGTCCATTTTGCAGTAACGAAGAAACCCAGGTTAAGGACTCGCGTCCTACCGAGGATCAATCGGCGATCCGGCGCAGGCGTATGTGCAATGGCTGCGCCGCACGCTTTACGACTTTTGAACGGGTGCAGTTGCGCGAACTGATGATCGTCAAGAAAAATGGCCGCCGCTCGGCGTTTGACCGCGACAAGCTGGCGCGATCGGTGGAAATCGCGCTGCGCAAACGCCCGGTGCCCGCCGAACGCATCGACCGCATGATTACCGGCATTGTGCGCCGCCTTGAAAGCATGGGCGAAAGCGAAATTCCCTCCACCCATGTCGGCGAACTGGTCATGGAAGGCCTCGCCAATCTCGACCCTGTCGCCTATGTCCGCTTCGCCTCGGTGTATAAAAATTTCCGCGAAGCCAAGGATTTTGAGAGTTTTGTCGGAGAGATTGTCAACCGCCAGGCTGATGACGATTAACACGGTATGTCCGCACATAACCCCACGCGCGATCTGCATTTTATGGAAACAGCGCTGAACCTGTCGCGGCGAGGGCTTGGCCAGACCTGGCCCAATCCTTCGGTCGGCTGCGTCATAGCCAAAGAGCATATCATTGCGCGCGGCTGGACGGGGAAGGGCGGGCGGCCGCATGCGGAAACCGAAGCCCTGGCGCGCGCCGGGGACGCGGCAATAGGCGCCACCGCCTATGTTACGCTGGAACCGTGTGCGCATCATGGCAAAACCGGACCCTGCGCCGGCGCGCTGATTACTGCTGGCATCGCCCGCGTGGTTGCGCCGGTTTCAGATCCGGACCCGCGCGTGGCGGGGAAGGGGTTTGAGAAACTGCGTTCGGCCGGCGTCCAGGTGGATATTGGTCTGTGTGCGGAACAGGCGGCACGCCTGAATGCCGGGTTCATTTCACGTATTGTTCACAATATTCCGCTGGTATGCGTGAAAATCGCCAGCACGCTGGATGGCTGCATCGCCACTGCCAGCGGGGAAAGTCAATGGATTACCGGCGGCGCGGCGCGTGCCTATGGACATTTTCTGCGCGCCGAACATGACGCCATCCTGATAGGCAGTACAACTGCGATGCGCGATGATCCGGAATTGACCTGCCGCCTGCCAGGGCTGGAACCGGCATCGCCTGTGCGGATTGTCGCCGATGGCCGCATGCGGCTGCCGCTTACCTCGAAGCTGGTGCAGAGTGCGCGCACCATTCCGGTCTGGCTTCTGACACGGCCGGATGGCGATGCAGTGCGCAAGCAGGCCTATCGTGATGCCGGGGTGGAAGTGCTTGAGATAGCCCCCGGCACAGACGGCTTGCTGGACACTATGAAAATGCTGAACGCAGTGTCGCAACGCGGCATCACCCGGCTTCTGGTGGAAGGAGGTTCGGCCCTGATCGCCTCCATGATACAGGCGCAGGCGGTGGATCAGATCGTCTGGTTCCGGGCCCCAAGGCTGATCGGGGGTGACGGTCTGGCGGCCATTGGCCCCCTTGGCCTTAACCATCTTGCACAATCGCCAGCCTATTTGCGTGAATCGATACGCTATTCAGGACAGGATATTGTGGAAACCTATCGCAGACAGGCATATGAATAGATCATGTTTACAGGAATTGTCACAGACGTCGGAACCATCCGCAGCATTGAACAGCGCGGCGATACCCGCATGGTGATCGCCACGGCCTATCCCGTGGAAAAGGTGGAAATCGGTGCGTCGATCGCCTGTTCCGGCGTGTGCCTGACCGTCGTGGATAAGGGCAGGGATGCCGATGGCACGGCCTGGTTCGCGGTGGATGCCTCGGCGGAAACCATGAACTGCACCAATCTTTCCGCCTGCAAGCCGGGCAAAGCCATAAATCTTGAGCGCCCGCTGCGGGTGGGCGATGAGCTTGGCGGGCATATTGTCAGCGGGCATGTCGATGGCATGGCGCGCGTTGCCGCGATCCGCCCTGAAGGCGCCTCCATTCGCTATACGTTTGAGCCGCCGCGCGAATTGGCGCTGTATATCGCGCCAAAAGGTTCGGTTGCGCTGGATGGGGTTTCCCTGACGGTGAATGAAGTCTCCGGTCAAAAGGATGGCGCAAGTTTCGGCGTCAACATTATTCCGCACACCCAGCAGGCCACTACCTTGGGTAAACTTGCAGTGGGCGATCAGGTCAATATCGAAGTGGATACGGTTGCGCGCTATGTCGCGCGGCTGGTACAGGCGGAGCCATAAATGAACGAGATCAAGACGGGCGCACAGTCCCATGAAGAATTACTGGAATTTCTGTCGCCCATCGAAGATGTGATAGAAGATGCGCGTAATGGCCGCATGTTCATTCTTGTGGATGATGAAGATCGCGAAAACGAAGGCGATCTGATTGTTCCCGCGCAAATGGCGACGCCCGATGCGATCAATTTCATGGCGAAATATGGCCGTGGCCTGATCTGTCTCAGCATGACTGGCAAACGTATCAAGGAACTGGGCATTCCGTTGATGGCGTCGAATAATCAGGAACGCCACCAGACGGCGTTCACCGTTTCCATCGAAGCGCGCGAAGGCGTGACCACCGGTATTTCGGCGCATGACCGTGCCCGCACGATTGCCGTGGCCATTGATCCGACCAAGGGTGCGCGCGATATTGTCACGCCGGGACATGTGTTTCCTTTGATGGCGCGTGATGGCGGCGTTCTGGTGCGCGCGGGCCATACCGAAGCGGCGGTCGATGTGGCGCGCCTGGCGGGGCTGAACCCGGCTGGTGTGATCTGTGAAATCATGAATGAAGACGGCACCATGGCGCGGCTGCCGGATCTGGTTGGCTTTGCGCAGACGCACGGCCTGAAGGTGGCGACCATTGCCGGCCTGATTGCCTATCGCCGCCGCTATGACCGTATCATCCACCGCGCGGTTGAGACCGATCTCGATACAATGTATGGCGGCGTGTTCAAGCTTTTTGTTTACATCAATGTGGTGGAATATGCCGAGCATATCGCCTTGGTAAAAGGCGATATTTCCGCCCCCGGGCCGGTGCCGGTGCGCATGCACGCCATCAATGTGTTTGATGATCTGCTGGGCGCAAAAAGCGGCCATACCGGCCTGCTGCATGGCGCGATGGAACTTATTTCCAAACTGGAGCGTGGCGTGATTGTGCTGATCCGCGACACCAAGGCGACGATTGTTTCTGACATTCTGATGCGCGGCCGCAAGGGCGGTGTGCGCGAACTGCGCGATTATGGCGTGGGTGCGCAGATACTTGTCGATCTTGGCGTGAAAGAGCTCACGCTGCTTTCAAATACAGAAAACAAACATATCATCGGACTTGAAGGTTACGGCCTGAAAATCGCCGATGTCATGCATATTACACCGAAAGACTGATCCTTCATGGCCCTGAACCCCACTATCATGATCGTCGAGGCGCGTTTCTATGCGCATATTTCCGATGCGCTGTTGCAGGGTGTGACAGCGGAACTGGATCGCCAGGGTGCGGGCTATCACCGCTACGAGGTTAGCGGCGCGTTTGAAATTCCCGGCGCCATCCGTTTTGCCATCGAGGCCGAACGCAGGGATACGTCTGAGCTGCGCTATGATGGTTATATCGCGCTGGGCTGTGTCATCCGGGGGGAGACGACACATTATGAAACCATTTGCGCGGAATCGGCGCGCGGGCTGATGGATATTGTGCTCGAACACGGCGTCGCGCTGGCCAATGGCATATTGACGGTGGAGAATGAAGCACAGGCCATCGCCCGCGCTTCAATAAATGACAAAAACAAGGGCCGTGAATTTGCGCAGGCCTGCATGACCATGGTGCAGATGCGCCGTAAATTTGGTCTGGTGTAATGGCGGCTTCTCCCACCAAAGCGCCAGAACAATCCGGAGCTTCCCAATCCAGGCGTGCAGGGCGTTCCGTCGCGCGGCTGGCCGCTGTGCAGGCGTTGTATCAGATGGAGTTGAGCGGCGCGGATGCGGAAACTGTGATCCTTGAATTTATGAGTGATCGTTTTGGCCATGAGATAGACGGTGAGGAATATCTAGCCCCCGACCAGAAATTATTTGCGGAACTGGTACGCGGTGTTGTGGCCCGGCAGACGGAAATTGACCCGCTGGTGGCGCGCACAGTCAGCGCGGATTGGTCGCTGCCGCGGCTGGATGCGACACTGCGCGCCTTAATACGCACGGCAAGCTATGAATTAATGGCCCGCACTGATATTCCGGTGAAGGTCATCCTGAGCGAATATATCGACATTGCGCATGCGTTTTTTTCCGGCGACGAGCCTGGATTCGCCAACGGGGTTCTGGATAGAGTGGCGCGGATAGTGCGGCCACAGTCTTTTGATGGCCATGAGCAGGAACGCTGATCCGCTACCGGACGAATTTGCACTGATCGCGGAAATTTTTGCACCGCTCGCCAGCGGCGATCTCAACAGTTTTGGCCTCACCGATGATGCCGCAATAATTGCCCCAACTGCCGGAAAAGACCTGGTCGTTACTGCCGATATGATGGTGGCCGGCGTACATTTCTTTGCAGATGACGCCCCGGAGCTGATTGCGCGCAAACTGATGCGGGTGAATTTGTCGGATCTTGCGGCAAAATGCGCAACGCCACATGGATATATTCTGACGGTGGCGCTGCCGCGGGGTGTCAGCATGGCGTGGCTGCGCGGCTTTGCCTCTGGTCTCGCGCGTGATCAGGCGGAGTTCGGCATCAATCTGCTGGGGGGTGACACGACAGCCACCGGCGGCCCGCTGACACTGTCCGTAACCGCCATGGGATGGGTCAAACGCGGGCAGATGGTGCGCCGTTCCGGTGCGCGGGCCGGGGATGATGTTTATGTCACCGGCACGATAGGCGACGCCTGGCTTGGACTGAAAGTCCGCCGTCAGGGGGCTATTGAGGGGCTTACGCCGCTTCAACAGGACTATCTTTTGCAGCACTATCTTTTGCCGGTCCCGCGTAATCTGCTGTCGCAGCATCTTATGGGACGGATCCACGCATCCATTGATATTTCGGACGGGCTGGCTGCCGATCTGGGGCATGTGACCCGGGCCTCATCCGTTGGGGCCATTATTCAGTCATCCGCCATTCCACTTTCGGATGCAGCGCGCACCATGCTGGCCATGCAGCATGCGATGCTGGAAGATCTGATCAGTGGCGGGGATGATTATGAATTATTGTTTACCGCTGCGGTGAAACAGCGGCGCGCCATTGCCGCAATTGCAGCCAAAACCGGAATAGCCATTTCACGTATCGGCCAGGTCACCGCTGAAAGGGACCTGGTCTTTGTAAATGCCGAGGGAGGGGTGCTGACGGTTGATCGCCCCGGATACAGGCATTTTTAACAGTTAAACCCGATTTTAAGGCCTTGCGCGCCATAATCGGCGGCATGAAAACCACAATCACATATGCCCTGTTGGTGGCGCTGCTGTTTTCAGCCTTCGCGCCGGACGCCGCGCGGGCCAAATCGGCGCCGCCCGAAGAGGGGGCAGCGGCTAAAGTTGAGCTGATACATCTGCCCCCGCTGATGGTTCCGCTGTTGAAAGGCAGCCAGGTCGTAAAATATACCGTCCTGAAAATAGATCTGGAACCAGCGGCGGAAGCGGACACCGAAGCACTTGCGCGTGATCTGCCAAGGGCCCGTGACGCCATACTGCGCGAAACCTATCTGTTTGCAAAAGAAACTGCCGGCGCACAGAATCTGGATATGGAAGCCTTGCGCGCACGGCTATTGCCTGCCATTAACGCCGCCCTGGGGCAGAATAAAATCGCTGCCATGTATTTTGCTGGCGCCACCTCGATCAAGGGGTAGCGCCCCACTTTTACAACCGCATGCACTGGCGTGACGGATTGCAGAAATTTTCCACACTGTGCAATGCGCGTCCTATACTCAGCACATGCGCACCGAAGATGATTCCACAGGCAAAGCTGAAATCAAATCCGATCCCGGCCCAGAAGAAGATTTGATGGCTGTGACGCATCTGCCTGAGCATGGGCTGTTATGGCGTTTGCGGAATTATTTTTTAGCGGGTGTGGTCGTTGCAGCCCCTATGGGCATGACGCTATATTTGACCTGGGCGTTTATTTCCTTTGTCGATGCGTCGGTAACCCCGCTCATTCCGGCGCCCTATTTCAGGTTCAGTTTTCCAGGGCTTGGCCTGATCATCATGTTCATACTGCTGACCCTTTTGGGGGCGTTGGCGGCTAATTTTTTCGGGCAGACCTTGCTGGATTATGGCGAGCGCCTGGTGGCGCGCATGCCCATAATGCGCGGGGTCTATAATGCCACCAAACAAATATTGGAAACCGTCACCACACCCTCAGGAACAAGTTTCCGGCAGGCGGCTCTGATTGAATATCCAAGGCGGGGCGTTTGGACGATCTGCTTTATCACCGGCGAGGCCCAGGGCGAGGTGCAGGCGCGCACAGCCGATCCGGTTATCAGTGTCTATGTCCCGACGACACCCAATCCGACCTCAGGGTTTTTACTGTTTGTACCGCGCGCAGAAATTGTCACGCTGGATATGAGCGTCGAGGAGGCCGTGAAAATGGTCATCTCCATGGGCCTGGTTGTGCCAAAATGGGCGGGGCCATCCGTATAAGGCAATAAATTCATTGCGGAAGCCTGTAAAACCTTACCCCTAGCCAATTCTGTTTTCTCCGCCTAAGCTATCCCAAAACAAAATCAGGGGGAGGCGTTTATGGCTGACATTAATGCAACCAGCGAAAAGTTCCTGCGCGGAAAATATGCAATTGTGGGCGTGGGCGAAACGGGTTATGTGCGCGGATCGGGGCGCACCACCCGGGCCTTGGGGACGGAGGCGGTACGAAAGGCCATCGAGGATGCGGGACTGAAACCGTCTGATGTCGATGGCATGCTGTCCTACAGCTTTAATGATTCCACCTTTTCGCCAACCATAGCGGGCGAGCTTGGCATAAGGCCGAATTTCTACATGGATGTGTATGGCGGCGGGTCCAGCACCGAGGCGCTGATCGGAATCGCTATCGGCGTGATCGAGGCCGGCATGTGCAAGACCGTGGTCATCTTCCGCGCCATGAACGGTTATTCCGAAGTGCGTATCGGCGGCACCGGCGGACGCGGTGCGGTGGCGCCGGTCAGCGGCGAGGGCCTGTTCACCCGCGCCTATGGATTGATGAGCGCAGGCCAGATGTTCTGTCAGAGCTTCATGCGGCACATGTATGATTACGGCACAACCCCCGAACAGGTGGCGATGGTGAAGGTCATCCATTCCGAACATGCCTCCAACAACCCCAAGGCCTATTATAAAAATCGCCTGACTGTGGAGGATGTGATCAACAGCCGCATGATCGTCAAACCGCTGCATCTGCTGGATTGCTGCGTTGAAACAGATAATGGCACTGCGATTGTGGTGACACGCATCGACCGGGCGCGCGATTGCCGGCATAAGCCTGCGGTCATTCAATCCGTTGTTGGACGATGCTGCAAGCCGCGCGCTGATATGCATTATCAGGCCGGGCCTATTTCCACTGTCGCCGGGCACTACGCCAAAGACATATTGTGGCCGAATGCCGGGCTGGGCCCCGAAGATGTGGACGTGACCGGCTCCTATGACGCCTTCACCTTCACCACCATGCTGCAATTGGAGGATTACGGATTTTGCAAAAAGGGTGAGGGCGGCCACTATGTCTCGGATGGCACCATGCGGCTGGGCGGCAGGCGGCCGAACAATACCAGCGGCGGGCATTTGTGTGAGGGCTATACGCATGGTGTCAATATGGTGATCGAGAATGTACGCCAGTTGCGCCATGATGTGGACGATAGCTGCCCGATGGGCGCGGACGGTAAACGTCAGCATACTTACGATTACCGCGAAGGCGGCTGCCGCCAGGTGAAAAAGGTGGAAGTGACCGCCAATCTGGGCTGGGCGACGCCCGGTCAGGGTTCAGCCATGGTCATGGCCCAGGATCACAGATAAAGGGAGAAATATTATGTCTACATCCGTAAGAGGCGAATATTTGGGCATGCCGCTGCACATCAATGAGCTGGAGCATGATTACCGGGAATTCTTCGGCTATTGCGCCCAACATGATCTGCATCTGCAAAATTGCGATGATTGCAAACTGTTCCGCTATCCGCCCACCACGGCCTGTCCGTTCTGCGCCAGCCCGAAAGCCACATGGAAGCCGGTGGAAGGCAAGGGCACGCTCTATTCCTATGGCGAGATTCATCACGCCATTCAGCCGGTTTTTCGTCAGTATTCGCCCTATATGCTGCTGCTGGTGGAACTGGACACGCAGAAGGGCAAGCCGGGAGAATTTGACGGGTTGCGCTTTACCGGCAATCTGGCCACGGCGGACGGTGATCTGGCGCCGCCGGAACTGGTGCGCAGCGTAGGTATCGGTACGCGCCTGCGCATCGTCTACAAGGATGCGGGCGAGGGCATTTCCATGCCCTTGTGGACGGTCGATGAAACCGCTCCGCAGCCGGCGAAACCCTGGCGCTATGCGATAGAGTAGGGGGGTTATCCTCCCATCATCAGCCAGCGGGCGCAATCCTCGCCCAGTTCGCGGCGCGCCCTGTCCTCATAACGCCGGTTGTCCTGCGGCGTCAGTATGTCACGCCAGCGGCCATTGGTTCCTTTGTTGATGAAGGTTTTCGCGCCGCCTTCAAATATGGCGCCGCCCAGCGGCACGGTTTTTTCGCCATGCTGTTTCATATAGTCAAAACTGCAATGCTCCAGCATTGCGGGCCAGCGGCCTTCATCAATCGGGATTTGTAAAAATCTGGCGATCTGGCGCATCTGGCCGGGCATGTCCGCCTTCAGATCGTTGAAATGCAGCAGCATGACATTTGGCAGATGCCGGATTTCCCACCAGGACCGGATATTTTCCCAGAACGGCCAGAATGGAAAACCGTCTTTGTCCAGCCAGTCCAGAAAATACTGGTGGATATCATCCGTTGGCGGATCAATGGGCGGGCCAACCCGGCCCGGTGTGTTATTCAGGGATTCATACCAGAGCGCATTGGCGTTGGCATGGTGATTGTGCATGCTCCACATCACATCACGGCCATCGCGGCCGATATAGAGATATTTTGCCTTTGGCGAAAACACCAGCGCGTCAACCGGCAGATGGGTTTTCATAAAGCGGCGGTGCGTTTGCGCCTCCAGTGCTGGAATTTTCACCTCTTTCGGCGGAATGCGCATATCCACCCAGGGCGATAATTCCGACACAGGCACATCCGGATCGCCATTGAACAGAAGCTGCGCAACGATCTGCTGGGTCCAGGTCGTTCCGGATTTTCCATAAGTGCCGATCACGATGTCATCACCGCGAAATTTAAAATCATTCCACATGGTTGAGTCAAAATGATGATTGTGAAATTCGCGCGTCTTGCGCGGCCATTGAATGGGTTCGCTGGACAATCATGCTCTCCGTAATTTGTTTGCCGCCAACCAAAATAACAGAGAAAAAAAAGAGAGAAAGAATATTATTTCTTTCTCTCCTTTTGTGTTCCCCAACATTTTTTCCGGAGTTGTTCTCCGGCCGGCTTGATTTAACCCAGTGTTTTTAAACTCCCTGGAACAAAGTCAGAATCTGCTGCGGCCTGCTATTGGCGATTTGCAGCGCCTGGGTACTGAGTTGCTGTTGAATTTGCACAGACTTCAGGCGCGCGCTTTCACGGGATAAGTCTGCGTCTACCAGGCTGCCAATTCCCAGCGTAAGCGAATCCTGAAGTTTTTCAATAAACCCTGCATGTGTTTCAAGCCGTAGGGAATTTCCGGCCAGCGTGGCAAGCGCATCGGATATAGATTGTTGCATTGTTGCCAATGAAGTGATTTCGGTTTGCGCCGCAGCCGGGGTCAAGACATTGCCGATCACGGAAGTCGTTGCCGCCTTGATATTAAGGGCCGGCACGATGATTGACAGTGACGGATTTGCGGTTGGTTCTGCAAGAATGTTCATATTATGTATAGCGGGTAGAACCGGATCTTTATTAATCAGATTTACACCGTCATAGGTCGCGGCGTCGAGGATGGTGGTTATTTGCGATGCATAGGACTGATAGCTGGTATTGATGATTGCGCTATCAGCCGGGCTAAGATTTGTATTTGCCGCCTGAATGGCTTTTTCTTTCATGCTGATAATCAGATTGGAAATTGTCTCAAGCGCAGAAATGGAGATAGCCAGAATATTTATGCCGCGCTGAACGCTTTGATCCACTGCATCATAGGCATCATGATCAGCGCGTTGTTTCTGGGCGACGGCAAAGGTGCCGGCATTATCTTTTGCGCTACGGACTTTTAGCCCGGTTGAAACCCGATCCTGAATGGCATCAAGATCTCTATTTGTCGCGTTTAACTGCTGTAAGGCGATGAGGGCGGAAGTATTGGTTTTAATCGAAACGACCATCGGATTCTCCTAATGCTACAATGCCTTTTCGTGGCGCTGTCTCTATCAGGAGCAAGGAAATGCAACATATATGCCAATATAATATTTTACTAACTTATTGATTTATATTGATTATTATGTTGTCTACGCCATTATGTGCGGCAGATATTACCGCCAAAGGCAATTTTTATCAGTTTACAGAAGAAATGGCGGGGGGCCGGTTGCAACCGTACCTGAGAATGTGTGGTGTCAGGCGTCTTGATCGACGGTCAAGCCTGTTATACGCCGGACACGGGCAATTTGCGAAAGCATCAGCTCGGTGGGGTATTGACGGATCACTTCGCCGGTTTCCGGATCAACCGTCTTGAAAATATAACGATTAGTCGCCTTGTCAAGTTCAATGGAAAGGCGCGTCGCCGTTTGCTTGATGACAAAGTCCGTCCCTGACGAAGCGGCATCACCAGCGGCAGCGGTTTCAGGCAGGGGAGAAACCGGAGGCTCAGCTTTGGGTTGAGCTTTGGCGCTGCGAGGAACGTCCCTTGCGCCAGTTCCGGTTATGGTGACAGACAAGTTGCTCATCTGCTGACCTTATGCCTTCTCTCGTCTTATCCCCTCTTACGCATTACAATAACGGGCTATTCTCTACCCCTGCCTGGAATATAGGATGCAGGTGTTAAAATTCCCTTAATCCCGGAACTTATTTTCAGGCCAGGCGGGCTACATTAAATGGTCTCGGTTTTTCTCCACTCTGATGCAACCGCCACATTTCAAAATAGGCGGCGTCCAGATGACTTGTGTAGCGGTCACTGTTAAACAGTGGCGCAGAATTCCGCTTAAGGGCAATTTTTTCCCGCAGCGTTTTCATCAAATCCGGGTTTGCCGCAATGGATACCGCCAGATTTTCATACTGTTCAAGGTTTTGTGTGATCAGTTCCGGCATCTCCATCGCGCGCAGGATGCTGCCCGCGCCGCGCGCGACAAAAGTGCCGCCGGGGCAGGTAATGATGGGAACGCCCATATGCAGGGCGTCACTGGCTGTGGTTAACGCGTTAACCACCAGAGTGTCCAGAAACAAATCAGCCCTGCGGTGGCGCGCCAGATGTTCCGCCTGACAAACTTTCGGCGCGAAGGCAAGCCGGGCGGGGTCTACACCGCGCGCTGCGGCCTCGTGGCGCAAATTCGAAGCAGTCTCTTCGTCAGGTTTTAGCAGCCACAACACACTTGCGGGGGAACGCCGGAGGATGCGCATCCAGACATCAAACACTGCCGGCGTAATCTTGTAGGTTTGATTAAAACAGCAAAATACAAAAGCGTTTTCCGGCAGGCCGCATTCCGCGCGCGAGGGCGTGATTTCCGACACTGGCCGGAAACTGTTCGGCTGATAGGTGTCCGGCAGATAGACCAGACGTTCTGTATAATATTGCTGCTGATCGGGCGGCACCACGAATTCATCCACAACGGCATAATCAATGAAATCCACCCCCATTGTGCCGCCAAAGGCCAGATAGTTCACCTGTATGGGGGCAGGGCGGCGCGCCAGAATTCCCAGCCGGTGGCCAAAAGTGTAGCCTTTTCTGTCAATCAGAATATCAATCCCATCGGCATTGATACGTTGGGCCGCCTCCATATCATTCAAATTCTGAATATCAACAAAATGATCAACTGCCCTGACGAAATTTTTGCGTTCCGGGCTGTCGTCATAGGGGCCGAATGAATAGGCAAATATTTCAAATTTTTCACGGTCGTGTTTTTGCAGAATTTCCATCATCAGATAGGCCATAGGATGGCTGCGGAAATCCATCGACAGATATCCGACCCGAATACGGCCGCTTCCCGGCTTTCTATATGTCAGGGCCGGCCGGTTTCCCTGTAATTGCATGGAATCGGTAACCGCATTGGCATTGGCGCGGGCGCAGACATACTGGGCCGCATTATCCGGCGCGGTTGGAAATCCCTGGAATGAAAAGGGATCCAGCGGCAGTTTGTGTTGTACCACCTGCCGGATCAGCTGGTCTGACAGAATTTCAATATTGTCCCAATCGCAGAGATACATTTTGCAGGTTAACAGATAACATTCCGACATAGGCTTGTGCGTGCCAATGGCGATGGCTTTTTCCAAACATTGCTTTGCCTCTGCGCGCCGTCCCAGCAACATAAGGACCAGAGAAATATTATGCAGCATATCTGCATTATCTGGCAGAAGCTCCAGCCCCGCAGTGTAGGCTTTGTGAGCCTGCTCCAACATGTACATTCTGAACAGCGTCTGTCCCAGTCTGTCATAGGCTGCTGCATAATTTGTGTCGATATTGATGACCTGTTGCAGATATTTCGCTGCCTCTTTATACAAGCGCATCTCCAGCAAGATACAGCCACAGTGAAAGAAAGCGTCGGCATATTCCGGCTTTAGCAGCGCCGCCGTCTGATGCGCGTCCAGGGATTCATCAATGGCGCCGCTATCATAGAGCGCAACGCCAAGCGCATTATGGGCTTCGGCCAAATAGGGGTTGAGGTATATGGCTTCGCGGTAGGATGTGATTGCTGCGCTAATCCTGCCCGCTTCATGGTTTGCCAAACCAGTCTTCATCGCCGCGATTGCCGCCTGCATCAAAGCCGGATCCTGCGACAATTGGGCGCGCTTTTTGCTTTCCAGGTTGCGGCCGATTTTGCGTTTCAAATTCATAGCAGGATGATTGAAGGATACCGGTTAATAAATGCTTCATATTCGAAATAATTTTACTGTGTAGTGTTTTATTAACCTGACTGGCTTAGCGTAACTAATGCAGCATCTCTGGCGTGTCATCGGAGCACCATATGCCTCTTAAGCTTTCGTTAAAGCCTGGCGAGAAGTTTGCCATCAATGGCGCCGTTGTCGTGAATGGGGATCGCAGGGGTTCACTTATCGTTCAAAATCACGCTTCCATTTTGCGCGAACGCGACATTATTCAACCTGATGCCGTCACGACACCTGTGCGCCGCATCTATTTTCCCATAATGATGATGTATCTGGATGAAACCGGGCAGCAGAATTATTACGATGATTTTAAACTGCGCATGACGGAATTCATGGAGGCCGTCAACCGGCCGGAAATATTGTTGTTATGCGTGGAAATCAGCAAAGAAATTCTTTCCCATCAATATTATGCAGCATTGCGGTTATGCGCCCGCCTGATGGAGTTTGAGGAGGAGATTTTAGGAAATGAGCCTGAATGCCTATCAGCGCGCGCTTAAAACCACGGAATCCCCCCGTAACACCGAATACCGCCTGTTTACTGAAATCACCCGCGATTTAATAGCGGCACAACAGCGGGGGGTGGTGGATGCTGGCATGGTTGAGGCATTGGATCGCAATCGCAGATTATGGATTGCGCTGGCGACGGACTGCGCCGACGACAATAATCTGCTGCCAAAAGAAATCCGCGCCTCGATAATTTCACTCAGTATCTGGGTGCAAAAATATTCCCGCGAGGTCACCCGTAAAGGCGAAGATATTTCGGATTTGATCGAGATCAACCGGAATATTATGAAGGGTTTGAAGCCAACCCCCTCCGGCGCTTGAAAGCCCGGAAATATTCCTGAATGCCGCATCTCTGGTACGCTGTAACAATGGCGGCCGCCTACATGGCTGTCACATTCCGGTAGCGGCAAATTTTTCCCATTCAAGTAATCTTTGCCGGGTCATTTTTTCCCAGAACTGATGCATTCAGGCCGTAATTCATCTTTGTTAGGGATAATAGCGGTTAACCAATTGCAAAAAAACTTTGGGAACAGCACGCCTTACCGGGTGGGCAAATTTTATCCGGCAAAATTGGCACAAGGGTTGCGGGGCATAGCACAGGCCAAATTGGCCAGGCAGTAAAACGCTGCCGATATATCCAGAATGGAGAAAATACAGCATGACTACGATTCATACCAATGCCGGCGCGCTGGTCGCTCAGGCTACCCTGCGCAATATCACCAGCAACCTGGACAAAGTGTCCAAACAAATCCAGA
>JBMOMX010000012.1:118227-272938 GCA_049323435.1 Pseudomonadota bacterium
CCGATATATCCAGAATGGAGAAAATACAGCATGACTACGATTCATACCAATGCCGGCGCGCTGGTCGCTCAGGCTACCCTGCGCAATATCACCAGCAACCTGGACAAAGTGTCCAAACAAATCCAGACCGGTTACAAAGTTGCCGACGCCAAGGACGATGCCTCGACCTTCGCCGTGGCGCAGGGCCTGCGCAGCAATATTGCGTCTCTGGGAGCCGTGCAGCAAAGCCTGAGCGGCGCTGTCGGTCTGGCCGAAGTGGGGCTGGCCGGCGCCAGCGCCGTATCCAACCTGTTTTCGGAAATCAAGTCGAAGCTGACCCAGTTGGCGGACACCTCGATTACCGCGACCCAGCGCACTACCTACTCGACCGATCTTAAAGACCTGGCGACCCAGGCCAAGGATCTGATCAAGCAGGCCAAATTCAACGGCACCAACCTGTTGAACAACACCACCGCAGTGAACTTCATCGCTGACGTTGTTGGTACACAGATTGCGGTGACGGGCGTCGACGTATTTACGTCAGCCTCCACCTTCAACGCTTCCATCGGCGCCAGCGTGTCATCGACCCTGGCGCGGACCTTGCTGAACTCAAGCAGCAATACCCTGGATAATTTCGTTACCGCCTCCAACAATGCCTTGAGCGGTATTTCGGGTGATCTGCGGGCCATTGAATCGCAAAACACTTTCACCAAGGCGATTTCGGACGCGACCGAAAAAGGTCTTGGCGCGCTTGTTGATGCGGACCTGGCCAAGGCGAGCAGCAAGTTGCAGGCTCTGCAGGCGCAGCAGCAGCTGTCCACCCAGGCGATCACCATCGCCAATCAGGCGCCCTCAGTGCTGCTGGCATTGTTCCGCTAATAAGACAGATAATAGCGGACAGGGGGCGGATGATTATCCGCCCCCTGTCTTTTTTGTGTCTTTATGTCTCATAATTTTTGCCTGCTACCCGGCAATATTTTCCTGTAGCGGCAAAACTTGCCGGAGCGTTCTTGCCGGGCCGCGTCCCATCTCAATCTTTATTAAGTTTAACTTCCATTAACTCACTGATAAATAATGCAAATTGCAGAATTAGTTGCCGGGTAGGCAAATTTTATCCGGCAAGTTTGGCATAAGGGTTGCGCATCGCCAGTCAGGCTAAAAAGCTCAGGTAGCATTCTGCTACCGATATATCCAGAATGGAGAAAATACAGCATGACTACGATTCATACCAATGCCGGCGCGCTGGTCGCTCAGGCTACCCTGCGCAATATCACCAGCAACCTGGACAAAGTGTCCAAACAAATCCAGACCGGTTACAAAGTTGCCGACGCCAAGGACGATGCCTCGACCTTCGCCGTGGCGCAGGGCCTGCGCAGCAATATTGCGTCTCTGGGAGCCGTGCAGCAAAGCCTGAGCGGCGCTGTCGGTCTGGCCGAAGTGGGGCTGGCCGGCGCCAGCGCCGTATCCAACCTGTTTTCGGAAATCAAGTCGAAGCTGACCCAGTTGGCGGACACCTCGATTACCGCGACCCAGCGCACTACCTACTCGACCGATCTTAAAGACCTGGCGACCCAGGCCAAGGATCTGATCAAGCAGGCCAAATTCAACGGCACCAACCTGTTGAACAACACCACCGCAGTGAACTTCATCGCTGACGTTGTTGGTACACAGATTGCGGTGACGGGCGTCGACGTATTTACGTCAGCCTCCACCTTCAACGCTTCCATCGGCGCCAGCGTGTCATCGACCCTGGCGCGGACCTTGCTGAACTCAAGCAGCAATACCCTGGATAATTTCGTTACCGCCTCCAACAATGCCTTGAGCGGTATTTCGGGTGATCTGCGGGCCATTGAATCGCAAAACACTTTCACCAAGGCGATTTCGGACGCGACCGAAAAAGGTCTTGGCGCGCTTGTTGATGCGGACCTGGCCAAGGCGAGCAGCAAGTTGCAGGCTCTGCAGGCGCAGCAGCAGCTGTCCACCCAGGCGATCACCATCGCCAATCAGGCGCCCTCAGTTCTGCTGGCATTGTTCCGCTAGTAAGACAGATAATAACGGACAGGGGGCGGATGATTATCCGCCCCCTGTCTTTTTTAGCATTCCATCGTCAGGCGGCCGTCCGATGGTTTCAATCTCTGAATAATGTTCTTCACGGATGCGGCCTATTAAATTATTAACCGCATCCATCGGGATGCCAATTCCATTCAGCACCTGGCCCGCCAGCGCAAGGCTGGCCTCCAGGGTTTCCGGCACTACGCCGGTCGCACCCAAAATTTCCAGCTGGCGTATATGTGTACTGTCATGTGCGCGCACAAATACCGGAATATCCGGCCAACGGGCGCGGATCGATGCCAGCGCCCTTTTCGCCGTTTGTGGCGTGTCGATGGTCAGCACCAATGCGGCGGCCCTGGCGATGCCAACCTGTTCCAGCATTTCGGTGCGTTCGACATCGCCATAGTAAATGGGCATGTCTTTTTTGCGGTACTGACTTGTGGCGGGAGGATTAAGATCCAACGCTACATAAGGAATTTTTTGCGAAGTCAAAATCGCTGCGATGGTTTGCCCAACGCGGCCAAAGCCTGCAATGATGACATGGTTGCTCAAATCAGGGCTGGCGGCTGCGGGAAAAAGCACATAGGCTTTTTCACCATGCTTGCGCCATTTGCCAGCCAGCCACTGGCCAAACGGCATCATCAGTGGCGTTACCGCCATCGATAGCGCGGCGACGATCATCATAAACTGTCCGACATCAGGATCCAGCACATTTGCCGCCAGGGCTGCGCCAATAATCAGCAGTGCAAACTCCCCGCCGGGCCCAAGCAGCAGGGCGCCGCGCAGGCTGACAGAGCCTGGCAGGCGGAACAGATAGCCGAGGCAAAAGAAAATAGCGGCCTTAATGAGAATTAACCCTATAACAGAGGCACCGATCAGGACTACCCGGTCCAGTACAGAACCAAGATCTATGCTCATGCCGACCCCGATAAAGAACAGGCCGAGCAGCAAGCCTTTGAACGGTTGAATATCCGTTTCCACCTGATGGCGAAATTCCGTTTCCGCCAAAAGCATGCCCGCGAGAAAAGCGCCCAGCGCCATAGACAGGCCCACAAGTTCAGTCCCGATCGCTGTTGCCAGAATGGCCAGCAGCGTCATGGCCATCAGCAGTTCCGGACTACGCGCGCCAGCAACCATGCGAAACAAAGGGCGCAATGTCAGGCGTCCAACCACAATGATCACAAGAACTACAAGAATGGATTTTACCAGCGCGTAAAGCAGATCCAGAGATAAGGGCTCAACCCCGGAGCTCAGGGACTTGACCATAACCAGCAGGGGCACCACGGCAAGATCCTGAAATAACAGCACGGCAAATACAGTGCGGCCATAGGGCGATGAGAATTCATCATTTTCCAGCAGCAATTGGGTTATAATGGCCGTGGAGGAAAGCGCCAGACAGGCTCCCAGTATGATAGCCACCTGTAGCGGGTTTCCCCAGGCCCAGGCAATGCCGCCGATTATCAAACCGGTGCATATGACCTGGGCGCCACCAAGGCCAAATATAAGGCGGGACATGCCGCCCAGCCGTTCCAGTGACAGATCAAGCCCAATCGTAAACAGCAGAAAAATAACGCCAAACTCCCCCAGCAGGCGCGCCCCTTCAACATCGGATATCGCCTTCAGCCCAAATGGGCCAATAACGGCGCCAACCAGCAGATAACCCAGAACCGGGCTGGTCTTCAGACGCCGGAAAACCGGCACGACCAAAACCGCCGATAACAGAAAAACGATCACTTCGCGCAGATGCGGTGAGCTGTGGATGAGACTGAAGGTATGGGATATGCTTTCCATAATTTATTCCGGCTGCCTGCGCCAAAGCGGCCAGCCCCTGATCCCGGCGGCGATATCCCGGTGGCGCCAGGCCGCCCAGCTTTGTTTTAAAGAGGCAGGCAAGGCCAGCGCGCAGGGCGTCACCAGCAGAGTAAGAAAGGTTGCGAAGCTGAGCCCGAACACCACGGCAGTCGCCATCTGAACCCACCAGGAGGCTGAGGGCGAGCCATACAGGATGTCACGGCCGACAAAATCCAGTTCAACTTTCAGCATCATGGGCAGCAACCCGGCAATGGTGGTCAGCGTGGTCAACACCACAGGCCGCAACCGTTGTGCGCCCGTGCGAATAATGGCGTCATGGGGAGGAAAACCGTCGCGGATCAGCTGCTGATAGGTGTCAATCAAAATAATATTATTCTTCACCACAATTCCGGTAAGCGCGACAATACCGGTGCCCGTCATAATCACGCTGAAGGTTTGCCCCATGATCAGCAGCCCCAGAAACACCCCTACCGTGGACATAACGACGGCAGATAAAATCAGTGCCGAATGATAAAAACTGTTGAACTGCGTGATCAGAATAATCGCAATCAGGAACAGCGCCGCTGAAAATGCCACAATCAGGAAATCGCGCGCCTCACTCTGTTTTTCGTCCGCGCCGCGAAAGCGGATATTGACATCGGAATCCAGGCCCGCATTTTTCAGCCAGCGCGAAATTTCGGCTACCTTGGCGCTGGCCAGCACGCCATCGGCGGTATCGGCGCTGATGGTCATGATATTATTTCCGTCAATCCGCTCGATCGAGCCCGTGCTGGGCTTCGCGGTACGGGTGATGAAATTGGAAACAGGGATCAACCCATCGCGGGTACGCACCCGCAGCTGGTCAAGTTGATCAATATTGCGGTCCGTAAAGGGGTAGCGTACCCGGATTTCCACTTCATCTTCTGAATCGTCCGGGCGGTATTCGCCTATTTTAACCCCATCGGTAATCATCAGCACCATAACACCGATATTCGTGATATCCGCGCCGAAGCGGCCGGCCTGCGCCCTGTCTACCGCGACATGCCACTCTATGCCCGGAAGCGGGCGGCTATCTTCAATGTCAATTAATCCCGAAACCTCATTACGCATATAGTCCGCAATGCGCGGAAGCGTTGCGGCAAGCTCTGCCTTGTCATGCGAGGAGACTTCCAGAACAATATCCTTGGTGACAGGCGGCCCGCCCTCGCGCTTGCGTATCTGAACGCGGATGCCGGGAATGTCCTGGGTGCGCTCGCGGATTTCCGCCATAATGGCATTCATGCCGCGTCCACGCTGGTTCCATTCGTCAAGCTCTATACGTATGGTGCCGATACTGTCACGTGGCCCGCCTTCACGTCCGCCGCTGGTGTTGCGGCCCGTATGCGTGAACACGGTGCGGATATCCGCAACCTGAAGAACCTCATGCTCAACCTCTGTCACCAGATCGCGCATTTCCCGGGCCGATAAATTGCCCCGCGCCGCGATATGTATGATGGCCCCATCCGATTCGGTATCTGTGAAAAACTCCAACCCCTTGCCAAAAGTAACATAGGCAAGGGTTACGATGAGCAGAGATGCGCCAGCAGCCGCAATCACTTTCAGCGGATGGTGCAGCAGCCGCGCAATCAAGCGGGCGTATATACCGGTGAACCCCGAAAGCTCCTGCAAATTACCGCTTTCAGACGCTTTGATGGATTTAAGGGTTTCCACATCATCTGAACCCGGCCTGCCGAAAATTGCACCCAGCGCAGGCACAAACAAAATCGCCACCAGCAATGAAGCGGACATCACAAAAATCATCGTCAGCGGCAGATAGCGCATGAACTTGCCGGTCACATCAGGCCAGAACAGCATTGGCAGAAATGCCACCAGCGTGGTCGCGGTTGACGAAACAATTGGCCAGAACATGCGCCGCGCCGCCGTAATATAGGCTTGCTTGCGTGATGCGCCCTCAATCATCTGGCGATCGGCATATTCCACCACAATGATCGTGTCATCGACCAGCATGCCGACCGAAAGGATCAGGCCAAACATCACCATCATGTTGATGGTCATGCCCGTCAATCCAAACAGCATAAATCCGATCAGATAAGATGCGGGTATGGCAATCCCAACCAGCGCGGCCGAGCGCAAGCCAAGTGCCGACAGCACCACGATCATCACCAGCGCCACGGCTGTCAGCACGGCGGATTCGAGGCTGCCGAGCATACTGAGAATCCAGCGCGAGTCATCCTGCGCCACCGATAGCTGGATACTGGGCGGCAGCAGCTTACGATGCTCCTCCACCACGGCCCGGATAGTCTGCGTCGTGTCGAGAATGTTGTAGCCAATGCGTTTGGAAACCGAAATTGAAATTGACGGCTTTCCATTCAGTCTTGCATAGGTATAGCGGTCCTTGAAAATGCGTCTGATATCGGTCACATCGCCTAGGGTGACAACGCCATCGCCAACCACCCGGACCGGCAGGCTGACAACATCAGAGGCGGTTTCAAACAGGCCTGGCACCTTGACAGCGAACCGCCCCTGTCCGGTATCCAGCATGCCTGCCGCGATCATGCGATTGTTCAGGGTTACGGCGTCGAGTAATTCTTTTGGCGAGATACTATAGGATTCCAGTTTGGCCGGATCGACGATAACTTCCAGCAGCTCTTCGCGGTGGCCGCCAAGTTCTGCCTTCAGCACGGATGGGATGGCTTCGATGGAATCCTGAAGTATGCGCGCATGGCGCAACAGGGTGCGCTCTGGCGCATCTCCGGAAAGGGTTACGGTGATCACCGGAAACTGGCTGGTGTTAAATTCCAGCACAATCGGGTCTTCGGTATCGTCGGGCAGATCAGCCTTGGCCAAATCCACCTGTTCGCGCACATCGATCAGCGCATTTTGCTGATCAAAATTCACGTCAAACTCAAGATAAAACCCGGCATGTCCCTGGGCCGCAACCGAGCGCATTTCCTTCAGGCCCTCTACGCTGCGCAGTTTGGCCTCCATCGGTTTGACCAGCAACCGTTCCGCATCCTCGGGCGAGATACCGGGATGCGGCGCAGAAACAAACACAAATGGAATGGGTATGTCCGGGTCGGCTTCCTTGGGTATTGTGAGATAGGAATAGAGGCCGGCCAGCAGCATGGCCGCCAGCAAGGTCAGAATCATGCGCTGCCGGGCAATGAGATTGTCCAGCATCCCTGTCATGACGCGCCTTCCGGGTTGGGCGGCGTTTTGTAGGTAACATCCACCAGCGCGCCATCCGAAACATATTCCTGACCGACAGTAATAACGTTTTCAACCTTGCGCAGTCCGGTAATCCAGACGCCATCAGACGTGTTGGCAATAATGGTAACCGGCATAAACCGGGCGCGGCTTTCGCCATCCACGATGCGCACGCCGATAATGCCCGCATCATTCAGGGTCAGAATGGCGGGCGAAATAAAATGCGCCTCGACGGGCGCCGTGCGTATGCGTATGTCGGCGGTAATCCCGTCACGCAGGATATTTTCCGGATTTGGGGTTTCCAGTTCAATCCGGAAAGTCCGTGTGGCGGGATCGGCGGTGCTGGCGATAAAACGCACCACACCCTGCACCGTCTCGCCGGTAATCAGTTGCGCGCCGCCCGTGTCGCCAACCCGGAAGGCGTTGATGTCACGCTCGGACACCTGGCCGATTAGCAGCATGGGGTCGCTATCCACAATACGGGCGCAGATGCCGCCTTCATTCAGGAAATCACCTATTTCAACGGGTAGCGCCTCGACCACGCCATCAAAAGGGGCGGTGATGCTGATATCGGACATGGCGATTTCGGCGCGTTTCAGGGCGGCCTGCGCCGCGTCCAGTGCAGCCTTTGCAGCCGCCACCTGGCTGGACGAGCGGTGACCCTTGCGTGCGAGTTCTGTTGCTGCGGTGTAATCCAGCCTGCGGCTGGCGACCAGTGCGCGGGCTTCATCCGAATTGGCGCCGCGTGCATCGACGGTCAATTTGCAGATAAGATCGCCTTCACTGACGCGCGCGCCCTTGGGCCAGGGCAGGGCGCGCACATGCCCCTGCACACGGGTGCGCAGCTCGACATTGCGATTGGCCTCGGTGCGCCCGCGAATTACCGCCTCGCCCCGGCGTATCTGCGCCGTAATGGTTTCGGCGCGCACTGCGACACGCTTTGCCACCTGCGCCGGCTCCGCATCCTGATCCTCCGGCGCGTGATCCGTGAACAGCCCGGACAGCATCCAAACGGTAATCACCAATACAACACCGCCAGCAGTAATGTATGAACGTTTCACGGGTTACCTCAATTAACCGGTCTTGCGGCAATATGCATTCTCATATTGAATTGAACGGCAATAGGCGAAGGCGTGCGCGGTTTAAATCAACTGTCAGCAATGCGCCTTGTTCCAGCTCAGAAGCCATCCGCCGCAGGGCGGCAATAAGCTGATCGCCGATGGCTTTCGGGGTGATATCGCCGGCGCGGACTTGCACCACACTTGGCTTTTCGCCATTGTTGGCCGCTAGGATGGCGCTGAAATCCAGATCATGGGTGATAACGGCATATCCGTTCATTTTGGCGTAAAGCATAATTTGTGGGTCAGGCGCGTTATGGGGTCCCAATGTTGACTAGTGTTCCGCCTCAAAGCCCGCGTCCGCCAGCACAGCAACCCAGCGTGGCGGCAGGTTCATATCGATGAGAAACTTCATATGCCGGACAGCGTTACCTCTCGTTCTTCGCTTCGCCATGCGGCGTAGCGAAGCGCCTGCAGAATGTCCTCACGATCAAGATAAGGGTAGTCAGCGAGAATTTCCTCGAAGCTATGTCCCGCGCCAATTTGCCCTACAATCATGCCAACCGTGACACGCAACCCGCGAATGCAGGCCTTTCCCCCCATGATTTCGGGCTGTTGGGTAATGCGGTCAAACGGTCCCATGCCTTTTCCTTTTCGAAGCGCGCCGCCATTTTGATTGTATATATGTATCATTTCAAGGACGAAAGTGCGCGCTGTTTTTTCGGCTCACTCCGCCACCTGTCTGGTCTTGCGGCGAAGGAAATCCAGCAGGCCGGCGCAATTTATATAATGCTGCCTGACACAACCGTTGACGTGTTTACGCAACCCTCAGGCGTTGAACTTTGATCTTGGATGCCGTGCGCCGGGCTTGCGCCAGATCATAAGCAAGCTGCATCTTCAACCACGAGTCCGCCGTCCCCCAGCCCATCAATTCCAGACGCAAAGCCATTACCGGTGAAATCGCCGCATGGCCATTGATGACGCGGGACAGTGTATGGCGTGTAACGCCCAGCCTGGCAGCCCCATTCGTTACGGAGAGGCCGAGCGGTTCGAGACAGGCGTCCCGGATCGAGTGACCGGGGTGCGGCGGGGTGTGCATTGCCATAAGCTTGTCCTTTCAATGATAGTCAACCAAATTGACATCGAACACATCGCCATCCGTGAAGCGGAAGATAATCCGCCAATTTCCGGAAACGCTGATGCTCCAGAACCCTTTCAGATCACCTTTGAGCATGTGCAGCCGGTATCCGGGCAGATCAAGCGCAGCAACGGTCTCGGCGGTGTCCAGACGGCCAAGAATATCCTCGATCCGCCGCGTCTGATTCGCGTTGATACGGCTGCGATCTCCGCGGTCATAAAGCAGTTTCAAACCGCGATGTTTGAGTGTCCTGATCACTTCGCGAGATTGTACCGCGTATCGGCAGACTTATCAACTTGTCTATGGCAGAAACCTTCTTGCCCTACTCCGCCACCTGTCTGGTCTTGCGGCGGGGGGTAACGGAACGCGCGGGTTCGGGCCTGACGATTTGCTTCAGGAATTGACCTGTATAGCTTTGTTCAATTGCTGCGACTTGCGCCGGCGTGCCTTCGGCCACAATGCGTCCGCCGCCATCGCCGCCTTCGGGCCCCAGATCAATGATCCAGTCGGCGGTTTTGATGACTTCCAGATTATGCTCGATCACCACCATGGTGTTTCCGGTATCGACCAATTCCTGTAGCACTTCAAGCAGCTTTTTCACATCCTCGAAATGCAGTCCGGTGGTCGGTTCATCCAGAATATACAGCGTGCGTCCAGTGGCGCGCCGCGCCAGTTCCTTGGCCAGTTTGACGCGCTGCGCCTCGCCGCCCGACAAGGTGGTCGCCTGTTGCCCGACCTTGATATAGCCAAGCCCCACCCGTTGCAGCGTCACAAGCTTTTCACGGATCGACGGCACGGCCTTGAAAAAATCCGCCGCCGCGTCAACCGTCATGTCCAGCACATCGGCAATGCTTTTGTCGCGGAAGGTGATTTCCAGCGTTTCGCGATTATAGCGCCGACCCTTGCAGATATCGCATTGCACATACACATCCGGCAGAAAATGCATTTCGATTTTAATGACGCCATCGCCCTGACAGGCCTCGCAGCGCCCGCCTTTGACGTTGAAGGAAAAACGCCCGGCCTTGTAACCGCGCGTATTGGCCTCGGGCAGACCCGCAAACCAGTCACGGATCGGGGAAAACGCGCCCGTATATGTGGCCGGATTGGAGCGCGGCGTGCGGCCGATCGGCGACTGGTCGATGTCGATGACCTTGTCGAGCAGCTCCAGCCCATCAATGCGCTTATGCGCACCCGGTAATTCGCGCGCGCCGTTCAGTTTGCGCGCCGCCGCCTTGTATAGGGTTTCGATAATCAGCGTCGATTTACCGCCGCCGGAAACGCCGGTGACGCAGGTAAATGTGCCAAGCGGTATATGCGCATCGACATTTTTCAGATTATTTTCGCTGGCGCCGATAATGCTCAGCATATGTTTGGGCCGCACGAGCCGCAGCGTTTCCGGGATCGGGATAATGCGCGCGCCTGTCAGATATTGTCCGGTCAGGCTGCGCGGATTATCCATGATTTCCTGCGGTATGCCTTGCGCCACAATATGGCCGCCATGCACGCCCGCGCCCGGCCCCATATCGACCACATAATCGGCGCTGCGGATGGCTTCGTCATCATGCTCCACCACGATCACCGTATTGCCGAGATCGCGCAGATTTTTCAGCGTCACCAGCAGTCGCGCATTATCGCGCTGATGCAGACCGATAGAGGGTTCATCCAGCACATATAATACGCCGGTCAGCCCGGACCCGATCTGCGACGCCAGCCGGATGCGTTGCGATTCCCCGCCCGAAAGCGTGCCGGAGTTGCGCGCCAGCGTTAGATATTCCAGCCCGACATCATTGAGAAAGCCGAGCCGCTCACGGATTTCCTTCAGAATGCGTGAGGCGATCTCCTGCTGTTGAGAGGTCAGCGTGGCGGGCAGCGCGTTGAACCATTGCAATGCCTGACGGATCGACATTTCCGACACTTGCGCAATATGCAACCCATCCAGCTTTACCGCCAGCGCCTCGGGTTTCAGGCGGTTGCCCGAACACACCTCACAGGCGGTGATGCGCTGATATTTTTCGACTTCCTCGCGGGTCCAGTTGCTTTCGGTTTCCCGGTAACGCCGCTCCAGATTGGTGATCACGCCTTCAAATGGCTTGTTGATCTGATATTTGCGTTCGCCATCCACATAGGACATGCGGATATTATCCTCGCCCGAGCCATACAGGATAGTGTCACGCGCAGCTTTTGGAATGTCTTTCCAGGGCAGGGCAGTGGAGAATTTGAAATGCCGCGCCAGGCTGTCGAGCGTCTGGTTATAATAGGCGGTTGTGGAACGCGCCCAGGGCGCCACGGCGCCGCCGCGCAGGCTGAGCGTGTCATCCGGGATCACAAGTTCGGGATCGATCACCATTTCGGTGCCAAGCCCATCACAAGCGGGGCAGGCGCCAAACGGATTGTTGAACGAAAATAGACGCGGCTCGATTTCGGTGATGGTGAAACCCGAAACCGGGCAGGCGAATTTGGCCGAGAAGATAATCCGCTCCGCGTTCTTGTCAGCCATTTCCGCAACCGCAATGCCATCGCCAATCGCCAGCGCCGTTTCGAAACTGTCGGCGAGGCGGCTTTGCATATCCGGGCGGATGACAATGCGGTCCACCACCACGTCAATATCGTGTTTGATTTTTTTGTTGAGTTCGGGAACCGCATCAATTTCATGATAGGCGCCATCGACCTTGACGCGCTGAAAGCCGCGCTTCATCAGATCAGCCAGTTCCTTGCGATATTCGCCCTTGCGCCCGCGCACCAGCGGCGCCAGCAGAAACAGCCGCGTGCCGTCGGGCAGGGCGGTGAGCTTGTCCACCATCTGGCTGACCGTCTGGCTTTCGATGGGCAGGCCGGTCGCAGGCGAATAGGGCACCCCCACCCGCGCGAACAGCAGCCGCATATAGTCATAAATTTCCGTCACCGTGCCGACGGTCGAACGCGGATTGCGCGACGTGGTTTTCTGTTCGATGGAAATGGCGGGGCTTAGACCCTCAATATGGTCCACATCCGGCTTCTGCATCATTTCCAGAAATTGCCGCGCATAGGCAGACAGGCTTTCGACATAGCGCCGCTGGCCCTCGGCATAGATGGTGTCAAAGGCCAGAGAGCTTTTGCCCGATCCGGACAGGCCAGTAATGACGATCAGTGAATCCCGGGGAAGGTCCACATCAATATTCGCCAGATTATGTTCTCGGGCGCCACGGACAGAAATGAATTTATGCATGGGATGGAAAGATACTCTCCAGAAGGAATCGACAGGAACAAAATATGAACAATCACATGTTCTGACAAGCCTAACATGAACCAGCCATTACTGGCACATGGATTGCTAGCATAGGTGCATAAGGAGAACCCTATGCCGCATGCGATTACCAGTCTGAACCCCGCCAAACATGCCGGGATTACCCGGATGTTACAGGAAGCCAGCGTCAAAACCGGCACCGGATTCGATCATTTGGTCAATACGGCGATGCGTGAAAGCAGCTTTAATCCTGTTGCAAAAGCCAGTACCAGCAGCGCCTCCGGCATGTTTCAGTTCATTGAACAGACCTGGCTGGGCATGGTGAAGCGTCATGGCGCGGAACATGGCCTGGGCGAGGAGGCGTCAAAGATTTTCCAGGACTCAACAGGCAGGTATAATGTGCCGGATGCGTCGCAAAGGCGGGCAATTCTTGCCCTGCGGCAGGATCCCAGGATTTCCGCACTGATGGCAGGGGAATTGACTGCTGAAAACCGTAAAGTGTTGGAAAACCGGCTGGATCGTGATGTCAGCAGCGGGGAACTTTATGCGGCGCATGTGCTTGGCGCCGGGGGTGCCGCGCGGCTGATTACCGCAGCAGAGCAGACCCCCAACAGCCGTGCAGCCAGCCTGTTCCCGGCGGCGGCGGCAGCCAATCGTGGAATTTTTTATGAAAATGGCAGGGCCCGCAATGTCAGCGAAGTGATGGCCTTCCTGGCCGGCGGGGCCGATTCCAGTGAACCGGAAATGGTCTACGCGGCCAACAAACCCGGCCCATCCCACACGGCCTATACAAGCAGCGTTTACACGCCAGGCGCCAGCAGCCTCACGGCCATGGGCCATAATGCCCGGATTCTTTCCTCGGACATGATCGCCATCATGGCCTCGCTGGATGTGCCGGGCGGTGATAGTTCCAGCCGGACAGCAGCCAGAACTACCAGGCAATATCAGGATATTCTCAGCCACAGGGGATAGGGGCGCAGATAAAGCACCCGGCGCCAGCTGAAATGCGGCGCGCTGCCTTCTATTACTAAGGCGCTTGCGGTGGCGCCACTGCCTGTAATAGCGTGAACCAGCAGGATCCCGCAATCACAGGAGAGAAAGAATGAGCCAGCAACCCGCAGGAACCTTATTCAAAACCCCGGCGGAACTGGGCTTTGATCCCGACGCCCTGCGCGAGAAATACCGGTATGAGCGGGACCGCCGCATTCATCCCGAAGGTGCGGCCCAATATCGCGAGATTGACGCGCAGTTTGCGCATTTCATCGACGATCCCTATGTCGATCCCGGATTTACCCGCGAACCGTTATTTGATGAAGTTGAGGTGCTGGTGATCGGCGGCGGCTTCGGCGGATTGCTGGCTGGTGCGCGGTTGCGCGAGGCGGGCGTCAAAAGCATACGCATCATCGAAAAGGGCGGCGATTTCGGCGGCACCTGGTACTGGAACCGCTATCCCGGCGCGGCCTGCGACATCGAAAGCTATATTTACCTGCCGCTGCTGGAAGAGATGAATTTCATCCCGAAAGAGAAATACACCCACGCGCCCGAAATTCTGGAATATTGCAGCAAGATCGGCCAGAAATATGATCTGTACACGGATGCCTGTTTCCAGACTGAAGTAACCGGCATGGAATGGGACGAGGACGAGGCCAAATGGATCGTCACCACCAACCGGGGCGACCGCATGAAAGCCCGTTATGTAACCATGTCGAACGGCCCGCTGAACAAGCCAAAACTGCCCGGCATTGAAGGCATCGAGAAATATAAGGGGCACACCTTTCACACCAGCCGCTGGGACTATAATTATACCGGCGGGGATTCAAACGGCAATCTGGACAAGCTCCATGACAAGCGGGTGGCGATCATCGGCACCGGCGCAACCGCAGTGCAGTGCATCTGGCATCTGGGTTCGGCGGCCAAACAGCTTTTCGTGTTTCAGCGCACGCCGTCCTCGGTGGATGTGCGCGCCAACCGCCCGACCGATCCGGAATGGGTGAAAAGCCTGCAACCCGGCTGGCAGAAACGCCGCATCGAAAATTTCAATATTCTGCTGGCGGGCGGCGATCAGGACGAGGATCTGGTCGGCGATGGCTGGACGCATATTTTTCGCAATCTGAGCGGCATGACCGGGGCGGTGAATAGTCCGGAACTGAGCCTGAGCGAACGCGCCGCGCTTACCGAAATTGCCGACTTTCAAAAGATGGAGGAAGTGCGCGCGCGCGCAGCAGCCCTGGTGAAGGATAAGGCGACAGCCGAAGCTCTGAAACCCTGGTACCGGCAATTCTGCAAACGCCCGACCTTCGATGATAAATATCTCAATACCTATAATCTGCCCGGCGTGACGCTTGTCGACACAAAGGGCAAGGGCGTCGAACGCATGACGGAAAAAGGCGTGGTGGCCAATGGCGTGGAATATGAAGTGGATTGCGTCATTTTCGCCACCGGGTTCGAAGTAGGCACCAATTATACCAGGCGTTCGGGTTATGACATTATCGGCCGTAACGGTATGCGGCTTGGTGAAAAATGGGCCGAAGGGCTTTCCACCTTTCATGGCTTTTACACGCACGGATTCCCGAACTGCTTTTTCATGGGTTTTACCCAGACCGGCTTCCCGCCCAACTTCACCCATATGCTGAACGAGCAGGCGGAGCATGTCACCTATGTCATCAAACACGCCATGCAGCGGCAAGCAAAAAGCGTCGAGGCGACGCAGGCGGCCGAGGATGATTGGGTGCACACCATGCGGAGTAAGGCGCGTCTGGGGGTACGCTATTATGCCGAATGCACGCCCGGCTATTACAACAATGAAGGCAATACCAGCGATCCTTCAAAGGGATTTCTGGCAGGTTCCTATGGCGGCGGCGCTGAAGAATTTTTCAGCATCCTGCGCCAATGGCGCGCCGAGGGCGGCCTGAAAGGCATCGAAATAACATAGAGCCCGTCCGGACCGGACGGGATCGCCCCTGGTTATTTCATCCGGTCCGGGAAATGGGCCGATCTGATTTTCAGCGCGCGATGCGATCAGGTCCGGTCACACCTGACCCTTGCAGCAGGGGCAGGTGTAACCGGCCTTACGCGCAGGGCCTTACGCGCGATCAGTTACAGACACAGTCTGCGCTTTGCACGGGCGCGTCGTCCGGGTCGGAGGCGTCGCCGATATCTTCGGGCTGAATAACCTGGATGAAGGCATTATTGGTCACGCTGTCATCGATCAGCTCCGCACCTTCGGTTTCTTCTTCCGGTTCTTCCTCTGAGGTTTCGCCATCCTCGGTCAGGTCATCGACCTGGCTGGTGATGTCATCGGTGATTTCCATTGCCTCTTCAAGCACGGCCAGTTCCATGGCCTCATCGGATTCAGTCCCGTCAGTTTCAGGCGGCGTTTCTTCCACCACCGGCGGCGGCGGCGGCACAACAGGCGGCGTCTCGGTCACCGGCGGCGGCACGACGACAGGCGGAGGCGGAGGCGGAGGCGGCGTCTCGGTCACCGGCGGCGGCACGACGACAGGCGGAGGCGGCGGCGGCGGCGGAGGCGGCGGCGGCGGAGAAGTTGGCGGTGGAGGCGGTGGAGAAACTGGACCGCTGCCGCCCACTACGAATGCGCCAGTGATGCTGAGTGTATAGTCCGTACCCGTATGATGTCCGGCAAAGGTGGCGCCCGTCGCGCTCGCGCTATAGCCGTGTGTGCCGACGCGCAGCAGATAATCACCGGCGGCCAGAGTCAGGCTCAGAAAACTTTCGAGGTCGGAGGGGCCACCTCCGCCATCATCGTCGAAGGCGATGAAATCCGCATTGTCGAGCGTCCCGTCATCAAAATACAGAGCGACTACCACATCAAAATCACTGCCGTCGTCCACGGTTTCGACGGCGGAGATGGTCACCAGCCCGCTTGCCGTCGTGTTGAAATAATAATCATCGATATCCGTATTGACGAGCAATCCGGAAAATCCCGAAGGCGGCGATGCGCCGGTGATCACCAGATCGGGGTCAGTGCTGTTGGGAACGTCATTAAATGTTACATTGGCCCTGCTGATGGCCTCCCCGTTAATAAAGCCCGCACCATCCAGCGTGGCGGCAGGGGCGTCTATTGACAGCGACGACGCCCGCACAAATAACGGCGCGGCGAGTGAAGCGATGCTATCATCAGGGCTGCTCAGGCTGACATTGGCCAGAATGGGATTGCCATTGCCGGGGTTGCCAAGATCGCCCAGTGTGATGCCAAGAAGGCCGTAAATGTTCAGATTTCGGGGAATGGAGGCGCTGCTTATATCGCCCATGCTGACGTCGCCGTCAGCTTCTATGAATGTGCCGCCATTTAACAAAGTCAGGCCGTTCACCGTAAAATCGCCGCCCGCAATATAATCGCCATTCAGATAGGCAGTGCCGGTATAGGTTTGGCCATCATTGGTCTCGACCTCCCCCAAATTGATATTGCCCGCCTGTACCGTGAGATCATCCAGCGGTTGGATGAGCCCAACCGCGCCGGTGAAGGCCACCGTGCCAGCCGAAGCCGTGACGTTCAGGCTGTTTCCCGAGGAGGTCACCCCGTTGACGCTGCTGGCGAATTCCCCGCCGCTGACTGTGGCGATGGTGCGCATGCCGTCAATCAGAACGCTGTCGTTGAAGATAAAACTGGACGCGGTAAGATCTTGCGCCAGGGTAATGCTCCCTTCCGTGCCCCCAGAAAGATATTGATCGAATACCGACGCGCTGCCGGTGAAAGTCAGATTCGATGCGCTTAAATAAATATCCTTGCCCGCCGTTGCCATCTCCGTGACGCCGCTGACGGTCATATTGCCAGGCGTTGTGATCTGCACCTCGACCGCCGTAATATTCGTCAGTTCCGCATTGGAGACGATCAGGGCGGCGTCTCCGGACACCCCAACATGGGCTGAGCCAGTTGTACCGTTGATGGTGACTATATTGCTGCCCGCGTTCAGGAATCCGCCATCGGTCTGAAAATCGCCGCCGGTGATGTAGATGTCGCCCCCCAGCGAAGTGATGGTTTTACCGCTGTCGAGGAAGAAAATGTCACTTCCCGTGCTATCGCCATTGGTGTCGGCCTGCAACTGCACAAATCCATCTTTCACTGTCAGGTTGGCGGCAACTGTCAGAGCGCCCTGACTGAATGCACTCAAAGTATGAGCGAATTCCGACGCGGCGCCGCTGAAGAACAATGGCGCATCGCTACGCAGTTCCAGACCACCAATTCCATCCGTATTGTCGGCGGTCACGCCATCAACGGTCAGGGTGCCGGGCGTGCGGATCTCCAATAAAAAGGCCGTGATCCTGCCAAGCTCGGCGTCGGAAATATTCATATCAACGCCCGGATTATTGCCGATCTGCACCGTGCCGGAGCTATTCAGGATGAAAATGCTGTGGGCGTTGAGCAGGCCCGCAATATCCACATAACGGGCGATAAGGTTTATATCGGAAGTGGTGCTGACCCCCCCGAGGACTGTGCTGGCGTTAGGGGTATCTGCATAGAATGTAGTGTCGAGCAAAATCGTGTCGCCCGCATTCATGGCGAAGCCTGTGCCGCCAGAACTTGTGGTGAAATTAACCGCTCCGGACAGGCCGGTCAAAGTTAGCTGATTATCGGCCAGATCTTCGATCGTGATCTGGATGGGCGCCTCAAGTGTGAGGTTGCCGGTCAGCGCCTCCAGCGCGCCTTCGGAAATGATGAAGCCGTTAATGCCAAAATCGGCCAGCAGAATTTGCCCGTCGGCGACCTCGCCGTCATCCGCCGCGCTGGTGCCGTTCATAATGGTAATGGTCCCGGCGGGGCCGCTGCCCGATGGCGGCGGGGGCGGCGGCGCGCCGGTGATCGTTAGATTAACTGACGTGCCAGCACCATCGTTATTGAAATCGACATTGGCCTGGCTGATGGCGTCGCCGCCAATTTTACCCGCGCTGTCCAGCGTGGCTTCGCTGGTGAACAGGCTCAACGAGAAGGCATTGACAAACAATGGCGTTCCGGCGGAGCCAATCGGCACATCACTCGCTGAATCCAGAATCACATTCCCCAGAGGGATGCTGCCGCCAAGCGGTCCCAGGGCCAGGGCGGTGGCGGCGTCTATGGTCAAATCAAAGGCCCCGTTAATAGTCCCAGTGGTGACAGAGCCAGTGGTAGCTTTCAGCACCGTGTTATCGGTCAGCAGCACTGGCGTGATAAACTCCAGGGAATCGGCGGTGATATTCTGGGAAATCTTGATATTGCCGCTCGTCGCCTGGGCCCACATCAATCCGTCAAAGACGGACGGCGCGCCGCCGGTGAAACTAAGGTCACCGCCATAGGCGCTGATAAAAATAGCATTGCGCGACGTATAGGGATCATTCATCCCATCGACGATGAGGGCGCCAGTGCTGGCCAGGCGCAAGGCGGGGGTCTGCAGGCGTCCAAATTCGCTATTGTCGATAATCATCGCGCCGGCGAGTGGCGCGCCGATCTCAAAAGTGGACACTTTGGAAGTGGTGATGTCGATACTGTCGGGGCTGCTTAACGTGCCATCCAAAATCAGATCATCGGCCCTGGTATTGATATAGCCCGTACCCGAAGCGCCACTATATTTGACCGTTACGCCAGTGCCGATCAGAAGATTACCGCCGCCGGAGCCATCCGTATCGGCAAAAAGTTGCAGGCTCGCATTGCCCGAACCAATGGGGACATTGGTTTGCGTCGCTGTCAGATCGGCCAGAATGTCAATGCTGCCGCCGGCCCGCACGTCCAGGCTTTTGAAGGTGGATGCCCCGCCGGAAAATGTGATCGTGCCGGTATCGACCAGTTTTACATAATCAATGGTATCGCTGTCCGTCACCGCCACGCCGGATACTTTGATGCCGCCGCCAGTGTTTATCAGCAGATTGCCCGCCGTGATGGCATTCAGGTCGGCGCTGGTAAGAAAGGCGCCGCCGCCAATCTCCAGAAGCCCTGAACGGTTGGCAATTTGCAGGACTTTTCCCGCCGCGTTTATTCCGCCCGAGCCCGCAAGATTGATTTCATTGCCCTGGATCAGCAGATCGCCACTGCCGGAATGGGTCAGTGTTTTGCCAGAACCCAGATTGAAATTACCGCTAACATCCAGATTCGTGTCCGCATAGAACAGCCCGGCGCCCGTTGTGATCGTGACGTCCCCATCCAGATTGATGTCCTGAACCGCGTCGATCTGTATCGTCTTGAAGCTTGAAGCGCCACCAGATGTGACGGACCCGGCCGCTATCAGACGAATGAAATCCACATTGGCGGTGGACGCATCCATGTCTACAAAATCAAGCTTCGAGACGCTGTGTATGGACAGGGTTCCGGCGGTGATATTCGTAAGTTCCGCGTTGGAGATATTCATCGCGGCGGCGGAGTCATTCGCGCCCAGCCGGATGGAGCCTGCGCCTGAATTATTGATGAGTACAAAACCGGTCCCGGCGTTGACCGCACCGAAGAAATCAACATCCTGCGCCGTGATATTGATGGTGCCGCCCGAGGTGCTGACGCCTGCCGGATTGATGATCACATCCGTACCCTTCAATGTCAGCGTGCCGCCATCGAGTGTAATCTTGCCCACATCAATGATGCCATCGCCAACGCGGCCAACGCCGGTGATGGCGTCGAGCGTAAGGCTGCCGCCGCCCGTGAGTTTGATTTCATCATTGATGTCTGATGCAATAATACCGCCTGCGCCGGCTTCGAAACTGACCAGGCCGCCCAGACCAATGGTCAGTTCATTGTCAAGAAGGTTTTCGATGGTGATCTTATTGGTGGCCTGGAATTTCAGGGAGCTAGTGGTCAGCCCTTCAATGGCGGTCTCCGAGATATTGAAGGTGTTACCCCCGGTGGCAGCCAGATCAGGGAATGAAATCGTGCCGTCACTGGTGAACAGCGCGTTATCTGCACTGGAACCGCCATTGCCATCTTTAATGAAGATAAAATCCGGATCGAGCAGCAGGCTGCCGCCGGTTCCATTGGGTGCGGAAGTATCGACTTTGCCGTCAAAGCCGAGATTTTGTTTGCCGGACACTTCGACCAAACCGCCATTGCCGGACTGCGCGCCGCCCTTTGCGCTGATCGAACCGTAATAGCGCGTGTCGCCATCGGCCCACACCACCACTTTTTGCGCATCGCCCGAAGAGATCGCATCGGCCTTAATCGTCACGTCGCGGCCCACAAAGGTGCGCGCGGCGGTGGGGGTGTCGCCCTGGCCCTGATAATCGCCGCCGATCAGAATTGTGCCGCCGCCCGCATCGCCGCTGGCGTCCAGGCTCGCCTTGCCGCTCAGCGCCACTTTCCCGCCCAGCACTTTTATGCTGCCGCCGGTTTCGCCCGCATTGCGCCCGCTGACATCGACCGTGCCTGTAACATTCACAATGCCGTCACTGGCGCCGTAAAGCACCACTGTGCCATTTTCCATGCCGGCTGAGCGCGCCTCGATGACGCCGCCCATATTGATCAGCCCGTCCACCACCGCGGCGCCCGCCTTCGCGCTGATCTCCACCACACCGCCATCGGCCGAGATGCGTCCCGAATTGACCACCGAGGCCAGCGCCGCATCCGAAACCCCTATATGGATCAGATCATCGCCATACAGATCCAGCGTAAAGGTCTCGCCCGCCGCCAGCTGTACCCGGCCAAGGCGCGCCGTAATCGTGCCGGAATTTTCCACGCCGGGCGCCACCAGCGCCGCCAGCCCGCCCTCGCGGATGCTGATGGCGCCCGCATTGGTGACGCGCGCCCCCGCATGGCCCGGCGCCGTGAAATCGCCGCGGCCCGCCATGAAATCCTGATTGGACATATTGGCCGTGCTGGCCACCAGACCCGCCACATCAATGCGTGCGCTATCGCCAATGGTGATGCCCGAGGGATTGACCAGGGTCAGACGCCCCTGGGCCTGCAATGTTCCCAGAATCTGGCTGGCTCCGCCGCCGCCCACCACACGGTTGAGCAAACTGGCCATGCTGGAGGGCTGAAACACCTCCACCGTCTCATGCGCCCCAATATCAAAGCTCTGCCAGTCAATAATGGCCGCCATGCTGGCCTGGTTGATCGCCAGACTGGCCGCGCCGGTTTGCGTAATGCTGGCCGCGCCCGCAACCACCACGCCGTCCTGCGGCAAAGCGCGCGCGGGCAGGGGCGCCAACGTCACCCCCGCCAATGCCGCCAGTGACACGCCCAGCAGCGGCAACCCGCTAAGCGCCGAACGTGACAGCAGGCGCTGTTTAAGCCGGGGCTGTTCGAGACGGTAAGAGGCGCTATCCATCAAATACATAAAATTATACCCATCGCAAAAATGAATCAGTTAACAAAATTTAACATGTCTCAGCCAGCGGCCGGATAACAGAGACCGGCATCACACAAACCGTAAAATCACGGCCAAATGATAACTGATTTATAAATTGCTAACAAGCGCAGAATTCTGCGAAAAACTTAACCATAAGGGGCAGGGCGCAAGCAGAATCAGGCACAAGCCAGGGCGCTATCTATGTTGAAAAAAACGTGATTTTCTACGCCCCGCACGCCAGTCTAACGGCGAAGCGGAGAGGGTTGGAATGGAATGACATCAGAAGCATGAATGTGAATCAAATTGAACCGCATCAGGGCGCATTACGGCCCGACAGGCCCGGCCTTCGCCAAAGCAATGGCGCGCGGGCGGCCGGGAAATGGCAACAGGCAGGCCCGGACGCTTCAATAAATCAGGATTGGCCCCAGCCTGTCAGGACTATCCGGTCCGGATCAGAACGGGGAAATGATATCGTAGAACTGCTGGCCGTAGCGTGCCTGTTGCACGTCGGTAAGCTGGCCCCGGCCGCCATAGGAAATACGGGCTTCGGCGATCTGGGTGTGCTGTATGGTGTTCTGATTGCTGATATCTTCGGGACGGACAACGCCGGATATCATGATTTCGCGCACTTCGAAATTAATACGCACTTCCTGGCGCCCCTGGATGACCAGATTGCCATTGGGTAAAATCTGCGTGATGATTGCCGCGACCGTGGTGACAATGGCCTCTTTGCGGTCAACCGATCCCTTGCCGGCATTATTGCTGGAAGATTCTGCCTCCATCAGATTTGTGGGATCTATCCCTTCCGGCAATATCTCCTTAAGGCTTTTTTCATAACCCAGAAGCGCCGGGGCCTTCGCCCCCTCTGTGGCGGTACGGGTGCGCGTGGTGGCGTTATCCACCTTGGCGCTGTCGGTGATATTGATGCTGACAGTCAGAATATCCCCGATTTTGGTGGCGCGCTGATCCTTGAAAAAGGCGCGCGAGCCGGTTTTCCAAAGGGAATTGGGCTGTGTGGTCGTGGTTTCAATGGCGGGCATGGGCAGACTGACCTGGGTCGCCTGAGGCACGCCGGCCTTGACGCCTTCCAGCGGGGTCAGCGCGGGCGGGCTGCCGATGCTGCCCAGCCGGTCGATGGTTCCCGCACAGGCATTCAGGCCGAGCAGCGTCAGTGTCAGAAATGCAGCGCGCATATGTTTTGCGCCGCTTATACCGGCTTGTGTCTGATGCAGCGCCTTTGAAGGATGAAACAGGGTCATGGGAATGGCTTTCAATTGCTTATGGTGCGGGGCCAATGGCCGGGGATACCGAATATTCAAGCTGTGAAGTTTGCGGGTTGGCCGGTTCATGACGGATCAGCGGGGAAACCAGAACATAGCCTGCGCCAGTCACGGTACCGTCAATGATGCGGCCGGTCTGCGTATTCAGGACACGGACAGATTGTCCGTGGATGCCGTCTTCCAGCGCCTTGCCGCGCGCTGAAAGGCTTAATCCCCGCGCCTCAAAGGCAATCATGACCAGATCGCCCTTGGCGACAAGGCGGGGCTGCATCAAATCGGTGCTGCGTAGCGGCACGCCTGCGCGCAACGGGCGCTTTGCAGCCAGTCCGGCGATGGAAGCGCTGTTGGTGATATAACCGACGCCTGCGGGGGAACGCTTCATCTCCTGTAGCACCAGGATTTCGTTGCGGATGATTTCGCCGCGCGCGACCTCCGTTGTGAGCACGGGAACCATGTGCATTTCCACGGCTGGCAGGGCCGGAGTGACAAGGGCGAGCGCCAGGGTCAATCCGATTACCAGGCGATGCAGAAAATTTGACCGGTTCATCTCATTTACCTGCGCAGATTGGTGGTTGTGGACAGCATTTCATCCGAGGCGCTGATCACTTTCGAATTCATCTCATAGGCGCGCTGCGCGGTAATCAGCGAGGTAATTTCTGAAACCGGGTTCACGTTCGAGGTTTCAACAAAGCCCTGCAAGACTGTGCCATAACCCAGCGCGCCCGGCGTGCTGACCTGGGCAGCGCCCGAGGAAGGCGTCTCGTTAAACAGATTGTTCCCCTTGGCTTCCAGGCCGGCTTCATTAAAGAATATGGCAAGCTCCAACTGGCCAACGGTTTGGGATTCCACCTGTCCCGGCAATTTGGCCTGCACCTGCCCCTGTTTGTTGATGGTGATTTCCGTTGCCTCGGATGGAATGGAAATCCCCGGTCCCACCACAAATCCTTCCGGCGTCACCAATTGCCCCTCAGCGCTAATGGCAAGCGATCCGGCGCGGGTATAGGATTGTTCGCCGCTGGGCTGTTGCACACGTAAATAGCCGCGCCCTTGAATGGCTATATCATAGGGATTTCCGGTGGAAACCACATTGCCCTGTTCAATGATGCGATAGACGGAGCCTGTCTTGACGCCCGAACCAACCTGCACACCGGAGGGAACGATAGTGCCGGCGTCAGAGGAATTGGACCCCACACGTTCCAGGCTTTGATATAGCAGATCCTGGAATTCCGCACGCTGGCGCTTGAAACCGGTGGTGTTCATATTGGCGATATTGTTTGAAATGACTTCGACGTTCAATTGCTGGGCCAGCATGCCGGTCGAGGCGATATTAAGAGATTTCATAATTGTTACCTTCTGTTGCTGCCATTGTTGCCAGTTGAATCTTCCGTACGCCTACCGGATACGTGACAACTGGTCGATCGCTTTGCGGGTTAAATCATCTTCATTGTCGGTGAGTTGCGATGCCGACTGATATTTGCGCATCACCTCGATCATGCGGGTGATTTCCGTGACCGGTTGTACATTGGAGGTTTCGAGACTGCCCTGAACCAGCGCGACTTTCCCCTTGGCCACCGGGACGCGCTCTTCATCGGTAGTCAGAAGGTTGCCGCCAATCTTCTTCAACGCCTGTTGATCAGTGAACGTGAATACACCTAGCTTCTGGGGGGTCAGGCCCGGGCCTGAAATGGTTCCGTCGGACGCGATATTGGGCAGTTCCGAACCTTGGGGAATGGTAATGCTTTTCATATCGGCGTTAAGCACAGCATATCCATCGGCGTTAACAAGTTCGCCTTTATCGTTAAGGTGAAAATTTCCGTTGCGCGTATAGGCGATCTTGTCCTTGAATTGAACGGCAAAGTAACCATCACCGCTATTGGCCACGTCCAGCGGGCTGCCGGTCTGGACCATATTGCCCACCGACATGTTCCGCACCAGGCCATAGTCCAGAACAAAACTGATTTCCGGCACTTTGCCCGCGCCTTCGGTGTTAGCGGCGATATGTTCCTTGAACAGAACAGATTCCGATTTGAAAGAGTCTGTATTGGAATTGGCGATATTGTTGGCAATGACATCCATCTCGCGCTTAAGCGAGCTGAGATGAGAAAGACTGACCAGAAATGCGTTTTCCATTTAATCCTCAGGCTTCTGCCATTCATTGGGTGCGCCAATGCGCCTGCAAACACGGATGCATGCGGCGTGCCAGTCTGTAACGGGAATTTATCGCTAATTTCCGCCATTTTCCGCTTCTGACGGAATGGCACGATGCGCCGGCCAGGATAATTTACCCGGCAATTTTTACCGGCAATGGGTGCTGGCGGGGAAAAAAGAAAGGTTTCCTTTACCCTTAATAGTTAGGTTCGATTAATAGAAAGCCTTCAATATGTGAACTGATCCAGGGACCAGGCGGCATTATGGCGAAAGCACCTGCAAAGATCGTCAAATCATCTGAGGAAGATGAAGCGCAACCGGATAATGCCGCTGAATTGCCTCAGCCCGGCAAGAAGCCGATACCTGGAAAAATGATCGTGCTGTATGCCGGCGCCGCGCTGCTGGTTCTGCTGATCGGGGGCGGAACGGCAGCCTATTTCATGGGAATGTTTGATAGCCAGGATGAAGCGCATGCGGACAGCGCAAAAGAAGAAGAAGGCGAGCAAAAGGCGGTCTTCTATGATCTTCCCGAAATTCTGGTCAACCTGAACAGTTCTGGCAAAAAGGAAACCTATCTCAAGATCCGGATCGCGCTGGAACTTGAAAACGGCGAAATATTGACAGACCTGGAACCGCTGATGCCCAGGGTAATTGATAATTTCCAGGTGTTTTTACGGGAAATGCGGGTTGAGGATATATCCGGATCGGCCGGCATGATCCGACTGAAGGAAGAAATGCTGCAACGTATCAATCTATCGGTGGCGCCACTGAAAGTGAAGGACGTGCTGTTTAAGGAAATGCTGATCCAATAGCGCATAAACCACCAAAAGGAACTCTGTCACAATGGCAGACATTGAAGAACTTGACGATGATGCCATAGCCGCCCAATGGGAGGCGGAAATGGCGGCTGATGACGGCGCCAAAGACGGCAAGGGCGGTGACGCCATGGCGTCCGAATGGGAAGCTATGGCGGACAAGGAAGAGGATCCAACAGCCGGCGTCGTTGGCCGTGTTCTGAATCAGGACGAAATCGATAGTCTGCTGGGTTTTGATGGCGACGATTCCGATAGTGATGACCGCAACGGCATCAAGGCGATGATTAATTCGGCGCTCGTTTCTTATGAGCGCCTGCCCATGCTTGAAATCGTCTTCGACCGTCTTGTCCGGATGATGACAACTTCATTGCGTAATTTCACCTCGGATAATGTTGAAGTAAGTCTTGATAATATTACCTCTGTCCGGTTTGGCGATTATCTTAACTCCATTCCGCTGCCGGCAATTCTGGCGGTGCACCGTGCCGAGGAATGGGACAATTTTGGCCTGTTTACCGTTGATTCCAACCTGATTTACTCAATTGTTGACGTTCTGCTTGGCGGGCGGCGCGGAACTGCCGCCATGCGTATCGAGGGGCGCCCTTATACGACGATCGAGCGATCGCTTGTTGAACGCATGATTGAGGTGGTGCTGGAAGATATGTCGGCGGCGTTTGAGCCTTTGTCGCCGGTCACTTTCAAGCTTGACCGGATGGAGACAAATCCCCGCTTTGCCGCCATTGCCAGACCCGCCAATGCGGCAATTCTGGTGCGGTTACGTATTGATATGGAAGATCGCGGCGGACGCATTGAACTCGTTCTGCCCTATGCGACGCTGGAACCCATCCGGGAACTGCTTCTGCAAATGTTCATGGGTGAAAAGTTTGGCCGGGACTCCATATGGGAAAACCATCTGGCTACCGAACTCTGGAACACGGAAATTCCGATCGAGGCGGTTCTTGATGAACAGGCATTGTCGCTTGGTGAAGTGATGAATTTTCAGGTTGGCCAGACTCTCATGCTTAACTGCAATCCAGATGCTATCATCAATATGCGCTGCGGGTCGGTTAGCCTGCTGACCGGACGCATGGGGCGTATGGGCAACAAAATCTCTGTATTGATTACTGAAAATATCAAAAGTGAACTTGCAGTCAAACTATAGGAGGCGCTGATGCCTGCTGGAATGATATTGGAAAGCCTGGTAGCCGTGCTTTTGCTGGTGACCATCGGCTATTGCTTCATTCTGAATAAAAGACTGTCTTTGCTGCGCAACGGGCAGAGCGAACTGAACGATGTTGTGCGCCTGTTGAATGAAGCAGCCGAAAAGGCCAGAGTCGGCGTCGAACAGTTGCGGCGCAGTAGCCTGTCGATAGCAGAGGATTTGACGGAAAAAAATCGTGTTGGCAGGGCATTGGCGGACGAATTGAGCATGATTGTCGAGTCCGGCAACAGTCTGGCGGACAGACTGGCCGGCGGTTTATCCTCCAGCCCCGCGACAGGCCGCAAACCGCAACCATTGGAAGCCTTGTCCCGTTTGGACGAAGGTTTTCGAAAAAAGGTAATTCGCCCCGATCATCCGCTGCGTGATGCGGAAAAATCACAGTCTGATCCGGTTCGCAAAGATACTGCGGCCGAAAGCGATCTGCGACTGGCGCTGAAGGCGATGCGATAATGGATATCGGCGTAAACAAGCTGCTGGACCGTATTCGTTTATTGCCGGTTGTCATGCTGAGCATTGCCATGCTGCTTGGATTAAAAATTGACGGCATATGGAATGGTGTTAGCGAAATACGGGCAGGGGTATCCGTGGCTAATGCCGAAACCGCACCGGCAGAAGCTAAAGGCGCAGAACCGGCGGCCGGGCAGGCCGCCCCGGCGGACAAGGCTGAAATTAAATCCGGCGGCGTCAATGACATTTCCTCCATGAGCGAGTCTGAAGTTGCCCTCTTGCAAAAGCTTTCTGAGCGAAGGGAGGAGCTGGAACGCCAGTCGAAAATTCTGGAAACCCGTGAATCACTACTGACAGCAGCCGAAAAACGAGTTGAAGAGCGGATCACACGTTTGAAGGAAATTGAATCTAGCGTGTCCGCGCTAATCGAACGTTTTGACAAGCAGGAAGAAGAGCGTCTGGCCAAACTCGTCCAGGTTTATGAAAGCATGAAGCCCAAAAGCGCAGCCGCTATTTTCGACCAGCTCGACATGGAGGTTCTGCTGGCAGTGGCCAAGCGCATGGATGAGGCAAAAATGGCTGAAATACTAAGCAAAATGACCGCCGATGCAGCTAAGCGCCTGACTATGGAAATGGCAAAGCAACTAAAACTCCCCAGTGTAACGGGTTAGCCGTGGCGGCGGTTTAAAAATAGCGGGAATAAAAAAATGAACAGTGCGGCATTTGAAAACTTTATCTCAACACAGATTGACGATCTTCGGCAATCATCCGGCGGCATGGTTCCTGTGGATCAGCTAGCAGTGTTGCTGCGGACAGTATTTACCATGATGGATAAATCACTAGCCCCTGATATTCATAATTTGCGCGATCAAATTGATGAGATGAGCAATTTTATCACCAATGCGCGCACGGAAATATCCAATATTCGCCCTAATTTTATGCGCGAAATTGAAATTCCTGAGGCGACGGACGAACTGGATGCGGTTGTTATGGCGACCGAGGAAGCAACAAATACGATTCTGGATTCCGTCGAAAAGCTGGAAAATATTTGCAAAAGCTTAACCGGATCAGATGCTGACGAGATGAATGCGCTGATTGTAAAAATATACGAAGCTTCAAATTTTCAGGACATTACCGGGCAGCGTATCAGCAAGGTTGTTACCACGCTTCAGGGAATAGAGTCGCGGGTTACAAAACTGGTGGCGCTGTTTCCTGTCTCAGATACGGCCGGCAGTGACGGGCATGATAGGAAGGACACTCTTCTGAATGGCCCGCAACTGGCATCCCTGGCCAATGATCAAGACGATATCGACGCGCTGTTCGATAATAGTTAAGCCATTTGGCACATCTGAAAGCCTTGCAAAACATGTTCGATGAGTCAGACATTCCGGTTGAGGCCCCAGCCGTTGCAGGCTCGCAATGGATTACGACATTTTGTGATCTCATCGCGCTTATGCTGACATTTTTTGTGATGCTTTACAGCGTGTCCGCAAGAGATCCCTCGCGCGTAGATGCGACGGTCAGCAGCGTGACGGATAAATTTGCCAAATCCCGCGTCATATCGGAATTCGGAACGGTGGCCTCGCAGGCCGGCGTAGTGATGTTTGATCAGGAATATCTTGATTCAGTTATCAGCACCATCCGGGGGCGGGATGCGAATGGGCAGGTTAAACAGATTAGCGTCACCAATGGAACTTTGATGGTGCGTTTTGTCAGGGACAATATTTTTGTTTCAAATACGGGTGTTTTGACACAGCAAGGCGCAGCAATGGCGCGCGATATCGCCAGCGCCATGCGGCGGCGGGATGTGGGCGTTGTGCTTCCCGTGATTGAACTCAGATTAACTGTTCCGGCTGAAGAAATATCTGCGGGCGCCGCACCGGATGATACGCAATCTCCGTTAGCCATCCGCCAGGTCAGCCGTTTTGCGAAAAAGCTTGTTGAAGAGCAGGTTCCTGCTGAAGCCATCTCCACCCTGGTGCTTGAGGGGGATAAGCCTGCCTTCGACATGGCCTTTTACCTTTTATCCGATATTGAAAATTCTGAATCTGCTGCGCCAGGGTGGAATTAATGCAGCAGGATGATCAGGATAATTTTTTATCGCCGCCGCCATCACCGCCGGGTAATCAGGCATGGCTGGTAACATTCAGTGACCTGATGTCCCTGATGCTGGCGTTTTTTGTAATGTTGTTCAGCATGTCGCAATTGCAGACACAGGCATGGAAATCCATCGTCAGCGGGTTAAGCAATGAACTGTCTCCCGGCCGTGAAAGAATGATATTGCAGCTAGAGACAGACGCGCGCCCGCTGCGCGTGCAGGAACCAAAGGGGATCGATCTGGGTTATCTGGAGACTGTGATCCGTGAAAAATTCCGTAATCATGCGGTTCTGGCCAATGCGCGCATCGAGCGGCGCAAAGACCGGGTTGTCATCGGGCTTCCGGTAGGGATGCTTTTTTTGGCAGAGACGGCGCAACCCGCCGCTGAGGCCGGATTTGTGCTGGCAACAGTGGGCCAGTCACTTTCATCCATAAAGAACCGCGTGGAAATTCATGTTTATTCACAAGATATGGACCGGCCCGCGCTTTCAGAAGATAGCCGGTTTGGCTCGGCCTGGGAATTGTCGCTTGGCCGTGCGGTAACGGTAAAAAAATTACTGAAACAGGGCGGGCAAAGCCTGTCGATAGTACCTGTCGGTCATTCTGTTGCTGCAACCGCGGATTCCGCCCGCGGCGATATCGTGGAACTGGTGGTCAGGGAGTTAAACTCAAAATGAGCTTCACCCCGACACGCCGGCTGCTTATGTGCGCCCTGGCGGTTTTTATTTCCGTTCTGACGGCCCCTGTGCAGGCGCAGCAGGCAATTAAAATACGCGCTGGTGCGCATTCGGAATATGGGCGCATTGTTTTTGAGTGGCCCGCAAAGACCGGGTTCAAGGCCGCCATCACAGGCAATGAACTGACCGTTACTTTCGATAAACCATTCAAATCCAGCTATGCCGCCGTTACTAGCCAACTGTCAGATTATATCGGAACGCCAAAATCAATGCCCGGCGGGAAGGAAGTGCGCTTTCCGCTGCGCCGTGAATTTGGACTGGCAACACGCCAGTTTGACAGGCTCGTGGTAATTGATCTGCTGAAGACGCCGCCGGAAAAAAACCAGTTAACTGCAGCCGTTACGCCTGAGAGTAAACAGACGCTGCCGCGTGCAAAACCTGTTGCGCCAATATCCAAACCCGATAACCCCGTCGCAGAAACCGCACCCCCCCCCGTCAAGGCTGCCGCAGTGACATCAGAACGTGATGCAGCGGCAGCAGCCGCAGATCGTGAAAAAACTCTGGCCCTGGAACGTGAAGCAAAAAAGCGGGCGGAAGAGGAAAAAGTGGCCGCAGCTTTATTGCAGGCCAAAACCATCGAGGATGAAAAACAGGCTTCGATATCCAAAGCGGGGCAGATTGAATTCGAATTGCGGGTGAAAGAAATTGCCGGCGGGCTGCGGTTGCGCTTTCCCTTTCCCAAGGATGTAGCAGCATCGGTATTCGTCCGGGGGGATTATTTATGGGTGGTGTTTGACAAGCCCGCACATGTTGATTTGGCGATTCTGAGTTTGCTGAAGCGCGATGTGCTGTTGAGCGGCGAGCAGCTCGATGATCAGGACGCCACTGTTTTGTCATTCAAACTGGTGCGCGGATTTCTACCGCGTGTAGAGCGGCGTCATTCCGTCTGGCAGATTGACCTGCTCCCCGAAGCAGGCGCACCAGACGGTATTCTTCAGGTGATCCGGGAGCCTGAGGCGGAACCAGGCGGTCTGGTTCGCGTTCGTGCGGGCAATCCCGCCGGCCCCATTCATGTGATTGACCCGGTCATTGGCGACCGGATGATTATTGCGCCGGTGCTCGAAGCGACACAGGCTGTTGTTGACAGCCGCAAATATGTTGATTTTGAATTGCTGGCGACCAGTCAGGGGGTGGCATTGGTCGCGGGATCGGATCAGTTGAAAGTTGGCGTGGCGCCCGGCTCGATTGAAATTACCGCCACCTCCGGTTTGCAGATTTCTGATGAAGCAGCCCGCGCGCTGGGCGGCGCACAAATAGCGGGCGTGGTCCCGCAACCCCCGGCCTATATGGATTTTGAACGCTGGCGGCGCGGAAGCGCCGAAGAATATGCCGAAACACATAACCAGCTGCGCGCTGCCATCGGGTCAAGCAAACTGACGGCGCGCAAAGGCGCCCGAATGTCACTTGCGCAATTTTATCTTGCCCACGGGCTGGAAGCCGAAGCGCGCGGTATTCTCGACATCATGGCCAGCGAAGATGAGAATATCGTCAATGATTCCTATTTCAACGGCCTGTCCGGCGTTGCCAATTATTATCTTGGCCGGTATGGCGATGCAGAGAAAAACTTATCAGCCCAAGGGTTGAAAAACGACTCCCATGCCAAACTTTGGATGGGTGCGGTGCGGGCACGTCAAAATCTGTGGAAGGACGCTCTGACGGCATTTGATAGCGGTTTCGCCGTGCTGGGAAAATATTCCCCCGAAATCCGTTCGGAAATGCGGATATTGGCAGGCACGGCAGCGCTGGCAATGGGAGAAACCGAACGCGCGGAACGCGAACTGAATAATGTGAAAATTGCAACCCTGCCTCCGAACAGAAAAAGTGAGGCGCAATTTTTGCAGGCTAACCTGCTGGAGGTTCGCGGCAAAACGGATGCGGCGCTGGACATGTATGACAAGGTTATCGCGGCCCATTACCGGCCAAGCGAGATTCCCGCGCGTCTGGCGCGTCTGCTGCTGCTGAATAAATTGAACAGCCAGGACAATGCCACGGTCATCAACCAGTTGGAGACGCTGCGTTATGCATGGCGCGGTGACGACACGGAATTAAAAGTTCTGGAGGCATTGGGCGCGCGCTATGCCGCCAATGGTGACTATCGCGAGGCCTTATCGGTGATGCGAAGCGCTGTTACCTATTTTCCGGCAACTGAGCGGTCTGCGCGCATTGCAGATCAGATGAATGAATTATTTGCCGATCTCTTTCTGAGAAATGGCCTGGACAAGATGCCCGCGATCAAGGCGCTGGCGCTGTATTATGATTTTCGTGAACTGACACCACTTGGCACGGATGGCGATGAAATGATCCGCCGGCTGGGCGAACGCCTGGTTGCGGTTGATCTGCTTGGTGAAGCGATTGAACTTCTGGATCACCAGGTCCGGTTCCGTCTGGAAGGAACCGCCAAGGCCCAGGTCGCGGTCAGGCTGGCGGTGATACAATTACTGGACAAGAAGCCTGCGATGGCGCTCGACACTATCCGTCGCACCCGTCAGACACGCCTGCCCGAAGATCTGACCTACAAGCGGCTGATATTGGAAGGGCGCGCACTATCGGAACTGGCTGAGTTCGAACAGGCGCTGGAGCTTATCGCCGGCCTGAATGATGTGGAAGCCAATCTGCTGCGCGCCGATATCTACTGGGCTGCGCAGGATTGGCCGATGGCGGCCACAAGCCTGGAGAAAGTGATAGGTGAGGGGGTCCCGCCGCCGGACAAGCCGCTTGATCCGGCCGTGCAGGGGCGCATTATGCGGGCTGCCATCGCCTATGCGCTGGCAGGCCAGCAGGATGGGCTGGATAAATTGCGCGCCCGCTATGAAACGCAGATGGCGGTCAGCGCTTATGCCGACAGCTTTGATGTTATCAGCCGGTCCAGCACCCGCAATGGCGTCGCCTTCCGGCAACTGGCCAGCACCATCGCCGATCTCGACACGTTGAAAGACTTTATGGCGACCTATCGCCGCGACTTATAGAGCCGGAATGTGCCGGAAGGGGCATGGCCGGTGTCATTACCGGCCTTGGCTGTTACCAGCAGGAATAGACAAAGCTCTGCTTTCACCTTATGAAAAGTGAATCGGGCGGTTAAACGCCCCAGCGAAGCAAGCGCGGCGGTCTGCCCTGACATGGCATATGAAAAAATAGCCTTTGTTGCCTCTGATTCTGGCAAGGCGCAGGAAGCTCTGCGGCTGCTGCTTGCGCGTTATTCGCATGTCGCTCCGGATACGGCGGATGTGATCGTCGCGCTGGGCGGGGATGGGCAGATGCTTCAGACCATCCATCAATTTATGGGACGAAATATACCGATCTATGGCATGAACCGGGGTTCTCTTGGCTTTTTGATGAATGAATATAATGCAGAGGGATTGATCGAACGGCTGGATAAAGCAGAGGTCACCACGCTAAACCCTCTGCGGATGCGCGCCTCTGACGCTATGGGAAGAAATTTCGAAGGGTTGGCGATCAACGAAGTATCGCTGCTGCGTTCCACGCGCCAAGTGGCGAAGATCCGCATATCAATTGACGGGCGGGTCCGACTGGAAGAGTTGAACTGTGATGGCGTCATGGTTGCGACGCCTGCAGGCAGCACGGCCTATAATCTGTCGGCGCATGGGCCGATCTTGCCGATAAAGTCCGGTGCGCTGGCGCTGACACCTATCAGCGCCTTCCGCCCAAGACGCTGGCGGGGCGCATTGCTGCCCAAAAATGCCGTTGTAACTTTTGAAATTCTGGAACGTGACAAACGCCCGGTCAGCGCCGTTGCCGATATGCTCGAAGTGCGCGATGTCTCGCGCGTGGAGGTGTTCATGGCGGAAGATGTTTCGGTGCCGCTACTGTTTGACGCCGGGCACGATCTGGACGAACGCATCCTGATGGAACAGTTTAACGATTGATTTAGGGCGAATTCCCGCATGTTCAAACGATTGCTGTCTGAAGCTGGCCTGCCGGCCCGGCTCGGCGGAACCCTGGCCCTGGCAGCGCTGGGCGGGGCCATATTCAGATGGATTGGCACGCCGCTGGCCTGGATGCTGGGGGCGATGTTTTTGATAACAGCGGCCAGTCTGGCCGGCGCACCGACTTATATGTCGCTAACACTCAGAAAGGTCATGCTGGCCATTCTTGGCATCATGCTGGGCAGTTCTTTTCATCCCGGCATTCTGGGCCAGGCCGTGCAGTGGCTGCCTTCGATGGGCATCATGATCGCCTTTATGGCGCTGATTACGGTTGTGAGCTACCAGTTTTTCCGGCGTGTAGCTGGCTTTGACCCGGCAACCGCCTATTTTTCCAGCGCACCGGGCGGCCTGACCGAAATGATCATGGTTGGCGAAAGCATGGGTGGTAATCCGGCGACGATCAGTCTGGTGCATGCGACCCGGATATTGGTTGTCGTTGGCACTATCCCGGTTTATTTCCGCTATATTGAGGGCCTGGACATTCCATCCATGCCGCCTGGTACCGATGGCTGGCCGGATCTGGTGGATATGCTGCTGCTGGCGGCCTGCGCCGTGATCGGGGTGCCCTTGGCGCCGAAGCTGCGCTTGCCGGCGGGCGCCCTGTTGGGGCCGATGCTGTTAAGCGCCATTCTGCATATTTCCGGGTTGAGCAATGCAGCCCCGCCCGGGCCTGTGGTGGCCGCAGCGCAGATTGTGATCGGGGCCGGCATCGGCTGCCGCTTTGCTGGACTGAGCCTGAATAGTGTATGGCGCACTATCCTGTTTGCGGCGGGGTCGGGGGTGATGATGGTGATTGCGGCGACCGCCACAGGAATGCTGGCCGCGCCCTTGATCGGGGATCTGCCAAAACCGTTGATCCTTGCGCTCGCTCCTGGCGGATTAGCCGAAATGAGCCTGATTGCCCTCTCGATCGGTTCGCAAACCGCCTATATTTCCTTCATGCATCTGGCCCGGATCATTCTGGTCGTGGTCATTTTTCCATCTTTATATAACAGGATTGCGGGACCCGGCCTGAGGCAGCCATAACCCACTGCATGATAGATTTTTTCTGTTTGCAGGCTGAAATTTAACTTGCCAAAAAAACCAAACTATCCCAAATGTAATTTACGTATTTTTTTCGTAAAATGACGGGGTATGAATGCAGCCGCTTGTAACCGGGTTTTTTGACACTGCGACCTTCACCGTCAGCTATGTGGTACAGGATCCGGGTTCCAGGGCCTGTGCGATTATCGATCCGGTACTGGACTTCGATGCTGCCGCCGGGCGTACACACACGCAATCGGCAGACAGGATCATTGCGCATATTCGTGCGAAAGAGTTGCAGCTTCAGTGGCTCATTGAGACCCATGTGCATGCCGACCATATAACCGCCAGCCCCTATTTGCAGGAGAAGCTCGGCGGCAAAATTGTCATTGGTGAGGCTGTCACCACTGTGCAGAAGGTGTTTGCCGAAATTTTTAATACGAAATCCGACTTTCCGCCTGACGGAACGCAATTTGACCGGCTGATAAAAGATGGCGATAAGTTGCCGCTGGGCAGTCTTGAGTTTCGGGCCATGCATACGCCAGGCCATACCCCGGCTTGTATGACCTATGTCATAGGGGATGCCGCCTTTATTGGCGATACGCTATTCATGCCTGACTATGGCACGGCGCGTGCTGATTTTCCCGGAGGGGAGGCCCGCGCATTGTATCATTCCATCCAGAAGATTTTGGCTTTGCCCCCCGCGACACGGCTTTTCCTGTGTCATGATTACCTTTCGCCACAGCGCAAGGAATATGTATGGCAAACATCCGTGGCGGCGCAGAAGGCGGAGAATATTCATGTTCATGATGGCATTAGCGAAGAAGCCTTTGTCGCCATGCGCAAGGCGCGGGACGCCACATTAAACATGCCCGCGCTGATCCTGCCGTCTGTGCAGATCAATATGCGCGCGGGGCATTTTCCGCCGCCAGAGGATAATGGCGTAAGCTATCTGAAATTGCCGCTAAATTATTTGTAGGTAATCCGCAATGCCAAAGGCCCGGAACGATCCCTCAGTCAATGATGTGGCCGTATGTTAAGGCAGTATTTTCCTCTCCTTGATTGGGGAAGGGCTTATAACGGCGCCACACTGAGCAATGATCTGATTGCCGCTGCCGTCGTCACCCTGATGCTGATTCCGCAATCGCTTGCCTATGCCATGCTGGCGGGATTGCCGCCGCAGGTTGGCCTGTATGCCAGCATTTTTCCATTGCTGGCCTATGCGGTTTTTGGCACCAGCCGGTCTTTGTCTGTGGGGCCCGTGGCGGTTATTTCTCTCATGACAGCGGTAGCTATCGGGGATATCGCCGCGCAGGGAAGTTTTGATTATTATCTGGCGGCGATCTGTCTGGCGTTCCTTTCCGGGGTGATCCTGGTGGTAATGGGGATTTTCCGTCTGGGTTTTCTGGCCAATTTTCTCAGCCATCCTGTCATAACGGGATTTATTACAGCCTCAGGCATATTGATTGCATCCGGGCAGTTTAAACATATACTCGGGATAGAGGGCAGCGGGCAGAATCTGATTGAAATTTATTCCGGCCTGTTTGCGCATTTGGGAAAAACCAATATGCCAACCCTGATTACCGGAATGTCGGTGATCGGTTTCCTCATTTTAGTCCGTACCCATCTCAAGTCCATTTTGTTGCGCATCGGGTTTGAAACGCGCATTGCGGATATTATTGTAAAAAGCAGCCCGATTTTAGCCGTAATAGGCACCACGCTTTTGAGCATGCATAATGGCCTTGAAGCGCAGGGGGTGCGCATTGTAGGCAGCATCGCCAGCGGATTACCGTCCTTTACCGCGCCTTCGTTCGATCTGGATCTGTGGCGATCCCTTGCTGGTCCGGCATTGTTGATCAGTGTCATCGGATTTGTGGAATCCGTGTCGGTTGCGCAGACACTGGCCGCTAAACGGCGTCAGCGCATTATTCCGGATCAGGAACTTACCGGTCTTGGCGCCGCCAATATTGCCTCATCATTGTCCGGCGGTTTTCCCGTCACTGGCGGCTTTGCGCGCTCTGTGGTGAATTTTGACGCAGGCGCGGAAACACCGGCGGCAGGCGCATTCACCGCAGCGGGTATTTCCGCCGCAGCCATATACTTGACCCCATATCTGTTTTTTCTGCCCCAGGCGACGCTGGCTGCGACGATCATCGTTGCGGTACTTTCGCTGATTGACATGCGCGTGATTTACCGGACCTGGACTTATTCGAAGTCGGATTTCGCAGCCATGTTTACCGCTATTATGCTGACTTTGCTGGCGGGAGTGGAAATTGGCATCATGTCAGGTGTGATATTGTCGCTATTGATCCATCTGTACCGCACCAGCCGTCCGCATTATGCCATTGTGGGGCAAGTACCGGGTACGGAGCATTTCAGAAATGTCCTGCGCCATAAAGTTGTGACAAGCCAGCATGTGCTGAATCTGCGGATTGATGAAAGCCTGTATTTCCCGAACGCACGGTTTCTGGAAGACACGGTTCAGCACCTGGTGTCGCAAAATCCTGATATCAAACATGTGGTGCTGATGTGCGCGGCCATTAATTCCATTGACGCCAGTGCCCTGGAAAGCCTTGAGGCGATCAATGCGCGATTGCGCGATTCAGGCGTAACGCTGCATTTTTCGGAGGTCAAGGGGCCAGTGATGGATCAGTTGCAACGCAGCCATTTCTTGCAGGAATTAAGCGGCAGTATTTATCTGAGTCAGTATGACGCCTTTGCCGCCCTCGATCCTGCGGCCGCCCGTCAGGCCCTGGGCCATTAACGGTTTAGCCCCTTGTTTCAGGCAAGATCATCATCAATACGCCCCTGCCTGAGAAAAGTGACGATGGCTTGCGCCGCGCGTTCCGGCGCGGGCTGTGAACTGTTCGCAAAACTGTAATCGAAAGCTTTTCTTTGCGCTGCTTCATAGCCGGGTTGCCATCCGGCAGACTGCAACAGCGCCGTATGCATCGCGGAAATATTTTCCGCTACTTCTCCCAGTGTCCACCAGAAAAACTTTTCCTTTCCGCGCCATTCGAACTGATGCGGGTTCAGAAATATGACAGGCCGCGGCGATAACAGAAATTCGTAAACCTGACTGCTCCAGTCCCCAAGATAGATGTCGGCATTCAGGCTATAGCTCATATCAATGCTGCGCGCGCTGCCGGTATCGATCAAAATATGCGGCAATCCGGCATAGGGGCGCAATTCCCCGCTGGTAATGGCGCCATCGTCCAGCATGCGGACATGCGGCGCAAAAATCAGATTGAACTGATCAGAGCGCGCAAAATATTCCAGAACCTGATGTCCTATTTTATGCCAGGAACTATGCTGCTTGTTATGATGCGGATTATACAAAACGGTTTTGCGCCCATTGCTGAAAAAATCTGTGCGCTGCCGGTTCATGCGCTGCACCAGATCAAATTTATTGTATCCGCTTACAAAATAATGTCCCGGGCGCAGCAATCCATGTTTGAGCAGGCGGTCTCGCCGTTTGGCCCCCGGCAGCAGCACCAGATCAAATTCGCGGATTCGGGTGTCCCATTCCCTTTCATCATCGCCGGCCCCATGTGTGGTATGAATAAAGGACGTATGGCGCACCCCCAGGCGTTTCAATATCAGGCTGGTGCGTTCCGGCATGACCAAAGCGTCAAATTGGGAAAATATTCCCCGGTTCCAAAGCAGCGTCAGAAGTTTTGGGGCGGAATGCACCAGTGAACCCCGCGAAAAGGGAAACGGCGGCGCAATGCATCTATAGTGCAGCCCTGTGGCGCCATAATAATGCGCCAGGCCTTGCAGATAATTTAATTGCGCCGGATTTTGCGCCAGCAATGTTACGTCAAATTCGGGATAATCCCGCGATAGCACACAGGCAACCGGCAGGCTGTGGAGTATCTGATGCGATTGCGCGTTGAATATAAAACCGGTTTTCATGTTATTTCGCTGATTTCCTGATCTTCTGCCTGTTTGTGTTAACTTGTAGCGGGAAAGCGCAATCTGCTACAAGCGGTGCAGAACAGGTTCACTAAATGGGAGTATTTCATGCGGTTATCGGCAGTGGCGCAAAAATTATTCAATTCCGTGCGCAGCAGAGGCGATCTGAACATGAACGCGCCCTGGGAGATTCCCCATTCTCCGGAAACCTCGCCCGAAGATATTTATTACTGCTTTCGCCTGTTGCTGGGCCGTTCACCCAATAAGGAAGAGTGGAAAGGGCATAGCGGGCATGCCTGGAATACGGCTTTGGATGATGTTGTGATGTCCTATGTAAACTCACTGGAATTCGCACAGCGGAAAAACAACCTGTTAAGTAAAAGATGGGACGAGGATCTGTTTTTGAAACAATTGGATGGATTTTCAATTTATGTCCGGGAAAGTGACGCGGCTGTCGGCAGGGGTGTCAAGACTGGTTCTTATGAACCGAATGTGACGGCGGTTTTTCAAAAACATCTGAAACCTGGCATGCATGTTTTGGATATTGGCGCGAATATTGGTTATTTCACGATGCTGTCCGCTGCGCTGGTGCAGCAGCAGGGCAGTGTCATGGCGATTGAACCCAACCCGGAAAATGCCAAGCTGGTGGAGCTTAGCCGCCGTGCGAATAAGTTTGAAAATATTACAATAGTACAGGCTGGCGCGGGCCGCGCGCTGGGGCTGCTGGTGCTGAATACCGCTTATAGCAATGGCACTACATCCGAACTGTCGGAAGATGTGGCGCAGCTTGCGGATGCGGTCACCGTGCCTTGTCTGCGGCTGGATGATATCGTCCCGAAGGATAAAAAGATCGGGTTTGTCAAAATAGATATTGAGGGGGCGGAATATAATGCGCTGCTAGGGGCATCGGAATTGATCAGAAGATGCCACCCGGTCATCGTCAGCGAGTTCAGCCCGGGTCTGATGCGCGGTATTTCAGGCGTTGACGGCGAGGAATATCTCAGATTTGTGCTGGATTTCGGCTATGATGTCTCGGTCATAAATCCCAATTCCAGCCTTACCCCCTGCGGCAAAAATACTGATCAGGTGATGCGCGCCTATGCCGATTGCGGCGGCGATCATATCGACATTGTTTTCGAATAGCCTGAGCGGCGGTCTAGCGCAGCAGATGCCGGTGCAGTAATTCCAGTGCGGCGTAAACGGCTTCCATGCGGATTTCTTCGCGGCCGATATCGCCAAAATGATATAGCTCATGCAGTATGGGCTTGCGCTCACGCGCGGCGGCGATATGCACCAGGCCTACGGGTTTCATTCTGGTGCCCCCGCCAGGCCCGGCAATGCCCGTCACGGCCACAGCCAGATGCGCATTGGAGTTTTCCACCGCCCCCTCAGCCATCATGCGCGATACCGGTTCGCTGACAGAACCCACATCCGCCATCAGATCGCCCGGAACACCCAGCAGATCGCGTTTTGCTTCATTGCTATAAGTGATAAAGCCGCGATCAAACACCGATGATGCGCCAGGTATGGAGCACAGGCACGCGGCCACCAATCCGCCTGTGCAGGACTCGGCCGTGGCAATACGCAGCCCCGCCGCCTTGCAATCGGCAAGCAGCATTTCAGCGAGCTTCAGGGTTTTGGTCGGGAACATGCCGGTGTCTCCTGTTCAATTTATTTGATCACATTAAGCCCCAGATGCATCAGCAGTAATGCGTAGCCGCCGGCAGCGATATCATCAAGCATTATACCCGCTCCCCCGGATAATTTCCGGTCTGCGAGGCTAACCGGCCAGGGTTTGAGAATGTCGAAAGCCCGAAATAACATAAAGGCCGCGAAATAAGCCATTACATCTAGCGGTATAAACAGCAGCGCCAGCCATTGTCCCGCGACCTCATCCACAACGACATTCTGGCAATCCTTCATCCCGGCCGCCAGCGTATAGCGTTCCGCGGCCCAGACGCCGATACAAAACAATCCCGTAACCGCCAGCAGCAGCGCCCAAGGGCCGCCAAGCCAGACCAGCATCCAGGCAAAGGGCAGGGCCGCCAGTGAGCCCCAGCTGCCTGGGGCGCCCGGCAACAGGCCGGCGCCAAACCAGGTGGCGATCAGGCATACTGGATCACGCCATTTCATTCCCGCGGGTGGCTGCGCCAGATTCATGCGGGCATACGCACTACTGCAACAGCCTGGGCGGCAATGCCTTCATTGCGTCCGGTAAATCCCAATCCTTCTGTCGTCGTGGCTTTTACGCAGGCGGAACCTGGCGGCAAGCCGAGTATCTGCTCAATGCGCTGCTGCATCTGAATGCGATGCGGGCCGATACGGGGCGCTTCGCAGATCAGGGTAATATCCAGATTGGTGATTTCCCCGCCCGCATCGCGAACAAGTTTTCCCGCATGCGCCAGAAAAATATCGGATGCAGCCCCCTTCCATTGCGGATCAGATGGCGGAAAGTGCTGGCCGATATCCCCTTGGGCGATGGCCCCCAGAATTGCGTCCGTCAGGGCATGCAGCCCCACATCCGCATCTGAATGTCCATCAAGCGCGCGGTTATGCGCAATTTCGACACCGCACAGAATGACCGCCTGACCCGGTTTGAAACGATGCACATCATAGCCCAGCCCCATGCGCGTGCGCCTGGGTACGGCCGCAAACATACGTTCGGCTCGGGCAAAATCCTCCGGATGGGTGATTTTGAAATTATCGGCAGCGCCCAGCGTCAACCTCACCTGAAGTCCCGCCTGTTCGGCCACCTGGGCATCATCGGTCAGATTCAGGCCAACCGCGCCACGATGCGCTTCCAGGATAGGCTGAAAGTGAAATCCCTGCGGTGTTTGTGCGCGCCACAGATTTTCCCGCGCAATCCCCTGAAGGATATTTTGTCCCTGGGCCAGTTTCAGGGTATCGGTCACCGGAATGGCGGCAATCGCGCCCGGCGCCTCTGTCAATGCCTGAATGACACGGTCTATGGTACTCTGACCGACAAAGGGGCGGGCGGCGTCGTGAATTAAAACCAGATCCGGGGCAAAGCCGGTCAGTGCTTCCAGTCCCAAAAGCACCGAGGCCTGGCGGCTGTCACCGCCATGAACCGGCGCATCAAGCGGCAATCCCGCCGCCGCCTGCTGGTACAAATCCCGGTCTTCCGGGTTGATGACGGCAATCACCCGGTCTATGGCCGCATGCCGGATAAACCGCAACAGCGTATGGCGCAACACCATTGCGCCGGCAATTTCCTGATATTGCTTGGCTATTTCGCCGCCGGCGCGAAGCCCTTTACCAGCAGCCATGATCAGGGCAACCGTTTGCATGACACCTCTATCGTCTATTTTCCGGGGGATGGTTCATGGGTTTTCCATTTTGCGTGCACCGCAACAAACAACTTGCAGCGGTGTGGAGTTTAACATAAACTGCACATAAATTAATCACGCTATAGAGATGCCTAATTTATGAACATTATGCTGGGTGCCATAGAAATAACCCATCCGGTATTTCTGGCGCCGCTGTCAGGCATAACCGATTTACCGATGCGCCGTATAGTGCGTGAACAAGGGGTTGGCTTGGTTTTTTCCGAAATGCTGGCGACCCGGGAACTCATGTCCCGCCCGGTTGCGCAGCAGCGCCGCCTGCGCCGGACCGAGGATGAAAAACCGCTGGCTATACAACTTGCCGGTTGCGAGGCCTATTGGATGGGCGAAGCCGCGCGCCGCTGCGCCGATTTTGGCGCTGAGATTATCGATATCAATATGGGCTGTCCGGCCAAAAAAGTTGTGAATGGCTATTCGGGCTCTGCGCTGATGCGCGATCTGGATCACGCGGCATCCCTTATCCAGGCCACCGTACAGGCCGTGTCCATTCCGGTTACTTTAAAAATGCGTACCGGCTGGGATGATTCGTGCCGTAATGCGCCGGAACTGGCGCGCCGGGCCGAAGCGCTGGGGGTGCAATTAGTGACCGTACATGGCCGCACGCGCTGCCAGTTTTATACCGGCCGGGCCGATTGGGATTTTGTGGCGCAGGTCAAACGGGCCGTGCGTATCCCTGTCGTGGTTAATGGCGATATTGAAACGGAGGAAGACGCCCGGCTGGCCCTGGCGCAATCCGGCGCAGACGCGGTGATGATAGGGCGCGGCGCGCAGGGCCGCCCGTGGTTTCCGGAGCAGATACGCCATTATCTCACGACCGGACAAAAACTGCCCGCGCCGGAAATTCCCACCCGTTATGCCATCCTGCGCAAACATTATCTGGAGATGATCGCGCATTATGGCGAATCCATTGGGGTCCGCATGGCCCGCAAACATCTGGGCTGGTACCTGCGCTATCTGCCGGGAGGCGAAAACCTGCGCCCGGTGCTGGTGCGCCAGGACAGCTCTGCCCTGGTTCTGGAGGAACTGGACCGCCACTATAGCGGACTGATTTCCAGGAGGGCAGCCTGATGACGCAGACTTTGTCGCAAGACAGCGCGCCGAAAACTGCGAACGCGGTGGATCTTAATTCCAGCGCCGCCATCATACTTGACGCTATTCCCGATCCGGTAATTGTCGTGAATGCGGCGGACAGGATTGACTATGTCAATTCACAGGCGCAGCAGTTTTTCCAGTCCAGCATGCATATTCTGGCTGGTCAGCCTTTGTCGAAACTGGTTCCCTTCGGCAGCCCGGTATTGGAAATGATCGGCCATGTGCGCCGGGATGGCGCCGCAGTTTGGGAGTATGAAGTCAATTTAAGCACGCCCCATACCGGTGCGCGCATTGCCGATGTTCAGGTCGCACCCATTGGAGACGATGGCAAATCCATATTGCTGGTGCTTCGTGAAACCAGCATCGCCCGCAAGATGGACCAGCAATTGACACATCGCGGGGCTGCGCGGTCCGTTACCGGCATGGCCAGCATGCTGGCGCATGAAATAAAAAATCCATTGTCCGGCATTCGAGGCGCTGCGCAGCTTGTCGAACAAAATGCCAGCGAAACGGACAAAATGCTTACGCAGTTGATTTGCGCCGAGACAGATCGCATTTGCGAACTGGTTGACCGGATGGAAGCCTTTAGCGATCAGCGCCCCTTGCAACGCATCCCCGTTAATATTCATCAGGTGCTGAACTATGTCAGACGTATCGCAGAGGCAGGTTTCGCCAAACATATCCGTTTTATCGAGGAATATGATCCCTCTTTGCCGGAGGTGATGGGCGACAGGGATCAGTTGATTCAGGTATTTCTGAATCTGGTGAAAAATGCAGCCGAGGCGCTTGATGGCGTTAGCAATGCCGAAATTACACTGAGCACCGCCTACCGGCATGGCATGCGCCTGACTTTGCCCGGCAGCAATGCCCGTCTGGCGCTGCCATTTGAAGTTTGCGTCCGTGATAATGGGCCGGGTATTCCTGAGGATATTCGCGCGCATCTGTTTGAGCCTTTTGTCAGCGCAAAACCCAATGGCACGGGTCTCGGCCTTTCGCTGGTAGCCAAAATCATTGGCGACCATGGAGGCATGATCGAATTTGAATCCGCACCCCGGCGTACAACATTTCGAACCCTGTTGCCCATTCGCGGGCGCGCAAAATCAAGTGGTGCGCAGTCATGAGCATGCCTTCAAGCCCTTCCATTCCCGAAACCATTATCATTGCGGACGATGATAACGCCATCAGAACCGTGCTTAATCAGGCGCTGGTGCGGCTGGGATACAATGTGCGCACAACTGGAAATCTGGCCAATCTCTGGCGCTGGATGTCGGAAGGAGAGGGCGATCTGCTCATCACCGATGTGATGATGCCGGATGGTAATGTTTTTGATATGCTGCCACGCATCAAGAAACAGCGGCCGGGGCTGCCGATCATTGTCATGAGTGCGCAAAACACTCTGATGACCGCGCTCAAGGCGGCAGAGAAAGGCGCTTATGAATATCTGCCAAAACCATTTGATCTGAATGAGCTGACCAAAGTGGTTAAGCGCGCATTGGCGGTAAGAAGAAACGCTGGCAACGAATCGCCGGATGCCGCACCCCCCGATGAAGAAGAATTGCCGCTGATCGGGCGTTCTCCCGCGATGCAGGATATATACCGCATTCTTGCGCGGCTGATGGGCACGGATCTGACCGTTATGATCAGCGGCGAATCCGGCACAGGCAAGGAACTCGTGGCGCGCGCCCTGCATGATTATGGCAAACGCAAAAACGGGCCTTTTGTCGCCATTAATATGGCGGCCATTCCGCGCGAACTTATCGAAAGCGAATTATTCGGGCACGAAAAAGGTTCCTTTACGGGTGCGGCCAACCGCGCTTCGGGACGTTTTGAACAGGCTGAAGGGGGCACACTTTTTCTCGATGAAATCGGGGATATGCCCCTGGAGGCACAGACCCGTCTTTTGCGCGTGCTGCAAGAGGGGGAGTATATGACGGTCGGCGGGCGGACCCCGATCCGCGCGAATGTACGCATTGTCGCGGCGACAAACCGCGATCTGCGCCAGCAGATCTCACAGGGTTTGTTCCGGGAAGATTTGTTTTACCGCCTGAATGTGGTGCCGATGCGCTTGCCGCCCTTGCGCGAACGCACGCGGGATATTCCCGATCTGGTACGGCATTTTCTTGTCCGTGCCGAGGGGGAGGGGCTGCCTGCCAAAACCCTGGAACCAGCCGCGCTGGAACTGATGAAGCGGCACCGCTGGCCGGGAAATGTGCGCGAGCTGGAAAATTTTACATTACGCCTGGCGGCGTTATATCTGGATGAAGTGATAACTGCGGAGATTGTCGAAGCGGAATTGCTGGACAGCCAGAATCTGCCTGCAGATGAAAAAGCGGCACCGGATGATGACAGTCTTGGGGCGGCGGTGGAACGCAATCTGGCGCGGTATTTTGCCGGTCATGGCGAGCAATTACCGCCACCGGGCCTGCATGACCGCATATTGCGCGAGATCGAACGGCCGCTGATTTCGATATGCCTTGCCGCCACCAGGGGTAATCAGATCAAGGCGGCGGAACTGCTAGGATTAAACCGCAATACGCTGCGCAAGAAAATCCGCGATCTGGACATTGAGGTTCTGCGTAATATTTTTTAACCCGCCGCAAATTGGATCATCATCGCAGCTTGCCGGTCCAGCGCCGGTGTGACGCCGGCCACATTCCGCATCACAATCGAGTGATTTGCAGGGCGTGTCATTGACGTTATTATGGCCGGTGTTTGACTGTACGGGATAGTCCTGAATGAATGCTCAGCCATGTTGCGCGCTAAAAGCGCAATGGAGTTGCCCAATTGCCGGAAAAAAATCTATCTCCATTTGGTTCACATAGCGTCTCACTGCCGCCTGCGCCGTTACAAACCGTTATCGCATTTCCGCATACCGGCGATTACCGCAAAGACGTACTTATTGAATCACAGAATTTCCGCTGGAATGCGGGATCACCGGTTGGCACGCCGGTTACTGTGACCTACAGCTTTGCCGCCGCCCCGCCGTCATATGTACGCGCAATAGATATTCAGGGATTTGAGCCTTTTTCCGCTTATGACCAGAATCTGGCGCGGACAATTCTGCAAAGAATTTCCAGCTTCACCAATATTGATTTCCGTGAGGTGGCGGACAGCAGCGCGTCTTACGGGCAAATTCGATTTAGCAAGTCGCAGCAAACTGACTCGGCCGGATTTGCCTTTTTGCCTTTCTCCAATCGTGCTCCGATAGATGGTGATGTTTTTATTGATACCGGCAGTGTCACCAGCCAGACATCCTATGCTCAGGATTATTCGCTTTTTGCGCATGAGATTTTTCATGCCCTGGGTTTGAAGCATCCGGGCAATTATGACGTTACCAATAGTCAATCGGCCAATACGGCAGGAAATTTTCTCGGGCGCGGGGAAGATTCACATGCCTATACCACACTGTCTTATCGCAGCGTACCCCAACATCAGCCCTCTTTTGGAGGGGTTTACGATATTCTGACCCTGCAATATCTTTATGGGGTGCGTCCGCACGAAACACGCAATACCGGCTATCAGCTGACCGATGGAACCGGCGCGTTTCTTGATACAATCGTTGATGGCGGCGGCATTGACGATCTGGATCTCAGCGCTATTAGCCTGGGCGCCAGGGTCGATTTGCGCGAAGGAAATTTCAGCTCCATTGGGACCATAGCGCCGGGTATTGCGGCCATCAATAACCTGGCCATTGCCTTTGGCACGACGATAGAAAATGTCATTGGCACCAGTTTTGCCGATAATATTACCGGCAATGAATCGGAAAATTTTTTCCTTGGTATGGGGGGCAATGATCAGTTTGATGGCCAGGGCGGCCTGGATACTGTCAGCTATCAGAATGATCCAGCGGGGGTGCAGGTCTCGCTGGAAACCGGTATTGCGCTGGACGGTTTTGGCAATACCGACAGTTTACTAAGCATTGAATTTGTGTCCGGTTCCAGATTTGCGGATATTCTGCGCGGCAATGGCGGGCGCAATACGCTTGCCGGGCTGGCCGGCAATGATACGCTGGATGGCGGCGGGCAGGCAGCCTATGGGATAATTCCGCAATTCATTGGCGATGCTGCGGACTATTCAAACTCCGGCGCGGTATCGGTGATCGTCAATCTTATGCTTGGAACGGCACAAGACGGGCAGGGCGGGATAGATACACTGATCAACATCGAGGATGTTCTGGGTTCATCAGGCAGCGATACACTGATCGGGGATAATGGCAGAAACGGGTTCCGCGGCTTTGCCGGTGATGACAGCATCGACGGGATGGGTAATGACCCGCAACAAGGTGATTTTATCAGCTATTTTCTCGACCCGGCCGCCGTCACTGTAGATTTGAAGACCGGGATCGCCCGCGATGGCTATGGCGGAACAGACAGTCTGCGCGGAATTGAAAATGTGAACGGTTCCAGATTTTCAGACAGTTTGCGCGGCGATGACGGCAGAAATATTTTTCAGGGCCTGAACGGAGATGACAATATATCGGGTGATGCCGGCTTTGATCTGTCCATCTATCAGGGGGCGCGAAGAGACTATGGCATTACTTCAAATTCGGGTTTGCGCACTATTACCGATTCAGTCACGGGCCGCGACGGAACCGACAGTCTTCTTGGCATAGAAAGGCTGTTATTCAATGATGGCGTGCTGGCCTTTGACAATACGGCGGCAGACTCAGCGGGCAGAGGCTATCTGCTCTATCGTGCCGCTTTTGACCGGGAGCCAGATTTGACCGGTCTGGGCTATTGGATTGGCGAACTGGACCGGGGTCAGGACTATGTCAGCGTGGTTGCAGCCAGCTTCATTGCCTCGCCGGAATTCATCAGTAAATATGGGTCCAATCCCAGTAATGAGGCTTTCATTGATCTTCTTTATCGGAATGTGCTTGACCGCGCCCCGGACAATGCGGGCTACGCCTATTGGCTGGAACAGATCAATGGCGGCCAGGCACGCTCCAACGTTCTGACCTCTTTCGCGATCTCGGATGAGAATATCAACGCCGTCCGCCCGTTGATCAATGACGGTATCTGGTTCGTTTAGACTTTTTCCTGCACGGAAATTGTTCTGGTCCCGGACAGAAAATTGTGCAGTGCAATATAATTTTCTTGACACGAAACAACGTGTAAAGCTATACCGGTGCCGGGTCGCTTCCTCCCAACGGGAAGTTTTACAGAAGGATGGCGCCAATGGTTGCCACACACACGCCGGTTAAGCCGAATATTCTGCCTGCTAACCCGCATTTTTCCTCCGGTCCTTGTGCAAAGCACCCCGGATGGTCCCTGGAAAATCTGCAAAAAGCCTGTCTGGGCCGCTCGCACCGCTCGAAGCCCGGCAAGGCGAAACTGGCTGAGGCCATCACCCGCACCGCCGCGCTGCTCGGAATGCCGGCGGACTATTGTCTGGCCATTGTTCCTGCCTCGGATACTGGCGCGGTGGAAATGGCCTTATGGTCGCTGCTGGGCGAGCGCGGTATTGATGTACTGGCCTGGGAATCATTTGGTTCCGGATGGGTGAATGATGTCACCAAACAATTAAAGCTCAAGGATGTCCGGGTGTTTGAATCCGGTTATGGCCAGCTGCCCGATCTCGCGCAGGTGGACAAGGATCGCGATATTATTTTCACTTGGAACGGCACCACCTCTGGCGTGCGCGTACCGGACGGAAACTGGATCGCAACAGATCGGGGCGGACTGACGATTTGCGACGCGACTTCTGCCGCCTTCGCACAGCATTTGCCGTGGGACAGGCTGGATGTGGTTACTTTTTCCTGGCAGAAAGTGCTGGGCGGAGAAGCAGCGCATGGCATGCTGGCGCTTTCGCCGCGCGCGGTGGCGCGGCTGGAAACCTATACGCCGCCCTGGCCGATGCCAAAGCTGTTTCGCATGACCAGCGGCGGCAAGTTGACCGAAGATCTGTTTCAGGGGGCGACTATCAATACGCCCTCGATGCTGGCGGTGGAAGATTATCTCAGCGCGCTGTCCTGGGCCGAAAAAATCGGCGGCCTGCCGGCATTGATCGCGCGCGCCGATAGCAATCTGAAGATCATTGCGGACTGGGTGGCGCGTACGCCCTGGGTTGAATTTCTGGCTGCCGATCCGGCCATCCGCTCAAATACTTCTGTCTGCCTGCGGATTGCCGATCCCTGGTTTGCCGCGCTGGATGCTGCCGCCCAGGCCAAGGCCGCGAAGCAGATTGCCAGCCTGCTGGAGGCGGAAAAAATCGCCTATGACATCGATTCCTACCGCGATGCGCCACCGGGTCTGCGGATCTGGGCCGGGGCGACTGTGGAAGGCGGCGATTTGTCCGCGCTTCTGCCCTGGCTTGACTGGGCCTATGCCCAGGTACGCGCCTGATTTCCATTATGTCAGCGACTATATAACAGGAGCATTCTGATGCCGAAGGTTCTTATAGCGGACGCCATGAGCGATCGCGCCGCAGATATATTCCGCGAACGCGGCGTTGATGTGGATGTCAAAACCGGCCTTAAGCCCGCCGAATTGCTGGCGGTCATCGCTGAGTATGATGGCGTGGCGATCCGCTCATCCAGCAAAATCACCGCCGATGTGATTGCAGCGGGAAAAAATCTGCGTGTTGTCGGCCGGGCTGGCATCGGCGTTGACAATGTGGATGTGCCCGCCGCTACTGCGCGCGGCATCGTGGTTATGAACACACCGCATGGCAATGCCATTACTACTGCTGAACATGCCATATCGCTGATGCTGGCGTCTGCACGGCAAATTCCAGAAGCCACCCTGTCCACAAAGGCTGGCAAATGGGAGAAAAACCGCTTTATGGGTGTTGAAGTGACCGGCAAAACCCTCGGCATTATCGGTTGCGGCAATATCGGCGCCATTGTCGCGGATCGCGGTCATGGCCTGCGCATGAAAGTGCTGGCATTCGACCCGTTTCTGTCGCCGGAAAAAGCCAGGGAACTGGGCGTCGAGCGGGTGGAGCTTGATATTCTGTTCAAGAGGGCGGATTTTATATCGCTGCATACGCCGCTGACAGATCAGACGCGCAATATTATTGACGCCGCTGCGATCAGCAAAATGAAAAAGGGCGTGCGCATAATCAACTGCGCGCGCGGCGGGCTGATCGTCGAAAAAGATTTGCTGGCGGCGCTGAATAGCGGCCACGTCGCCGCCGCTGCGCTTGACGTGTTTGAAGTTGAACCCGCTATTGATAATCCGCTGTTCGGGCATGAGAATGTGATTGCAACCCCGCATCTTGGCGCCTCAACCACCGAGGCGCAGGAAAATGTGGCGCTTCAGGTAGCCGAACAGATGGCGGATTTCCTGATAGATGGCGCCGTGACCAATGCGCTCAACATGCCATCGCTTAGCGCCGAAGAAGCCGCAACGCTTGCCCCCTATATGAAACTGGCGGAACAGCTGGGGATGTTTGCGGGTCAGTTGACAGAAACCGGGATCAAGGAAGTCGAACTGGAATATGAAGGCGCCGTGGCCGATCTCAACACCAGGGCGCTGACCTCAATGGCGCTGTGCGGATTGCTTACGCCGCTATTGTCGAATGTGAATGTCGTCAGTGCGCCGTCTGTCGCCAGGGATCGGGGCATTCGCGTCAGCGAAACCAAGGGGCCGCAACGCGGCGCCTATCACACTTATATGCGTCTGACCGTGGTGACTGAAAATCAGCGCCGTGGCGTTGCCGGAACGCTGTTCGCAGATGGCAAGCCCCGCCTCATTCAGGTCAAGGGCATCAATATGGAAGCCGAATTGGGGCCGCATATGCTTTATGTGACTAATGAGGACAAGCCGGGATTCATTGGCCGTCTGGGTACGGTTCTGGGCGAGGCGGGCGTGAATATCGCCACATTCCATCTGGGGCGCGAAAAGGCGCAGGGCAACGCCATTGCGCTGATCGAAGTGGACGAAGCGATCAGCGACGCGGTGCTGGCCAAGGTTCGCGCCATCCCGCTGGTGGTGCGGGCCAAGGCGCTTAATTTCTAATTCAAACTGGGATATAGATAAGGGGTTTGCTTCCTCCGGCAGTGCGTGCCGGGGGCATTTTTGCGCGGATTGAGGAAATAAATGGCGAATGTGGTGGTGGTCGGTGCCCAATGGGGTGACGAAGGTAAGGGCAAGATCGTGGATTGGCTGTCGGAACGCGCAGATGTAGTTGTGCGTTTTCAGGGCGGGCATAATGCCGGTCATACGCTTGTCGTGGATGGTAAAGTGTATAAGCTCAGCCTGCTGCCGTCCGGCGTGGTGCGGCAATCCAAACTGTCTGTGATCGGCAATGGGGTTGTCGTGGACCCCTGGGCGCTGCTGGATGAAATTTCCCGGCTGGCCGGGCAGGGGGTCAGTGTTACCCCGCAAAATCTGCGCCTGTCGGAAAGTGCGGCGCTGATCCTGCCCATTCATCGCGAACTGGACGAAATCCGCGAAGACAGCAACAGCGGCACCAGGCTTGGCACCACACGCCGTGGCATTGGCCCTGCCTATGAAGACAAGGTTGGCCGCCGCGCCCTGCGGGTGATTGACCTGTCCGACCGGCACGTGATCGAGACCCGCGTGGATTCGCTGCTCGCGCATCACAATGCGCTGCGCCGCGGCATGGGCAAGCCGGAATTTGACCGCGCAGGGTTGATTGCCTCTCTTCTTGAAATTGCGCCGAAAATTTTGCCCTATGCCGATCCGGTGTGGCGCACGCTGGGCGAAGTGCGCAGACAGGGTAAACGCATCCTGTTTGAAGGCGCGCAGGGCGCAATGCTGGATGTTGATCATGGCACCTATCCGTTTGTCACCTCGTCAAACACGGCGGCGGGGCAGGCGGCTGTCGGCAGCGGCATTGGCCCCAATGCGCTGGATTATGTTCTTGGCATTACCAAGGCCTATACCACCCGCGTGGGCGAAGGCCCGTTTCCAACCGAACAGAATAATGAGATCGGTCAGGGCCTGGGCAAGCGCGGCAAGGAATTTGGCACCGTCACCGGGCGGCCGCGCCGTTGCGGCTGGTTCGATGCGGTGATGGTGCGTCAGGCGCTGAAAACCGGAGGCATTAACGGCATCGCGCTGACCAAGCTGGATGTGCTGGACGGCATGGATGAATTGAAAGTGTGTACCGGCTACCGGCTGGACGGCAAAATCATCGACTATCTGCCTGGTACGCAGGGCGCGCAGGCGCGGGTCGAGCCGGTTTATGAAAGTATGGAAGGCTGGTCGGCGGCCACTGTCGGCGCGCGAAGCTGGGCGCAACTGCCCGCCAGTGCCGTAAAATATATCCGCCGCATCGAAGAACTGATCGAAGCGCCGGTCGCCATGCTGTCTACCAGCCCCGAACGTGAGGACGTAATCCTGGTACATGATCCGTTCACGGATTAAAATTACGCATTAATATTCTCAAACACCCCGGACCCCGGTACAGGGCACAGAATGGGGCCGCTGATGTCAGCGGCCCCATAATGCGTTATTGCAGCATTAAAGCAGGTTTTGCGCGCCTACCATGCAGAACAGCATCGGCACCGACAACATGGTGTTGGTCCGCGAGAACAGCATCGCGGTGCGTGCGGCAGCCGCTTTGTCCGGCGCAGAAAGGTCCGGGAACGCATTATTAATGTTCAAGGCTTTTTGCTGGTTGGGCCAGATCACAAACCAGACATTGAACCACATGACCGTCGCCAGCCACATGCCAATACCGATCAGAATGTTTTTGGGAACCGCAAATCCCTGGCTCGCGCCCAGCGAATAGGCATCAAGCAGATAACCATTCATGAAAGCCAGCAGGATACCGGTAATGATCGTCGCCATCGCAGCCCAGCGGAACCAGAACAGAGCTTCCGGCGCAATCACCTTGCCAATGGCCGGTTTTTGCTCATCGGGTATTTTTGGCATGCTCGGCATTTGTACAAAATTGAAATACCACAGCAAACCGATCCACATGACGCCAAAGACAACATGCAGCCAGCGCATGATAAAGGCCCCAAAGGCGTGATCAATCGTCACCCCCAAAGCTGAGACGGCAATGAACAGAACAACCGCCGCCAGCACAATTGCCGCGAACACAGTATTCTGCAAAGATGTCAAAATTGACGCCATAGGTTTCTTCTCCCCGATTTCCAGGCCGGATAGAATCACCCGGCCATTGTTTAGATAGATAAATTCAATAAACAGGTTAGCCAATTTCCCATGCTATGAGAATAAGAATGATGATGATGTGATTCACGGAGCTGGTATGGCGGAGCAGCTTTCCTATTGTGCAGGATTAGTCAGAACGCATGATCACGACCGGTTTCTAAGCGCCTTGTTCGCTCCGGCGGATATTCGGGAGAATTTATGGGCGCTCTATGCTTTTAATATCGAGATCGCCCGTATAGCGGATATGGTTTCAGAACCGCTGCTGGGCGAAATCCGCCTGCAATGGTGGCGCGAGGGGATAGAGGCGGTTTATGCCGGTCAGGCGGCGCGCGCCCACCCTGTATTGCAGGCACTGGCGCAGGCCATTAAGGCCTGTGAACTTCCTCACGCCGCATTTGACAGGCTGATGGACGCTCATGCTGCGGATTTTGCCCCAATACCGCATGCCACTATGGCAGCGCTTGAAGATTATATTGATGCCGCTTCGACCGGCTTGCTGCGCCTGGCCGCCGCCGTCACCGGCAGTTCTGCACAAAACAGCGTTCTGGGACATTCAGGAATGGCCCTGGGTTTGACCGGGCTGCTGCGCAATTTTGCAAGGCATCTGGCGCGGGGACATATATGTCTGCCAGCCTCTGTCATGCAGGCTGGAGACCTGAAACCGGAAAACATTCTAAAGCGCCAGGATGGGCCGGAATTGCGCCGGGTAGTGCAGCACATCGCCGATAAGGCCGCGCAGCATCTGTCGCAAGCGCGATGTTCGCTGCCCAGGCCAGAGCGCCAGCTTCTTCCAGCATTGCTGCCGGTTTCAATGACGGATATGTATCTGCGGCAGATATATGGACCGGCTTACACACCGTTCCGCGAGCTGGAACCTGTTCCTGCCTTTCGCCGTCAGATTCGGATGGTCAGGGTGATTCTGTTGCGCCGCTTATAGAAAGATGTGTCAGCCAGGATTCCTGCTCGCGTAAGGCGCGTGCGCAATAGGCGCCTTTTCTGGCTGGTATTTTCGCCTTGCCGCGCGCACGCTTGCCATCCGCGTTCAAGGGGGTCTCAACGGGTGCAAACAGTCCAAAATTAACGTTCATGGGCTGAAAATTATCGGCCATCGCGCCACCAGTCAGATGCTGGAGCAATGCCCCCAGAGCCGTGTTTTCAGGTGGCGGCGGCAGATCAATGCCCAGAATTTCCGATGCGGCAAACAAACCTGCCAGCAATCCGATGGCGGCGCTTTCCACATAGCCTTCGACACCGGTGATCTGGCCAGCGAAACGCAGCCGGGGCATGCGCTTCAGCCGTAACCGGTCATCCAGCAGACGCGGGCTGTTAATGAAAGTGTTACGGTGAATGCCGCCCAGACGTGCAAATCTGGCATTCTGCAATCCTGGAATGGTGCGGAAAATGCGTGTTTGTTCCGCATGCTTCAACTTGGTCTGAAACCCCACTATATTATAGAGCGTGCCCAACGCATTATCCTGGCGTAATTGCACAACCGCATAGGGTTTTTCCGCCCTGTGCGGGTTTGTCAGACCCACGGGCTTCAAAGGGCCAAAACGAAGGGTTTGCGGCCCACGCTCGGCCATCACCTCGATGGGCAGACAGCCCTCGAAATAGGGCGTATTGCGCTCCCACTCTTTAAACTGGGTTTTATCGCCAAGGCAAAGGGCTTCAACGAAATCCGCATATTGCGCGGCGTCCAGGGGGCAATTGATATAGTCTTTGCCCGTCCCGCCCGGCCCAGGCTTGTCGTAGCGCGATTGAAACCAGGCCTGTGTCAAATCAATGGAATCGGCATATACAATCGGAGCAATAGCGTCAAAAAAGGCCAGAGATTCAGCGCCGGTGACATTGCCAATGGCTTGCGCCAGCGGAGCGGAGGTCAAAGGGCCGGTCGCAATGATCACATGGCGCCACGTCTCCGGGGGCAGGCCGGTCACTTCTTCCCGCGCGATCACGATATTGGGCATGGCAGACAGGGCCGCTTCAATGGCGCGCGAAAATCCCAACCTGTCCACCGCCAAAGCCGAACCAGCCGGCACCCTGTTGGCATCCGCCGCCCGCATGACCAATGAGCCAGCACGGCGCATTTCCTCATGCAGCAGGCCTATGGCGCTGGTCTGATGATCATCCGAGCGGAAGGAATTGGAACAGACCATTTCCGCAAGATTATCCGTCTCATGGGCTGCCGTGGACTGATGCGGCCGCATTTCATGAAGGGTGACATGAATACCCGCACGCGCCGCCTGCCAGGCGGCCTCACAACCGGCCAGGCCACCGCCTATGATGTGAAGCTGCTCCGGGTGCTGCATGTCTTCGATCCTGTTAGTCATGGTAATAAATATTATCTTTCAGCTTCTTTCTAAACTAAATCTTAACCAACAAGGGCTTTACATTCATGTGTTGCTGATAATAGGGTTCAGAAGTTTCAGTGCTATTGGGGATAAGCTTGGGGATTTAATGTGAGCTGATAAATGGGTGTTCACGACAGCGCGATTTTTCCGGATATAGCCGATAAAAGTGCACGCGCTTTATACCGGTATTGGTGCTCGGTCAGAGGGAATAATCTCGTTCCCAGCCGGTCGGATATACGCCCGGCCGACATTCTGGATCAACTCCCGAATTTGATGATCCTGGGATATGATGGAACCGGCACCCTGATTTACCGGCTTGTTGGTACTTCATGTCTTGATAAGCTCGGCTTTGATCTGACGGGAACGAACCTTTTCGATATCCTCCCGGCTCATGAACGGCCCAAAGCGGAATATTACTTCACCGCCATGCGGCTTCAACCTTGCGGCATGTTGGCGCATCAGAATATGCGCTCAAAATATGGCGCGCCCTTTCTGGCCCAGCTTCTCTATCTGCCCTTATGTGACCGTACCGGCGCGATTACCCAGTTGATTGCCTCGGCTTCTGTGCTGGAAAGAGGGAAGCAGGAGTCCATTACGGGTGCTACTGACAAAATGGCAAATATAGCCGTGCAATTTATTGATCTTGGCGCCGGCCTGCCGCAGCGTAAAGTTAGCAAGGCTTCCACGCACACAGCCTGACCGGCTTTTCCCAAAAAAACCTTCTATATGCGCCTTTGCCGCAGCCGGCGGCACCTTCAGCGCCGCCTATTGTTGTGCTCTGTAACCTGCTCTTAACCAAACTGTAACTATAAATTAATGCGCCATTGTTATGGGGATGGGCGCGGAACTGCATGTGCTGTGGCTCGGCAACCCGGGGGAGATTGACCTCCTGTATCGAAGTAAGGAACGATCAATGAAATCTAAACTCACCACATTCGTCCGCACCATATTGTTAGGGGCCACGGCTATAACGGTAATATCTGCAGGCCCCGCTATGGCCCAGGCCGTAAGCCAGAGCGAGATAGATCTGCTCAAGGCCCAGATCAAGGCCCTCGAAAAACGCCTGAATACCGTTCAGGCGACCCAGGAAAATAAAATCAAAGAAATCAAGGAAAAACAAGAAGCAGTTGAACTAAAGTATGAAAATGGCCGTCCGACCATTCGCACTGGTGACGGAAATTTCGAAATGGCTTTGCGCGGCCGCATGCATTTTGACATGGCGACCTATGGTCAGGACGACAATAATCTGCCCAGCATCGCCCCAGGCCGGGATCTGAATGAGGGTGGTAATTTCCGCCGCTCTGAACTTGGCATGGAAGGCAAGTTCATGCGCGATTGGGAATATTTCGTATCCTATGATTTCGGTGGTTCCGGCGGCGAGGGTGGCGGCAATATCAAGAACGCCTTCATTGGCTATACGGGCATAAAGCCGCTTCGCATTCAGATCGGGGCGATTCAGACGCCTATGACGATGGATGATTCAACCAGTTCAAATGAAACTACATTTATTGAACGCGCTTCCGCCGTTAATCTTGCAACATCAATGGGCGCCCAGAAAGGGCGTACAGCCGTTGGCCTGCGGGGCAATACGGCAAATTTCTTCGGCTCGTTCTATTATACCCGCGATCCCGTGACGCTTAGCGGTGGCGCCTCCTTGCCGGATGAATCCAACAATATAGTGGCGCGTGCGGCATACCGGTTTGCCCCCGATGCCAATACGAATATCCATATCGGCGCATCCGGCACAAATGTGTTCAGCTTTACCCAGACGGCGTCAGCCATTCCGGGTCCGCTACCTGGAAGTTTGCAGGGTTCAGCCCTGTTCAATCTGCAAGACCGGCCGGAACTGCGTGTTGACGGCACCCGTCTTGTATCCACGGGCAATATTGCGGTTGATGACGGCTATGTCGTCGGGCCGGAATTTGGCGCGAACTGGAAGAACTTCTATCTCCAGGGCGAATATTACCATTACAAACTGGATCGGGAACGGTCCAATGTGGCTGGTGCGCCCCAGCTTTCCAGCTTTGAATTTGATGGCTGGTATGTCCAGACTTCCTGGATAGTGACGGGCGAAACCAAAAATTATGATATGAAAAATGCGTCATTCGGCGCGCCCAAGCCTAAAGGCCCATTCGGGTTTGGTGAATCGCTGGGCGCCATCGAGCTGGCGGCGCGCTACAGCACGGTTGATCTGAATGATGGCCCATCAGGCCCGGCCTGTACGGGTACGGGGCTTGTAGCAGCCGCGACATCCAGCTGCGTTCGCGGCGGCGAGCAGGATATTGTAACCCTGGGTGTCAACTGGTACCCAAACCGCAATATCCGCTTCATGCTGAACTATATGCTGGTGGATGTGGACCGTCAGGCCTATCCCAACAATCCCGTCGGGGTTGCAGGCGGGCCAAACGCCCAGATCGGCCAAGATTACGACGCCATCGCCCTGCGCACGCAGTATAGCTTTTAGGGCAAGATGCGTTTAGATCGAATCGCCATAAATTCGGTGTCACCCCGCATTTGGTGCGGGGTCCAGGGCGCCAAACTCAGGCCTTGCTTTGTAGCTCCTGGACCCCGGAATAAATCCGGGGTGACAGGTTAGAGTGTGTTGCATGGTCAAACCTAAAATTATTCCGATCTAGGGTCGGGCTTGCACCATATGCATTCGGCGAAGCTGGAGATATGCTCCAGCTTCGCCGAAAAGCTGATATAAAATATCAGTTTTTAAATATAACTATCTGATAAGTATCGTTTAACCGTTCGCAGCGTGAAGCGTTTCTGCATAGGCCGTGTCCAGCGCCCGCAGCATCAGATCGGTTTCCTGGGCGCCAACAAGCAGATATTTATTGGCGATCACATAAGAGGGGACGCCCTGAATGCCGATCCGGCGTGCGGTCTCATCTTCTTTCCGGATCAGATCAATATCCGCATCGCGGCTCAGCAAGCCGCTGATAATTTCGCTATCCATCCCGGCCTGCACTGCGATGTCCAAAAGAATGGCATGATCGCTGATATCCGCCCCGTCGGTAAAATATCGCCTGAAGATCGACTCAACCACCTCCGCCTGACAGCCAGCACTATGGGCCCAGCGGATCAGGCGATGGGCGTCAATTGTATTCGGCATGCGCGCGATACGGCTGAAATTGAAATCAATACCCAGCTCGCGTCCTGCTTCATGCAGGGCATCAAGCACGGCGCTCGGGCCTTTGGGTTCACCGAATTTACGCCGCAGATGCTCGCGGCGGTCCATGCCCTCTCTGGGCATATCCGGATTAAGCTGAAACACCCGGTAAGCCAGATCTATCTGCATCTCCGGGCGCGCAGCCAGCGCGATTTCCATGCGCTTCTTGCCCACATAACACCAGGGGCAAACAGGATCGGATATGATATCAAGCTGCATAACTTCCTCCGGAAAGGCGTATCCAAAGCTCGATGATACACGATATAGAGGTGCCGTTAAGCCGAAATTCTGTTTATTTGCTATTGGCGATGGCAGTTTTGATCAGTGCTTCGGCTGTCATGCCCGGCGTCAGACCTGCGACGCCTGTCGATATGCGCGCACGGATCGGGACACTACTATTACCTTCCATGATTTCGGTGTAATTGATGACACTGCCTATTCTGTGGGCCACATGCTCGCCAGGAATCAGACGTGTTTCGGGCATCACCAGCGCAAAGCGGCGGCCGCTGAATCGCGCCGAAAGATCTTCTCCGCGCACCAGATTACTGATCACCAACCCCACCTGGCGGAGGATTTTATCGCCTATGGCGTAGCCTACTTCATGATTTATCTCGGGTAAATTATCAAGATTGAAAACCCCCAGCGTCAGGCTACGGTGCTGGCTATGCGCCTCGGCCACCACGCCGCTCAGATGTTCCATTAGAAAACCGTGGCTGTACAAACCGGTCAATGCATCACTAACGGCAACATCATTCGCCTGGCGGTACACCTGGATCAATGAATCACGATAGCGCGTCTGGCGCACCAGAACCTTCACCCTTGTACCAAAATCCTCAATATTGATGGGATGCCTGAAGACATCCGCAGCGCCAGCGGCATAGGGCGCAGACTGATCCGCAGGGGCGGCACTGTCCATCAGGCAGATGATGGGAATATTGAAAAGCCGTGAATTGCGCCGCACATCTTCGGCAAAAAGATAATAGGCAGCCTCTTGTCCAGGTGGAATATTCAGTAGTATGGCGTCAAATCTGCGGCGCTCCAGATAGGTAATGCCAAGCGCCGGGTTCTGGGAATGTGTAAGGGAGCCCAGATTGCACAGCGACCGTTCGATGATTTCAAAATTATCACCGGATGGGCCAACCAGCAGAAAATTCGCATCACCCTCCGCGGCGTTTCCGGATGCGGCAGGCGCTGGCAAGGATAACCCATATTTTAACGCTGTTTGTGTGCGGCGGCGCAACTCCTCCTGCATGGCGCCGAGCCGGGCCAGCGAGTCAATTCGGCCGAACAATTGCAGATCCTGATAAGGAAAGGGCAGGCAAGCATCGGCCCCGGCGCGCAACCCCTCCGCGCGCGCCGCATCACTATCCGATTGGGTGATGAGGATTACCGGCACCGAGGCCGTATCATTGCGGCCTTTTATCGCCCGCGCAAGATTCAGTGTCGCGCCCGCATTATCGCTGGCGGACAGAATTACCACATCCGGCCTGCTGGAAATCACCTGATCCAGCGCATCCATATTGCCATTTACATCAATATTTTCATAACCCCGCGCCGCCAATTTTTTGTTGAGGGATCCCGATTCTGCAGGATCATTGTCAATTACAAGAATGCGCGCACTGCTGCTCATCGGCTGGTCTCCTGGCTGGTTACAGGGCATCCTAAGGCCAGTCTAGTTAATGCTTTCTTTGCGTTTCCTGTTGCCGGTACGAATTATCGGCGCTAACCCTGTTTTTCGATCAACACAGGAGAAAATTATTCATGTCCGGCATTACCACCGATCTGAGCGGTAAAACTATTCTGATCACAGGAACAACCAGCGGACTGGGGCGGCATTTCGCCCTGACCCTTGCCCGTGCGGGGGCCCGTGTTGCCGTAACCGGCCGGCGGGTGGAGCGGTTGCAGGATTTATGTGCGGAAATCACGGCTATGGGCGGGCAGGCGCTGCCGCTGGCGCTGGATGTACAAGATGTTGCCAGCATCAGAAACGCTATAGAGACCTGTGAGAACGCATTGGGGCCGCTGGATATTCTAATCAATAATGCCGGGGTTAACGGGGCTGGACGCGCGATAGATATTACCCCTGAAGCCTATGATGAATTGTTTGACACGAATTTACGCGGCGCCTTTTTCATGGCGGCTGAAGCCGCCAAACGAATGATGGCGCGTTACAAGAAAGACCCGCAAGTAACTGGACGTATTATAAATATCGCGTCTGCTGCCGCCCATGTGCTGCTGCCGGGCCTGTCACTTTATAATATGTCCAAGGCCGGCATGGCGATGATGACCAAGGCGCTGGCGCGCGAATGGGCCCGCCAGGGGGTCAGCGTCAATGCGATCAATCCGGGCTATATCGAAACCGAGTTGAACAGTGAATGGTTTCACAGCGACAAGGGCAGGGCGCAGATCGCCACCTTTCTGCGCCGGCGGCTCAATCAGGCCAGCGATCTGGATGGCGCGCTCCTGCTGCTCTGCTCGGACAGTGCCGCGATCATGACGGGCACCATTATCGACGTGGATGATGGGCAAAGCCTGTTGGCGCTGGGTTAATAGTTTCATTTGCCCTGAAGCTGCACTAGAATCCATACTATCAATAATCAAAGGGGAGCTAGCACTATGTCCGGGCCATTGTCAGGGGTGAAAGTAATTGAATTTCAAGGAATTGGACCGGGGCCGTTCTGCGGTATGCTGCTCTCGGACATGGGGGCCGATGTTATTCGCATAGACCGCAAGGCCCGCAATGGCGGGGGCAGCAAATTCGAAATTGGCGGACGCGGGCGCCGCTCGGTATCGCTGGATCTGAAAAAACCCGAAGCCATCGAGACCTGCCTGAAACTGATCGAAAAGGCCGATATCGTGTTTGAAGGTTTCCGTCCCGGGGTGATGGAACGTCTTGGCCTTGGCCCGGATGTGTGCCTGAAGCGCAACAAGCGCATCGTTTATGGCCGCATGACCGGCTGGGGGCAGGAAGGCCCATATTCCCAGATGGCGGGCCATGACATTAATTACATCGCTATTACCGGCGCCCTGCGTTCCTGTGCGCGTCCGGGGGAAAAACCCATGCATCCGCTCAATCTTGTCGGTGATTTTGGCGGGGGGGCGCTGTATCTGGCCGTTGGGCTGCTGGCAGCGCTGCATGAGGCGAAACAGTCGGGCCAGGGGCAGGTGGTGGATTGCGCGATGAGCGACGGGTCAGCCTCGCTGATGTCCATGTTCTTCGGCATGAGTGCCGGCGGGCTGTGGAGTGATGAAATCGGCACCAATCTGCTGGATGGCGGTGCGCCCTTTTATGACAGCTATGAATGCAGTGATGGCAATTATGTCTCGATCGGCTCCATCGAGCCGCAATTTTATGCGGAATTACTTGAGAAACTTGGTCTAACCAATGATCCTGATTTTAAAAAACAGATGGACAGGACCAAATGGGGGGTCATGAAGCAAAAGCTGATCGCGCTTTTCAAGACCAAAAGCCGTGAGCAGTGGAACGCCATCATGGAAAATACCGATATTTGCTTTGGGCCGGTTTTGAGCCTGAAAGAAGCATTGAAACATCCTCACAATGTTGCCCGGCAGACCTTTGTTGAAATGGATGGTGTTCCCCAGCCGGCCCCCGCGCCGCGTTTCAGCCGCACCCTGTCGAAAATCCAGGGCCCACCCCCGGTTACCGGCCAGCATACCGAAGCCGCGCTGCGCGACTGGGGTTTTTCAGCGGATCAGGTGGAATCCCTGCGCAAGTCTGAGGCGATCTGACAGTGCAGGTACTTCCGGGCACAACGGGAAGACGGCGTATCTATTTGATGCGTCATGGACATGTGGACTATTTTTCACCCGAGGTGATCGCTTCGGGTGATTTCGAAGGCGTCCCGCTGACCCCGCTGGGCCGCGAGCAGGCATCGGCTTCAGGCCGCGCGCTGGCCCATATACCGTTCAGCCGGGTAATCTGTTCGGGCCTGAACCGCACGCGGGAAACGGCTGAAATTACTATTTCAAATAATGTGATAGATCCAAAAATTAGAATTGAGGTTGAACCCGGACTGGTGGAATTGAAGGGCAGCACAAACGGCCCGCCAATGACCCGGGAAAAGCTGGGCGCGGCATTGGCGTTTCAATTTGACGCCGCTGCCGAACCCGGCGCGCGCTTCGGATTGGGCACAAATGGCGAAATATTTGCCGATGCCCTGGCCCGCAGCAGCGCCGTTATAATGGATCTGCTTCAGCAACGTGACTGGGCCACGGCGCTGGTCGTGGCGCATGAGGGAATCAACCGTCTGCTTCTCGGCTGGATGACCGGGGCAGGGTTGAACGGCGTGCAGGCATTCGAACAGGACACGGCCTGTATCAATATTCTGGACTTTGATATGGTGCCGCGCGCTGACGGAAATGGCGTCGAAATCACCCGTAAAGTCATCAAGGCGCTTAATTTAACCCCCTATAACTGGTCTAAACTTGGCATGAATATGACCAGTCTGGAACGCATCATGGCCCCGATTGATGCACACCATTGATTGATTTTTGGAAGTTTCATGATTTAGCTAATTTAATCAGATGAATATTTTCGATTGCTGCACTGATCATTTAACAAAACTGTGACGGCGGTCACTTAGCTCTGTAACGCGCCACCCGATATATCATAGGCGGGGAAAGCCCCGGTAAGGGAATATGTTCACGGGCAGGGCGCGATGGAGACCGACATTGAAAAGCTCAATATGGAGTTGATCCAGGCGCAGATCCTGCTGCAGGCCAGCCATGATCTGTTTGAAGATATTCTGGTGCAGGTCACCCGGCGTAAATTATCCGGCAGGCCTGATGATAGCGATAAGCTGCGCGAAGAGATCGGTCAGCGGGTTGCGAAATTCGGCCAGCGCGACGAAGAAATAAGGCGCATGCTGTCACGTCTCGAAAAGCTGGGCAAACCGGCAAGCAGAGTCGCTTAGCGAAATTGCTCCGGTCTTTTTCAGGCAAGCCGGAATCTCAAGCCCTTATGTCTTCGTGCGGCTTGGACTGCCTGAATTCCGTCCTCGCAAAAGCTCCGCCGGTCAGGCAATTCAGCGCCAGACAGCCAATGACTATAAGCAAACCCCATACGGTTCCAACTGAACAGCCGTCAGAACCCTGATGGCTGAACTGAATTGAATGCCCCTGGACGCGGCGGCACGACTTTATGAGCGTCAGCCAATCATATAAAAATCTCATAATATATATTATGGTAAATTATAAAATATATATTTATTAATTAGCTTTAGTAATAGTTTTTAAAAAGCGGAGCTGATCGATGACAGCGTGACCAATAACAGCTTCATCCAGGTCATCCAGCCCGAAGATATCGGCGAAACCACCGACCCGGACGACGCGCCCGTGCAAAGCGCAGACTGTGTCTGTAACTGATCGCGCGGAATGTGTTTGCGCTATTGGCCGGTCAGAGCGCCTGCATCGCGGCAACGGCGCGTTTGGCCATGACGTTTACCAGGGCGGCGCGGTATCCGCCGCTTGCATGCATGTCCTGTAACATTTCCCCGGCGGGGACCGTGCAGCCATCCAGCGCCGCAGCCGAAAAATTTTTGGCGAGCGCCGTCTCCATGGCGGTTGCCCGGAAAACACCCGGCCCTGCCCCGGTCACTGCGACGCGCACGCCTGTAGAAGTTTTTGCGGCAAATACGCCCACCATGGCGTAGCGCGAAGCCGGATTGGGGAATTTCTGATAGGCCGCCTGCGCCGGAATGGGAAACACAATCCTGGTGATGATTTCATTTTCCTTCAACGCGGTTTCAAACATGCCGCGGAAATAATCATCCGCGGGGATTTCGCGGCTGTTGGTGACAATGCTTGCCCCAAGCCCCAGACAGGCCGCCGGATAATCCGCTGACGGATCATTATTGGCAATAGACCCGCCGATAGTGCCGCGATGGCGCACCAGCGGATCGCCAATGCGGCCTGCCAGATAGGCAAGCGCCGGAATGGCCTTCGTCACTTCTTTTGAAACAGCGACTTCATGGTGGCGCGTCATGGCGCCAATGGTGACGTTTTTTGCGTCAACACTGATTCCGGTAATGCCCGCAACATCCTGCAAATCAATCAAGTCCGACGGCGCGGCCAGGCGCTGCTTCATCGTGGCCAGCAATGTCATGCCGCCCGCCAGAATTTTCGGGCTGTCAAGCCGCGCCAGCAGGGCGGTAACTTCGTCCAGAGTTTTGGGCCGGTGATATTCGAATTGATACATGGCTTTCTCCTATAACCCGTTCGCGGCGCGCCAGGCGCGTTCCGGCGTCACCGGCATGGCAATTTCGCGTATGCCAAGGGCATCGGTAATGGCGTTGATAATGGCGGCAGGCGAACCGATGGCGCCCGCCTCGCCGCACCCCTTGATGCCAAGCGGATTGGACGGCGCGGGCGTTACGGTCATGCCCACATCGAAACTGGGCAGATCATCGGCGCGCGGCATGCAGTAATCCATGAATGATCCGCTCAGCAATTGCCCGGTGTCGGGATCATAGACCGCATTTTCCAGCAGCGCCTGGCCAATGCCCTGCGCCACGCCGCCATGCACCTGCCCTTCAACAATCATCGGATTGATGATGTTGCCGAAATCATCGACAGCGATGAATTTTACCACCTTCACAGTGCCAGTTGCCGGATCAATTTCAACTTCCGCAATGTGGCATCCTGCCGGAAAAGTAAAATTGGTTGGATCGTAGAACGATGTTTCCTTCAGGCCGGGTTCAATTTCGCTGGTTGGAAATTTATGGCCTGTATAGGCTTGCAGGGCCAGTTCGGCAAAAGCCAATCCGCGATCCGTACCGGCAACGCTAAAGCGGCCATCTTCAAAGATAATATCACCTTCACCCGCTTCCAGCACATGGGCGGCAATCTTGCGCGCCTTGGCGATCACCTTGTCGAGCGCCACCTGAATGGCCGACATGCCGACCGCGCCTGAACGCGATCCGTAGGTGCCCATGCCGAATTGCACCTTATCGGTGTCGCCATGCACAATCTCGACATTTTCCATGGGGATACCGAGCCGGTCCGACACAAGCTGCGCGAAGGTGGTTTCGTGCCCCTGCCCGTGGCTGTGCGCGCCGGTCAACACTTCGACGCTGCCGGTCGGGTTAACCCGCACTTCTGCGGATTCCCACAGGCCAACGCCAGCACCCAGCGTACCAATCGCCGCCGAAGGAGCAATGCCGCAGGCCTCGATATAGGTGGAAAAGCCGATGCCGCGCCTCTGGCCCCGCGCCGCCGCCTCAGCCTTGCGCGCCGGAAAATTCGCGTAATCGATCAGCTGGCAGGCGGCATTCAGCGAAGCCTCGAAATCTCCGGTGTCATAAGCCATGATCACCGGGGTCTGATGCGGGAATTTCCGGATGAAATTCCTGCGGCGGAATTCCGCCGGATCCATGCCCATTTCCCGCGCCGCCGTTTCGGCCAGCCGTTCAATGACATAGGTCGCCTCCGGCCGCCCGGCGCCGCGATAGGCGTCCACCGGTGCGGTATGGGTCAACACCCCATCCACTTCGCAATAGATCGCCGGCAGATCATACTGCCCGGACAAAAGCGTGGCATAAAGATAAGTCGGTACCGACGCCGAAAAAAGCTGTAGATGCGCGCCCAGATTGGCAATGGTTTTCACCCGCAACCCCAGCATTTTGCCAGTGGCGTCAAGCGCCAGTTCCGCATGAGTCTGATGATCGCGGCCATGCGCGTCGGAAACAAAACTTTCCGAGCGGTCTGCCACCCATTTCACCGGACGGCCTACCTTTTTGGAGGCCCAGACACAGACGGTTTCCTCAGCATAGATAAAAATCTTGGAACCAAACCCGCCGCCGACATCGGGTGCAATCACCCGCAATTTGTTTTCCGGCGCAACGCCGATAAAGGCCGACAGCACCAGGCGCGCCACATGCGGATTCTGGCTTGTGGTGTAGAGCGTATAAATCCCGCTGCCTTTGTCATATTCGCCAATGGCTGCGCGCGGCTCCATGGCATTCGGGATCAGGCGGTTATTAGCGATATCCAGGCTGACAATTTTTGCAGCGTTTTTAAAGGCCGCTTCGGTTGCCGCTTTGTCGCCCAGTTCCCATTCGAAACTGGTATTGCGCGGCGCTTCGGCATGCACCTGAGGCGCATCAGGTGCCTGCGCATCCGCAACCGAGGTCACCGAGGCCAGTTCGCCATAAGTGACATTGATCTGTTCCGCCGCATCCCTGGCCTGTGCCGCGGTTTGGGCGATGACCACAGCGACCTGATGGCCGACATAGCGCACATGGCTGAGCGCCAGCACCGGATGCGCCCCGGTTTTCATCGGGCTGCCATCCTTGGAATGCACCAGCCAGCCGCAGATCAAACCGCCCAGCCCGTCGGCGGCAACATCCTTGCCGGTAAGTATGCAAAGAACGCCCGGCATGGCCAGCGCACTGGCATAATCAATTTCATCTATTGTTGCATGGGCATGCGGAGAGCGGACAAAACAGGCATAGGCCTGGCCCTGGCGGTTGATATCATCCGTGTAGTGACCATTGCCCGTAATAAAACGGAAATCTTCCTTGCGCGGCACGGCGGCGCCAATCCCGGTAGCTTTTTTGGCATTGATAGCGTTCATGACGCATGCTCCTCAAGCGGATTAAATGACTTCCGAGGCGGCCTTGATAGCCTTGACGATATTATGGTAGCCGGTGCAACGGCAGAAATTGCCTTCCAGTTCGTGGCGGATGGTCGTTTCATCGGGCTTTGGGATGCGGCGCAGCATATCGACCGCCGTCATGATCATGCCCGGTGTGCAAAAACCGCATTGCAGCCCGTGATGTTCTTTGAACGCCGCCTGCACCGGGTGCAGCCTGTCGCCATCGGCCAGCCCCTCGATGGTACGCACCTCAGCGCCCGCCGCCTGCACGGCCAATATGGTGCAGCTTTTGACCGCCTTGCCGTCAACATGCACCACGCAGGCCCCGCACTGGCTGGTGTCGCACCCGACATGGGTGCCGGTAAGCAGCAAATTTTCACGAAGATAATGCACCAGAAGGGTGCGTGTCTCGACATCGGCCGAAACCTGCTTGCCATTTACCTGCATTGCCACAACAGTCATGCGCCGCTCTCCCTTGCGTGTTTCGTGTTACTCTAAAACGATCTGGGCTATAGAACAAACATCAATGTTATGACTGCCATTATCAGGATCAACCCAAAGATCCATATAACCGGTTTTAATCCCGCGGACGCAGACGGCTGTTGCGCAGCCGGTTCCGCCGCAACACCGCCCAGAATGGCGCTGAAATTCCCGAAAAATTCTTCCGATAATTTTTTGGCGGTACCATCGATAAGACGCTGCCCGATCTGCGCCAGCTTGCCGCCGACACTGGCCTGCACGCTATAACGCAGCACGGTAAAGCCGCCTTCCTCGGTCAGCGCCACCTTTGCCACGCCCTTGGCAAAGCCTGCGGGGCCACCTTTCCCCTGCCCGGTCAATGTATAGCTGTTTGGCGGATTAATCTCCGACAAGATCACCGAGCCCGTAAAAGTCGCCTTGACCGGCCCGACCGAAGCGGTAACCGCCCCTTCCATTTCGGTGTCACTCAATCTGGTTATGGACTGACACCCGGGCACACTTTGTTTTAAAATTTCAGGGTCGTTCAGTGCGGCCCACACTTTTTCCCTGGGGGCTGGAATACGAAACTCTCCGGACATTTCCATTGGGGATTGCTCTACCTTTCATTTGGCATAGTAAACAGAAGTTGCGTCATAGATCATACAAAAAAAGCGTCGCGGTCAAAAGCGCCGCGACCCATAACAGGGCGGCGCCAATGGGCGATGTCCGCGCCAAAACGCCCTGCGGCCCGTGCAGCCGGAAAACCAGCTGCATCATCTGCCGCATCATTGCATTCCCGGCATGGCTAATGCTGGCGGCAAGAACATCCCTCCAGCGCCCGAAAACTGCGGCGCTGCGCGGCGCAAGCCGCCGGTACAGCCAATCTGTATCCAGATTGGTTGAGCGCAATTCCGGTGGATATACACCTGTGCGCATCAACAAAGTAAAGGCCAGCGCGGAAAACAGAAGCAATTGCATCTGCGCCACAACATGATCCACCGTATACGGAATATATGTCACCGCATAAGGCAGCATGCCATACAGCACAGATGGATATATCCCGATCAGAATACACAGGCCCGCTATAAGCCCCATTGCCGCCAGCATGTTCAGCGGCGCCTCGCGGCAGCGGATGCCGCTGTCATGGGCGAAAAAAGCGAAATAGGGAATTTTAATGCCGGAATGGTGAAACACGCCGGCCGATGCGAATAACAGAACCAGCCACACGAACCAATGCCCCTCCCCGGCGGCGGCGGCCAGTATCATGCCCTTTGAAACAAAGCCCGCAAACAGCGGAAATGCGGAAATCGACGCCGCCCCCACCAAACAGAATCCGGCGGTCCAGGGCATGCTTTTATACAGCCCCCCAAGCTCGGAACCTTTTGCAGTCCCGGTGCGGAGCAACACCGCACCCATGCTCATAAACAGCAAGCCCTTGAACAGGATATTGTTGACCGCATGGGCAACCGCACCATTGATCGCCATCTCCGTGCCCAGGCCTATACCCACCACCATGAAACCCAATTGATTATTCAGGCTATAGGCCAGCACCCGGCGCAGATCATTTTCAATGACGGCATAAAAAATCGGAAATGCCGTCATCAGCGCGCCGATAGGAATCAGCAGGCTTTCTCCGGCAAAACCGCGCGCCAATGCGTAAATCGCCAGCTTGGTCGTAAAACTGCCAAGTACAACTGTGCCCGTCACGGTGGCCTCGGGATAGGCGTCCTGCAACCAGTTATGCAGCAAGGGAAAAGCGCATTTAATCCCAAAGCCAAGAAAGATCGCCCAGGTGGCGATACTGCCCAGTTGCATCTGCGAAAATTCTATCGAACCGGTTTCGCGCGCAAGAAGAACCGCGCCAAACAGCAATAACAGGCCGGAGCCCATCTGAATCAGCAAATACCGCATGCCTGCTGCAAAGGACCGTTCCGTACGCCGCGCCCAGATAAAAAACACCGAAGCGATGGCGGTGATTTCCCAAAATACAAACAGGGTAATCAGATCCCCCGCCAGTGTGGCGCCGATTGCGGCCCCTGCCGTGACCAGCATGGCCATATGCTGTATGGTATCACGCACATGCAATGAATAGAGCGCAACAACAAAGGCGGCGATATGAAAAATTACGGCGAACACCAGGCTAAGCGCGTCAATACGCACAGTAAGTATCTGATAGTCCAGAAATTCGATGGCGCCTGTATTTTCGGGATTAACACCAAACAAATGCCACAGTCCGAGCAGCGGCGTGATCAGCAGCAATAGCTTGCGCGGCCATGCGCGTAAAAAAGGGACCAACATTGCGCCCAGGAAAAAAATTACCGCCGGTGTCAAACCATCAATCATAATAGTCCTCCGGGCGTATCAAAATCCGGCGTAACAGCTTGGCGCCCAGGACCAACCCCACACAGCCAATAAAGCCGAACCAGGCGTAAAAGCCGAACCAGGCCTCAAAGAAAAAAACACTATGGCGTGGCAGGATCGAGTCAAGCAGTACGAATATTGCGCACAATAGATACAGGGCATAAACGATCCGGTTTATATTTTCCGGCCTGTCCAGCCACCGCTCCGGCGCCCCCGGGCTCTTGTACGAGTTCTTGTGTATCTCTGAATTTCCCATATCTGTTCCTATGGCCCTAAAACCGGCAGGATAAACCCGGCAATCGCAGGCCCCGCAAAATAAATCAGCACGGACAGGACGGCGGTACAACAAGCCGGCAAAACACACCATATCGGCGCCTCGCGCATGCGCGACAGTTTTATAACAGAAATCTCCCGCCCCTGCGGTTGCGGGCGGTCCGCTTCTTCGTACAGCGGCAGAAAGAAGCCTCGCGCAACAATGGGTATCAGATAAGCGATGCTCAGAAGCGATGAGAGCATCCATACACTGATCATCACATACTGTCCGGTGTCCGCGGCCCCCATCATGAGAAACCATTTACTCCATGCCCCGCCAGTTGGCGGAATACCTATGATACTGAGCGCGCCAAGCAAAAATGCGGCGAATGTAAAGGGCATAACCCGGCCCAGACCAGCCATCTGGCTGATATTTTTTTTGCCACTGGCGGCATAAATGGCTCCCGCGCACATGAACAGCGTAATCTTGCCAAGCGCATGCGCTACAAGTTGCATCACCCCGCCAGCCATCCCCATCACCGAGGCCAATGCTACGCCCAGGGTCACATAGGCCAGTTGCGCCACGGTGGAATAAGCCAGCCGCGCCTTCAAATCGTCTTTTCGAAGCGCAATCATGGACGCCGCAATCAGGCTAAACGCGGCGGCCCACATCATCGCCTCTGCCGCATTTATTTCGGCAAGAAACGCGACGCCAAAAATATAGATGCCCACCTTCAGGACCGTGAAGACGCCCGCTTTTACAACGGCCACGGCATGTAAAAAGGCGCTGACAGGCGTTGGCGCAACCATTGCCGCAGGCAGCCAGCGATGAAATGGCATCAGAGCCGCCTTGCCGATGCCGAATAGAAAAAGCGCAAATAAAATCGCCGCATAGGGCGCTTCGATTTTTCCCGCCAGAATCCCGCCTTTGCTGAACTCAAGCGTTCCGGTCACTGACCAAGTCCAGATGATCGCTGGTAAAAATAGCAGCATTGACGTGCCAAGCAGCATGCCAAGATAGATACGCCCCCCGCGCTTTGCCTCTTGCGTTTCGTGATGCACGACAAGCGGATAGGTCGCAAGTGTCAGCATTTCATAAAACAGGAACAATGTGATCAGATTGCCTGCAAAAGCCACGCCTATGGTGCTCGCCATCGCCAGCGCGAAACAGATGTAGTAACGGGTTTGATGCACCTCATTTAAACTGCGCATATAACCAATGGAATAGACGGTGATGGCTATCCACAAAAGTGACGCCAGCATCGCAAAGACCAGCCCCAGCGGTTCAACCGCAAACAGGATAGGCAATCCCTGCACGATCTCCACACCTTCCAGCCGCGCCGTACCGCCGGCAAGATAGTCGATCAGCAGAAACAGCACGCAACCGGACAGGATCACGCCGGTGGACAGACTTATCGCCTCGCGCAGATTGGGAGCGCTGTGTGCGGCCCCGATCAGCAGCGCGCCAAGCACGGGTGTCAATAGTGACAGCGCAAGGAAGAAGCCGGGAAAATAATCCTCCATCACGGACCGGCCTGCGCGGAAGAAAGTGCAGTTGTATTCAAAAACAGGGCTTCGGCCGCGGCGCGCGCGCCGGCAACCGTGGTTTCGGAATCAATTCCAAAATATACCGAAGCGATTGTCAGAGCCCATAAGGGCAGCAACATGCCCATCGGCGCCTCGCGCACTGTGCCCCCTTCAGGCGCTTGCTGAAAATAAGCGGCTTCAATAACGCGGCCAAAATAAAACAGCGCCAGAAGCGAGCCGGCGATAATTGCAAATGCGGCAGGCCACCAGCCCCGATCCAGCGCGGCCAGAACAAGATACCATTTGCTGGTAAATCCCACCGTCGCCGGTATGCCGGTTAGGCTCAGCCCGCCTATGACGAACGCCGCCATGGTCCACGGCATGGCCCGGCCCAGACCGCGAAATGATGCAATCGAACAGTCCCCCATACGGTAAATGACACAGGCCACGGCAAGGAACAGGCCTGATTTCATAATGGCATGGTTGAAAATATGCAGAAGCGCCGCCATCAAGCCGCTCAGATTGGCAAAACTTACCCCCATCAGGATATAACCTGTCTGGGCAATGCTGGAATAGGCAAGCAGCCGTTTAATATTGGTCTGAAATATGGCCACGATGGAAGCGATAAAAATCGCGGCCAGTCCCAGCGGCAGAAACAGATATTGCAATGTCTGTGTTTCGAAATGAAAAACCGGTCCAAATATAGTGTATATAAATCTTAGGCTGACATAAGCGGCGGCTTTCGTGGCGGTGCCTGCAAGAAAGGCGCTGACGACAGATGGCGCATAGCCATAGACATTGGGCAGCCACTGATGCAGCGGAAAAATGGCAAGCTTCAATCCCAGACCGATGATAATAAAGCCAAAGCCAACCTGCAAAGTGCTGCTATGGCCAAGACCGGCGATCCGCGCCGCCATGTCCATCATATTCAATGTGCCGGTAAGGGCATAGATCAGGCCAAGCCCGATCACATAAAAGGTCGCGCCTATGGTGCCAAACAGCAGATAGGTAAACGCCGCCGTCAGGGCACGCCTGTCCTGCTTCGCCCCCATGGCGACCAGCACATAGGATGAAAGCGAACAGATTTCCAGAAATACAAAAAGATTAAAGGCGTCACCCGTGACCGTCACGCCCAGAAGGCCGGAAAAACATAGCATCAGCATGGCATAAAACAGCGGCTGATCTTCCCGCGAAATTTCCCGCGCCACAGATTTCAACGCGAACAGTGTGCACAAAAAACCAATTGCAGAAATGATAACAATTACAAAACTGTTTGCCGCGTCCAGACGCAATTCAATGCCCAGTGGCGGCGCCCAATCTCCTAAATGATAGGAGATAACGCCGGCAGATTTAATCTGTGCATATAAAACCAGCGATGCGGCGAACGCGAAAAGTGAAGCAAAGGCCGCAATGCCCCAGGACAGGACTGGCCGGTTGAATAAAACGCAGAGTGGCGCAGCCGCAAGCGGCGCCATGATGAGCAGAACAAGTAAATGCCCGCCCATCATGAGCTGCGCGCATCCTGCATCTCCAGGGCGCGCTCCTGTGCGAGGATTTCACCCTCTTCGATAGAGCCATAGGCATCGTTAATGCGAATGGCCAGCGCCAGGCCAATGGCGGTGGTGGCGATACCCACCACAATAGCCGTCAGGATCAAAACATGCGGCAGTGGATTGGAATAAATTTCGGTCTTGCCGGTCAGTATCGGTGCAGTTCCGCCGGTTATTTTGCCCATGCTGATGTAAAGCATGAAAACGGAAACCTGAAACAGATTCAGGCCGATGATTTTTTTGATCAGATTGCCCCGCGATACAACAATATAAAGTCCGGCGCTCATCAAAAGCATGACCGCCCAATAGGGATAGTGGGAAAGAAACTGATTAAAAAAATTCACCATTCGTCATCCGCTAATTCACGCAGTTGATGCGCGGCAAAACACTGATATATGGCAAGCATGACCGACGCCACGGTGATTCCCACACCCAGTTCCACCAGAAAAATACCTAGATGCTGGCCGCTGACAGGATCATTCAGCAACACATCATAATCCAGATATTTTCCGCCCAGGCCGGCGCCCGCAAATCCTGTGCCGATATAAATCAGCCAGCCAATAGCCATGAGTTTCAGCACATGCTTTGGCGGCGCTACCCGGTTGAGTTCAGCCAGGCCAAATACCAGCGCATAGAGAATAAGCGCGGCGGCAAAAAGCACCCCCGCCTGAAACCCGCCACCCGGCCCGTAATCACCATGAAACTGCACATATAAGGCGAACAGCATAATGAACGGGATCAGCCATTTTGCGCCTATACGAAGTATGAGATGGTGTTTCATTTTATTTCACGGCTGCGCGCATTTCGAGACGCCAGCCTGCCCCGCAATAACAGGATGACACCTATCCCGGCAGTGAAAATCACGCCTGTTTCACCTAGCGTGTCAAATCCGCGATAGCTGGCCAGAACAGCGCTGACCACATTGGGAATGCCGATCCGGGTTGCAGTTCCCGAAATATAGTCCGGCGCGACATGCATATGGACCGGCGCATCCGCTTTCCCGAATGGCGGCAAATCCATGGTGCCATAAATCAGAATGGATGCCAGACCCGTCATGACCATAAGCGGAATATAGGGGCGGCGCGGTGCGGGTTTTTCAATATTTCCGGTTAACGCCAGCGCGGCAAGAAACAGAACAGTGGATATCCCCGCGCCCACAGCGGCTTCGGTAAAGGCGACATCGACCGCGTCCATGGTGACAAACAGGCCCGCGCTCAACAGGCTGAAAACACTGCTTAACATTATCACGGAAAACAAATTACGTTCACGGATGATCATAATCGCCGTGATCAGCAAAAATGCAAAAAGTGTGATATTAACAATATGTTCTATGACACTTCCCCCTTATGCTCTGGCTGTGTGCGGTCCTCTATTGGTGTCATCCTGAGGTTCGACACATAAGCAGCGTTGATCAATGCATGCGCTGCTATGGGCGAGGTGATAAGAAGGAATAATACAAGCAGCAGCAGCCGCCCCCCCGTCAGGCTTAACCCGGAATGCAGCAGCAAGCCGCCCAGCAAGAGCCCTGCCCCGAAAGAATCCGTCATGCCTGCCGCATGCAGGCGGGTATAAAAATCCGGCATGCGCAGGATGCCAATGGCGCCAATCAGCAAAAATATGCAACCCGTTACAATCAGAGCCCAGCTGGCAGCCTGCAGCAGTAAATCCATCTTATTGTACCCCATTGGCGGACGTATCCGGCTGTTGCACAGTGCGATGGTGAACTGACCAATAGCGGAAAAATTTCAGTATGGCGATCGTACTGATAAAATTGATCAGGGCATAGGCCAGCGCAATATCCAGAAAATCCGGGCGGCCCGTCAAAAAACCCAGAACAGCAATCATCAGCACCATTTTGGTGCCAAACATATTGGCCGACATGACCCTGTCATACATGCCAGGCCCCAGATACAGGCGGACCAGGGTTATGGCCATAGTGACAATCAGAGCCCCGGCGGCAAAGATAAACATGCTCACAGACCAGCCGCGGCAAGGCGCGTGTCCATTTCACAACCCTGCGGACCCCAGCTTAAATCTTCATGCAGTGCATGAACCAGGATCCGGTCATTGGAATCGGAAATATCTACGGAGATTGTGCCGGGCGTCAGGGTTATGCTGTTGGCGAAAATAAATGTGCCCAGAGGGGTTTTCTGGGCCGATGGCGCATAAAATAAAACTGGCCTGACCGGCAATGCAGGGTCGAGAATAATCCGGGCCACCTTGATGTTGCTGACGGCAATTTCCTTAAGCAGCCAGGCTGAATATTTTATCAGACGCATAACCGCCAGAACCGGTGCGCCATCATCCCCGCCCATTTGCATGCGTGCCGTCAGCCATAAGACAAACAGGCAGGAAACAAGGCCCAATGACAAAAAAATCCAGCTAAAATGCCAGGACAGTACAATCCAGAATAAAAACAGCGCCAGGGCAAAAGCAAGGTTGCGCATCACTTCCGCCATCATTCCTCACGCATAGTTTCCGGCAGCCGCCGCTAGCGCCGGTGTAGCAGCATAACCGAAAAATGGTTCCAAAAGTAACTTTTGGTGCGCTTGCAGCAAATTTGCCATTACTGACTTTCATGTTAACATTTTGTGACGGAGGTATTTAATTCTACCAATGGAACCTAGTTAGTAAAATGAATAATGTTGGCTCTGAAGATAAAGCTCCCGCCCCGATCGCAATAACTGGAACAGTTAAATGGTATGATCCGGCCAAGGGCTACGGATTCATCGTTCCGGACGGGGGCGGCAACGATATATTATTGCATCATTCCTGTTTACAGGGCGCCGGTTTTGAAACCGCCTATCAGGGTGCGACAATTTGTTGCGAAATTTCCCATTATCCCAAAGGGTTGCAGGCCGTCCGGGTGCTGGCCGTCGATAACAGTTCAGCGCTGAGCGATGCCCATACGCGCATACCGCGCAGCACAGCAGAACCCCCTGAACTTAAGCAGATTACTGATTTTCAGGCGGCCACCGTGAAATGGTTTAATCGGGTGCGGGGCTATGGCTTTGTTACCGTGGGCTTGCCCGCATTGGACATATTTCTGCATATGGAAACTTTACGCCGGAATGGCATGGAATTTGTCGAACCGGGCCTGGCCGTTCAAGTGCGCATTGGCCAGGGGCCAAAAGGCGCCATGGTGGCGGAAATAAAACCGGCCTCCGCCGCTGCCTGTGCAAAAACAGCCAGAACCGGACCGCCTGCATAGGACGGAGCGGGCCTGATTTTTTCTTACGGCTTTACCTGACACTCACAATTCAGTATCAGACGGAATGCGCCACGCCGTTCTCGCTATTTGGTTTGTGCTGATATCTGTTTCGGCATCCGCCGGATCTGACACGCCGCTTGCCATCAGCACCAGCAAAGGCAGCTTCAGCTTTACCGTTGAACTGGCGGACACGCCGCAAAGCCGGGCCAGCGGACTCATGCACCGGCGCGAACTGGCGGCGGATGCGGGTATGCTGTTTGATTTTTTGAAAACCGCACCGGTGAGCATGTGGATGAAGGACACACTTATTCCTCTCGACATGCTGTTCATTTCGGCCGATGGGGTCATCGTCAATATTGCCGAACGCACCGTGCCGGGATCTTTAACCCAGATCGATTCATCCGGGCCCGTGCGTGCTGTGCTTGAGTTGAACGGCGGCACCAGCGCCCGCCTGGGAATAAGCGCCGGAGACAAAATCATTCATCCAATTTTTTATGTGACACAATGAGCCTTTTGAACGAAGAAGACCCGGACTGCCCCCCCGGCTGGGATCCGTATATCAGCAGCAGCCCGTTTACGGGCCCGCATGGGATAATGTATCAAAAAATTGATGCGGATGGCGTGTGCTGGCGGGCATTCCGGGGCAAGACCATACACTGCAACGCAGCACGCATCATCCATGGCGGCATGATGGTGACTTTCATTGATGCGCTGATGGGGCTGACCGTGGCGAACAGCGCGCAAGCAACCGCACTGACAGTGCGCCTGACCACGGATTTCTTGTCCATCGCCCGTCCCGGAGACTGGATCACCGGTAAGGGGCGTGTCACCAGATTGACCCGCAGCCTCGCCTTTGTGGAGGCCGAAGCCCATGTGGGAACCCGGCCGCTTCTGCGCGCCCAGGGCATATTCAAACTCATGCGGCGGCGCGCGGCGCGGGCAAAATAATGCGCGCAAGCACAAGCGAAATACAGCAAACCGGTTTCCCCTTGCACCTGTACTTACAGTTTGGCGGCTGACGCCGGCAGGTGCGCAATGTGGACAAAAAGCTGCCGCAACAGCCGAAATCGTTGAGACTGCTAGAACGGCACCTTGTCGTCGAAATCGCCAAAATCGGCGCCGGCGCCCATATCTTCATACTCACCGCGCCCGCTATCGCCTGAAAAGCCGCCGCCCTGTGCGCCGCCAATCTGCCCGCGCGCAGCTCCGCCGCCCGCAGAATCCAGCATGGTCAGAACCCCGTTAAATCCCTGTAACACCACTTCGGTTGTATAGCGATCCTGGCCGTTCTGGTCCTGCCATTTGCGGGTTTGCAACTGGCCTTCAATATAAAGTTTGGAGCCTTTTTTCACATATTGCTCAATGACCCGGCACAGGCCCTCGTTAAACACCACAATATTGTGCCATTCGGTTTTTTCGCGTCTTTCCCCGGTGTTCTTATCCTTCCAGCTGTCCGAGGTGGCGATGCTGAAGCTCGCAACCGGCTTTCCGTCCTGGGTGCGGCGGATGACCGGGTCTTTGCCCAGATTGCCAACCAAAATCACTTTGTTTACACTGCCTGCCATAACCTATCCCCTGTTGATCCTGTGTCCAGTACGCTCAGACAATGTTCTTTTCACGTAACTGCGCGATTTCTTCCTGAGTGTAGCCGATGCTTTGCAGAATTTCATCTGTATGTTCGCCCGAAACCGGCGCGCGCAAGAAATAATCTGCGGGCGTGTCCGACAATAAAGCGGGCGGTCCAACCAGTTTTGCAGGCTTTTTCACGGTCGGATATGCCTGTTCAACAAACATGGTCTGAATATGCGGGTCTTGCAGCGCCTGGGCCGGGCTTAATACCTCCCCCGCCGGAATTTTCGCCTCGGCCAGCAGAATCAGCGCCTCGGCGCTGGTGTAATTGGCCGTCCATTTATTCATCCGTTCACTGATTATATGCCCATTGGCGGCGCGCGATTCGTCGTCCTTGAAACGCGCATCAGTCACCCACATTTCCTCGCCCATCAATGTGGCCCAGCGTTTGAACAGATTATTGCTGACTACCTGCGCCAGAACCCAGCCATCCCGGGTTTTGAAAATATCCGACGGCGCGGCATTAAAGCCGCGATTGCCTTGCGGCTTACGCCCAAGTCCCAATTGATCTTCTTCAATCAGGCAGGTATTCGAAACGGTTAGCGCGGTGCGCAACAGCGATCCCTCAACCATCTGCCCCCGGCCGGTTTTTTCGCGCGCCATCAGTGCGGCCAGCGTGCCGAAGGCCAAATTGGTGGCGGTACCAAAATCCACATAGGGAAAAATACTGCGGTGCGGCCCCCCATCAGGCGTGCCTGACATATAGGTATTGCCCGACATCACCTGGCCAATTCCGTCAAAGCCCAGCCGGTCGCTATACGGGCCGCCGCGGCCGAATGCCGAGCCGGTGGTCAGAACCACCCGCGGATTGATCGCATGCAGGCTATCCAGATCAAGCCCCATCGCCGCCAGCGCCTGGGGCGGAATATTCGCCACCACCACATCCGCGGTTGCGACAAGCTTTTTAACAATCTCGCGCCCCTCCGGCGAGGTCGGGTTCAGGGTCAACGAGCGCTTGTTGCGATTAACCTGCAAAAACCCGGCGCCGGTCTTGTCACTGCCCACCGGCGAAACAGGCCGGTCTTCACCGCCGCCAGGGCGTTCAATCCGGATAACATCCGCCCCCAGATCACCCAGCAATGCCGAACAAAACGGCCCCGCAATATAACGCCCAAAATCCAGAACCCTTATTCCTTCCAAAACCCGCGTCATCCTGACCTCCCGGAAACTGATTATATGCGACTTCGTCCTGCGCGGCCCTGTCCTGCATGGCCCAGGCGATGCAGGATGGTGCGCCAGTTAAGCCGGAACACGCAAGTCAAACCCGCTCCCCTTCAACAAACCAGCGGTTATTACCGCAATAGTTCATGTTTTGTTCTGATATGTCAAGTGGCAAAATCAACACACGAAAAGCCCCTCATTAACCAGGCAGGCCCTGCTGCATCGGCGAGCTATTCCCTGGGCGGGCCCCCGATCATGGGATCCCATTTTCCTTTTCCAATCAAGGCCAGGCCCAGATTTTCATAATTTTCATCGCTGATCACCCCATGCTGCGTGGCAGTGTAAATATCACGCAGGCAGCGTTGCAGCGGATGCGACTGATACAGCGCGGCACCCCCGCCATAGCGATAGCAAAAGCTGGTTACCTCCGCTGCGACATCTGTCACATAAGTCATCGCCGCACGGCACTCGCCCCACTCGGTCAGCGAGAGGCGTTCCTTTTTGTTCGCCGCCTCCCACATCCGGTTCAATATATCCAGTGAGTATAGCCGCGCGCCGGCCAGCCGGCAGGACATGAGGCCCAGCTCCTTATGGAAGGCGCCGCGATCGGCAAGCTTTACACCCGTGATTGTGCGTTTTTTATTTGTTGCCATCGCGGTGATTTCCAGCATGGCGCGCTTGGCCACGCCCAGGGCGACCCCGGCATGACAGGCGGCCACAATACCGAAAGTAGGCAGTTGAAACAGAAACCCGCCACGGGGCGGGCGTTTTGCACCCAACAGAAAATCATCGGAAACAAACACATTTTCCATCCGGTAATGCGAGCTTCCGGTACCTTTCAGACCGCTGGAAAACCAGTTGTCTTCGATGATCACATCCTTGACCGGCACGCAGACCGAGATGATCTGCGGCGCGCCATTGGCGGAGCGGACAGGCACGCCGTCTTTGGCGATTAACGCACCGCTCATTACCCAGTCAGCATGATGAATGGCGCTGCCAAACGCCCAGCGTCCGGTGACACGATAGCCGCCTTCGACCCGCTCAGCCAGACCAGAAGGCGCCACGGTTCCCGATGCGCGCGGAATGCGCCCATTGCGGAAAACTGTTTCCAGCGCGCGATCTCCCAGTGACCCGCCCAGCATGCCAACCGATGTTGCGCCGATGACCAGGCACCAGCCCGCAGCGCCGTTCATCTCGCTGATCGCTTCATAGACCTCGGTCTGGGTCACAGGATCGGCCCCTAGCCCGCCCAGTTCGCGCGGCACACATATATTCAATATGCCGCTATCATACAGCGCATTGACCGAACTCATCGCCAGGGTGCGATCGGCTTCGCTTTTCTCAGCGTCACCTTCGATGATTGCGCGCAGTGATTCCGCCCGGGCGAGCAGTTCGCCGCGCTCGGCAATTTGCAGCGGATAGCTCATAGCGTATATTCCCCCATCATGGTGATCCCGAGGCGCCAATATCCACCCGGACCGTTTCGATGCGGGAGTTCAGGCCGCCTTTGGAAATATCCTTGAACGCGCCTTCGAATGTCAGGCCATAAAAGGTGCGGCCATCGGCCCCGCCCAGCGTGCAGGCAATCGCCATGCGCTTTCCGGTTTCTATCTTGTGTGTCACCTCGCCGCCCTCTTTCACCCGCAAAAAGCCGCGCCGGTTGATCGCCGCCAGCCAGACCGCGCCCGCGGCGTCCAGACAGATACCGTCCGGCTCGGCACCGTCCAGATCGGCGAACACGCGGCGGTTTTGCAGGGAACCATCGGCCAGTATATCGAACGCGGTCAGCCTGCACCCCATGGATTCAGCAAGGATCAGGGTTTTGCCGTCCGGGGTGATCACAGGGCCGTTGGGAAACGCCAGACCGTTTGCAACCTCACGCGCCTTGCCGTCCGGCGTCACCAAAATCATATTGGTCAGCTTCATCTCCTCGCCGCCAAACATATTGTAACCCATATTGCCGACATAGGCGTTACCCTTGGCGTCGATCACCATATCGTTGATGTCGCTGTTCACCAGTTTCGAGATATCGGCGTGCAGCACCATTTTACCGTTGATGATTTTATACAGGCAGCGGTCGGACATGGAGGCGAATACCGGCGTTTTATCGGGCAGGAAGCCAAGCCCCGATGGCCCCGATGGCACGTCCAGAATTTTGGTCCGTGTCCCGTCCGGGGTCACCGTATAGATGGCTTTGCCGAATACATCCGACACCCATAATTTGCCGTCACGCCAGCGCGGCCCTTCCAGAAATGCGAAGCCCTCGGCGCAAACCTCTAATTGCATGGCAGTCATGGCGTCCTCCCCTTAGGCGTTGATTTTTCTTGAGGTAAGTAAGTGCCGCCTGAATTGCCTCATGATAGTGTCATAGACGCATTCTTGGCAATGACACCTTTCCATGCCCCCGAAGCGAGTCCTGGTAAGAATGCAGAGACAGCAATGATATATGCCCCAATATACGCAACTGACTGTTGAGCGAAATAACCGGAGGTTCGCGCCCGTGCCGGGCTATGACTGAAATGCATGCAGAGAAAACACGTCACGCATTTGCACCGCACCGGAAATAATTTTCCGCGATTCTTGCCTGCTACGCATTCATTCCGCTGGTCAGAGCGCCAGGCGCAGCGGCTGTGCTGCCTGGAAAGGCCTCCATCGCGGCGCCAAGCGCCCGGTTTCTTCCGGTCAGGTGGCCTTCAAGAACGGCGCCTGCCTCGATGGCTATCGTTTCATGTGTGATATCGCCGATGACCCTTGCCGATTTACTCAGGGTGACGGAGCGTGCCTCGATAGACCCGTTATGGGTCCCCCGGATCAATACATCGGCTGCGGTGATATTCCCAGTGACGGTTGCGGTCAGACCTATGGTGAGGGATTGGCAATGAATGTCGCCCTCGACTGTGCCATCCACCTGCAAATCACCGGGAGAAACCAGATTGCCGGTAACCAGCAGATCCGCACTGATCAATGAGACCGGATCGCGCCCCTGACGGCGGCCGGCTTGCTGGCCATTCTGATTTTTATCCCTGCCTTTGAAAAACATTTTCGCCAGCCTTCAAGAAGTTGCGCGGATCGCGCGCCTTGCCGTCAAACCAGACCTCGAAATGCAGATGCGCCGTACCGCTGCGTCCGGTATTACCAACCAGACCGATCAGCTCTCGCAGACCAATCTTTTGCCCGCGCGCCACGTTGATCTTGCTCAGATGGCCATAGCGGCTTTTGACACCGCGGCCATGATCAATCTCAACCATATTGCCATAGGGGCCGTTGCGTCCGGCAAAAATTACTGTGCCTGGTGCACTGGACTTTACGGGTTCGCCATGCGCGCTAACCATATCCATGCCGGAATGAAAGGCCCTGTCCCGGGTAAAGGGATCCCGGCGATATCCAAATCCGCTGGAGACATAGTATTTATCTACTGGCAGAGCCAAAGGCAGGCTGAACAAAGCTTCGCGTAACATTTCCAGCCTGCCCTTGCGGGTTGACATCTGGCCGAGCTGATCCGGCATATTTCTGCGTAACAGCTTGCCTTGCATGGATGGGGGCGCCTTCAACAGCGGCCCGCCTTCCGCATGGCCATCCGCACCCGTTGCGGTATTTTGACGGCGCAACATGGTGTCGGCATCCAGCCCGGTAAGATTGATTAGTTTTTCCAGCGCCGGAATGGCCGTGCTGGCATCGGACGCAAGAAAGGCAACGACATCATTCTCGGGCGGTGGCGGATTGAAATTCCTGCCGTCCGTTAGCCCTGATCCAAAAGAAGGGCGCTGGTCATAGGCTTTGCCCTCAAGGGCTTTGCTTTCCAGCGCGGTCATTGCCGCGGGCAGGCTGAATGCGGGTCTGTGAGGACGCGCGCGCGGCAGAATATCAGCGGGTGCAGCACCGGCATCAGCAAGCCGTGCCTCAGGGCGGGGCCGCGGTAACACACCCGGAACGCCCGCAGGTTTTTCATCGGTTGCAGCGGTTTCATTTCCGGGCGTGAAATTATTACCGGCAGTATGATTTATGGCAGGAAGCGGAACCGGTGGCTGATCAGATTTTATTTCTGATTGAGCCATAGCGGCGAAACGCAATTGTGTCTCAATAAGTTCCTTTGACAGCCGCTCATAGTCCGCCTGTAGTTCGCTCAGCCGGGTTTCGCGGTCAGAAAGCGCCTGCCATTGCAGACTGCTGTTTATGGACGTAAAAAAAATCAATCCCAAGATCAGAAATAACACCGTGCCGAAAGTAAATTGCCGTAAAGGAGACAAAGTTACATAACGGACCCGCCCATTACTGCGCAGATAAATTTGGCGTTCCGGAAACAGCTGGCCCCACTGGTTAGCGGCGATCTTCACGATCCCGTTTAACATTCAGCCCCCTCTTCTAAATTACCAATAACTCGCTGGCGATTCCCGCAGCCAGAATCTCATTCAACCCTGATAGACTTGCAATGTCTATATTTAGTTTGACATCAGTACGGTTCTTCTTCGGCCGGTGCTATGTCTAATCAATTACATATCGGTTAAAGATGAAACTAAGCTGCAAATAATAATGTGGATAACGTGGATAACTTTTTGCGTGTCCGTTATAGAGCCTGAACTGCTTCAAGTACTTTTTCAGCATGGTCCTTGACTCGAACCTTGCGCCAGATTTTACGGATTACGCCTTTTTGATCGACCAGAAAGGTCGTGCGTTCAATGCCCATATATTCGCGGCCATAATTCAGCTTTTTCACCCAGACACCATAATCGGCAACCATCTGGCCCTCAACATCGGAGGCCAGGCATATTTTCAAATCATGCTTGCGCTTGAAGGAGTCATGTTTTTGGACACTGTCTTTCGAGACACCCACAAGCACGGCGCCGCTTTTGTCAAATTTGGTTTTCAGGCGGCTGAAATCGATGGCTTCAGTGGTGCAACCGGGCGTGTCATCCTTTGGATAAAAATAGATCACGGCTATTTTTCCCTTTAGCTGCGCCAGGCTGATTTCTCCGTCGCCATCGGTCTTCAGTTTGAAACCGGGCGCCTTGTGGCCTTCTTCAAGCATGTGAAGCCTGTCTTTGATGTTGTCAGGAATATTGCCGGACCCCACTATGCCGGAAAATCAGGTTCTGCGTCCAGCCCTGCCGCAGCCAGAACCACATGGCGGTAAAGCGTAGCAATTTCCGCCTCTGCCTGTTTTATCCTGGTCTCCAGCTGTTCAAACGAACCGGCCTGCGACCGGATAGCCATCATATTGCGCAATGGCTGCGGCGCATGCCGCATGTCGGCACGATCCAGCAGGCAAAGACGGGTAATTTGCTGAAGATCGCAAAACAGCCGCATCGCAGTGACAAGTGTTTCGGCCTGTGCGGCCGGGATATGGCCACGCTCTTTCAGCGCCGCCAGCGCCGCCAGCGTATTGGTGTGTAACAGTCCGGGATCAGTCTGCGCGTATCGCAGCAACAGAAATTGCGTGATGAATTCGCCATCCATCATGCCGCCCCTGACATATTTGAAGTCCCAGATATTATCGCTGTGATGTTCATGATCAATGCGCACACGCATCAGCGCCACATCCTGCGCCAGGCTTTTCAGCTCGCGGGGTCTGGTTAAAAAACCGCGAATTATTGCGTGAATTTCAGCGGCGTCGGCATCGGGCGCGCAAACAAGCCGGGCCCGCGTCCAGGCCATATGTTCCCAGGTCTGCGCGGATTCCTCATGATAGGTGCGGAACGCTTGCAGGGAAATGGCAATAGGCCCCTGGCTTCCGGAGGCGCGCAGCCGCATATCGACCTCGTACAGGCGGCCCTCACCCGTTAACGCCGACAGGGAATTTATCAACCGCTGACTGAGCCTGGCGAAATATTGCCCCGCGCTGAGAGGGGTTTTACCATTCGAGACTTCTGCGGTATCGGGGTAGATAAAGACCAGATCAAGATCAGAAGTGAAAGTAAGTTCATTCCCGCCAAGTTTGCCCATGGCGATAATAGCCATTTTTACGCCGGGTATAACGCCATGCCTGGCAAACATTTCCGCTTCGACACGCGGCAACAGGCCACGCAGCAGTGTATCGGCCAAACGGCTTAGCGCCAGTCCGGCCTCATCACCGCTGATCAGGTTTTTCAGCAACTGAACGCCTATCTGAAATTTGCGCTCATTCGCCCAGCGGCGCGTAATATCCAGCACATCCTGAAAATCGCGCGCGGGTTCGAGCGCATCGTCCAGATCATGCGCCAACTGTTCCACATCTGGAAATGTCTCCAGAAATTCCGGAGATAATACGGCATCCAGAAGGATCGGGCTGCGCCCCAGAATGATGGCCAGGCCCGGCGCCGTTCCCATGATTTCTGCAATCAACTCCAGCAGCCAGGGATGCACGCTAAAAAGAGACAGTAATTGTACACCAGCAGGCATGGCGGCAAGAAAATCGTCAAATCGCAACAATGCGCCATCCGCATCGGACGTATTTGCCATGGCATGCAGAATTTTCGGGGTTAACTGCCCCAGCAATTCGCGCGCGCGCTGGGTGCGAAACGCCCGGTAACGGAAGCTTTGCCAGGTTTCAATAATCGCCTGGGCGCGGGCAGGATCAGAAAATCCCATTTGCTTCAGCGTGTCCGGCGAGGTGATCAGGGCAATTTCTTCTGCGGGATTGTTCTCTCCCGCATCCTCCCGCCCGATCAGTTTCTGAAACTGTTGCGCGGCGAATTCAAGATGCCTTCTTATATCCGCATCGAACGCCGCAAACTCCGCATACCCCATAAAGCTGGCTATATGGTCCAGGCCCTCCTGCGTTTTGGGCAAGGTTTGGGTCTGCTCATCCTGCACCATTTGCAGGCGATGCTCCAATGTGCGCAAATAAATATAGGCTTCACGCAATTTTTGCGCAGCTTCAGCTTCGATCTGCCCCTTTTCCCGCAATTGCGCGATAATCCCCAGCGTGGTTGGATCACGCAATTTCCGCTCCCTGCCGCCCGCTATGAGCTGATGCGTCTGCGCAAAAAATTCAATCTCCCGGATGCCGCCGGCGCCAAGCTTGATATTATATCCCGGCACGGTAATTTCGGCATGCCCATGATGCGACCGGATAAGCCCCACCATTTCATACACGTCCCGGATAGCCGCAAAATCAAGATTTTTACGCCACACAAACGGGCTGATATTTTTAAGAAAGCTCTGCCCAAGTTCAATATCGCCCGCAACCGGCCGCGCCTTGATCATCGCCGCCCTTTCCCAGCCCTTGCCGGCACTTTCATAATAGGACTCGGCAAATTCCACCGCTATGGCGATCGGGGTTGCACCGGGATCCGGCCGGAGACGCAAATCTGTCCGGAAGACATAGCCATCCTCGGTGAAATCCTGCAACAGCCTGACCAGTTCCTTGGTGAACCTGATCTGAAAATCCAGCAGATTACGTTTACCGCAATAGTTTGAGCGCTCGGGATCGAACAGGACAATCAGATCAATATCGCTGGAATAGTTCAGTTCGCGCGCGCCAAGCTTTCCCATGGCGATAATCACCCAGCCGCACGCATGCGATGGAAATTTTGTATCCGTCAGATTAATTTCACCCTGCGCGGCATATATCCGCAGCAATGCGTCCACCGCACCCTGAAGCGCGGTCTCCGCAAAATCGGAAAGTGCGCCGGTAACCGCGTTCAAATCCCAGATACCGGCAATATCCGCAAGGGCAATAGCCAAGGCGGCCTGACCACGATATATACGCAAGCGGCGCGCCAGTCCGGAGAAATCCACCCCCCCTTCCCCCAATGCGCGCACACCGGCCCTGATTTCATCCATGCACTGATCCGGTCCGATCTGCATCAGCCGGCAGAGAAAATCCGGCCCACGCAGGATGAGCCGGCTCAGAAACGGGCTGTGGGCAAAAACCGCTGCCAGCACACGGTGTGCGCGCGCATCCGCCAGCAACGCCTGCATGGCATGCTGCAACGTCTCGTCAATCGTCCCGCTGGCAGCAAGCAAATCCGCCAATCTTGCCGCTATCTGCGGCTGATCAAAGGACTGGGGTATCGGGTGCGAATCTGTGATAGCATCCAGAAATGAAAATCCATGCATTCGATACCTGCCTGATTACCCGCCATTAAGGCCCATCGCCGCGATATTGCCAGTAATCCGGGTGGAGTGTGAATAATTTTGCGAAAGCCCTAAAGCCAATCTGTGTTCATCCGTTCAACTCATATCCTGATGCGCGCCATAGGCGCCGCGCTGACAATCGCTACGCTGCTGGCGGCGGTGGCTTTGTGGCGCTTTTCGAGCGGGCCGGTTTCCTTAACATTTCTCGGCCCCTATCTTCAGGAAATGCTGCAAACCGCCACGCCTGGCTATCTCTGGGCATTTGACGATCCCATCCTGGACTGGACAGACCTGCGCCCCTCACTGGATATTACCATAACCGGGGTGACGATCAGTGAAACTTCCGGCCTGCTGGTGGCGCAGGCGCCAAAGCTTGAATTGGGACTTAGCGCGCGCGGTCTGTTGCTGGGACGGATAGCGCCAACCTCAGTGGCGCTGAACGGGGCCTCGCTTACCATTGTGCGGCTGCTGGACGGATCGTTCCGGCTGGGCGTTGCCGCGGGTCCGGAGGATCTGCAAACAACCCCGCCGCGCGACATTTCCGGTTTATTGTCACGCGCATTTGCCGCACTTCTGGAAGCGCCAGGACTGGACGGCAATATGGGGGCTTTGGAAAATTTAGCCATCCTCAATACCGCATTAGTCTATCGAGACCTGAGATTTGATAATCTGTGGGAAGCCAACAACGCCAATTTTTCGTTTCAGCGCTCTGCGAAAGGCATTGTTGGAGAAGCGGCGATCGGACTAAAAATTGATGAGCAGGTCTGGGCGCTTTCACTTTCGGGAAATTTCGATCAAGCCACGCGCTCAAGTCAGATCGATGTCAGCTTCAGCGGGGTTGAGCCTTTCCGTCTGGCGCAAGAGGTTGAAGCGCTTACCCAGCTGGCGCATCTGCGCCTGCCGGTCAGCGGCCTGGTCGGCCTGCAATTATCAGGGGATGGCTCCTTATCGGGCCTTCGCGCAAAATTGCGCGCCGCCGCAGGTGAAATCGGGGTGCCCGGACTGATATCCGAACCCGTTCAGATCGATTCATTTGAGATAGATGCTGAATATGCCCTGCATGCAGGCATGATACAGATAGAGCGCGCGCTGTTGCGCCAGGGTCCGCTTGAAATCAGTCTGCAAGGTTCAATGGAATATGGGGTTGAGAGCCCTGCCGTCCGGGTCACCGGCGATATAAAAAATGCCAGCATCGACAGCGTAAAGCGGCTATGGCCCTTGCCTGCCGCCAAAGGGTCACGGGGCTGGTTTATGGAAAATATGGAATCCGGAACCGTGGATTCCGTGCAATTCGAAGCAAATATTGCGCGGGGAGAATTTAAGGCAGGCCCCCTGACGGACGGCGCCCTGCGGGCGGATATACGCTTCAGCAATATTACTGGCCATTATCTGCGGCCCATGCCGCCAATCAGGCAGGGGCGCGGCACAGCGCTGATCACCGGACGCCAATTCGAGCTTGTGCTGGAAGAGGGGGTGATTCTGGACGATCTGCAACTCTCGGAAGGAAAGTTCATTCTGGCGAACACGCATCTGCCGGATAAAGACGGCACACTCCTGCTGTCACTGAATGGCAGCATGGCGAAAACGCTCGAACTGATTGATTACAAGCCGCTTGGTTACCCCTCCCGTATTGGCATCGTGCCTTCGGCCATTGGCGGCAGCGCAAAGACCCGCTTAAAGCTTGCCTTGCCGATTAACAACAATATGCGCATGGAAGATATCAAATATGAAATTTCCAGTGAACTGGATGATTTGCGTCTGCCAGACCTGATAAATGGCGTCGCGCTGGAACAGGCCGATGTGCTGCTTGAGGTCAACAATATAGGGCTGGAGGCCAAGGGATCGGGCCGCTTTATGGACGCCGTCGCAGAACTGGCCTGGCGCGAAACCTTTAACGTCGCAGAAGGGCCGTCCAGCAATTTTACCGTCAAAATCAACGCGGACGAACATCAGCTGGAGGCGCTTGGATTTCCAACTGCCGGTCTGATCGCCGGGCCTGTGGATGTTCAGGCGGAAGTTTGGGGGCGCGGGGTAAAAATTACAGGCGGCCGTGTTGTTGCCGACACGATGCATGCGGCGCTGATTGCAGAACCGCTTTCCTGGCGCAAGGAAAAGGAGGTTCCTGCTACGCTCTCATTTGATTTCGCCATTCCTGCCGAGAGTATTTCAGGCGCCGTACTGGATAATTTCACGCTTCGCGGGAAAGATATTGATGTCGCCGGGCGTCTGGTGTTCGAACCGCACGGCCCGCCCGCCATAATCCGGATGGACCGGCTGAAACTGGGCCCGGATAATGATTTAAGCGGCGAAGCGCGCCGGATGAAAAGCGGCGCCTATGCTATTTCCATGTCAGGCCAGCGCGCCGATCTATCCGCTTCGATTTCGCAGATGCACAGTTCCGGCGGCGTCAAAGATCCAAGCGAGAAAGGTCTGGCCTATGATATTGACGCGCGTGTCAAACAGGTTGTGCTGCGCGAGGGTAACCGTCTGCATGATGTCATCGCCATTGGCAGCTATGATGGAGAGGATTTTACCCGTCTTGCCGTAGATGGAAATTATGGCCCGGAACGGGGCATCGCATTGCGGCTCGAACCCGCTCCATCAGGCAACAGGGCTTTCTCGCTTATATCGCGTGATGCCGGCAAGATATTGTACGGACTTGATCTGTTTGACAGCGGGGTAAATGGTGATCTTGAAATGAAGGGCGAGTTTCTGGATCAGGCCCCCCGCGCACTGCAGGAAGAGCCGCCGATGCAGGGCGAAATACGTATACGAAATATGCAGGTCGTCAACGCCCCGGCCCTGACCCGTATCCTGACGGTTGCCTCGCTTACCGGCATCCGGGATATACTGACCGGAAGCGGCCTTACCTTTGACCGCATTCTTGTCCCTTTTAAAATGGAAAAAGGCGTTGTTACTTTGAGCGATGCCTATGGTTCCGGATCCGAACTCGGTCTGACGCTGCATGGCTCAATGAATGAGAGAGACGGGACGGTGAAAATGAATGGAACGGTCATCCCCGCCTATACCCTCAACACTGTCTTCGGAAAGGTGCCGCTTCTGGGAAAAATTCTTTTAGGGGGAAAGAATGAAGGCGTCTTCGCAATAAATTATAGCGCCACCGGATCGAGCGAAAATCCGGATATTTTCGTAAATCCCCTTTCCGCGCTTACCCCCGGATTCCTGCGGAAAATTTTCAATCTGGGGGACCTGTCCGCGCCGGCAGAGAATAAACAGACACCTGCAACACCTGCCACACCGGCGCCAGCAGAATAATTCCGCACTTGATTCCTGCACCGTACTGCTAAATTCTATGCCTTCAAGCCTCATTGAAAATAGGAGTGATGATTATGGATGATACAGCGAAAAAAACCGCACTGCGGATGATACCCTATGGGATTTATATATTAACCGCAAAATCAGGAGCAGATGCCGCCGCCGCAACGGTGAATTGGGTGACACAAACTTCATTTGAGCCGCCCTTGATTGCCGTGGCCATCAAGAGTGACAGCGGCGCCTATGCGCTGATCAAGAAAACCCAGGTCTTTGCGCTTAACATGCTCGGCAAGGGCCAGGCCCCGATTGGCTTTACATTTTTCAAGCCGGCGCAACTTGACGGCAGCACGATCAGCGGCGAACCTTTCAAAGACGGATCCAATGGCTCCCCGATCCTGAGCAACGCTATCGCCAGCATCGAATGCAAGGTGACCGGCATTGTCGAGCAGGGCGATCACCATATTTTTGTAGCGCAGGTTACCAACGCCAATGTCGCCAAACAGCCGGAGGCCCGCGCCGATGACGCCATTCTGTGGATGAAGGATCTCGGCGAGAAGGTGTTTTATGGGGGCTAGGCCCGCGGCTATTCTACGCGCACCAGAACATGCTTCTTTTTACCGGCGCTGAGCTTTACCACGCCGTTGGAGAAATCGGCATGGCGGAGTAATGCCTGCTCGTTCTCCACCGGTTGATCATTGATCCGTACACCGCGATTTTTAATCAACCGCCGCGCTTCTCCGCCGCTGGCGCACAGGCCCGCGCGGCGCAGCACTTCCGATACGGCAATGCCGGGTTCAATTTCCGCCCGCGCAATTTCCAGTTCCGGAAGGCCCTCCGCCAGCGCGCCTTCCTCAAAGGTCTGGCGCGCCGTTTGCGCCGCCTGCTGCGCCGCCTGGATGCCATGCGCCAATGAAGTTGCCTCGCCTGCCAGCACTTTTTTGGCTTCGTTCAGTTCCTGCCCCTGCAATTTTTCCAGACGCGCGATTTCGTCCAGCGGCAGTTCCGTGAACAGGCGTAAAAAACGCCCCACATCGGCATCCTCGGCATTGCGCCAATATTGCCAATATTCATAAGGGCTGAGCATATCCGCATTCAGCCACACTGCGCCGCTTTCGGATTTCCCCATCTTTTTTCCGGATGACAGCGTCAGCAGAGGTGTTGTCAAGCCGAACAGATGCGCCCCATCCGCCCGCCGGCCCAGTTCGACGCCATTGACAATATTGCCCCATTGGTCAGAGCCGCCCATTTGCAGCCGGCAGCCATGCTTGCGATTCAGTTCCAGAAAATCATAGGCCTGCAACAGCATATAATTGAATTCAAGAAAGGTCAGGGGCAGTTCCCGCTCCAGACGAAGCTTGACGCTATCCATTGTCAGCATACGGTTTATTGTAAAATGCGTACCGAAGTCGCGCAGAAATTCAATATAGTTAAGCTTGTCCAGCCAGTCCCCATTGTTTACCAGAATGGCGCCGGTTGGCCCATCTGTGAAATCAATGAAGCGCTCAAACACTTTGCGGATACCTGAGATATTGACATCAATTTGCGCGTCGGTAAGCACGGGACGCGATTCATCCTTACCCGTCGGATCACCTATGCGCGTCGTGCCGCCGCCCAGCAAAATAACCGGTCTATGGCCGCTTTTCTGTAACAGGCGCAGCATCATGATTGAAATCAGGCTGCCCACATGCAGACTGGGCGCGGTACAATCATAGCCCACATAGGCAGTAACAGTCTGTTTCGCGGCTAGCGCGTCAAGCCCGTCCAGATCGGTGCATTGATGCATATATCCGCGCGCAACAAAGGTTTGGAGAAATTCAGATTGCAAAGCCATGATCTTTACTATTCTTGCTGGTGAGTGTTGTCAGTTGAGCAGCTAAGCTGTATCAGCTTTGATACCGGTGGAAAAGGTGTGGGAACACAGATGGAACCCGTATTTGCCCTTGGCCTGATGAGCGGCACCTCGCTGGACGGAATCGATGCCGCCCTTATCCGCACCGATGGGGAAAGAATTGAGTCTTTTGGCCCGTGGATGAGCCAGCCCTATGATGCCGCAATGCATGCCCGCCTGCGGGCGGCCTTGCTTTTGGCGGCGAAACTGGGCGCTGGCGCGCGCCGGGCGCCCGAAATAGCCGCACTTGCAAAGGATCTGACCCGCCTGCATGGCGATGTTGTGGATAAATTGCTGGCCAGGGCCGGAATTGAGCGCGCGCAGGTCGCGGTCATCGGCTTTCACGGACAGACCTTGTGGCACCAGCCGGAAAACCGGCAGACGCTGCAAATAGGTGATGGAGAATGGCTGGCCCGAAAACTGGCGATTGACGTAGTGTATGATTTTCGCAGCAATGATGTCGCTGCCGGTGGCCAGGGTGCGCCGCTGGTGCCGCTCTATCATCAGGGGCTGGCGCGCAATCTGGATGGGGGCGCCAGCCGCGGCACGGGGCCGCTGGCCATACTGAATATTGGCGGTGTGGCGAATGTCACCTGGCTGGACCTGCGCCTTGACCCGCTGCACCGAGGTATTCTGGCATTTGACACCGGCCCCGGGAACGGGCTGATCGACGACTGGTGTGCGCGCCATACAGGTGCTGCAATGGATCAGGATGGCAGGCTGGCGGCACAGGGGCGGGTGGACAGCAATATTCTTAACGCACTTATGCGGGCGCCCTATCTGATTGCGCCACCGCCAAAAAGCCTGGACCGCTTGTCCTTTGATCTTGCTCTGGCCGAAACGCTCTCACCTGCGGACGGGGCGGCGACACTGACCGCCTTTACGGCCGCCACGGTGCGTGCCGCTATTGCGCATATGCCGGAAAGGCCGGTGCGCTGGATCGTGTGCGGCGGGGGCCGCCATAATCCGGTGCTGATGCAGATGTTGCGCAGCCAGTTGGGCGCAGACATATCAACGGCAGAAGAAGCCGGCTGGCGCGGTGACGCACTGGAAGCAGAAGCCTTCGCCTTCCTGGCTGTGCGTCATCTGCGGAAGCTGCCGCTCAGTCTGCCCATGACTACCGGCGTTCCGGCCCCGCTGGAGGGCGGTGTGCTGGCGCGCAGCGCATGAAAATTGCTCTAAGCTGCCGTCATGCGCGCGTCGAGCAATGCAACCTGGCGCTGTAAATAATCGCTGACCTGCTTGCTGAGTTCAGGAATATTAGCCTCGAAAAAATGATTGGCGCCTTTGACCTTCAGATAGTCAATCTGGATATTTTTCTGAGATGACAATTTATTGACCAGCCTGTCCACGGCCTCGGTAGGCACCACCTGGTCGGCCGTGCCGTGAATGATTGCCCCGGACACAGGGCACGGCGCCAGAAATGCAAAATCATAATTATTGGCAGGCGGCGCAATGCTGATGAAACCGGAAATTTCAGGACGGCGCATCAGCAACTGCATGGCGATCCACGCTCCGAACGAAAACCCCGCAATCCAGCATTGCGGCGCATTTTCGTTAATTTGTTGCAGCCAATCCAGCGCCGATGCGGCATCGGACAGTTCGCCCAGGCCGTGATCATATTCACCGGTGCTGCGGCCAACGCCCCTGAAATTGAAACGCAGGACGGAAAATTCGTGTTTTTGAAAGATCTGCCCAACCTGATGCACCACCTTGTTCTGCATGGAGCCGCCATAGAGCGGATGCGGGTGCAAAATCAACGCTATAGGTGCATTGGCCCGGTTAGCGGGGTAATAACGGCCTTCAATGCGGCCGGCGGGGCCATTGAAAAAGATTTCAGACATCTTTTCCGTTTCCTTTCATCAAGTCTGTTTCAGGCAGTTCCAAGATAGGATAAGTGGGTATTACTTCTTTAAAAATCAATGCCTTATATACAGAATGCACCTAATTCTTGACTTTTTTAGTAGGATGTTTAAAACTGGTAAATGTTAATGCGCTGCACTGAACCATTGCGGTGCGTGGTCATATCATATGCGAACCTGAAATTGGCAGAAAAATCTGCATTTGAGCCCCAACACCACATAAAAGGGTCCAATCTGTGAGATTAAGCACGCGTGGGCGGTATGCCGTCATGGCTATGGTGGATTTGGCGAGTGAGGCCAATATACGGCCTGTGACACTGGCCGATATTGCCGCGCGCCAGGGCATATCCCTGTCCTATCTGGAACAGCTTTTTGCGAAACTGCGTCAGGGGGGCATCGTGCATAGTGTGCGCGGCCCCGGCGGCGGGTACCGGCTGGCCAATCCAATGGACCAGATCCGGATTTCAGACATCATTCTGGCCGTGGATGAGCCGATCAAAACGACGCGCTGTCAGACCGGTTCTTCAAAGGGCTGCACGATCCACAATAGCCGCTGCATGACCCATGATCTCTGGGAAGAATTAGGACGGCAGATTCATATCTATCTCAACTCGGTGTCGCTGGAGGATGTCGTACTGAAACGGGTTTTGGGCCTGGGCCTATCCATGCCGACGAATTCGGGGCGCGCCCAACCCGGTGCGGATAGTCTGACCGCTGTAGCCGAGTAGCCATGCCATGAACCCAGCCCAGCCCATCTATATGGACTATAATGCCACCGCGCCGGTCCGGCCGGAGATCGTGCAGGCCATGACCGAAGCCCTGCACTATCATGGCAATGCATCCAGTATTCATCATTTCGGCCGGCAGGCCCGCGCGCGCATTGAAACGGCGCGCTATGCGGTTGCGCGTCTGGTGGGCGCCAGGCCGGAAGAGGTCATTTTCACCAGCGGCGGCACCGAAGCCAATAATCTGGCATTGCGCGGGGTTGCGGCGGAACATGTATATATATCGGCCATCGAGCATGATTCCGTCATCCGCGCCGCGCCCGCAAAAAGCACGCTGCTTCCCGTTTTGCGGACAGGCATTGCTGATCTGGAAGCATTGGACGCCCTGCTGGGTAAATCCGCTCAGCCCGCACTGGTCAGCCTGATGCTGGCCAATAACGAAACCGGAATCGTCCAGCCTGTCGCCCAGGCCGCGCAAATCGCCCATGCGCATGGCGCCTTGCTGCATTGTGACGCAGTGCAGGCAGTTGGAAAAATTCCGGTGGATTGCTCCGCGCTGGGCGCCGATTTTCTGTCTCTGTCAGCGCATAAGTTTGGCGGGCCGCAGGGCGTTGGCGCACTGATTGTGCGTAATGGTCTGCCGCTTGTTTCCCAGATATACGGCGGCGGGCAGGAGCGCGGCTATCGCGCCGGCACAGAAAATGTGGCGGCGCTGGCGGGCTTTGGCATGGCGGCCCAACTTGCATATAATACCGCCTGCACAGAAAATAATCAGATCGCGGCATTACGCGACATGCTGGAAAACGCTGTGCAATCGCTGACACCGCAGGCTGTATTTTTTGGGCGCGGCCAGCAGCGCCTGCCCAATACGAGTTGTTTTGCCCTTCCCGGCATAGAAGCAGCCACTCTGGTCATGAACCTTGATCTGGCGGGTGTAGCCGTCAGCGCGGGCGCCGCCTGTTCATCCGGAAAGGTGGCGCGCCCGGCGGTGCTGACTTCCATGGGAGTTGCTGCGGCGCTCGCGGAATCGGCCATTCGCATCAGTCTTGGCTGGGCCAGCCGGCAACAGGATGTGGAAACTTTTCTATCCGTTTGGAAAATGATCGCCGGGCGCCTATCTATGCGTCAGGCGAGTTGAGGTACCAGTATGAGTGCGCTGCCAGAAACTATCCGGACTGTTGCTGAAGCCAGTGAAACCTATAAGCATGGTTTCGTGACCGGCATTGAATCGGAATATGCCCCCAAAGGGTTGAACGAGGATATTGTCCGCTTCATTTCCGACAAAAAAGGCGAACCGGAATGGATGCTGGAATGGCGCTTGCGCGCTTATCGCCGCTGGCTGACCATGAAAGAGCCAGGCTGGGCCAAAGTCAACTTTCCGCAGATTGATTATCAGGACGCCTATTATTACGCCGCCCCCAAGGGGTTTGGTTCGCGCCCCAAAACACTGGACGAAGTGGATCCCGAACTGCTGCGCACCTATGAAAAGCTGGGCATCCCGTTGAACGAACGTCTGCTGCTGGCAGGCGTGGCTGTTGATGCCGTGTTTGACAGTGTTTCGGTCGTCACCACCTTCAAGGAAAGGCTGCGTGAAGCAGGCGTGATTTTCTGTTCCATATCCGAGGCAGTGCAGGACCACCCGGAAATGATAAAAAAATATCTGGGGTCAGTTGTTCCTTATGCGGATAATTTTCACGCTACGCTTAATTCCGCCGTGTTCAGCGATGGCACTTTTGTCTATATCCCGCCCGGCGTGCGTTGCCCGATGGAGCTGTCCACCTATTTCCGTATCAATGCGGCCAATACCGGGCAGTTTGAGCGCACGCTGATCATTGCCGGCGAAGGTTCCTATGTCAGCTATCTGGAAGGTTGCACCGCGCCCATGCGCGATGAAAACCAGTTGCACGCCGCAGTGGTGGAGCTAGTGGCACTGGACGATGCGGAAATCAAATATTCGACCGTGCAAAACTGGTATCCGGGCGACAAGGATGGGCGCGGCGGGATTTATAATTTCGTCACCAAGCGCGGTATCTGCCGCGGGCGCAATTCAAAAATATCCTGGACTCAGGTGGAAACCGGATCGGCCATTACCTGGAAATATCCAAGCTGCATTCTGCAAGGCGATAATTCGACGGGTGAATTTTACTCCATCGCCATTACCAACAATCATCAGCAGGCCGATACCGGCACCAAGATGATCCATCTCGGGCGCAACACGACCAGCCGCATCGTGGCCAAAGGCATTTCAGCGGGCGCCAGCCAGTCCACCTATCGCGGATTGGTCAGTATACATCCCAAAGCGGAAGGCGCGCGTAACCACACACAGTGCGACTCGCTGCTGATAGGCGACAAATGCGGTGCGCACACCATTCCCTATATTGAGGTGCGCAATCCCACGGCCCAGGTGGAACATGAAGCGACCACGTCAAAACTGAGCGAAGACCAGTTATTCTATTGCCGTCAGCGCGGCCTGGATGCGGAAAGCGCGGTGGCGCTGCTGGTCAATGGTTTTTGCCGTGAAGTGTTACAGCATCTGCCAATGGAATTTGCCGTCGAAGCGCAAAAACTGGTCGGTGTAAGTTTAGAAGGCAGTGTCGGGTAAAATGAGCAAGCTTATACTGGAAATCAGAAATCTGCATGTGTCGGCCGGCGGGCAGGAAATTCTGCGCGGTATTGATCTGGTTGTAAATTCAGGCGAGGTGCATGCCATTATGGGGCCTAACGGTTCCGGCAAAAGCACATTGTCCTATATTCTGGCTGGCCGCCCCGGATATGAAATTACACAGGGCAGTATAAGCTATTTTGACGAAGACCTTACCGCCATGCTGCCCGAGGCGCGCGCAGCGAAAGGAATTTTTCTTGGCTTCCAATATCCGGTGGAAATACCCGGCGTTGCGACCATGACCTTCTTGAAACATGCAATAAATGCGCAGCGCAAAACGCGCGGCGAAGAAGAATTGGACGCGATGGGCGTCATGAAGCTGGTGCAGCGCGAGGCGGGTAAACTGAAAATTTCCGCCGACATGCTGAAACGCCCGGTTAATACGGGGTTTTCCGGCGGCGAAAAAAAACGCTGCGAAATTTTACAGATGGCGGTTTTACAACCCCGGCTGGCTGTTCTGGATGAAACGGATTCCGGTCTTGATGTTGATGCGCTGCGTCTGGTTGGCGATGGCGTCACCGCATTGCGTGCGCCGGATCGCGCGATGATTGTCATCACGCATTATCAGCGGCTGCTGGATCATATTGTACCGGACTTCGTGCATGTGCTGGCCAAGGGTAAAATTCAGCGCAGCGGCGGCAAGGAACTGGCGCATGAACTGGACCGCGAAGGTTATGGTGAAGCAGTCAATGGCTGAAATCGCAACATTGGAGCATGCGCTGCTGGATATGGTGAAAGCGCAGGAGGCCGGGCTGACATCGCTTTCGCCGCGCCTTCGCGCCTTACGTCGTAATGCGGCCCAACATTTCTCGGAAAAAGGGTTCCCGGCGCGGCAGGATGAAGCCTGGCGATGGACGGATTTATCGCTATTGCGTGAACCGTCTCCTGCCGCTGTGAAGTTCCCGGCCGAACCTGCAAAAATGGATGGGCCATTTGCAGGGCTTGATGCCTGGCGGATGTTTTTTGTGAACGGTGAATTGCAAACATCCGCAAGCGATCTGCCCCCGGGTGTCTGTGCGCAATCTTTGCGCACCGCATTGCAACAGGATGAATCACTGGCAGACCAGTTGGGCGATTGCGCCGGCTCTCCCTTCCTGGCGCTTAATACCGCGCTGTTGAATGATGGCGCCTATATTCGTATTGCGGCGGATATACAGGTTGCAAAACCTCTGCATCTGGTTTTTTTCAATACCGCCAATGCGCAGATCCGCAATCTCATTGTGCTTGAACCGCGCGCATCCGCAACGCTGCTGGAAACGCATTATGGCCCGGCAGGGGCGGATTATTTTGTCAATAGCGCGAGTGATGTTCAACTTGGCCCGCGCGCGCGGCTGGCCCATTACCGCGACCAGGCGGAAAGCCGGAACGCGCTGCATTTTTATTTTCTGAATATCCGGCAGGACGCACAGACACATTATGACGGCTTTACCTTGACCTGCGGCGCACGCCTTTCGCGCCTGGAAACGCATGTGGAAATCGCGGGCAGTGATGCGCAATGCAACCTTAACGGCGTCAGCATTCTGAACGGATCGCAGAATGGTGACATAACCTGCGTCATGAACCATCTCGCACCGGCGAGCAACAGCCGGCAAATGTTTCGCTCCGTCCTGGATGGTAAAACCCGTGGCATATTTCAGGGCCTGATCCGGGTGGCGAAACCCGCCCAGCGCACCGATGCCACGCAGCAGATCAAAGCCATGCTGTTATCGCCGCATGCCGTGCAAAATTCCAAACCGGAACTGGAGATTTTTGCGGATGATGTGAAATGCGCACATGGCGCGTCGGTTGGGCAACTGGATGAAGCGGCGCTGTTTTATCTGCGCGCGCGCGGGATAGAAGCGGCGCAGGCGCGGGCCTTGCTGACCGGTGCATTTCTTGGCGATGCCGTGGCGCAGATACAGGGCGGCGAAGCGCTGCCTGCGGCGCAAATTCAGCAAAACATCCAGGCCGCAATTGATGCGCGCCTGGCGCAGGTCATGGTGACTGAAAATGTCTGAGCCCGTAAAAAACCGCCCGGATAAAGCGGCCGCCGGGTTCGACGTGGCGCATGCCCGCGCGCAATTTCCAATTCTGCAAACCCAGGCGAACGGCAAGCCGCTGGTTTATTTCGATAATGCCGCATCGGCGCAAAAACCGGAAACGGTACTGCATGCGCTGGATAACAGCTATCGCACCAGTTACGCCAATATTCACCGCGGCGCACATTATCTCAGTATGCTGGCCACAGAAAAATATGAAGCGGCGCGGGAAAGTGTGCGCGGATTTTTGAATGCGCGTGAAACATCGGAAATAATTTTTACCAGCAATGCAACCTCTGCGCTTAATCTTGTGGCGTCGAGCTTTGCCCGTCCGCGCGTCACGCAAGGCGATGAAATCATCCTTTCCGTGATGGAACATCATTCCAACATTGTCCCCTGGCATTTTTTGCGCGCAGATAAAGGCGCCGTACTGAAATGGATTCCAGTGGACGGGCGCGGCGAATTGCAACTGGATGAATTTGAAAAGCTGTTATCGCCGCGCACAAAACTGGTGACCATAACCCATGTGTCCAACGTACTGGGCACGGTGACGCCGGTTAAGGAAATAATCCGGCTGGCCCATGCGCAGGGTGTGCCGGTGATGGTTGATGGCAGCCAGGCGGTGCCCCATCTGCCTGTTGACGTGCAGGATCTGGATTGCGATTTTTACGCCTTTACCGGTCACAAACTTTATGGGCCAACCGGCATTGGCGTATTGTATGGCAAGGCGGCGCATCTGGGCGCCATGCCGCCTTTTCTTGGGGGCGGCGAGATGATCAGCCAGGTCACCCAGAACACTGTGACCTATGCCGACCCGCCCTTCCGTTTTGAAGCGGGCACCATGCCTATCGTGCAGGCTATCGGCCTGGGCGCGGCGATTGATTTCGTGCAATCGCTGGATCGCGCAGCCGTCGCTGCGCATGAAAAATCATTGCTGGATTACGCCACCGGGCGCTTGTCGGAGATCAATCAGCTTACCATATATGGCCAGGCGCGCGAAAAGGGCGCAATCCTGTCATTTGGCATTGACGGCATTCATCCGCATGATATCGCCACGATCATTGATCAATCCGGCGTTGCGGTGCGCTCGGGCCAGCATTGCGCGGAACCGCTGATGCGGCATCTTGGCGTTACCGCAACCGCGCGGGCCTCGTTTGCTTTATATAATACAATTGAAGAGGTCGATATTCTGGTGCGCGCACTCGAAAATTGCCGCAAATTATTCGGTTAGACGAAACAGGTACGTAAAATGGATATGGAACAGGAAACGGTAAAGGCGAATGCAGAAACTGGCGCGGATGCGTCAGCATCTGTTGACCCGCATCTGCTGCACGATCCCGTCGTCGCCGCCATCAAAACGGTTTATGATCCGGAAATTCCTGTTGATATCTATGAGCTTGGGCTGATTTACCGCCTGGATATCAATGAACAGGGCATGGTCGATATTGACATGACCTTGACCGCGCCCGCCTGCCCGGTTGCCGGTGAAATGCCAATTTGGGTGCGTGATGCGGTCATTCAGGTTTCCGGTGTGCGTGGATGTGAAGTGAATATGGTGTTCGACCCGCCCTGGGATAAGTCACGCATGTCGGACGAAGCGCAAGTTGCGCTGGATATGTTTTGAACACGGAGAACAGTAATGGCGATTGAAATGACCCGCAGCAGTTCCGGCAAGCCCCCGCGCGCGCGCCCGAAAGCCATTACCTTGAGCGATGCCGCCGCCAGCCGTGTTAAAGAAATAATGGCGCGCGCCGATGGCAAATATGTCGGCGTGCGTATCAGCGTTAAAAACACGGGATGCGCGGGCATGTCCTATGCAATGGAATATGCGTCGGAACTGAACCCGCTGGATGAAAAGGTCGAAGACAAGGATGTTACCATTCTGATTGATCCAAAGGCCGTACTGTTTCTGATCGGCACCGAGATGGATTATAAAATGGATAAATTCGAATCCGGCTTTGTGTTCAAAAATCCGAACGCGGTGGACACTTGCGGCTGCGGTGAATCCTTCCGCGTCAGCTGACACCGGTAATGGCCGTCAGCGAAAATTATCGCGAATATGTGCGCGAATTATTCACCGCACTTGGCGGCATCCGCATCCGCGGCATGTTTGGCGGCGCAGGCATTTTCCGCGATGATCTGATGTTCGGGCTGATCATTGAGGATCAGATATATCTGAAAGTGGACGATTTTAATCGTGCGGCTTTTGAAGGCGCCGGTCAGGGGCCGTTTCTGTATGAACGCAAGGGCGGCCGCACCGTGGCCATGTCCTATTACCCAATCCCGGAAGCATTGTACGACGATCCGGACGAATTGTCCGAATGGGCAAGGCAGGCCTTTGCCGCCGCACAACGCGGCGCAAAGCAAAGTCCCGCACGCCGCCGGAAGAAAAAATAATTTCTTACGGCTGCTTTATCGCATCCACTTCTATGATGATTTCGACATCATCCCCCAGAAGCGGCGTGCCATAAGCCATGCCGAATTCCGAACGCTTTAATGTGCCGCGCGCGGAAAAACCGGCCACAATTTTGGTTTTCGTGGGGTCCATCGGGTTTGGCCCGGCATTCACCAGTGTCACATCAAGCGGAACTGGTTTTGTCACCCCATGCATCGTCAAATCACCCGTGACGATTGCCGTCTTCTCGCCTGTCTGCTTCACGGATGTGCTTTTATAGATAAGCGTGGGATATTTGGTAACATCGAAAAAATCGCCGCCGCGCAGATGCTCATCACGTTTTGCGTGATTGGTGTCTAGACTGGCTGCGTCAATGGTCACAACCACCGATGATTTTTCCGGCGCATCCGCATCCAATGTAAAGGCGCCCTCCATAGTATTGAAGCGCCCGAAGGTTTTGGAAAAACCAAGATGCGAAACCCCAAACAAAATACTGGCATGCGTTGGGTCCAGAAGAAATTTTTCCGCCGCTTGCGCTGGCTGCGCCAGCGCCGCCAGGGCAAATATCACTCCGCCGATTACAATATCCGTTTTCATGTCACGCATGCCGTTCTCTCCCCGTTGGTTTCAAGCTCTGGTTAAGGCTGCCTTGTTGCGTCAATTTTGATTTCTATCTGCACTTCGTCCGCCACAATGTCCATGCTTTCCCACTGTCCGCGCGCCAGACCAAAATCGCGCCGGGAAATGGCGGTGATACCCGTTGCCGCAGCAAGCACATCCCCATCGTCCGGCGCGGCGGTAATTTGCAGTGAAAACGGCAACATAACCGGCAAAGAAATGTCACGTATCGTCAGAATGCCTTCCGCCTCATATTTGTCGGGCGCGGTCACGCGGATTTTATCCGCTTTAAATTCGGCCTGCGGATATTTCCCGGTATCAAACAGCTCCTCAGAACGCAGCATACCGTCCCGTTCCGCATTTTGCGTATCCAGGCTTGCCACATCAATCATCACATCAATACGGCCATTTTCAGGATTTTTTTCATCAAATTCGATGCGCGCGTCAAAGCGTTCAAACCTGCCGGAAAAGGATGCGCCGCTTTGTTTAAAATGGAACAGCAGCTGACTTGACGGTAAAATATTCCAGGTGCCTGCCCTGGCTTGCCCGGAAATGGACACCACGCCAATCATCATCGCAATCATCAGCATACGCCGCAAAATATTATTCTTCAGGATGAAATGATGCCGCAATGCAGCCCCGATATGCAGCAGCAGCAGCAAGGCGATGACCCTGGCAAGTAATTCGTGCAGTGTTTCGCCCAATTCATGCAGATCATGATCAGGGGCAAGAGGACTGGGCAAAACGAACAATCCAAAAAATGTAAGCGGTGAATTAGCCGTCCAGACCAGCCCCATGCCAATGGCCACTTGTAAAAAAATGGCCGCATAGATCGCCCAATGCGCAAGTTTGGCGAGATATTGTTCCCATCCCGGCAAATCCGCCGGTAATGGCGGCGGCGGGTTGAAGGCCCGCCACAAAACGCGCGCCACCATCAGCAGCAGCACCGTCAATCCAAGTGACTTATGCAATTCAACATATCTGAATTTTTCCAGGCCGCGCGGCAGATCACCCATATACCAGCCAATCGCCAGCAGAGAAAATATCAATAACGCAACGCCCCAGTGCAACGCCTTGGCTGCCAGCCCGTAACTATTCTCTGTATTGCGCAGTGACATGAAATAGCGCCTCCTACTGACCGGTGAATTTGGGGGGTTGCTTGTTTAAAAAGGCGCGAACGGCGCCTTTTGCATCATCCGTTCTGCTGGCCGTGCGCTGATACATGCGTTCGACCAGCAATTGTTCCTGGTACGAATTATCAAAACCCTCCCAGAACGCTTTCCGGGTCAGCGCATAGGCGCGCGTTGGCCCTTGCGCCAGCCGGTGCGCCATTGCGATGGCCGCGTCACGCAGCCCGTCATCTTCATGCACGGCATTGATCAGCCCCCATTCCAACGCCTTTTCCGCAGACAGGCGTTCGCCCAGCAGCGACAGTTCGAATGCCCGCGCCTTGCCCAGCATGCGCGGCAACAGCCATGTCGCGCCGCCATCGGGAATCAGGCCAATATTTGCAAAAGGCTGTAAAAAATAAGCCGACCGCGCCGCCAGAATGATATCGCCCATCAACGCCACGCTCATGGTGATCCCGGCCGTTGCGCCCTGCAAACCCACGACAATAGGAATTTCCAGATCCCGCAGTTTCAACAAGAGCCCATTGAAAATTTCGTCCAGAACCTGGCCCGCATCCGGTTGGGCCAGCTTGGGCCCGCCCGGATCGGATAAATTCATACCGGATGAAAATCCCCGCCCCTCCCCCGTCAGCAGCAGACAGCGAATGCCTGCTTCAGGCGCCACGCAACTATCCAGCGCCGCCTCAAATTCATGCAGCATGCTGCGGGTCAGGGCGTTAAGAGTGCTTGGAGAATTAAACGAAATATGGCCAACAGATTCAGATCTGGTGAACAGGATATGCTGATACGCCATAGCTTTCTGTCCCATCGCTGTTTGAACACAATGAGTTAAGCATATTTTCATGTCTCTGAACAGTAAAGGCCAGAAAAGACAAGTTATTTTTTAGACTCAGATAGTGAACGGCTATGCTGTTTTGTATTCTTGTTGCATTTGCAACAATTCATTTTCACAGACAACGCGGTTGCGGCCGGTCTGTTTGGCGGCGTAAAGCCCTGCATCGGCACGCTCCAAAAGTAACGCTATTGGTTCCCCATGGTGAAACTGCGCGACGCCAATGGAAACCGTAACGCCGCGTATGATTTCACCACCGGTTCTTTTGGCGATCTCGCGTTGCGATATTACCTTTAGAATGTCATTGGCTATTATGGTTGCCTGGGTCATATCGTGATCCGGCAATAAGACAGTAAATTCTTCACCCCCAAATCTGGCGCAAAAGCCCTTCTCCCCTACAGTCTGATTCAACGTAGATGCGACCATTCGAATCACCTGATCTCCTATGGAATGACCATGGGTGTCATTGAATAATTTGAAATGATCAATATCCAGCAATAACAGACAAAGGTCGTTACCCAATTCCATGCTGTCGATCGCATTTTGACGGAACATATTGTCAAAAGCCCGGCGATTACCAATACCTGTTAGCTTGTCAGTAATAGAATCGGTGCGAATCGCCTCAAGATTACTTTGCAGCTCGACCATTTGCTCGCTGGAGCGATGCAGGTAATTCTCCAGGTTTTTATTTCGCTGTTCCATTTGTTTGGTGGCCGTAATCAGAATGTTTATAATGGATCGAAGATTTTCCTCGACTTGCGGGTTCTCCTCAAGCACAGAAGAAGCATTGTAAAGTGTATTGCCAAAATAAGAGGTGTCCATACCTGCTTCCGCAAGACTGGTTGCCAGGCGTTCAAGTTTTTGTTCAATCACAGACGTCACGCTGGCCATTTGCTCTGCTTCATCCATGCTCTGAAAAAATCGGTAATACAGATCTTCGCAAACGGCGTTACTGATGTCGCGTTTGTTTGATAGCAGGATATCAATAGTCTGAATGAGCTTTTTGTTTGTGCCGGAAGCATAGGTGAACCAAAGCCGGTAATTACCTGGAGTGGGATCAACGCCATATGCGTCCATCAACAGCATGGCGGTATCGGCGTGATCAGCTAGTCGTCGCCCAGCGGACTCTTGTTGCACCAGGATTCTCCTCTACTGGCCTGCTATTATGTGTGAAGCTACAGCCCGTTATTAACGGGAATTATTAACATCTCATTCACTGCGTGGCTGAAATGCGGCCTGAAATTGGTTTTATTCTATACTATTACTGCTAGGCGCTTGCTGGAACTCGTCAAAATGATAGATTGATCAATAAAAGCCTCAGACTCGATCCCACCTCAGGAGAAATGAAAATGAGCCTCGCTCAGGAAAACTCTAGTGACAGCCACGCGAAGGCGCTGAACCGGATGCAGGCGGTGCTGGAGCGGCAGAAACTGGCCCATATAAGTGAGGGTGCGCCAAGCGCTGAATTGCGCATTGACCGGATTAACCGCGCCATTGGGCTGATCGTTGCATATCAGGACGAAATCTGCGCCGCGTTAAGTGCGGATTTTGGGCATCGCAGTACAGATCAATCGCTCATGTCTGACGTGGTGGGATGTCTTGGCGGATTAAAAGAGGCAAAGAAACAGCTGCGCAAATGGATGCGCCCGGAAAAGCGCAGTACCCAGTTTCCCTTCAATCTGGCCGGCGGAAATTCCCGGGTTGAATATCAGCCTCTGGGAACCGTCGGCCTGATCACGCCATGGAACTTTCCCCTTGCGATGACCTTTTCGCCACTGGCTGGCATTTTCTCCGCAGGCAACCGGGTGATGATGAAGCCATCGGAATTTACGCCGCGCACCTCCGAATTAATGGCGCGCATGTTTGCCAAGGCTTTTGATGAAAGCGAAGCTGCGGTATTCACTGGCGGCCCGGAGATTGGACAGGCGTTCAGCGCCCTGCCCTTTGATCATATCATTTTTATCGGCGCGACCAGCGTCGGCAAACATATCATGCGGGCCGCTGCTGAAAATCTTGTGCCTGTGACACTCGAACTTGGCGGCAAATCGCCCACGATTATCGGCAAGTCGGCCAGCATGCAAACCGCCAGTGATCGCATCATGAACGGCAAGATGTTGAATGCCGGACAGATATGCCTGGCGCCGGACTATGTCTATGTGCCAAACGGCCAGGAAGTGTCGTTCGTCGCTTCCGCGCAGAAATCTGTCGCCACAATGTATCCAAAGCTGAAAGATAATCCCGACTACACATCGGTGATCAATCAGCGTCATTATGACCGGTTACAGGGCTATATTACGGACGCCAGATCAAAAGGCGCCAAAATTGTTGAGATCAATCCCGCCAATGAGGATTTTTCCCAGCAGCCAGCCCATAAAATTCCGCCAACACTTCTGCTCAATGTTACAGAGGATATGAAGATTGCGCAGGAAGAAATATTCGGGCCGCTTTTGATGGTCAAAAGCTATGCCCGGATTGACGAAGTCATTGACTATGTCAATGCCCATCCCCGCCCGCTGGCTTTATACTATTTTGGCGAAGACGAGGCGGAAAAACGGCAGGTGCTGAATCGCACCACCTCCGGGGGCGCCGCCATAAATGATGTCATGATGCATGTTGCCCAGGAAGACCTGCCCTTTGGCGGCGTCGGCGCCAGCGGCATGGGCGCCTATCATGGCTATGACGGATTCAAAAATTTCAGTCATGCCAAGGCGGTTTTTGAAAATGGCCGCCGTTTCGACCTTGGCCGTTTCATGCGCCCGCCATTTACGCCGAGGCTGAGAAAAATCCTGGCTTCTCAGGTTAAACGCTGACCGGAAATAAAACGGGCCGCCCAGGGCGGCCCGTTTTTTGTTCAGAGCGTAATGCGTATCAACGAACGCCCAGCCGGCGGATTGAGTCCGGCGTATAACGGTCATCCTGCAGTTCGTCAGCAAACCAGCTAATCTGGGGCTCCTGATTGACGAAACTGTCAACCAGATAACGTCCAGCGTTCAGGTCATACGAAACCGCACCCACACGGTCGCAAACCGGGACTTCATAGTAGGTTTGCGCAAACTGTTCCTGCACACGCCACATTTCACCGCGGGCGTCATAGGCGCTGGTCTGAAGGATAAACCAGCTATCTTCTTCCATCCAGAACTTGCGCTTGGGATAGATATGGCGGGTTTCCGGACGGACATTGGCCTCAAACACATGCGCGCGCTGCAATTCATAACGCGGCAGATCCTGATTGATATGCGGTCCCGCTATAAAGATATCCTTGTACTGCAGGTCACGCTGCGCCAGCCGGTAACTGTTGGATGACATATAGGTTTCCTGCCGGCCGATATAGGTCCAGTCGTAACGGTCTGTGGCGCCATTAAAGCCGCCAAAGGAATCAGTGGTCTGGAGACCATCCGAATTGGTGCCAGGATTATCATAGGCGATATTCGGGGCGCGGCGCACGCGGCGGGTGCCGGGGCTGTAAACCCAGGCCTTGCGGCGGCCTTCAGCAATATTGATGGTTTCGTGAATCAGAACCACATTGCCGGCGCTGCGCGCTGGGGAGATCGTGTTGGAAATGAACTTCAAAGAGATATTGTTGAGCTCCGACACATCTTTCTTCGAAGGATCACTATAATGCTGAAGGATTTCATCCTGGGCGACATAATGTGTGAAGTCGCCGCTGCGCGTTGGCGCCGCAAACACCAATTGACGGGTGGCCTTGAAATTGCGGAACTTCAGACGGTGATTCCAGATCAATTCCTGGGTAACGCTCGGCACCGGAAAGGCGGTTGAACGGATTGCACCGGCAAGACCCGCGCCATCGGGTGATTCAACACTATTCAGCGCATTGTTTTTCACAACCTCATAAACGGCAGCCGGTTGTGCGCAGCTGCGCCGTGTCTGATACACGTTCATCTTGAAACTGTCCGGATAGGCCTTGAACATGGCCAGCGGCATTTCACTCAAATTCTTCTGGTATTGCGCCATATTCGATGCGGTGATCGTAAACAGGATCTTGTCGTCCGCATATGGGTCCGGATGGCGGTCGCCAATTTTATAGGTGACATTGGCGGGGGGTTGCTGAAGGCCGCCGGTCCATTCGGGAATGGTGCCCTCTTTGTTTCCAGATTTCTGAGAACCCATGGGGGTCAGGTCTTTGCCCAGCCGGTCCGCAACCTCCGGGGGAACCCCCGCGAAAGCTGTTGTTGAAAGCAGCGCCGCCAGTGACACCGCAAGCAGAATCTTCTTCTTCTTCATCGTGATCTTATCCTTTCATTACTTGAACTGATCGAGCCGGAGAGTTGGGGCGACAGTCCACTAATGCCAAGGTTAATTCAATTCAATAAATCGGGATAACGCGGGACAACATGATAAACATTTCGTGATCGAAGTTAGAAATGCGAGGAAAGAATAGTCTGAGCCTTTCTATAATTAATGGCTCCAGGCGCACATTACGCTGTGAACCCGTTTATTCCCCAGCTCGTTATTCGAATTCAAATCCTGAAATGCAAAAAAAAACGGGCCGCAAAAATGCGGCCCGCTTGCTATATGGCCAAGCCGTTAGCGGCTTAACGAACGCCCAGCCGGCGGATAGCGTCAGGCGTATAGCGGTCCTCGGACAGCTCATCCGCATTCCAGTTGATCTGCTGCTCCTGGTTTACCAGGGATCCCGCCAGATAACGGCCCGCGTTCAGATCATAGGTGGCGGCGCCGACGCGGTCGCATACCGGAACTTCATAATAGGTCTGCGCAAACTGTTCGTGCAGGCGCCAGATGTCGCCGCGCGCGTCATAAGCGGTGTTTTGCAACACAAACCAGCTGTCTTCCTCAAGCCAGAATTGCCGCCGCGGATAGATATGGCGGGTTTCCGGACGCACCTTCGCTTCCAGGATATGCGCGCGCTGCAACTCGAAGCGCGGATAATCCATGTTGATGTGGCCGCCGGGGATCAGAATATCCTTATATTGCAGATCGCGCTGCGCAAACCGGAAGTTATTGTTGGACATATAGGCTTCCTGCCTGCCGACATAGGTCCAGTCATAGCGATCCGTGGCGCCGTTATATCCGCCAAAATTATCGGTGGTGTCCATGCCATCCGAGTTTGTCAGCGGGTTGTCATAAGCGATATTCGGCGCGCGGCGGACGCGGCGGGTACCGGGGCTGTAGACCCAGGCCTTGCGCGCGCCCTCCGAGACGTTGATGGTTTCGTGAATCAGCACCACATTGCCCGCGCTACGCGCCGGAGAGATCGTGTTGGAGATATATTTAAGCGAAATATTGTTAAGCTGCGCCACGTCACTGATCGCCGGATCGCCGTACATCTGATAGACGTCATCCTGCGCGACATAGAGCGTAAAATCGCCGCCGCGCGTCGGCGCCGCAAATCCAAGCTGCCGGGTCGCCTTGAAATTGCGGAATTTCAGCTTGTGGTTCCACATGACTTCCTGCGAGGTGCTGGGAATCGGAAACGCCGTTGAACGTATCGCGCCCGTAAAACCGGCGCCGGTTGGCGAACCAACGCTGTTCAGCGCATTTTTCTTTACCACCTCATACACCCCAGCCGGCTGCGCGCAAGTGCGGCGGGTTTGATAGACGTTCATCTTGTAGGTTGCCGGATAGGCCTTGAACATCGCCTTCGGCATATCGCCCAGATTTTTCTCGTATTGCGCCATGTTTGACGCGGTGATGGTGAAAAGAATCTTGTCATCCGCATACGGGTCGGGATGGCGGTCGCCTATCTTGTAAGTGACATTAGAAGGCGGTTGTGACAGGCCGCCCGTCCATTCGGGGATGGTGCCCTCCTTGTTGCCAGCCATCTGCGAGCCCATGGGCGTCAGATCCTTGCCCAGACGATCCGCAACCTCCGGGGGCACCCCGGCAAACGCCGCTGATGACAGTAGAGCCGCTAGCGATGACGCAAAAAGGATATTTTTCATGATCATGATCGTGTCCTTCTTATTGTTGCTATTTGAGGCCAGGACGTACTGTGGCACGTAGACAGCCAAACGGCCAACTCACAAATGCGTTAATTTAGGGACAAAAACCGGCCAAAACCGCCAAGAACTAATCAAAATTTTGTGATCATGGCAAACGGCAATGATTCCGGCGCCGAAAATCACCCCCCAGAACATATTGGGTGATATTGCGCATAGTTATTGCCGGTAACACCCCGGCAACTCTATGTTATTTCTCTGGAAACAGAATAAGGGCGGCTAGCCCGCCGTGCCGCCCACTGTCAGGCCGTCTATTCTCAAAGTCGGTTGCCCGACACCGACCGGCACACCCTGCCCGCTTTTGCCGCAAGTACCGATACCGGGGTCCAGCTTCATATCATCGCCGATCATGGAGACTCGCTTCAGCACATCGGGGCCGCTGCCGATGAGTGTCGCCCCCTTTACGGGCGCGCCGATCTTGCCATTTTCGATTCGATAGGCCTCGGTGCAGGTAAAAACGAATTTACCGCTGGTTATATCCACTTGCCCGCCCCCAAACGAAACCGCATAGATGCCGTTTTTAACCGATGCAAGGATTTCTGCCGGGTTCATATTGCCGGAAAGCATATAAGTATTGGTCATGCGCGGCATTGGCATATGCGCATAGGATTGCCTGCGTCCATTACCGGTGGGTTCCATACCCATCAGACGCGCATTGAGACGATCCTGAATATAGTTTTTCAGAATACCATCCTCGATCAGCACTGTATTTGCACTGGGTGTGCCCTCATCATCGACACTCAGTGAGCCACGGTGCCCGTACAAGGTTCCGTCATCGACCACAGTGACCCCCCTGGCGGCGACCTGCTGGCCCAGCAAGCCCGCAAAAGCACTGGTTTTTTTGCGGTTAAAATCGCCTTCCAGGCCATGCCCGATCGCCTCATGCAGCAGGATGCCTGGCCATCCCGGCCCCAGCACAACAGTTTGTTCCCCGGCTGGCGCAGGCAGGGATTGCAGATTCACCAAAGCCTGACGCAGTGCCTCGTCCACAAACGGCCGCCACTGGTCCGGCGCAAGATAGGCGCTGTAACCATCCCGCGCGCCAACGCCATAGGAGCCGGATTCCTGTCTGCCGCCCTCGCCAGCGACCACGGAAACATTCAACCTGACCAGCGGGCGGACATCGCGCACGCTTTCACCGCCTGGACGCAGGATTTCCACAACCCGCCATTCCCCCGCCAGCGAACAGGAAACCTGCCGCACCCTGCTATCCAGGCCCCTGGCATAAGCGTTCATGTCTTCAAGCAGTTTGATCTTGGTTTCAAAGGCGGGCGAATCAAGGGGATTGATCGCGCTGTAAAGCGCGCGGTTGGTGCGCGCCGGCCCGGCAGAAAGCCCGCCGGACTTCCCGGTTTGCACCGCCCGCACAGTCTGGGCCGCCCGGGCAATCGCCGCTTCACTCAATTCCGCCGCATGGGCATAGCCGGACGCCTCGCCCGCCACAGAACGCAGTCCGAATCCCTGACCGGTATCAAAGGCCGCATTTTTCAGACGGCCGTCATCAAATACAAAACTCTCTGAAACGGAATATTCGAGAAATAATTCCCCGTCATCCCCGCCATGCAGGGCATCATCCACAATCTTCTGAACACGCCCCCTGTCCATATCCGACTGGGTAAAAAACAGATCTTCGGTTGCGCTACCGGAAAATCCGTCCGAAATTATCGAATGCGGCTGCGTCTTCGTCATGCATGATTCCTTTCGGTCCACCTAAACTAATGCGTGATGGTGTGCCTATGTTCAATATAAGATGGCACAGCCGGTACGCAACGTCATGATATATAAAACCGTTACTTTAACTTCGCCGGGAGAGTGGTAAATGCCTGACATCAAGGCGCTGGAGCGGGAATCCTATGATCTGGCTTTAGCATTGATCGCCAAACACGGGGCAGCGGCGCAGAATGTCGCTGCAAAGGCCCTCTCGGACGCGGTCACGTCGAACAATCTGGAGGAATATAAAAAGTGGCTGTCCGTCAGGCATTTTATTTTGGAGAATGGCGACACGGTGCGCTTCACGCGCCGGTTATCGGACAAGCTTGTCTGGGCCATTGAGCAGGCGCTGGAACTTGATCTGCCGCAATTGGCCGCCGTATTGGGCGTCGTGGCAGCCGAAGCGCAACAGAAAGAAGCCGAAGTCAGTGCCGATATTCGCAGTAACACGCACAAACGGCCGCCCCTGGATGGCGGTGTCAACCGTGACACGCCTGAATATACGCGCCGGCTTAGTGACAAGCTGATCTGGGCATTACAGCAATCTGTGGATCAGGGATTGCTGGATATCGCAACCATGCTCAAACCGCTCTATGAAGTTGCGGCCGAAGGCGATGCCGCCCGTGCAGCCAGCTTCAGGGAAAGACAGACCTGAAACAGTGCTCAACCTGCAAATAGTTCTTATTACATGCCTGTTTTAGCCATTTTTTAATGCGATGATCGACCGATTTTATCATCTTCACTTGCAGTTTGCTGGTGACTATGGTTTGTGAGGTTCAGGATTCGGGCCCGTCTTTTGTGCGGTCCATTGCGGGTAAAAACAACAGGGAAAACAGATGCGCTGTATATCCAATTACCGCCGCTTCTTGGCAGAAGCTTTGACGGTTGCTTTAGCTTTTTTCGTGCCGGCCGGTTCCGCCCTGGCGGAGACAGCCGTTGAGTGGCAAATGGGGTTTCAGCCCGCCGCGTCACCAGTCATGCAACAGATCACGGATTTTCATCACATTCTGCTGATATTGATTACCGCGATCACGCTGTTTGTGCTGGGCCTTCTGCTTTACATCATGGTGCGTTTTAATTCGCGGGCCAATCCGGTTCCTTCAAAAACGACGCACAATACCGCGCTCGAAGTCGTCTGGACAGTCATCCCGATTATCATTCTGATTGTCATGGCCGTGCCCTCGTTCCGCCTGCTGTATCAGGCCGATGTCATTCCGGAAGCCGAAATGACCCTCAAGCTGACGGGCAATCAATGGTTCTGGAATGTTGAATATCCCGATCATGGGCCGATTAGCTATGACATTACCATGCTCGAAGACGCCGACCGCCCGGCGGATGCACCACGCCTTCTGGCAGTGGATAATGATATTGTCGTGCCGGTTGGCACCACCATCCGGGTTCAGACCACGTCGGTGGACGTTATTCACGCATTTGCCATGCCGGTGATGGGGGTCAAGATTGACGCCATACCTGGGCATCTGAATGAGACCTGGTTCAAAGCCACGCGCGAGGGCACCTTTTACGGCCAATGCTCTGAAATTTGCGGCAGCCGGCATGCCTTCATGCCAACCGCGATCAGGGTTGTGAGCAAAGAAGAGTTTGCCGCCTGGGTCGAGGAAGCAAAAGTGAAATACGCTTCCAGACCTGCGCCACAGCCCGTTGGCCTTGCCTCTGCCGAAGCGATTCGCTAGGGGCCGTTATCCCATCAGATGAAATGACAGAGAGAGTAGTTTAGATGAATACAGCAGCCAGTTCGCACGATGATCATGCCCACCATCCGACCGGGTGGCGGCGCTATGTTTATTCCACCAATCACAAGGACATTGGCAATATGTACCTTGTCTTCGCCATCATCGCGGGGATTATTGGCGGCATCATGTCCCTGATAATTCGCACCGAACTCGCAACACCGGGCGATGATATTCTGGGCGGTAATTACCATCTGTTTAATACATTGGTGACCGGCCATGGCCTGATCATGATTTTCTTTATGATCATGCCCGCTTTTATTGGCGGCTTCGGCAACTGGTTTGTGCCGCTGATGATCGGCGCGCCCGATATGGCGTTCCCCAGAATGAATAATATTTCGTTCTGGCTGTTGCCTCCCGCATTTGCGTTGCTGCTCATTTCAATGTTCGTTGAAGGCCCTCCGGGCGGCAATGGCGTTGGCGGCGGCTGGACTATCTATCCCCCGCTATCGGCAGACGCCGGACATCCGGGCCCTGCTGTAGACTTTGCCATTCTCAGCCTGCATCTGGCCGGCGCCTCGTCCATTCTGGGCGCCATCAACTTCATCACCACCATCTTCAACATGCGTGCCCCCGGCATGACGATGCATAAAATGCCGCTATTCGTCTGGTCGATCCTGGTGACTGTGTTCCTGTTGCTGCTGTCGCTGCCCGTACTGGCGGGGGCCATCACCATGCTGCTGACGGACCGGAATTTCGGCACCACTTTCTTTGACGCGTCCGGCGGCGGCGATCCGGTGCTGTTCCAGCATCTGTTCTGGTTCTTCGGCCATCCGGAAGTCTATATCCTGATCTTGCCGGGCTTTGGCGTGATCAGCCAGGTGGTCAGCACTTTCTCGCGCAAGCCTGTGTTTGGATATATGGCCATGGCCTATGCCATGGTGGCGATCGGGGGCATCGGCTTTGTCGTCTGGGCCCATCATATGTACACGGTTGGCATGCATGTAGACATGAAGGCCTATTTTCTTGCCGCGACACTTGTGATTGCCGTACCCACCGGGGTCAAGATCTTTTCCTGGGTTGCGACCATGTGGGGCGGCTCCATCGATTTCAAAACCCCCATGCTGTGGGCAGTCGGGTTCATCTTCCTATTCACGGTTGGCGGTGTTACGGGTGTGGTGCTGGCGAATGCCGGTGTTGATGCGGCTTTGCATGACACTTATTATGTGGTGGCGCATTTTCACTACACAATGTCACTCGGCGCCCTGTTCGGTATTTTCTGCGCCTTCTATTACTGGTTTGGCAAAATGTCTGGACGGGTCTATTCCGAATTTCTGGGCAAGCTGCACTTCTGGTTGACCTTTATCGGCGTGAACATGGTGTTCTTCCCGCAGCATTTCCTTGGCCTTGCCGGTATGCCGCGCCGTTATGCCGATTATCCGGATGCATTCGCTGGCTGGAATATGGTCTCGACCATTGGCGCCTATATTTCGTTTTCGGGCGTCATCATATTCCTGATCATGCTGGCGCATGCTTTCCTGCGCAAGGAACGTTGTGCGGACAATCCGTGGGGTGAATATGCGACGACGCTGGAATGGACGCTCAGTTCACCGCCGCCATTCCATCAGTTCAATGTTCTGCCCCATATAAAATAATTCCGGGATCCTGTACCGGAAGAAAACAGATTTCTTCCGGTACAGGTGGCTTCATCTGATATCATGGCCTCACGCTTCGTTCTGCCTTTCTGGCGCCATTCAATTTAACCAGGTCATTTCATGCACAGGCATCAGGACAATATTCCACACCGAATGCTGAACCGGATCGCCGATTCTGCCATTGCGGGGCTTGGCGCTAAGCTGCCTGCCGCCATACGCTTCGATGCCGCACGCACGGAAATCGGACGCGCCACAAATGTCAGAACTGCAACCGAAGAATCCACTGTCGGCGATTATTTCGCCCTCTTGAAACCTCGCGTCATGTCGTTGGTGGTTTTTACCGGTCTGGTTGGCATGATGATGGCGCCAGGTTCGTTAAACCCGGTTATAGGCTTTATCGCCCTGCTCTGTGTGGCCGTTGGGGCTGGTGCATCCGGCGCGTTAAACATGTGGTACGACGCCGATATCGACGCGCATATGGAGCGCACCAAAACCCGCCCCATCCCGATGGGGCGCGTATCCCCCGCCGAAGCCCTTAATCTGGGCGTAACCTTGTCGCTAGGTTCGGTGCTGCTGATGGGAATTGCCGTAAATGCCGTATCCGCGGCGCTGCTGGCACTTACCATTGGCTTCTATCTGTTTATTTACACCATGTGGCTGAAGCGGCGCACCCCGCAGAATATTGTGATCGGCGGCGCCGCTGGCGCCTTTCCGCCGATGATCGGCTGGGCGGCGGTGACCGGAACCGTCAGCATAGAATCAATTGTGCTGTTTTTGATTATCTTTATGTGGACCCCGCCGCATTTCTGGGCACTGGCGCTATATCGCAGTGACGAATATGCCAAGGTGGGGGTGCCGATGCTGCCCGTTGCCGCCGGCCGTATCGAGACCTGCAAGCAGATATTAATATATACCCTGCTTATGATCCCCCTGACGCTTGCCCCCTGGCTGATGGGCTTTGCTAGTATCTTCTATGGCGTGAGCGCTGCGCTCCTGGGGCTGATATTCGCCGTCCTGGCGGTGCGGGTGTGGAACACCAGGAAGCAGACGGACATGGCCCGCGACACTCCGGCAAAGCAGCTTTTCGCCTATTCCATACTGTATCTGATGCTGCTGTTCAGCTTTTTGCTGGCAGAAGGACTATTTGACATGGAAAGCATCCTGTAAATGCCAATTACCGAGATTCATAAGCGCAAGCTGACAAAGAACCTGACCATGGCCGCAATTCTGGTGGGGATAATGGCGCTGCTGTTTGCGCTTACGCTGGTAAAATTGGGGGCTTTGTAAACCGGTGTCCGCAGCGCTTGACCATATAGCACCTGCCGCGTCATCGCGCCGCATTGCCGTGCTGTGTGTGGCTGTCGTCGCTGCGATGATCGGCCTGTCCTATGCGTCGGTTCCCCTCTATCGCATTTTCTGTCAGATGACGGGCTTTGGCGGCACCACGCAAAAAGCCGAGGCAGCGCCGGAGAAAACTCTGCTGCGTCAGATGACCGTGCGCTTTGACGCCAGCGTGTCGCGCCACCTGAACTGGGAATTCGCCGCACAGCAGGGGCCGCAAAAATTGAAGATTGGCGAGGTCGGCCTTGCCTTCTTTCGCGCCAAAAATCTGTCGGACAAGCCCATCAGCGGCACCGCCAGTTTTAATGTCACCCCGGCCAAGGCCGGGGCATATTTTTCCAAGATCGAATGTTTCTGTTTCACCGAACAGCGTCTGGCTGCCGGTCAGGAAATAGACATGCCCGTGCAATATTTCATTGATCCCTCGATTGAGGAAGATGAAAACATGCACGATGTTAAAACCATCACACTTTCCTATACGTTCCATCAGACTCATCCGAAAGTCGCGGGAACGCCTTAACCGCAACGGCGCAACTGAGAGAAAAACATGGCAGACGCACACGCACCCCAACATGACTATCATCTGGTTGATCCCAGCGCATGGCCGATTATCGGCGCGATCAGCGCCTTTGTTGCCGCCGTTGGCGGCATCATCAGCATGCATGAAGGACCGGCATGGATCTTCTTTCTTGGCGCGGCCGGGCTGGCCTATACATTTGTCGGCTGGTGGCGTGATGTGATCAAGGAGGCAGAGCGCGGCGATCATACGCCGGTGGTGCAGTTGCATCATCGCTATGGCATGCTTCTGTTTATCGCATCCGAGGTTATGTTCTTCGTGGCCTGGTTCTGGGCTTTCTTTAACGCCAGCCTGTTTCCGGACGCAACCGGCGGCATCTGGCCCCCTGAAGGAATTCAGACCCTCGACCCCTGGCATCTGCCTTTGCTGAACACGCTGATCTTGCTGACTTCCGGCACGACCGTGACCTGGGCGCATCATGCGCTGGTGAACGGGGATCGCAAGGGCCTGCGCTATGGTCTTATCCTGACCATCGTTCTGGGCGCATTGTTTACCGCCATTCAGGCCTATGAATATAGCCATGCCAGCTTTGCCTTTGCCGGCAGCATCTATGGTTCGACCTTCTATATGGCAACCGGGTTTCACGGCTTTCATGTGCTGGTGGGGACGATTTTCCTGATCGTCTGCCTGTTTCGCGCAGAGCTGGGACATTTCAAACCCGATCATCATTTCGGTTTCGAGGCGGCAGCCTGGTACTGGCATTTTGTTGACGTGGTGTGGCTGTTCCTGTTCGCCTGCATCTATGTCTGGGGCGGCTGATTACAGCATTTAGGCTGGGGGCTTGCTCCCCCAGCCTGCATTTTTTTAACATTCGGCCTCACGCGGCGCCGCTTTTGCCCAATGGGCGCCGAGCCTGGCAGTCCTCAAGATGAAACAAGCTATAAGCCGGATTTCCTTTAGGCAATTGCTGCGCCAATTGCCGCTGGTTCCCACTTTGATGACCCTGACCGCTCTGGCCGTGCTCATTGGCCTTGGCATATGGCAATTGCAGCGGCTGCAAACCAAGACCCAATTTATCGCGGAAATCGAAGCCCAGATGGCGCTGCCAGGCATCGAACTGCCATTGAACATCCCGGATGCGGATGTCTGGCGCTATCGAAAAATTCACACCGAAGGGCGTTTTCATCATGACAAAGAAATCCATATGTATGCCGCCAGCGCCAAAGGTATTCCCGGCTATCTGATCATCACCCCGCTGGAGCGCCGGGATGGCAGTTTTGTATTTTTTAACCGGGGCTGGGTGCCGCTCGACCGCCGCGACCCGGCCACAAGACAGCCTGGGCAGATCGAGGGCTTTGTTAAAGTCTCAGGAATTGGCCGTAAGCCCTGGGAACAAAAAACATTTGTGGCGGATAATGAACCTCAGGCCAATATCTGGTTTTATGGTGATCTGGACGGGATGGCTAAATTCCTTGGAATAGTGCATTATGCCCCCCTGTTCCTGGAGGCAGATGACACCCCCAATCCGGGTGGACTGCCGCTGGGCGGACAAAGCCGCGTCAAGATAAGTAATGATCATCTCAACTATGCCCTTACCTGGTTCAGCCTCGCCATCGCACTTCTCGGCGTTTATGGCTTCTATGTTGCGGAACGTCTGCGCGCAAGCTGACGCTGCCACAGCAACTGGCGCAAGGTCCCTTCGCGACCGGGATCGCGCGGCCATGCCTGAACCGTTCCACCTGCCCGATTAGTCCGGAAAAATTTCCTTATGAAATATATCAGTACAAGAGGCCAGGCAGCCGAACTGGACTTTGATCAGGCCCTGCTTGCTGGCCTGGCCGAAGATGGCGGCCTCTATGTTCCTGAATATTGGCCGCAATTTTTAGCGCATGATTTATCCGCCATGGCGGGTCTGCCCTATACCGATCTGGCGTTGCGCGTCATGCAGCCGTTGGTTGGCGCGGCGATTGCACCCGACATATTGAAGCGCCTGATCGTGGAATCCTATGCCGGTTTTGACCATGTGGCGGTGACACCTCTGGTGCAGCTGGATCATTCCAATTGGCTGCTGGAGCTGTTTCACGGGCCCACTCTGGCCTTCAAGGATGTGGCGCTGCAACTGGTCGGGCGGCTTTTTGACCATGTACTCACCCGCAGCAGGCAGCGGGTGAATATTCTGGTGGCGACATCCGGCGACACCGGCAGCGCCGCCATCCATGCCATAAAAGGGCGTGAAGCAGCCAATATTTTTGTCCTGCATCCCAGGGGCCGCACCTCGGAAATTCAGCGCCGCCAGATGACGACCGTGCAGGACGCCAATGTCCATAACATTGCCATCGAAGGCACTTTCGATGATTGCCAGAATCTGGTGAAGGCCATGTTCAATCATACCGATTTCAGAACAAAGGCACGCTTATCAGGCATGAATTCGATCAATTGGGCGCGGGTAATGCCCCAGATCGTTTATTATTTCTACGCGGTGCTGGCATTGGGGGGCGGGCTTCGCCCGGTTAATTTCAGTGTCCCGACCGGAAATTTCGGTGACATCTATGCCGGCTACGCAGCCAAACGGATGGGCCTGCCGATTGACCGGCTGCTGATCGCCACCAACATGAATGACATTCTGGCGCGCACCCTCGCCACCGGTCACTACGCGCCTGGCGCGGTGCACGCCACGCTAAGCCCCAGTATGGATATTCAGGTTTCCAGTAATTTCGAGCGGCTGCTGTTTGAAGCCAATGCGCGCGATGCGGGCAGCGTTAGCGCGCAGATGACCAGCCTGGCGCAATCGGGCAGCTTTAGCCTGCTGGCGGGCGCGCATGACTATATCTCCGGCCAGTTCAGCGCCTGTCGCGTGGATGAAGCCGGAACCCTGGCCGAAATCACCCGGACCTTCCAGGAAACCGGCATGCTGATTGATCCCCATACGGCCGTGGGACGCGCGGCGGCGCGGCGCCATGACGGGGATCCACACCTGCCGATGGTAACCCTGGCAACGGCCCATCCGGCAAAATTTCCCGGCCCCGTGCAACAGGCCACCGGCATGCAACCGCAACTGCCGCCGCGCTATGCCGGCCTTTTACAATTGCCCGAACGCTACACCGTACTGGCCAATGACCTTTTCACTGTTGAATCCTTTATCGAGGCGAAAATCTGATGAATCCCCCTCCCCGTATTACGACACTGCCCAATGGCCTGCGCATTGTCAGCGTGCAGATGCCCCATCTTGAAAGCGCCGCCATCGGGGTCTGGGTGAATATCGGCGCGCGTGATGAAGCGCCGCAAATGCATGGCATATCGCATTTGCTGGAACATATGGCCTTCAAGGGAACCAGACGCCGCAACGCCCAGCAGATTGCTGAAACCATCGAAGCCGTTGGCGGGCATCTCAATGCCTATACCAGCCGCGAAAATACCGCCTATTTTGTCCGCGTTTTGAAACAGGATGCGGCCCTGGCGGTGGACCTGCTGGCCGATATTTTGCAGGAATCCCTGTTTGACCCGATCGAACTGGAGCGCGAACAGGATGTCGTGGTGCAGGAAATCGGACAGGCCCTTGATACGCCCGATGATCTGGTGTTCGACCGGCTACAGGAAATCATCTATCCCGGACAGGCCATTGGCCGTTCAATTCTGGGCACGCCCGAAAGTGTAGGCGCGATGACACCCGAAATCCTGCGGGGGCATATGGCGCGTAATTACCGGGCGCAGGATATGGTGCTTTCCGCTGCCGGCGCGGTCGATCACGACACGCTGGTTGATCTGGCCCAGGAAAAATTTGGCGGACTTGGCCAGGCGCTGCCCCGCAGCCTGTTACATGCCAGCTATCAGGGCGGTGATAACCGGGAAATCAAGGATCTGGAACAGGTGCATCTGGTGATGGCCCTCGAAGGGGTTACCTATGACGATCCGGATTACTATGCCAGCCAGCTGTTCACCACCGTGCTGGGCGGCGGAATGTCATCACGCCTGTTTCAAGAAGTACGTGAAAAGCGCGGTCTATGTTATTCGATTTATTCCTTCAGCAGCTCTTTCATCGACACCGGCGTCGCGGGTATTTATGCAGGCACCGGGCCCAACCGTCTGGCAGAACTGGTTCCGGTAATCATCCACGAATTGCAGGCGCTGGCCGGCAACGTAACTGCGGATGAAGTGGCCCGTGCACGTTCCCAGTTAAAGGCGGGGCTGTTAATGGGGATGGAATCCCCCAGCGCCCAGTGTGAACAGATGGCGCGTCACCTGATGGTGCATCAACGCCTGATTCCCAAAGAAGAAATGGTGGCGAAAATCGATTCGGTTGATGTCGCGGCGGTGCAGCGCTACGCGGAAAGACTGCTGAAGAAACCCAAAATAGCCATTTCCGCGCTGGGGCCCATCACGCAGCTTGAATCAATGGACAAAATTGCGGCAAGATTCGGATGAAGTCAGCCTTACGGACAAAACTTTAGTCGTCAAATATCGGGGGAGCGTCGTACCGGATCATGTCCTTGATACGGCCAGCAGCTTTAATGGTCGGCCAGGTCCGGATTGAAGGACGAAGGGTGTTTTTGCGCCCGCCCCTGAGCAGTGACTATAATGAATGGGCCAGCCTGCGCGATACCAGCAAAGCCTTTCTTGTCCCCTGGGAACCGATATGGCCCGCCGATGATCTCAGCCGCCCGGCCTTCAAACGCCGCCTGAAGCGGTACGCACAGGAGATGCGGGAGGACACCGGCTATGCCCTGTTCATTTTCCGCCACGAAGATTCTGCGCTGATCGGCGGCCTGACCCTGAGCAATGTCAGGCGCGGGGTTACCCAGTCCTGCACCTTAGGGTACTGGATGGGTCAGGCCTTTTCAGGCCAGGGTTATATGCGCGAGGCGGTACGCTGTGTCGTGCCATTTGTGTTTGAGCATCTGGGACTGCACCGGCTGGAAGCCGCTTGTGTGCCCAATAACGAACCGTCAAAGGCGGTGCTGCGCCATGCCGGTTTTCAGGAAGAGGGGCTGGCGCGGCGCTATCTGCGCATCAATGGCGTGTGGCAGGACCATCTTCTCTTCGCTTTGCTGGAAAGCGATCTGGCCGCACGCCAACCCCGAAAATGAGCCCGTTTGTCATGTCTAATGCCAGGATAATATTCAGTCTCGCTTTGATCCTTGCCAGTGGGGTAACGCCCTTCCCTGCCCAGGCCAATGCGCACATGCAAGTGGACAGCAGCGAAACATATCTGGATGAGCTGGCTTACCTGTTTGACAGTGCCCGTCAGAGACTGCCCGCGGACAGGAAGGGGGATGGCCCGTTACTTCGCATTCTGCCGGACGGAACGGTTGACACAACCGGTGCCGGGACGTTGACAGGCACCGACACCGAGCTGGTCCAGGCAGCACAGCGCCTGTTCAAATTCTACAAATCTTTTGGCGGGCATCCCGGAAATCGCGCTTTGCTGATGCAGCACACCAGAAATGGGCTTTTTACCGCCTATGAGGGCGCGGCAGGCACCGTATCGCAGTCCCTGGGGGGCGCCATGGGGGGCGCCCTGCGCGCCATGGCCAGGGCTGATGCCAGTCTGCCTGCGGTCGCGGCTTCCTGGGTGACGGACTATTCCAGGGCGCTCGAAACCCCCGGTACCCGGCCACCGGCCTATCCGGTCGCGCGTATTTCACGCGGCCAGAACAGTCTGATTACACTTTCCGGGCCCGAAATAATTCAGGCCGGGGCTGATGCCATACTGGCCGGCCCGCCGGGAAGCCGCATCACAGTGCGCAGAACGCAAAATGGCCGGCTGGAGGCCAGCGCACTGTTTCCCGACACCATCCCTGCCGGGTTTGCCAAGCTCTATCTGTATCGCGCCGGAGACGCCTTGCGGCCTGTGGCCAGTTACGATGTCTCGGTGGTAACGGCGGGGCGGTCCGGCGCTACGCCGGTGGAAGCGGATGATCATGGCGCGACACCACGCACGGCGACTGCCCTGTTGGCGCCCGGCGAGACCCATGCCCGCCGTGAGGGCCAGATTGGCACCCAGGATGATGTGGACATGTTTTCCGTGCGTGTAAGCGCCCCTGGCACCCTGTCGCTCAGTTCGCGCGGCTCCAGCGATGTGACCGCCTATTTACAGGACCAGCGCGGCAATCGCATCGCCAGCAATGATGATGGCGGCACGGGCTATAATTTTAAAATGCAGGCGCCGGTTCTGCCCGGAAACTATGTGCTGTCAGTGCAGCATTGCTGCGGTGGAAGCGGCAATTACCGCATCGACTCCGCACTCACGCCTGAGTAAGGCTATGCTGCGGCGCTTGTAGCGGCCTGGGCGATGCCGGACAAGGTGCGTGTCAGATTGGTAACGCCCGCCAGCCGCTCATCTGCTGTTTCCCAACTGCGTTGATAGATCAGTCTATGATCCGGGCGCAGTTTGGCAGTCTTGCCATGCCGTGACAGAAAATCGACCAGCCCGGCGGGATTGGCGAACTGATCCTGACGGAAAGACACCACGGCCCCTTTTGGCCCGGCGTCGATTTTGGCGATACCGGCCAAACGGCAATGCTGCTTGATGGCGATGATCTTAAGCAACTGGCTGACTTCGACGGGCAGCGCGCCGAACCGGTCGATCAGCTCGGCGGCAAAGGCGTCGATGGCCTCGCGCCCCTCGATCTGCGACAGGCGGCGATACAAGGACAGACGCACATTCAGATCGGCTACATAGGATTCCGGTATCAGCACCGAAGTCCCCAGGCTGATTTGCGGCGACCAGTGATCGGCAATCTCCGCCTGCTCGCCGCCGCTGCGCAGGGCCGCTACGGCTTCTTCCAGCATTTCCTGATACAGTTCAAAACCGACTTCGCGGATATGACCGGATTGTTCCTCGCCCAGCAGATTGCCCGCCCCGCGAATATCCATATCATGGCTGGCCAGGCTGAACCCCGCGCCCAGCGTATCCAGGGTTTGCAGCACTTTCAGGCGTTTTTCCGCATTGGGTGTGATCACTTTTCCGGGCGGCAGTGTCAGATAGCAGAAGGCCCGCACTTTTGAGCGCCCAATGCGCCCGCGCAACTGATAGAGCTGCGCCAGCCCGAACATGTCGGCACGATGCACCAGCATGGTGTTGGCGGTGGGAATGTCCAGGCCGGATTCGATGATCGTTGTGCTCAGCAGCACATCAAATTTGCGGTCATAGAATGCGTTCATCACATCATCCAACTGACCAGGCGGCATCTGCCCATGCGCCACGATAAATTTTACCTCCGGCACAAACTCTCTCAAATAAGCCTCGGCTTCCGGCAGATCGGCAACACGCGGGCAGACGTAAAAGCTCTGTCCGCCCCGGTAATGTTCCCGCAACAAGGCCTCGCGCAGCAATACCGGATCAAAAGGCGAAACGAAGGTGCGCACCGCCAGCCGGTCCACCGGCGGCGTGGCGATGACCGACAGTTCGCGCACACCCGACAGCGCTAATTGCAAGGTGCGCGGAATCGGGGTGGCGGTCATGGTCAGCACATGCACATCGCTGCGCATCTGTTTCAGGCGTTCCTTGTGCCCTACGCCGAAATGCTGCTCCTCATCCACGATCAACAAGCCCAGGCGGTTGAACTGAACCCCCTTGCCCAGCAAGGCATGGGTTCCAATCACAATATCGACCTGCCCTTCGCAGATTTCCTTTTTCAGAATATTGGCCTGCTTGGCCGGAACCATGCGGGACAATTGCGCAATGCGCACGGGCATGCCCTCAAAGCGCTGCAAAAATGTGTGATAATGCTGCCGGCACAAAAGGGTTGTAGGCACAATCACGGCAACCTGATAACCGGACATCACCCCCACAAAGGCCGAGCGCAGCGCAATCTCGGTTTTGCCAAAGCCCACATCGCCGCAGATCAGCCGGTCCATCGGCCGGCCGCTGGCCAGATCTTCCTGCACCGCTGTGATGGCGCGCAACTGATCATCGGTTTCCTGATAGGGAAAGCGGGCGCAAAATTCCGCATAGATTCCGTCGGGCGGATAGACCGGCGCAACTTCACGCATGGCGCGGGCGGCGGCGACCTTGATTAATTCTTCCGCCATTTCACGGATGCGTTTTTTCAACCGCGCCCTGCGGTTTTGCCAGGCGGCACCGCCCAGCCTGTCCAGCACCGCATTGGCGTCTTCCGAGCCATAGCGGGTTAGCAGTTCGATATTCTCAACCGGCAGATATAATTTGTCTCCGCCATGATAACTCAACCAGAGACAGTCATGCGGGGCGCCGTTAATCTCAAGCGTCTGCAATCCCTCATAGCGGCCAATGCCATGTTCGATATGCACCACCAGATCGCCGGGGCTGAGGCTTGAGGCTTCGCTCAGATAGTTTTCGGCGCGGCGCGAACGGCGGCTGCCCCGTACCAGGCGGTCGCCCAATATATCCTGTTCGCAGATCACCAGCAGCGTACTGGTCTCAAACCCGTTTTCAATTCTCAGAACGATCATACCGGCGGCGCCTTGCGGAGCCGATTGCGCCTGCTCCCAGTTTTCCGGATAAACCAGCGCGTTCAGCCCATGATCGGCAAGCACCGTGCCCAGGCGCTCGCGCGATCCGGTGCTGTATCCGGCAATCAGCACCTGCTTGCCCGCAGCCTGGGCGGCCAGCACATGATCGCGCACCGCCTCATAGATATTGAGCGTTTGCTGTTGGCGTTCCGGCGCAAAATTGCGGCCCGGACGCCCGCCAGCGTCCGCCGTCAACGCCGATTCCGGCGCCTGATAGGGGTTGAAATATCTTACGCCATAATGGCTGAGGATGGCTTCCCACTCCTCCGCGGGAAGATAAAGCGCCTGGCTCGGCAGCGCTTTATAGACAGTGGTAAACTGGCTGTGCGCAGCTGGCGCACTCCGGCGGGCGTCGTAATAATCTGCAATCAGTGCGATACGGCTGCTGACTGCTTCCTGCACCAGATGATCCATGCAGATCAGCGGCGTCTGGGGCTGTTGCGGCAGATAATCAAACAAAGTATCCAGACTCTCATGGAACAGAGGCAGCCAATGTTCCATACCCTGATATTTACGGCCCTGACTGATCGATTCATATAAAGGATCACTGTCCGATACGGCGCCGAATGTGCGTATATAGCCGGCGCGGAAATGCCGGATACTGGCCTCGTCCAGAATAAGTTCCGCCACCGGCGTCAGCACAAGGCGCTTGAGTTTACCGGTGCTGCGTTGCGTTTCGGGATCAAATATGCGGATCGATTCCAGCACATCGCCAAAAAAGTCCAGCCGGCGCGGCGCATCCGCCCCCGGCGGAAAAACATCGAGCAGGCCGCCCCGCACCGAAAAATCCCCAGGCTCCACCACCGTGCCAGTGCGGCTATAACCGTTGCGGGCAAGATAGGCGACCATCGCGTCAAGATTGACGGGTTTGCCGGTTTGCGCCGAAAAGCTGTTTTCCGCCAGACTGCTTCTGGCCGGAAGCCGTTGCAGCGCCGCATTGACGGTTGTCAGTATGATCAGATTGCTGAAACTTGCCCCCGGCATGCTGAGCCGGTGCAACGCCGCCATGCGCCTGCTGCTGATATCCGGATTGGGCGATACCCGGTCATAAGGCAGGCAATCCCATGCCGGAAACTCAAGCAGCTCAATCTCTGGCGCAAAAAATCCCAGCACCTCGGCCATAGCAGCAGAACGCGACGCATCGCGGGCAATATGCAGCACACATTTTCCAGCCCGCGCCATCTGCGCCAGCACCAGCGCATCAAAGCCTTCCGGCACGCCGGAAACCGTCAGATGGCCCCTATTATTCAGTATTTTTTCATTAATAATCAATTATTTATACAGTATATTTGAAATTTAACATCATCGTCATGACGCTGGATTTTTCTTCCTCCGGCAAGGGGGCCGCACCGCTTAGCCAGGCATAAAGATAAGGGTCTTCGATATCCAGAATATGCTCGAACTGCGTAAGCTGATCACTGCTGAATTTCATCAGATGCTGATCTGCAAAGCTGCCAAGCAGCAGATCCACTTCGCGCATGCCCCGATGCCAGGCGCGAAATTTCAGCTTTTTGATCCGGATCTCCTGGTCGTTATTTTCAGTCATGCGATGGCCTCAGTTGCACGCCCACATGCCGGATCAGATGATGCTGACCCGGTTGCGTTGCTTTGATATAGTCCTTGCGAAGCATCCGCTCAATTGGAATTACCGGTCTGCATGCGTCCTGAGATCCTGTTTCCCCTATTTGCCCCGGTCAGCAGCATTGCGGGCATAGGGCCAAAGAACGCTAAGCTGATCACCCGGCTGGCGGGCCCGAATATTGCGGATTTGCTCTGGGATCTGCCAAGCGGCCTGATTGACCGCCGTTTTCGTCCGAAACTTTCCGAGTTAACCGAACTGCATGATGGCCGGATAGTCACACTTACCCTGACCGTCTGGACGCATGAGCCATCCGCCAACAAGCGCACACCCTATCGGATCCGGTGCACGGATGGCAGCGGTGGCGAGATCAGCCTGGTTTTTTTTCACGCACGTGCCGACTATCTGCTGCGCAAACTGCCCGAAGGTAAAACCAGACTGATCAGCGGCAGACTGGAACATTATCGCGGCAATCTGCAAATCACACATCCTGACTACATTCTGGCCGAGGAAGAAAGCGCCGCCTTGCCGGTATTGGAGCCGGTCTATCCGATGACCGCAGGATTAAGCCCCAAAATCCTGGTCAAGGCGATCCGCGCCGCCGTGGCGCGCGCGCCTGCTTTGCCGGAATGGCAGGATGGCCCCTGGCTGCGGCAGAACAATTGGGCGGGCTGGAAAGACTGTTTGCAAACGGCCCATGCCCCCGAAACAGATGATGCGCTGTCCGGCACGCACCCCGCCCGCATGCGGCTGGCCTATGACGAGCTGCTGGCCAATCAATTGGCGCTGATGCTGAGCAGGCGCGCCATGCGCCGCCAGGCGGGACGCCGGATCATTGGCAATGGTGCATTGCGGGACAGGCTGATTGCGGCGCTGCCGTTCCGCCTGACCGCATCGCAAATGACCGCAATTGCAGAAATTTCCGCAGATATGGCCAGCCCGGGCCGGATGCTGCGCCTGCTGCAAGGCGATGTCGGCAGCGGCAAGACCATCGTAGCGCTTCTGGCCATGCTGATCGCAGTTGAGAATGGCGGCCAGGCGGCAATCATGGCGCCGACTGAAATATTGGCGCGGCAGCACTATAATGTTATTGCGCCGCTCTGTGACGCCATCGGCGTCACTTCCGCGCTGTTGACCGGGCGTGACAAAGGCAAGGCGCGCGAAGCCCTGCTTGCGGGGTTTGCCTCCGGGAGCACCGCCATCATTGCGGGCACGCACGCGCTGTTTCAGGAAGATGTCATCTTCCATGATCTGCAACTGGCGGTCATTGACGAACAGCACCGGTTCGGGGTGCATCAGCGCCTGCTGCTGTCCGAAAAGGGCATACGCGCCGTCGATACGCTGGTGATGAGCGCGACGCCGATCCCGCGCACGCTGACTTTGACCGTATATGGCGACATGGATATCTCGCGCCTGCTTGAAAAGCCTCCTGGCCGCACGCCGGTAGATACAAGGGTGTTGCCGCTGGCGCGCCTGGAGGAAGTGATTTCCGGCCTGGCCCGCGCAGTGGATAAGGGCGCACAGGCGTTCTGGATTTGCCCGCTGGTGGAAGAATCTGAAATGCTGGACGTAACGGCCGCGCAGGAACGCCATGCCAGCCTGCGCGAAATTTTCGGGGCGCGCGCCGGGCTGGTGCATGGGCGTATGAAAGCGGCGGAGAAAGATGCGGCAATGGATGATTTCATCCAGCGCCGCACCAGCATCCTTGTCGCCACGACAGTGATCGAAGTCGGCGTTGACGTGCCGAACGCCTCGATCATGATCATCGAACATGCGCAGCGTTTCGGACTGGCGCAACTGCATCAGTTGCGCGGCCGGGTCGGGCGCGGATCAGGCCAGGCCAGCTGTATGCTGCTCTATCAATCCCCATTGAGCGATATGGCGAAGGCGCGGTTGCGCATCCTGCGGGAATCAGATGATGGATTTCGTATCGCCGAAGAGGATTTGCGCCTGCGCGGCGCCGGAGAAATACTCGGCGTCAGGCAAAGCGGCATTCCTGAATTTCGTATCGCCGATTTATCCCTGCACAGCGCCCTTCTGGATGCCGCGCGCGACGATGCCCGCATGATTACGGAAAAAAATCCCGAATTAACCGGCGCACGGGGCGAAGCCTTGCGCATCTTACTCTATCTGTTTGAACGCGACGCCGCCGTCAAATATGCACGGGCGGGGTGATAGGAGGGGGTGGCTAAGGGGGAAGCTGTTGATGAGTTAGCCAACCCGTCTTGGATTAAAATCTTGCCAAATTTTGCCAAAACGCCTAGCTTACAATTATGACAACCATGAACATCTCGCTGCCAGAACCGCTCAAAGACTTTGTTGATGAGCAAGTGGCGCAGCGTGGTTACAGCACCAGCAGTGAATATGTGCGTGAATTGATCCGAAAGGAACAGGAAAGGCAGCGGTTACGTTCCCTGCTGCTGGACGGAGCGGCCTCCTCTCCCGGTGCGCCTGTAAGTGGGGTCTATTTTGATGGATTACGCGCGCGCGTAAAACGCCCCCCGCGAAAGTGAAATCCAAACCAATTATCCCGCGCAGCGCCGCCTACCAGGATGTTAATGCGGCCATTGATTTTTATCTGAGCGAAGGCGGCGATCAGATCGCCCTTAAGTTTATCGATGCTCTTGAGCGGGCCTATACTCATATATCACGGCACCCGGCTACGGGATTGCCTCACTATGCACATGCACTGGATTTACAGGGCCTTCGCTGCTGGCCGCTCAAACGCTTTCCCTATCTCGTATTCTATATCGAACAAAATGATCATATCGATGTCTGGCGCGTCCTGCACGGCCAGCGCGATATCCCAGTATGGATGAGCGGGATTGAATGATGTCTCCCGCATCTAAACCCCCTCCAGCGGCAGCACCTGCACCGCATCGCCCGCCTTCCCGGCGGGGGCATGAGGTGGACGGATGATCAGGCATCCGGCTTGCGCGAGGCTTGACAGCATGGCGCTGTCCTGCACGGCGAACGGCGTGGCGACACCATCAACAGAAAGACGCGCGCGGACATAATCCTGGCGGTTGTCGTTTGGCGCCATGTCCGAACCAAGAATGGCCGCGCGCGTATGATCGCCGCCACCGGCTTGCCCCAGCAGCGCCGCAATCGCTGGCCGCACGAACAGCAGGCCGCACACCATCGCCGACACCGGATTGCCCGGCAGGCCCAGCATCGGTACTTTGTCCAAATGGCCGAAGATCAGCGGCTTGCCGGGGCGCATGGCGACTTTCCAGAAATCGACTTTCAGGCCTGCTTCGCCCAGCACGCTTTGCACCAGATCATGATCGCCGACCGATGCGCCGCCAAGCGTAATCAGCATATCCGCGCCGCGTGCCCCGCGCGCCAGGCTCAGCAACTCTTCGCGATTATCCGCAGCAATGCCCAGATCAATGGCTTCGCCGCCACAGGCCGTGATCATCGCCGCCAGGCCCAGCGCATTGGAGCTGATAATCTGCTGCGGGCCAACGCGCTCGCCGGGACGCACCAGCTCATCCCCGGTAGATAGCAGCGCAATGCGCGGCCGCCGCCGCACCGCAAGCCAGGGCACGTTCATGGCGGCGGCCAGCGCCACATCGCGTGCGCCCAGCCGCCTGCCCGCCCGCAGCATCACATCCCCTGCCCTGAAATCCAGCCCCTCGGCGCGGATATGTTTTCCTGCGGCCGCTGGCTGCGTGACCAGCACCTGCGCGCCCGCCGCTTCGGTATTCTCCTGAATGATGATCGTGTCCGCGCCCTGCGGCACCGGTGCGCCGGTAAAGATGCGCACGGCCTGCCCGGCCTCAACGATGCCCGCAAACGCGCCCCCCGCCGGCGCCTGGCCTGTAACAGCCAGTCTGACCGGAACTTGCAACACGTCAGCGGCGCGTACGGCATATCCATCCATGGCCGATACTGCAAAGGGCGGCTGAGTACGGTTGGACACCACATCCTGCGCCAGCACCCGGCCATGCGCGCTGGCGATATTCACATATTCAAGGCCAACCGGGGCCAGGGCGCCGGTGATTCGCGCCAGCGCCTCTTCAACCGGGATGAGGGGTTGCGCCGCCATGATTCAGGGGGCGTCATAATCGCCCGACTTGCCGCCGGACTTATGTTTGAGATAGGTCGGCCCAATGACCATGCCTTTGTCAACCGCCTTGCACATGTCATAGACGGTCAGTGCAGCGATGGATGCCGCAGTCAGCGCCTCCATTTCCACGCCGGTACGCCCGGTCAATTTCGCGGTCGCGGTGATTTCGATCTGGTGTTTGTCAGGCAGCGCAACAAGATCCACGGTCACCTGGCTTAACGCCAGCGGATGACAGAGCGGAATCAGATCGGATGTGCGTTTCGCCGCCATGATCCCCGCCAGCCGCGCCACGCCCAGCACATCACCCTTTGCGGCGCCGCCCTCAAGGATCAGTTTCAGGGTGGCAGGCTGCATGGTGACATGGCTGCGCGCAACAGCCACCCGCACCGTCTCGGCCTTGCCTGAAACATCGACCATCGCCGCCTGGCCCGTTTCATCAAAATGTGTCAGGCGTTTTTCCCGCATGGCTATCCAGCCTTCGCCAGCAGGGCGCGCGTGGCAGCGGTAACATCATGCTGCCGCATCAGACTTTCCCCGACCAGAAAGCATTTCACCCCCGCCGACGCGCAACGCGCCAGGTCCGCCGAAGACGCCAGTCCGCTCTCACTGACCACCAGATAGCCCGGCGGCATCAGTTTTTGCAGGGCAATGGTGGTTTCAATGCTGGTGTCAAAAGTTTTCAGATTGCGGTTATTTATACCGATCAGCCTGCTGGACAGTCTGAGCGCGCGATCAAGTTCATCCCCATCATGCACTTCCAGAAGCACATCCATATTCCAGTGCCGGGCCGCACTTTCCAGTTCCGACGCCTGCGCGTCAGAAACCGCCGCCATAATGATCAGAATACAATCCGCCCCCCAGGCGCGCGCCTCGATGACCTGATAGGGGTCATACATAAAATCCTTGCGCAGCACCGGCAGCGTTACGGCCTGCCGCGCCTGGCTCAGATATTCCGGCGCGCCCTGAAAGGAAGGACTATCCGTCAGCACGGAAAGGCATGCCGCGCCCCCCGCTTCATAGGCCCGCGCCAGCGTGGCCGGTTCAAAGTCCGCACGGATCAGCCCCTTGGAGGGGCTGGCCTTTTTAATTTCAGCGATCAGCCCATATTCGCCCCCGGCTATTTTGGCCGCCAGGGCCTGCATGAAACCCCGTGTCGCGGGGGCCTCCCGGGCCATTTTTTCTATCTGCGTCTGCGGCACGGCCTGTTTGGCGGCGGCAATTTCCCGAAGCTTATAGTCACCAATGCGGCTTAGAATATCACTCATGGCAGCACCCGGCCATTTGACACCGCGATAAGGCGGTGCAGGACCTGTGCAGCCTGCCCGCTGTCAATAGCGGTTGCGCCAAGTTGCATCCCTGCTTTCAGGTCTGACGCCTTGCCTGCCACAATCAGCGCCGCCGCCGCATTCAGCAATACAATATCCCGATAGGGGCTTTTCTGCCCGGCCAGCAGATCGCGAATCGCATTGGCATTGCTTTCACTGTCACCCCCCAGCAGATCAACCGGCAGCGCCAGCTCAAGTCCCGCGTCGGCTGGAGTGATTTCAAAGCTGCGCACCTGTCCATTTTCCAATGAAGCGACATAGCTTGGCCCGGTCGTGGTCAGTTCGTCGAGGCCATCTGATCCATGCACCACCCAGGCGCGCTCCGCCCCCAGATTGGCCAGAACCTGGGCCATTGGCAGCACCCATTCTTTGGAAAACACGCCGATCAACTGACGCCGCGCCCCGGCGGGATTGGACAGGGGCCCTAACAGATTGAAGATCGTGCGGATGCCCAGCTCGACACGGGTCGGGCCAACATGTTTCATCGCTCCGTGATGACGCGGCGCCATCATAAAACCAAGTCCGGCAGTGCGGATAGATTCACTTACAATATCAGCTGAGGTTTCAATGTTAACCCCAAGTGCAGTCAGAACTTCTGCCGACCCGGTCTTGGAGGACAAAGCCCGATTGCCATGCTTGGCGACAGGGACGCCACAGGCCGCGACCACAAAGGCCGCCCCGGTTGAAATGTTGAATGTGCCGGAAGCATCGCCCCCAGTACCGCAGGTGTCAATCGCATCGGACGGCCCCTCCACCCGCAGCACCTTCGCCCGCATCACCCTGGCAGCCGCGGTAATTTCATCCACCGATTCGCCGCGTACCCGCAACGCCATCAGAAAGCCCCCCATCTGGGCGGGCGTCGCTTCGCCAGACATGATGCACTCAAATGCCTGCTCCGCCTGAACCGGATTAAGCGTAGCCCCGGTCGCAACCTGCGCCAGCAATGACTTGAACGCACTCATGCCGGATGCCATTCCGGCACATTGGCCCCGGTCAGCAACAGGAAATTGCGAAGCAATTCATGACCATATTGCGAGGCGATGCTTTCGGGATGAAACTGCACCCCATGCACCGGATGGCTGCGATGCGACACGCCCATAATCACGCCATCCGAGGTCTGTGCGGTTACTTCCAGACACTCCGGCAGACTGGCGCGTTCAATAATCAGGCTATGATAACGTGTTGCCTGAAAATTACCAGGCAAGCCATTGAATAGCCCAGATTTAATATGCGATATGGTGCTGACCTTGCCATGCATGACAGGATTGGCGCGCACGATCCTGCCGCCATAGGCCTGCCCGATACATTGATGTCCAAGGCATACGCCCAGGATCGGGATGGTCCCGTTCACTTTTTTGATAAGGTCCAGGCAGATGCCCGCCTGATCCGGATCGCAAGGGCCCGGAGAAATCACAATACCCGCTGGCTTATCCGCCATAATGGCTTCGGGCGTGGTTTTATCATTGCGGATGACCTCCACACTGGCGCCCAGCTCTCCTAAGAAATGGACCAGATTATAGGTAAAACTGTCATAATTATCGATCAGGAGAAGCATGAGATCTCGTTCGACCTTCCAAGTGGCGCACAGGCGTTAGCCATCATATCGCAGTGCGCAAGCAATGGGTCAAGTATCGGCTATTAGTTAGCTTAGCTATTTAATTGATTTGCATTAATCCAAACGGTGTGTAGGCTTGTCTCGCCACAAACCAAAAAAATAAGGTGGAGGAAGTGGGCATGCCGGATTCAGTACGCGCAGATGTCGGAGGAACCCTGTACCAATTAATGCGTCTCATGCGGCGCTACTGGCATGACGGGGTGGTGTCCTCGCTCGAGATGACCGGGCCGCAATCGATTGTTATTGCTGGGTTAAAAGCACTGGGGGATGGTGTTAACCAGACCGAACTATCCAATTACCTGGCCATTCACAAGGCGCCGCTGGCCTGTATCATTGATCAGCTGGAACAAAAAGGGCTTGTCGAGCGCCGTCTGGACTCGCAGGACCGGCGGGTACGGCGTATTTTCGCAACCGATCGCGTGCGCGAAATTTATCCGCGCATGGAACTGGTCATGGACAGTCTGAATGCCAGCCTGACCGCCGGAGTTTCCAATGCCGATCTGCGTATCATAGACAGATGTCTTGAAACCATGCGGGATAATTTGCTGATCGGGCTGGGCGAAAGCCGTTTTTCCATAAGTATGGATGCCGAACTCATTTAACCGGCCGGCAACCACGGTTCCGCTGGGATAATTGATGCTTTCCCTTTGCAAGTCCGACCTGCCTTGGCTATAAGGCCAGCATTAGGTTTTCAGGTTGTGCAAAGGAAGCATTATGGCCATTCAGCGTACTTTTTCGATTATTAAACCCGATGCGACCGCCCGCAATTTGACGGGCAAGATTAACGCCATGCTCGAAGGTGCGGGCCTGCGCATCGTTGCGCAAAAGCGGCTGCATATGACACGCGCCCAGGCTGAGGGCTTCTATGCAGTGCATAAGGAGCGCCCCTTTTTTGGAGAATTGTGTGACTATATGACCTCGGGCCCGGTGGTGGTTCAGGTTTTACAGGGCGAAAATGCCATTGCCCGCAACCGTGAAGTGATGGGCGCGACCGACCCCGCCAAGGCAGCCGAGGGTACTATTCGCAAGACCTATGGCGAAGGCATTGAACGCAATTGCGTACATGGATCAGATGCGCCGGAAACCGCAGCAGAAGAAATCGCCTATTTCTTCGCTCAGACCGAGATAATCGGTTAGGCATTTGAAATGGTTGCTGTCTCGTCTGTGACCGCAACCCGGCCTGCGGCGATCAGCCGCAAGGCTTCGGGATAGCATTTATGCTCCGCCTGCCGGATGCGGTCATGCAGGATTTCGGCTGTATCGCCTGCCTTGACCGGCACCTCAGCCTGTAACAGGATCGGCCCCGCATCCATTTCCGGACGCACAAAATGCACGGTGCAGCCTGTGCGGCCAACCCCCGCCGCCAGCGCCTGCTCCACCGCGTCAATGCCCTTGAACGCGGGCAATAATGAGGGATGCACATTAATCAGCCGGTTATGCCACTGATTGACAAACTCCGGCGTCAGCAGGCGCATAAATCCGGCCAGACAGACAAATTCCACCCCCGCGCCCCGTAACGCCACATCAATGGCGGCGTCGAACGCCTCGCGCGACGGATAATCTTTATGTGGGATAATCTGCGTGGCGACGCCCGCCCGTTTTGCCCGTTCCAGCCCGCCCGCATCGGCCCGGTTGGAGATAACCAGCACAATTTCAGCCGGAAATCCGGGCGCGGCGCAGGCATCCAGCAACGCCTGCAAATTTGTTCCCGATCCGGAAATCAACACGCCGGTTTTGAGCCGTGCCGAGCGCATCTGGTCCTAACCCCTAGTCAGTTGAGCGAGATAGCTAACCCTGGCTTCGCCGCTTCCCGCCACCAGTCTGCCGATCGGAAAGACGGTTTCGCCTTCGGCGGCCAGCACCGCCATGACCGCCTCTGCATCCGCCTTGGCAACCACTACCACCATGCCCACACCGCAATTAAAGGTTTTCAGCATTTCGGCTTCAGAAATTCCACCCGTGCGTTGCAGCCAGGCGAAGAGCGGCGGTAATGGCCATGTAGCCAGATCCACTTCCGCCATCACGCCTGTCGGCAGCACGCGCGGAATATTTTCGGTCAGCCCGCCGCCGGTAATATGCGCCAGCGCCTTGACCCCGCCCTGGCGGATCGCCGCCAGACAGCTTTTCACATATAGCTTTGTGGGGGTCAGCAGGCTCAGGCCCAGATCATGTTCGGCGGCAAAGGGTGCGGGATCATCCAGCCCGATTCCGGCCTGCGCCACCAGCCGCCGCACAAGCGAAAAACCATTTGAATGCAATCCACTGGAGGCAATTCCTAACAGTATATCTCCGGCCCCCACATCCTGGCGCGGCAGCGCCTGACCGCGTTCGACCGCCCCCACGGCAAACCCCGCCAGATCATAATCGCCGTCGCGGTACATGCCCGGCATTTCCGCCGTTTCGCCGCCGATCAGCGCACAGCCGGTCTCAAAGCAGGCCAGCGCAATGCCGCTGACAATATCACGGCCCGCCGCCACATCCAGCTGGCCGGTGGCGTAATAATCGAGAAAGAACAGCGGCTCGGCCCCCTGCACCACCAGATCATTAACGCACATGGCGACCAGATCGATGCCGATCGTGTCGTGCCGCCCCAGCTCAATGGCGATGCGCAATTTGGTGCCCACCCCGTCGGTCGCGGCCACCAGAATGGGATCGGTAAAGCCCGCCGCCTTCAGATCGAACAGGCCGCCGAACCCGCCCAGCGCCGCATCGGCGCCACGCCTGCGCGTCGCCCGCGCCAGCGGCTTGATCGCCTCGACAAAGCGGTTGCCGGCGTCAATATCAACGCCCGCATCCTTGTAGGTCTGGCCGTTGGCGTCTCTGTCAGATGGGGGATTTTTTTGCTGCGTCATCCGCCCTTCATACAGGCGAATCCGCATCTATGTCCATGATCCCTTCCCCGAATTCGGGGAAGGGATGGAAATAAACAGCGTCTATTCGGCTGCTTGCAGCAGGTCCATTAACGGCGCGCCGGGAAGCTTTTTGACTTCGGGCATCACCTCTTTGGCGAACAGGCGCATACTGGCCTCTGCGTCTGCATAGGGCATTCCGGCATAGCTGAACACGCCATTATAAGCGCCCGCCCCCGTGCGCGCGGTAAAGTTCCGGATGCGCTCATAACATTGTTCCGGCGTGCCATAGACCTGGATGCTCTTGAAGAATTCAATGGAGGCGTCAACATTTTTTGAAACATGCGCCTGCATCCCGGCATAGCTTTCATAGCCCTTGATATCTTTCAGATGATCGCCGGCCATTTCATAATGCTCGATCACGGTGCGGTAATAGCCGCCAATATATTTATGCGCCATTTCCTCGGCCCGGCCAGCATCCTTGTCGCAGAAGGTCCAGCCGCCCAGAATCGGCGGCGGCGCTTCATGGCCATTCACATCGCGGAAAATCTTGCGGTAATCGACCAGTTCTTTTTCCACATGCTCCCACGGCTTTTGCGGGATGATCAGAATGCCCACGCCAAGCCGCGCCATGATCTGCGAGCTTTCCGGCGATACGGCGGCGGCATAGGTGCGGCCCTTGAAGGTTTTGAACGGACGCGGGCGGATGTCGCGCTTGGCCTGTTTGACATGCTTGCCGTTAAATTCGCAGGTGCCGGATTCCAGACCTTCCAGAATCATCTGGGCACTTTCGGTGAAATATTCGCGGCTGATATTCTGATCGCGGCCGAAACCTTCAAACTCGACCCGGCCCAGGCCACGGCCAATGCCGAGGATCATACGCCCGTTCGACATATTATCCAGCATCGCCACTTCTTCGGCGACGCGCATCGGATCATGCCAGGGCAGCACGATAACCATCGAACCCAGTAACAGTTTGTCGCTCTTGCCCGCGAAATAGCTCAGAAACTGCACCACATCCGGGCACATGGTGTAATTGGTGAAGTGATGCTCAACGCCCCAGATTGACTGAAAGCCCAGCTCCTCGGCCATCAGGCCCAGCCGGATTTCCTCATTATACACTTTCTGATCCGAAATTTTTGGATCGGTTCCCTGAAACACCAAAGCCAAACCTACATCCATCGCTCTTCTCCCGCTTTTCTATGATTGATGCGAAATTAAAGCACAGGCGGCCCGCCAACGCCATGCTTTTGGGGGTTAAAAATTCCGGTTGAAATATAGGGCGCTCTGGCGTATGTATATGCGTATGGCATATACAAAAGGGGTAGTCATGACCCGCTCGACAATCTTCAAAAATAACCGGTCACAGGCGGTACGCCTGCCAAAGCAGGTTGCCTTTCCCGACGATGTGCATCAGGTGGAAATTATCACCATCGGCCAAAGCCGGGTGATCAGCCCGGTTGGGCGGCGCTGGGATGATCTGTTCCGCGCCGGCCCCCGCGCAACGGATGATTTTATGACAGAGCGCGATGAGCCGCCCGTAGAGGTGCGCGAGTCTCTGTAATGCTGCAATATATGCTCGACACCAATATCTGCATCTACGTGATTAAAAATTATCCGCCCGAATTGCTGGAGCGGTTTAATGCACTGGCGGAGCAAATGTGCATATCCGCCATCTCACTGGGCGAGTTGCAGTATGGCGCCGAGAAATCGGCCCGGCGCCTGGAGAACCTGCAAGCGATAGAACATTTTTCAGCACGGCTTGATGTGCTCCCATTTTCCGCCAAAGCCGCCATACATTACGGCCAGATAAGCGCTGAACTGGAACGCGCCGGAACACCCGTGGGGCCGCACGATATGCTGATCGCCGCCCATGCGCGCAGCGAAGGCCTAATCACCGTCACCAACAACCGCCGGGAATTTGACCGCATCCCCGGCCTGCGCATCGAGAATTGGGCGTAGCAATCGTTTGCTGACTTCTTACCGTCCGCCAACGCCATGTTTTGGAGGCTGAAAAATCAGGTTATTTCTGTTGATTTAAGTATTTTGTACATACATAATGCTGTATGTTAATTAGCTATGACCCCGCTAAAAATGACAAAAACATTCGAGAACGCGGGCTGTCCTTTGACCGGGCCGCCGAAATGGATTTTTCAACTGCGTATATTTTTGAGGATGTGCGCAAGCAGTATGGAGAAGTCCGGTACATCGCCCTTGCCCATCTGGAGGGCCGTTTGCATGTGCTGTGTTTTACCGAGACGAAAGACGGAATCAGGGTGATCAGTTTTCGCAAAGCGAATGCGAAGGAGGTACGAATTTATGGCGCGCAAAAAACCATTGATTGACGATGAAGGAGAAGTTCGCGAATTGACTGCGGAAGATATGGCGCGGTTCGAACCCGCCGCTAATATCCTATCCCCCTCGCTCAAGAAAAAACTTGGCGTTCGCGGCCCGCAGAAGTCACGCGTCAAGGAACGCATTACAATCCGCCTGTCGCACGATGTGGTGGAGCCGTTCCGCGCGACAGGCGAGGGCTGGCAAAGCCGCGTCAATTCGGCATTGAAAGACTGGCTGAAAAGCCACAAGCCCGCGCGGTAGCACGGCTCCGAAACAAAAGACGTGAGCTGATGTCCCGCCATCCGCTCACGCCCCGCATCAAAAGATAGAACCTCACTTCCAGTAAGCGTAATGTAAGATTCAATCCGAACCCGGATTATTTCCCGGCCCCCTGCAACGCCGCACTATTCGCCGCCATGTCAAAGCCCTGCAGGATTTTGGCGTAACGCTGTTCAACCGCGCCGCGCATATTGGGGTCGGTGAAAATATATTGCCAGTCATTTTTCACCGCTTCCAGCACCAGTTCACCGACGATACGCGGATCCAGGCCACCCTTCAGAAAATTATTGACCATTTCCTGTCCGGCCTTTTCCTGCGCCGTCATTTTGGAAGGATCGGGCGCGCCGCCGAAACGATCCGGCCGGTTGCGCTGCGCATTGCCGATATTGGTGTTCACAAATCCGGGGCACAGCACCGAGGCGCTGATATTCGTGCCCGCCAGTTCCTCGCGCAGCACATCGCTCATGCCGACGGCGGCGAATTTGGTGGCGGTATAGGGGCCGCCGACCATGGGCGCCGCAATGATCCCGGCCATGGAGGCGGTGGTGACAAAATGCCCGCCTTCGCCATGCGCCTTGATATGCGGCAGAAACGCCTGCACGGCATAGACAATGGCCATCTGGTTGACACCCACCACCCATTCCCAGTCGGCGATGGTGGCCTGGTCCATTTTTCCGCCGGCGCCTATGCCCGCATTGTTGCACACCACATGTACTTTTCCGAACTGATCGAATGTTGTTTGCGCAGCTTCAAACATGGCGTCCCGTAACGACACATCGCAGCGCACGCCGGAAACCTGGACATTGGCGCTTTTATTCAAATCCGCCACTGCCTTGTCCAATGCCGCCTGTTCAATATCGGCCAGCATGATGTTCATGCCTGCCCGTGCGAAAGCCTGCGCCATGCCATAGCCGATGCCGCTGGCGCCGCCGGTGATAAACGCCGTTTTACCCATCAACCCTTTCACGGGATTTACTCCTTCATTTACAGTCATGCCAATATCCTCCTGATTACAATAGTAAAAAAACAACGCCGCGGTTTTGACTGAAATCAAACCGCGGCGTTAATGATAGGCCAGAAAATTTTATTCGGCTGCCAGTGCGCGATGTTCCAATGATTCAAACCTGGCAAACAGTTTTTCGCCGCCCTCAAGCGCCATGATCTGGCGTTTCAGGGAATCGCGGGTCTGATTGCGGGAGAACTCGAACGACTCACCGGTATGGTAGGCAATCATCGGTCCCCAGAGCGGATCGAACAGATCCTTGCCGCGCATGGTTGCGCCATCCATGGTCTTGATCGTCAGCTCACGGAATTCTGACAGCATCACGCGCAGGCCAGCCACATGGATATTTTCATCCAGACGGATACGGTTGATCAGATCAGCGGCAAGATTGGCGCCTTCACGATTGGCCCGGAACGCATCCGGATTTTTTACCACCGTTTCGTTAAAGCGGAAAACAGCCTCTGCGCGCACCTCGATCATGGTCAGATTCATCAGCAGCAGCAGATATTGTTCATGCTCCGGCGGCAGTTGCGGCATCAAACGGCCGGTTTCAGGGCGCACGATGCTTTCGGGAATTTCCGCCCTGCCATAGGCGTCCTTGCCAAACAGCGCATCACGCGCGGCAAACCACATTTTATTATGGGCGCCGATATCGGTTGCCGGATTGCCGCCTTCATCCCAGCCATGCGCTACCAGCAGGCCCTTGTTCAGATGGCCGATACACATGGAGCTGATATCTTCAACAATGATCGATTGAAAATCCGGCGCGGGGAAACTGGCCAGCAGCGCGCCACGCCCCTCGATCACGCCCGCAATGGTCAGCGAATTCCACATCGTCAGTTCAAGGCCGTTTTCCAGCAACAGCCATTGCTGTTCCGGCGACGGGTAATTGCCCATCTTCAGCAGATCGGCGCTGCAATCAATCAGATCCCAGCCCTTGCGCTCCACTTCGCTGCGCCAGGCATTGATGGCGGGAATACGGTGCAGCGAACGCGGCGGCGTGTAATTGCCCGCCGGATCAAATCCGCCATGCAGTTTGTGCCCCGCCGCCATATGATATTCCGCATACGGATGACTGGCCAGCAATTCTTCCTGTGTATAAACAAGCTTTACCATGTGTCAGCCCCCTATTCCGCTGCCGCAGCAAGCGGAGTTTCCAGCGCGTCCAGCTGGCGCACCAGCGCCTCACCATCCGGCAGCGCCATTAATTGTTTGATGATGCTTTCGCGGGTCAGTTTGCGGCTATTGTCATAGACAGTGGTGGAATGGAAATCGACCATGCCTTTCCAGACTGGATCAAGCATGTCGCTGCCCTTGATGGTGCCGCCATCATTCAGCTTGAAAGTCAGCAGACGCATTTCCGACAGGACGGCGCGCAGATAGCCCACATGGCTGGCTTCGTCCTGGCGGATGCGCTCTACCAGCACGGCGGCTTCCTCTGCGGCGGCGCGGCGGTCCTTGAACAGATCAGGATCGCGGAACAGGCTGCAACAGAATGAAAACATTTTTTCCGCCCGCACTTCTACCATCAGAATATTCATATAGATCAGCAGAAAGGCTTCGTGCTGTTCCGGCAATTTCGGAAACAGGCGCATGCCTTCCGGGCGGGTGATATTATCGGGCGCGGTTGGAATCGGATAGGCATTCTTGCCGAACAGCAGATCGCGCACCACATACCACATCTGGTCATGTGCGCCGATACCGCTGCCATCCAGACCGCCTTCGTCGCGGCCATGGGCGTGATGCAGACCCTTGTTGAGATGGCCGATGGCGGTGTTGCTCAGATCCTCGACGATGATTTCCTGAAAGTCGGGGCCGGTTGCGTCGCTGAGAATTTTCCCCCTGCCTTCAATCTCGCCAACGATCGACAGGGAATCCCATAGGGTTTTTCCCAGTCCGAGATTAAGCAGAAATTTCTGCTGCGCATGGTTGGGATAGTTTTCACGCTTCAGCAGTTTCACGCTGACATCAATCAGCTCGCCGCCATTGGCCACAACATTCTGCGACCAGGCTTCAATGGCTGGCCCCCTGCCCAACATGCGCGGGGAGATATATTTGCCATCGGCGTCAAACCCGCCATGCAGTTTCTGTCCCATCACACTATGCGGTTTGGCATAGGGGTGATCGGCCATCATCTCTTCATAGGTATAGCTTAGCTTAGACACAATATATCCTCCTTTCACAGATTAACTAATTACGGCGACACCCGCCCCTGGGCGGCAAGGCCGCGCAGGATGAAATGCGTCAGATTGGTCAGAAAATGTTCCCTGCCGCCCCAAGCAGCCGGGTTCCCGGTGCTGATCGTGCTGATGACCATCAGTACGGCGTAACCGATGATTTTCGGATCATAATCCTCCCAGATCAGGCCGGCCTTCTGGCCACGCAGAATCACCTCGGCCCAGCGCGCCGCCCATTGATTGACGATAGAGGGGCTGGCCGCTTCACCGGGATTTTCGCGTGCCATCAGCTGATGACCTGCCCAGGCCGCCTTCAGCACACCCGGATTCGCCTGTACAAAATCCATCGCAACTTCGAGAACGCCATAGACACGTTCTTCATGCGTTTTGCAGGTCGCCAGGCGTTGCATGATCAGGGCATCGACCTCTTCCTGAGTCTGCTCAACAAACGCCTGAAAACAGGCCTGTTTGTCGCTGAAATATAAATAGAATGTGCCTTGGCCAACGCCCGCAAGGCGTGAAACATCCTGCGGCCTTGTTTCGTGATAGCCGCGCTCGACAAACAGCGTGCGCGCCGCAGCAAGCAAGCGCTGCCGACTTTCCGCCTTGCGCCTGTCCTGGCGCATGTGGCTTATTTCTGCTGATGCATGTTTGGATTGATGAGCCATGGTGTGAATATGGCTGTTTATGACAAATTGTCAATATAAATTGACAATTTGGTATAGAGTTTGGGAAAGACAAGTACGCCGGGTAAGACACAAATTTGACCGGCGCCAGAAACAGCGTGGAAAAAAACAGGGATAATCAGCCAGGCAGCATTCAGGGCAGGGGTCAGATCTGCGCGGCACTCATGGCCAGAAAGCTTTCATGGGAAAGCTCTATAAAGTGCGCACCCACTTCGCCATCGTCCGCCACCCAGACGATAACCGCTTCATACTCGCCCCTGTCAAACATTCCAGGCCCCAGCAGGACGCCGCTAATGCGTTGATTGGTAACAAAATTATTACCCGGACAGACAACACGGAAACCGCCCAGCGACCAATCATTGGTCTTGAATTTCTTGCCGCCAATGAGAAGCGTCAGTTTCGATGTCTGGACACGCCGGTGGCGGCGGCGTTCCGAACCATGCATGGGGCCCGGCGCATCCGCCTGCCGCGCGTCCCCACCTGCAAAATTTTTTATGCGCTGCAACAGGCCCATATTTGCCCCGATTTCCGGCTGGCATCCGCCATATCTGTCGCATGATATTATCACAATAGTTAACAATTCGTAGCCTGCCAATCCCGGCTAACCAGGATGCATGACCCGATGCAGCCCCCAGACCGCCGCGCTGAAGGTACCTAACGCCCCCATCTGGTGCGCGGCTGCAAGCCCCAATGGCGCCACCCAAAGCAAAGTCCAGACGCCCAGCGCGAATTGCAGCAGCACAAAACCACACAGCACCTGAATTGGATAACGAAACTGCGGCAATGGCCGCACGCCCGCCCAAAGCCCCAGGACCATCAAAATGATGATCGCGCCGCCCCAACGATGATTGAATTGAACCAGGGTGATATTTTCAAAAAAGTTCAAATGAAGCGGGATTAATTGATCCATCCCCGGTGGAATCCAATAGCCGTCCATCAGCGGCCAGCTATTATAAGTCAGACCCGCATCCAGACCCGCAACCAGCGCCCCCAGAAGAATCTGAACAAACAGGGCCAAGCACAGCACCACGCCAGCCACCCGCAGCCATAGAGGCGAAACGGCGCTGCCACCGGCCCCGCGCCAGTAAGTCAGGCCCATCCACAGGCTGATGCCGTAAACCAGAAAAGCCAAACCAAGATGGGCCGCCAGCCGGTACTGGCTGACATCGACCCGCAGGCTTAGGCCGCTTTTGACCATATACCAGCCCAGCGCGCCCTGCGCGCCGCCCAGCACGAACAGCAGAATAAATTTCGGCAGTTCGGATCGGCCAAGCTGCCCGGTAGACCAGAACCAGACAAATGGGATCAGAAAGACAAATCCAGCCATGCGCGCCAGAAGCCGGTGCCCCCACTCCCACCAGTAAATCGCCTTGAATTGCGCAAGCGACATGCCCTGATTGATAAGGCGATATTCGGGAATGCGCTGATATTTGACAAATTCGCTTTGCCAGTCCTGTTCATTCAGCGGCGGAATGATGCCCGTGACCGGCTTCCATTGCGTAATTGAAAGCCCTGAATCCGTCAGCCTCGTGATACCTCCGGCCAGGACGACCAGGCTGATGAAACCGCACAGGCAAAACAGCCATATGGCAATGAGGCGGCGTCCGCGCGCGGGGTTTGTGGTCATCGGCGTCATCGCTGTTTACGCCGGGACCGCGGCTTCGCACCAGATTTTCAGGCGTTCGCACAAGCGGCTGCGCGCGGCGGGCATCGGCTTGCCATGCGGCTCCAATACATGGCGGGCCAAAAAAAATCCGGTCAGATCCAGACCATCAATAATATCCCCGAGCTGCGCCTGCATCTGCGCGCCAAGCAGAAATGCGGGCAATGGCATCAGCCGCTCCTGATAGGGCAAACCCGGCATGCGCCCGACCGCGCGTCCGGTGCGCGGGGAAACATAGATCAGATCCTCAATTGCGCCGGTCGCCGCGCATCTTGACAGATCAAGCCCAAACCCCAATTCCTCCAGCAGCCCCAGTTCCCAGCGCACCAGCGCGGCAGGCCACATCTCGATCTTCTCAATCGCGTCCAGCATGGCGCGCATACCCTCATAGACGGGGCCGTGAGGTTCACGCTCGGGCAGGACCTGTTGTGCGGTGGCGCAGGCGCTGCTCAGTCCGGCAAGGCGCAGCGGATCACGCATAACCGCCGCCGCCCGGGCGCGAACCGGTTCCACCATATACTGCCCCAATTGCTCCGGCAGGCGGGCGCGCCAGCGCACACTGACCTCGTTTCCGGGTTCCAGCACGCCCCGCATCTGGCGTGACGCGCCATAACGCACCAGCCCCGCATGCCTGCCATGTTTGCTGGTCAGGGCGTCCACAACGACACCCCGCTCGCCGTGACGCCGGGTGGCAAGTATGATTGCGTCGTCAACCCATTCCATATATGGATTCCATCAGCATCCGGATCAAATCAACCCTTGTTAAATTCCAGCCCCATCATGCGATAGCGCGCGGGCTCATCCAGCCATTTTTCATTGACCTTGACGTGTAAAAACAGATGAATGCGGCGCTCGAACGCTTTCTCCATTTCCAGGCGGGCGGCCTCGCCGATTTGTTTGATGGTCTGGCCATTCTTGCCCAGAATGATCGGTTTTTGACTGTCCCGCCGGACATAGATGGTTTGCTCCAGCCGCGCGCTGCCATCCTTCATATCTTTCCAGGATTCGGTCTCGACAGTGGAATCATAAGGCAGTTCCTGGTGGACCCGCAGAAATAATTTCTCGCGGGTTATTTCTGACGCCATCATCCGCCCGGTCACATCCGAAAGCTGATCTTCGGGATACAGCCATGGGCCGGAGGGAACCGACCCGGCAAGAAAATTACGTAAATCATCGACCCCGTCGCCATTAGAGGCGGAGATCATGAAAATCCGGGTAAACAATCCGGACAGATTAAATTTCTCCGCCAGCGCCAGCAGATCTTCGCGTTTAAGCAGATCAATCTTGTTCAGCACCAGCACCGCCTTGCGCCCCGTATTGTGCAATCCGTCTAGAATGGTCTGGGCGTCGGCGTTCAGGCCGCGAACCGCATCAATGACCAGAACGATACTGTCCGCCTCTTCCGCGCCCCCCCAGGCAGCCTGCACCATGGCGCGATCCAGGCGCCGCTGCGGCTTGAATATTCCCGGCGTATCCACAAAGATTATCTGTGCGTCTCCAACGACCGTAATGCCGCGCAGGCGCGCGCGGGTGGTCTGCACCTTATGGGTCACGATCGCCAGTTTCGCGCCGACCAGATTATTCAGTAATGTTGATTTGCCGGCATTGGTCGGCCCGATGAGCGCAACAAAACCGCATCGTGTCAGTGGCCCGCTATTCATTGATTTTCCAGTCCTGCTGCTTGTGAACATAGCGCGCGCAGCATGATCTGCGCCGCATCACGTTCGGCATCGCGTTTTGAGGGGCCTTTGCCGCAATATGCCGGATAGCCCGGCAGCCTTACTTCTATCATAAATTGCGGCGCATGGTCCGGTCCTTCGCGGCTGATCTCCTTGTAAAGGGGCGTCCCAAGCCGGCGCGCCTGACTCCATTCCTGCAAGGCGGATTTTGCATCCTCAGGCGCCTCCGCCTCGTTTTTCATGCGCGCAGACCAGAAAGCCCGCACAAAACCGCGCGCCGCATCCATTCCGCCATCCAGGTAAAGCGCGCCAATCAACGCCTCGCAGGCATCGCTCAAGATGGCCGGTTTATCCCTGCCCCCTGAGGCCGCTTCCGCCACAGCAAGGTTCAGACAGGCGCCCAGCTCAATTTCACCCGCCACCGCTGCGCAGGTCTCGCGGCGCACGAGGGCATTCAGACGCAAGGCCAGATCGCCTTCCTGGGCTGCCGGAAAATTCTGAAGCAGTAAATCGGCCACCAGCAGCGCCAGAACCCGGTCCCCCAGAAATTCCAGCCGCTCATTATTGCGGCCGCTATCGCTGGACACGCTGGAATGGGTAAGCGCCTGGCGCAGCAAACCGGCAGACCTGAAATGATATCCAAGCCTTTGCTGCAACTGCAACAGGCGGTCAGTATTCACATGCTATCCCTGCACTGAATTGATACTGCGGAACATGCGTTCAAAGCGTGCCGCCTGAAACCAGCGCCAGAACTCCCACCATTGCGCACTGCCATCCGTCGAGAAAAACAGAAACTCCGCCCGCCCGACAAGATTTTCCACAGGCACATAGCCGACACCCCCATTGACCACCCGGCTGTCAGTGGAATTGTCACGGTTATCACCCATCATGAATACATGCCCGGCAGGCACGGTAAACACACCAGTATTATCTACAGGGCCAGCTATATTCATATCCAGTACATTATATGCCGTGCCGCCCGGCATGGTTTCACGATATTGCCGGACCTGCATGGCGTTTCCGGCCGCATCTTTTTCCAGGTAATCCGGCAGCGGCTCCCGCGGGACGGCCTGTTCATTGACATATAATTCGCCGCCCCGCACCTGGATGCGATCCCCCGGCAGCCCGATCAGGCGCTTAATATAATCCGTCCGGCCATCGGCCGGCCATTTAAACACCACAATATCCCCCCGCTCCGGCATATTTTGCAATATCCGTCCGCTGAACAAAGGGGGGCTGAAAGGGAACGAGTGGCGGCTGTAGCCATAGCTGTATTTGGATACAAACAGATAATCCCCAACCAGCAGGGTCGGGATCATGGAGCCTGAGGGGATATTAAAGGGTTGAAACAGGAAGGCGCGAATAAACAGGGCGATTAAAAGTGCATAGACAATCGTTTTGATATTCTCGGCCAGCTCACCCGGCTGTTTATCTGCCATTCAATAACTCCATAGGGTTCTAAATATGAATGCTATTGGCATCAATCATTTAGGGACTCGGGTGTCAAGCGATACGGTGGGCCGGGGACGGGGGGTGTGCATTACCTCAACGGCTTTCAAAATTTTTCTAATCGACATTAGAAATTTGAAAAAAACACTACTATACATAACCATTAGTATTTTATTTGTGTTTTTGGGGTTCAGATCGGACGGCAAAAACAACCTGGGCATATATTCTCGGCAATATGTCTGCTGTTGCATAGGGGAAATAACTTCATGCTTAATCGTGACACTATCACGAACCTTATTCTGAACGATTATCCGAACGATTTTCTAATCGATCCAGAACTGGATACCCGGAATCCCGATCTGTTGGAATTTCTATCTTATTGTACACGTCAGCGTGGAGAGCGGAAATTTGCTGGCCGGGGCGATATTCATCCCCGCGACATCCTCCGGCTATTGCCCAAGATACATATGCATGACGTGGAAGGTGACAGCACGTTTCGTATCCGGTTGATCGGAACCAGAATCGAAGCTTTTCTACCCCGGCAGAGCAATCCGGGCAGCGCCTTGGAGGTGTTGCCATCCATGATTTACAGCCGTCTGCAACACGGCCTGGAAGCGGTTATGAAGTTGCGTGCACCATTACGCACCACATCGCAGAAATCCGTCATTGCAGGGCACGACTATAAGGGGGTGGAAACTATTTTCGTCCCGCTGTCGGACAATGATACCGACATAAACATCATTATCGCCATCACATCTTTTAGCAAGGGCTAACGGCACGCCTCAGCACCGGCCCCACCCCACATAGCCCTATGGTTTGTTTTGCACCGCCGTGATCATGACCATGGCCTGAGCCAGGGGGGGTTCGTCGGTCAGGCTCAGATCAATCTGTGCCGTGCAGCCCTCTGGCGTAATTTCCTGAAGCCGTTTCAGGGCGCCGCCAGTCAACACCATTGTTGGCTTGCCCGATGAAAGATTGCTAACCCCCATGTCGCGCCAATAGACGCCTTTGCGAAAACCGGTGCCCAATGCTTTGGAGCAAGCTTCCTTGGCGGCGAACCGTTTGGCGTAACTGGCGGCGCGGTTGGCCCTGCGTTCCGAGCGCGCCTGCTCTTTCTCCGTGAACAGACGATTTATAAAACGTGTTCCGAACCGGTCGAGGGTTTTCTCAATACGCCGGATGTCAATCAGATCATTGCCAAGTCCGATAATCATGCCCCGCGCGCCTTATCCATCAGCGCCCGCATATGTGTAATCGCCGCAGGCAGCCCGATAAAGACTGCTTCGCCGATCAGAAAGTGGCCAATATTCAGTTCAACCACCTGCGGCATGGCTGCGAATACGCCCACCGTATCAAAACTGATACCGTGTCCGGCATGAACTTCCAGGCCAAGACCGGCGGCTGCCTGCGCCGCAAGCTGATGCCTTATGAGTTCGGCTTGCGCCGCGTTCACATCGCCCGCGATTATATGCTCGCAATAGGCGCCTGCATGCAGTTCGACAATATGCGCGCCCACATTGCGGGCAGCCTCAATCTGCTGCACATCCGGATTAACGAAAAGCGACACGCGAATGCCGGCATCGGCCAGCCTGCCGACAAATGGTTTGAGATGATTTTGCTGGGAGAGCACCATAAGGCCGCCCTCGGTTGTTTTTTCTTCACGCTTTTCCGGCACCAGGCATACGGCATGGGGCCGGTGACGCAAGGCAATGTCGAGCATTTCTGACGTCGCGGCGCATTCCAGATTCAGCGGCAGGTTTATTTCCCGGCCAAGACAGATAATATCTTCATCCGAAATATGCCGCCTGTCCTCGCGCAGATGCGCGGTAATACCGTCAGCACCAGCCAAAGCGGCCAGCTTTGCGGCACGCACCGGATCAGGATGCAGCCCGCCCCTTGCATTGCGGATTGTGGCGACATGGTCGATATTCACACCCAGCCGCAATGGCGCCGTTGCTTTCATCCGGCCGCCTCGCCGGTTTGCGACGGCATATCACCAGCAGCCAGGGTGGGATGGGTTATGAAAAAACGGTTGCGGCGGGCGGCCTGGAAACGCATCACGCTTTTTTTGACCGGAAAATAAAATAGCAGCCCGGCCAAAATGCCGACAGGGATGCTGCCAATGAAAAAGGGAATGAAAATCTCCCAGAAACTGGCCCCGTCAAATGTCAGCTGTGTCAGATCAACCGATGCGGCAGCCGGGGCCTTGCCCATCAAGCCTATGCCAGCCTGATACACAATGGCCCACATGAATGGGTAACTGATCGGGTTGCCGAGAAAATTTCCCAGCATCGACGCGGCAATATTGCCCCGCAACAGCCAGGCGAACAGGCCGGAAAAAGCAAGATGAAAACCCAGAAAGGGCGAAAAAGACATAAAGACGCCAATCGCAAACCCCAGGGCAATCGTATGCGGCGAAGCGTTCAACCGCAGCAGCCGCAGCCAGAGATAGCGCAGCGCGCGCCGGTAACCCGATGCGGGCCAAACCATCTCCCGCAGCTTTTGCTGCCAGCTACGTTCGTTACGCCGTTTAAACACTTAATGGTCTACCTTTGCAGCATTATCCATGCGTGCGTTCAACTTTGCTGACCAGAGGTGAGCCCCGCAGCGCAGCAATAATATTGCTCAGATGCTTAACGTCGCGTACTTCAATATCCACCAGCATGTCAAAGAAATCCGGTGTCCGGCCGGATATTTTCAGATTGCTGATATTGCCCTGATTTTTGGCGATCAGGGTAGAGAGTACCGACAATGAACCGGGCTCGTTCGACAAAGTGGTTTCTATCCGGCCGACAAAGAAATCCGGCGCCTCGCCGCTGGCGTCCCAACTGACATCCAGCCAGCGTTCCGGTGTGCTGCCAAACTGCTCCAATATTTCGCAGTCTATGGTGTGAATGGTCGCGCCGCCGCCCGCAGTCTGAATACCCACGATGCGATCTCCCGGCAGTGGGTGGCAGCAGTCTCCATAATGCACCGCCAGGCCATCCGTCATGCCGCGAATGGGGATAGCCGCAGCGCGCGGGCGGCGGCCATCATTCTGCGCCGTCAGGGCAATGGGGATTTGCGGCGCCTTCATCTTGATGCCGGGAAAGGCGGCTTCCATTACCTGGATACCGGTCAACAGGCCGCGCCCCAGCCTTTCATATAAATCATCAATGGAGGCAAGCTTCAGCGGTTGAAGCGCCTCACCCAGCGCTTTCTCCGAAAATGAATAATCCTCGGTGCGAAACGCCTTTTCGGCGATTTCGCGGCCCAGGGAAATATATTCGCCGCGCTGACTCTGGCGTACAAACCGGCGCACCGCAGAACGCGCCTTGGCGGTCACAGCGACCCTTTCCCATCCAGGTGACGGCGTTTGCGCATCCGAACGGATGATTTCAACCTGATCGCCATTCTGCAATTCCGATTGCAAGGGCATGGAGCGCCCATTTATACGGCAGCCGACACAGGTGTCGCCAATGCTGGTATGCACTGCATAGGCAAAATCAATCGGTGTTGCGCCGCGCGGCAGCGCGATTAAATCGCCGCCAGGCGTAAAACAGAACACCTGATCAAAGAAAAGATCCAGTTTGGTATATTCAAGAAACTGTTCCGGGCTTTCCCCCTCTTCAATCATATCCACCAGCTCACGCAGCCAGATATAGGGGTCATTGTGCAAGGCCGGGTTATTCGAAGCATTCTTTTGTTTGTAATGCCAGTGCGCCGCAACGCCGTATTCCGCCATCCGGTTCATGTCTGTGGTGCGAATTTGAATTTCCACGCGCTGCTTGTCCGGGCCCACCACGGTCGTGTGGATGGATTGGTAATTATTCCGTTTTGGCGTCGAGATGTAATCCTTGAACCGCCCCGGCATCAACGGCCATTTCTGATGGATGACGCCAAGCGCCTGATAGCACTCGTCCACCGTATCAACAATCACCCGAAAGGCAAAAATATCCGAAAGCTGCTCAAAGGAAATGGCCTTGGTCTGCATCTTGCTCCAGATGGAATAGGGCCGCTTCTCGCGCCCTGTAACCATTGCCTTTATGCCCCTGGCCGCAAGCTCTTCCATCAGCAGAACAGGAATGCGCGCCGTGCTTTCGCCGGTGCGCTGGCGTAGAAAATCCCGCCTTACAATTACGGAATCGCGCGCCTCGCTGTTTAACTCTGCAAATGCAAGATCCTGAAGTTCCTCCAGCATTTCCTGCATGCCAATGCGTCCTGCCAGCGGCGCATAGATTTCCATGGTCTCCTTGGCGATGCGTGCGCGCTTTTCAGGATTTTTGATAAAGTGCAGGGTCCGCATATTGTGCAGACGGTCCGCCAGCTTCACCAGCAATACCCGAATGTCGGCGGACATTGCGATCAGCAGCTTGCGGAAATTTTCCGCCTGCTCACTTTGAGTTGAGCGAAACGACATTTTGGAAAGTTTGGTGACCCCATCCACCAGAACGGCAACTTCATGGCCGAAGATTTGATTGATTTCTTCGTAGGTTGCCGCCGTGTCTTCCAGTGTGTCGTGCAGTAAGGCTGTGGTGATCGTAGCGCTATCGACTTTCAATCCGGCCAGGATGCCGGCCACCTCGACCGGATGAGAAAAATAGGGATCACCGGATGCGCGTTTCTGGTCGCCATGCGCCTTGGTGGCGAACACATAGGCGCGGTTAAGCATGGCCTCGTCCAGATTCGGATCATAGGCCCGCACCATATCAACCAGTTCATATTGGCGGATCATTGCCGTATGCCGCCGCAAAAACAGGGCCCGCTTTCAGTTGCAGGCCCGGTTAAATGCCCAATGCATGCAATGGCGCCCCGCGAAAAGTGAGCGGGTTTTATGTATGTAGCGTGATCTCTATCTGCCGCCGCTGGATGGTCCACTTCCGCCCTCTGCTTCGCTGCGCATGGCGCGAAGCAGATCCTCCTCGCTCATCGTATCTACCGCCTCGTCATTTTCCGCCCCGGCAAGCAGCGGCATGCCGCCTTCCTCGCTCTCTTCGTTGCGGCTAT
>JBMOMX010000012.1:272948-388370 GCA_049323435.1 Pseudomonadota bacterium
ACTGGCCAGCAGATCTTCACGCAAACGGTCCGGATTGATCGTTTCTTCCGCGATCTCACGCAGTGAAACCACCGGGTTCTTGTCCCGGTCACGGTCAACCGTCAAGGGCGCGCCTGACGAGATGGCGCGGGCCCGCTGCCCCGCCAGCAAAACAAGCTCAAAGCGGTTTTCGATCTTGTTGATGCAATCTTCAATGGTCACGCGCGCCATGATCTGGCCTCCGGCTAGTGCTGAATATGGGAAACATATAACCCTATCTAGTCAATAGTCCGTTGCAGTGCAACCGTTAAGCTATAATCGCCACACCCCATGGGGCAATGGCAGGGCCTGCAAAAGCGCTGTTGCGGACTGATTTAATACAGGATGCTGCCAATCAGGCGCAATATCGCATAGGGGGCGCAGGACAAATGCCCGCAGATGCAGGCGTGGATGCGGCAGCTCCAGCTCCTTTGCCTGACAGACATCCGCATAGGCCAGCAGATCAAGATCCACAGTGCGCGGGGCGTTTAACACACCCCGCACACGGCCAAAACTGACTTCAACCGCCTGCATCAGGGCCAGCAGATCGGAGGGCGCAAGCCCGGTTTCTATACTGGCAACAGCATTGACATAATCTGCCTGTTCGGATCGGGGAACGGCGTGAGACCCATACCAGTGCGAACAGGCCACCAGGCGCGCCCCGCCGGCCTCCAGAGCCTTCAGCGCCTGGGGCAGCCCCTCCCTGGGAGGGCCGAATGGCCCCGGTAGATTTCCGCCAATCCCTATCAGAATCATAGGCTTCCTTATATTGCTATTATTTTGCCAGATGGGTTAATTTTGCAGTAATATGACAGACGCTTCGTATGATAGTCTCTGGACTTCATAGGATGGGCTCCCGGATGACAGTCAATTACTGAAAGCGTTTGGCTGAACCACCGGTTATCACAAATGATTTCAGCGACTGAAATCATGGGCCGCGTGATTGTAATGTCTGCAAGGCGGCATTATCTCTACGTCTGTATCCATGACCATATAAGTGCCTTGGTCTGTTTTTTGAAATATTTTTAAAAAGGTTAGTTTATGAAATTTTATCAAAATGAACGTATTGCGCTGTTTATTGACGGATCAAATCTTTATGCGGCTGCACGGGCATTGAATTTTGATATTGATTACAAGCGTCTGCTTGATCACTTCTCGGCAAACAGCATTCTGGTGCGGGCCTTTTATTATACGGCGCTGATTGAAGACCAGGAATATTCACCCATCAGACCCCTTGTCGATTGGCTGGACTATAATGGCTATACCATGGTCACCAAGCCAACCAAGGAATTTACCGACGCTTTTGGCCGTAAAAAGATCAAGGGCAATATGGATATTGAACTGGCCATTGATGTCATGGAAATGGCTGAACATCTTGACCATGTCATTATTTTTTCCGGAGATGGTGATTTCCGGCGTCTGGTTGAGTCTATTCAGCGTAAAGGGCTGCGCGTCTCGATCGTGTCCACCGTAAAGTCAAACCCACCCATGATCGCCGATGAATTGCGCCGTCAATGTGACAGATTTATCGAGCTTATGGATATCGCGCCTTTGATCTCGCGGGATTCTGCTGCCCGGCCCACACGCCGGCATGATGATTTTCGCGAAGGCCAGCCCGTATTGGGCGGCACCCGCCGGCTTGACACTGTGCCTGCCATGACCGGCGATGACGACTATGATGATGACGATGATTATGACGACGATGATGAAGATGGCGAAGATTATGACGATGATGACGATCAGAGCCCAAGGGCCTGATCGCCAATAGTGCTGTTCGAACCGGAACCGGATTGTCGGCTTTGTCCGCGCCTGGCCGGTATGCGCGATGCCAACCGGCTGGCCCAGCCGGACTGGTTTAATCGCCCCGTCCCCTCCTTTGGGGATCCTAAGGGACGGCTTGTGATTGTCGGACTGGCTCCTGGCTTGCAGGGCGCAAACCGGACCGGCAGGCCCTTTACTGGCGATTATGCAGGCGATCTGCTCTATGCGACGCTCGCCGCGCATGGCTTCACCGAGGGGCAATATGGCGCGCATGCCCTGGACGGCCTGCGCCTGCGCGATTGCTTGATCAGCAATGCCGTGCGCTGCGTGCCGCCGCAAAACAAGCCGGACCCCGCCGAGATTGCCGCCTGCCGCCCTTTTTTAAAAGCAACCATTGAAGAAATGGCCAATGCCAGAATAATTCTGGCACTGGGAAAAATCGCGCATGACAGTATTGTGGCCATATTCGGCCTGCGCCTCTCAAATTTTAAATTTGCGCACGGGGCCTGTCATTCCCTGCCGGGAGGACGCCTGCTTGTCGATAGCTATCACTGCTCACGCTATAATACGAATACGCGCCGCCTGACCCCGGATATGTTCAATGCGATTTTCGTGCGGATCAGAGAGTTGATCGGACAAACTTAACCGGCCCGTGAGCAAATGACTGTGTCACCCGTCCGGTTCCGGTCCCGCTAACCCTTCTCGCGCATCAGGCGGCCCTGCTCGCGCTTCCAGTCGCGTTCTTTTTCGGTTGCGCGTTTGTCATGCTGCTTCTTGCCGCTGGCCAGTGAAATCACCAGTTTGGCCAGACCGCGATCATTGAAATATAACCGCAATGGAATCAGTGTGATGCCCTGCTGTTTGCGCAGGCCGGATAGACGGCTGATCTGCTTGCGATGCAATAGCAGTTTGCGTTTGCGGCGGGGATCATGGCCGTCATAACGCCCCGCCGGATCATAGGGCGGGATATAGGCGTTGATCAGCCACATCTCATCGCCTTCCGCGCTGGCATAGGATTCCGCAATATTGGCGCGGCCCGCCCGCAACGACTTGACTTCGGAACCTTTGAGCATGATCCCGGCTTCTACAGTTTCGCCGATTTCATAATTATAACGCGCCTTGCGATTATCCGCCAGCAACCGGCCAGAGTCTGATTTTTTTGCCGGTTTCCTTGCCGCTTTGTTTTTGCCAGCCATTATATGTATATGCGGCTTGTCAGGATCTGTATGCGGCGGCCGGACTGTCCAGCAGTCCCAGCCCGTCCATTGCCGCCCGCACTGTTTTTTCGGCCGCAGCGCTGGCTGGAACCATCGGCAGCCGCAATTCATTGCTGCACAGTCCGCGCAAGCTGGCAGCAAATTTAACCGGGGCGGGGCTGGTTTCGACAAACAGCGCATCATGCAGCGGCATTAATTTATCCTGCCACTGCAAGGCGGTTTTGAAATCCCCCGCCATCAGGGCGTTTTGAAACGCGGCCAGTTCGGCGGGCGCGACATTGGCCGAAACAGAAATACAGCCATGCCCGCCATGCGCCGCCTGGCCCAGCGCATTGCCGTCATCGCCGGAAAGCTGAATGAAGTCCGCTCCGATGGCGGCGCGTTGCAGCGAGGTCCGCGTAATGTCATTTGCGGCATCTTTCACACCAACAATGTTCGGCAGTTTCGCCAAACGCGCCATTGTCTCGACGGTCATATTCACCCCGGTGCGCCCCGGTATATTATAAATCAGAATCGGAATATCCGCTGCATCATTCAACGCTTTGTAATGCTGATACATGCCTTCCTGAACTGGTTTGTTGTAATAAGGAACAACCACCAGCACGCCCGCCGCCCCTGCCCGTTTGGCATGCAGGGTCAGATCAATCGCTTCGGCGGTCGAATTGGATCCGGTGCCCGCGATCACCGGTACGCGCCCCGCTGCCGCCTCGATGCATAATTCCACAACCCGTTTATGTTCAGCATGATCCAGCGTGGGGGATTCACCTGTCGTGCCGCAAGGCACAAGCCCATGCGATCCCTGGCCAATCTGCCACTCAACCAGAGACTGAAACGCCTTGTCGTCCACCTTGCCGTCACGAAACGGGGTGATAAGCGCCGGGATTGAGCCAAAAAACAAAGGCCTGGATGAGGGCATGGGCCGCCTGTGGCTAGAAGTTGAAAGATTAAAGGGAAATTACCATACTGACATGTCGTGGCAAGACCGCCTTTACAAGCTTTAATGCAGCCATGATCTTAATACATCTGAAATATATGATCTTATTAGATTAAAGATATAAGGCTTGGTAGAGACCCTGCCCGCGCGTAAACTCGCGCCCGCTGTGATTAAGAGATTCGAAATGCTGTTTGCATGGTTTTCAGTTAAACGCATCTGGCGCTTTCTGCCTGCCGTCAGTATCATACTGGGTGTTTCTGCCGGACTGATACTGATGGCGCAGGCGCAGGCGGCCCAGCGTGACAGCCTTACCACGCAGGCAATCGGGGCCGCCAGTCAGGGAAGCTGGTCCTATGCCCACAAGCTGGCAGCGCAAAGCGGCGATCCGGTAGTACGCAAGCTGGTTGAATATCTCTATCTTACCTCGGGGCGCGCCGATCCCAGCTTTGCCGAGATTGCAAAATTTCTGATCGCCAATCCCAAATGGCCGGGACAGAAAGAGCTGATTGTGCGCGCCGAACACAGTTTCATGCCCGCCATGCCATTGCGCGAAAAGGTGGAATGGTTCCGCCGCTATCCCCCCTATACGGCAAAAGGAAAATATCAGGCGGCGCAGACATTTCTTGAGGCGGGCGACCGCAAAGCGGGCCAGCGGTTCCTGCGCGAAGTGTGGCGTGACGGCGGGTTTGAAATAGAAATGGAACGCGAGATTTTGCGCAATCACGGCCATTTGCTGGACCGGCAGGATCATATTGCGCGCTTTGACGGCCTGTTGTGGCGCGGTCAACGCGATGCGGCGGTGCGCATGGTCAAACTTGTCGGCCGCGATATGGAACTGCTTGGCGTTGCGCGCATGGCCCTGCGCTATCGGGCGCCGAATGTGGAAGCGGCGCTGGCGCGGGTGCCGAAACTTCTGCGCACCGATCCCGGGCTGTTTTACGAACGGATTATGTGGCGTTTGAACAGCGGCAAGCCGGATCTGGCGCTGCAACTCGCACATGGCGCGGCGGGCAGCCTGCGTGCGCCGCAAACCTCGCTGGGCAGTATGTGGTGGGAGCATCAGGAAAATCTGGCCCGGCTGGCGCTGGAGAAACGCGATTACATGACGGCCTACCGCGTGGCCGCCACCCATAATTTCCAGCCGCCGGACGAGGCCGCACCCTTTGCAGAGGCGGAATTTCTGGCCGGCTGGATCGCGTTACGGTTTTTGAAGCAGCCGGAAAAAGCGTTTCCGCACTTCACGCGGCTTTATAATGCGGTGACATCTCCCATGAGCCGCAGCCGGGGCGCCTATTGGGCCGGGCGTGCCGCCGAGGCGAAGCGCGATCAGAAAGCAGCAAAATTCTGGTATGGCGAAGCCGCGCGCTATCCTGTCAGCTTTTATGGCCAGCTCGCTGCCGAGTGGAATGGCGGCACGGTGGTCCGCGCCGCGCTGGATAATACCAAACGCCCTTCGCCACAGGAACTGAATAATTATGCGCAGCAGGAACTCGCGCGCGCTACGAAAATTCTGCTTTCCCTTAACAAGGATATGCTGGCAAAGCAATTTTATATCGCGCTGGTGGAATCATCCAGCAAACCGCAGGATTACAGGCTGGCGGCAGCCTTCGCCACGGAGCTGCAACGCCGGGATTTTGGCGTGCTTGCAGCCAAACAGGCGGGCCGGGACGCCGTGTGGCTGTTTGAGGAAGGCTATCCGGTGCTCAACCTGCCCTCCGATCTGACTGGCCGCGGCGGCCCGGAAATACCCCTGATCCTGGCTTTGTCGAAACAGGAGAGCGGCTTCAACAGCAAAGCCGTCAGCCCTGCGGGCGCGCTGGGCCTGATGCAGCTGATGCCCGCCACCGCGGAGGAAACCGCCCGCAAGATAAAGCTGCCATATTCACCGCAACGCCTGACCCAGGATCCGGTATATAATCTTCGTTTGGGTACGTCCTATCTGGACAAAATGCTGGCTAATTATGACGGCTCCTATGTGATGGCGCTGGCGGCCTATAATGCGGGCGGCAGCCGTGTCTATAAATGGGCGGCAAAAAATGGCGATCCGCGCAAACCCGGCACCGATGTGATCGACTGGATCGAGCAGATCCCGTTCAACGAAACCCGCAACTATGTGCAGCGCGTGATGGAAGGCGTCGGCGTCTACCGCCTGCGGCTGGGTGTCACCGGCGATCCGTTCCGCATCGACACCGACCTGCTGCGCGGCCGCCCGGCGCAGACCATGCAGTTTCAACCGCCCGGAAAACCCGCCCGCAAGGCGGGATGAGGGGGCTACCCCTTCCGCTTCACAGCCTGGATCATCTGCTCGAAGCCATTGAGGAAATTTGAGCACTCACGCTTGCCAAAGCCCGCGCTCTGGCTGTTGATGGCGCCCTGTTCGCGCAGCTGGGTCAGCAGATTGCGGGTGGCAAGCACGTCGCCGATGCTGGCCTCGGTGAACGGCTTGCCGTTCGGGCCGATACAGGCCGCGCCCGCCTTGATCACCCGTGCGGCCAGCGGAATATCGGCGGTAACGCAAATATCGCCCGGTCCGATCTGCTCGACGATCCAGTCATCGGCGGCGTCCGGCGTATTGGGCGCCACATGCTGGCGCACCAGCGGCCCATCGACGCCGCGCAGCCACTGATTGCTGACCAGCACCACCGGCAGCGCGTGTCGCGCCGCCACTTTCAGCGCCTCTTGCTTTACCGGGCAGGCATCGCCGTCAATGTAGATTTGCATGATGTTCACTGCGCGATATAGCACCTTACGTTTTGTTATGTGCTCGACCAAAACTCAGGCCTGTCACCCCGGATTTATTCCGGGGTCCAGGGCCGCACGCTATGGCCTGAGTTTGTAACCCTAGCCCCCGCAACAAGTGCGGGGTGACAGCGTATGTGGTGGCGTGTGAAGACAATTATTCTTCACGTTTAATCCGCCTGCATCACATGCCGTACAGATCGGCCTTGTCGAGTGTGTTCTGCACGATGCGCACCGAGGCGGCGTCGATCATCATGCCTTCATAGGTGACCGCGCCCTCGCCGCGCGCCAATGCTTCGTCATAGGCCTTGGCCATGGCGCGGGCGCGCAGCACTTCTTTCGGATCGGGCGAGAACACCGCCTGCGCAATATCCACCTGGCTGGGATGGATCGCCCATTTGCCAACCATGCCTAGGATAGAGGCGCGTTCCGCCTCACGCCGGTAGGCGTCGGGATTTTTGAAATTGGCGAACGGCCCATCGACCGGATCGAGCCCGTTGGCGCGCGCGGCGATGGTCATTTTGTAGCGGGTGTAATGCCAGATGTCGCCGGGATAGGCGCTGTCGCCCCCGATATGGCGCACATCAATGCCCTGACTGGCGGAATAATCGCCCATGCCGAAAATCAGACATTCCAGACGCGGCGTGGATTTGGCGATTTCCTCGACATTCATCATGCCTTCGACTTCCTCGATCAGCACTTCGATGCCGATACGGCCTTCGACAAGGCCCAGTTTTTTCTCCAGCTGATTAAGCAGCGTATCGACAAAGGTCAGATCATGCGCCGACTTCGCCTTGGTCAGCATGATGGTGTCGAGATTGCGCCCGGCCTTGGTCACCACTTCGATAATGTCATCATGGCACCATTCGGTGGCGCAATCATTGACCCGCACGCAGCGCACCTTCTTGCCCCAGTCAAGATTATTCAACGCATCGGCAATCATGCCGCGCGCGCCGGGCTTGGCGCTGGGCGCCACCGCGTCTTCCAGATCCAGAAACACATGATCGACATTAGGGATGCCCACCGCCTTGACCATCATTTTTTCGCTGCTGCCGGGCACCGATAGCTGACAGCGCCGGGCGCGCTTGGGACGTTTATTATGATGGGCCATGTTGTTCTCCTGTGATTTGTTTAACTGTAACGTCTCAATAGGTTGTTCGCAAAGCGAGATCAAATTCCTCCCTCCCCCTGCAAGGGGGAGGGCTGGGGTGGGGGTCCAGCAGCGACTGCCCAAGGCAAGGCCGCAATATTATTTACCGCAGCGTTGACCCCCTCCCTAACCCTCCCCCTTGCTGGGGGAGGGAATCCATCCTCCTACGAATAACCCGTTGATACATGACATCTACCGAATGACGCCCGCATCGCGCAGCGCCGCAATTTCTTCCGCCGGATAACCGGCGTCCTGCAATATCGCATCCGTGTCCTCGCCCAGCAAGGCGCCACGCCGCGCTACGCCGCCGGGCGTTTTAGTCATATGCACCGGCGTGCCCGCGATGCGCACTTTGCCTTTGCCCGGCTGCTCCACCTCGGGCAGCATATTGCGCGCCGCCGTATGCGGATCGGCGAAAATATCGGCGGCGTTATTCACCGGGCCAAACGGAATTTTTCCGCCCAGAATTTTCGCAAGCTCCAGCTTGGTTAGCGTCCGGGTCCAGCCGCTGACCAGCGCCACGACTTCGGAATTATGCTTCACCCGCGACGGGTTTAGCGCATAGCGTTCATCCGCGGCCAGTTCCGGCCGGCCCATCGCGTCGGCCAGTGTTTTCCAGAAATGATCCTGCGGACAGGCAATCGACACCCAGCCATCCTTCGCCGGAAACAGGCCAAACGGGCAGAGCAGCGGATGCGAATTACCCTCCGGCCCCGGCACGACGCCGTCATAACTATGCTGATAGACAAGGCGTTCGCACACCGCCAGAATGGCGTCATACATGCCGACATCGACGAACTGCCCCTCGCCGGTTTTTTCGGCATGGCGCACCGCCGCCAGAATGCCAAACGCCATCAGCATGGCCGGCACAATATCGCCAACACCCGGCCCGATTTTCAGCGGCGTGTGCGCATCCGGCCCGGTAATGCCCATAATGCCGCCCATCGCCTGGGCGATCACGTCAAAGGCCGGCCAGTCCGCATACGGACTTTTACCGGTTCTGGGATCGCCAAAACCGCGGATCGTGGCGTACACCAGACGCGGATTGATTTTGGCGAGGCTCTCATAGGAAAGGCCGAGCCTGTCCATCACGCCGACGCGGTAATTTTCCACCAGCACATCGGCGTCTTTCACCAGACGGCGCAGCACCTCTTTGCCCGCGTCCGATTTCAGATCAAGCGCAATTGACAGCTTGTTGCGGTTGACGCTCTGATAATATCCGGCATAGGGCATGGCCGATCCTTTGGGCAGGCTGACCGAACGGGTCATGTCACCGCCCTTTAGCGGCTCGACCTTGATGATCGTCGCGCCCTGATCGCCCAGCAGCATGGTGGCGAACGGCCCGGCCATCATCATGGTCAGATCAATGACCCTGAGGCCCTTCAGCGCGCCATTGCGGACCGGGGATTCGATCATTTTGCGCTGCGCTTTTTAATCAGCACCCGGCGTTCACCTTCAAACACTTCCTTGCCATCCTGGTTATAGCCATAATGTTTGAAATGCACGATGCCCGCATCTTTCTGGCCACTATCATCCTTGGCCAGAACTTCCGTATACGCATAGAGTGTGTCGCCATGAAACACCGGGCCTTTCAGCCGGATTTTATCCATGCCAATTTCGCGCAGGGCGTTTTCGCCGGTGTCCTGCATCGACAGGCCAATGACCGTGGCGATGGTGACGCCGCCAAAATTCACCCGGTGCGGAAATATCGCGCCGGATTTCTGCATCACATCTTCGTTGAAATGCCCCTCGGCAGTGTTCATGACCTGTAGCGTGGTGCCAACATTGTCATATTCCATGATGGTCTTGCCGCGCGCGTGTTTGTATACGTCGCCCACGGTGAAATCCTCATAGTAATTATGCGATCCGGTAAGCGCCATGATCAGCTTTTCCCCCGTCCCATCAGGCTGTCGGAAATAATCCGCAACTGGATTTCCGATGTGCCCTCGAAAATTTTGGTCAGCCGCGCATCGCGCCAGTAACGCTCCACCGCATTCAGTTTGGTGTAGCCCGCGCCGCCAAAAATCTGCAACGCTTCGCTGGTCACCCGCTCGGACATTTCGGAGGCAAAATATTTCACCATTGCCGCTTCACGGTCACAGCGCTTGCCGGTGTCGATCTGATGGCAGACAAAATACATCAATTGCCGGGCGGCCTCGATCTCGGTCGCCATCTTGGCGATCTTGAAACGGATCGCCTGAAAATCGCCGATCTGTTTGCCGAACTGCACCCGCTGTTTGGCATATTCCATAGCGTCTTCCAGCGCGCCCTGCGCCAGACCGATGGAGCGTGCCGCCGTATGCGCGCGGGCGCGCTCCAACCCGGAACTGATCTGATAAAAGGCATTGCCGCCGCCTTTCTTGCCGCCCACCTGCGCGCTGAGCGGCACCCGGCAGCCATCAAAGGCCAGCTCAAACGTATTCCAGCCGAAATAGCCGATTTTTGGAATGGCCGCGCCCTTGCAATTGTTTGGCAGTTCACCACGCGGCTTTTCCACGATGAAACCGGAAATGCCTTTGTGGCGCGCTTTCGGATCAACCGGTTCGGTGCGCGCCACGACATAAATATAATCGGCGTCGTCGGCGAAGGTGCACCAATATTTATTGCCGGTGATCACCCATTCATCGCCGTCCTGCACCGCGCGGCAGGTAAGTGCTGCAATGTCCGACCCCGCGCCCGGTTCGGACATGGAAAACGCGCCCAGCCATTCGCCGCGCGCCACTTTGGGCAGGCGGTCCTGCAACTGTTCCTCGGTCATGCCGCGCGAACCGATCAGCCCGTTGCCGCGCGCGATCAGGCTGGCCACACTCATCCAGCCGCGCGCCAGCTCTTCTGCCACCAGGCAATATTCAAAACAGCCCAGCCCCATGCCGCCATAACGGGTGGGAATGGTGATGCCGAAATAGCCCATCTCGCCCATCTTTTTGCGCAGATCCATGGGGATTTTGCCCTGCACCGGATCAAGCTCATTGGCGACCGGCAGCACTTCTTTCATGGTGAAGGCGCGGGCGCTTTCCTTGATCATGCGCCGCTCATCCGTCATATAGCCTTCACCGGCGTTGGGATTGATATCCCATGCGTCGCCGCCCAGTTTTTCCGTCGTGCTCATGCCCTGATCCTCACTAAATTCGTACGCTGATAATCCACCACCAGTTCCTTGCGCTGATTAAAGCCTTCGCTGTGCCAGGTGACAATGCCAAAGCCTTTCATTTTTTCGGAAATGCGTTTGTCCTTGACGGTTGACCGCGCCGTCAACGTATCGCCCTCATAAACATGGCGGTGATAGGTAAGCTGATCTACGCCCAGAAACGGCCCGCCGCCTTCGCTTAAATCTTCCACCGTCAGCCCGAACACCGTGTTGAACACCAGCAGCGGATTGACGACAATGCCCGGATGGCCATGCGCCTTTGCATATTCCACATTGAAATAGAGCGGATTGTAGGAAAGCGTCAGCGTCGTGAAGGATGAATTGTCCCCCGCATTAATGGTGCGGCCCCAGTGATGTTCAAACACCTGCCCCACCTCAAACACCCCATAGTGATTGCCCTTGGGCAGCAGCCGCGCCCGCGTGGTGATATTTTCCGGCATTATATGTTCCCCTGCTCTTCTTATCCTGCCCGGAGTAATGGCCCCAGATCGGCGAAATTATCAAGCGTTTCAAGATTGCTGATGGCGGTGGCCAGTTCCTGCGCGCGCCCCTTGCCAATCACCGGCCCGGCAATGGCGTGAAACTTGTTCAGCAGCTTTTCCCATTGCGCATTCAGATCGCCCGCCGGAATGCCGACATTGGCGCTTTGCGCGAAACTGCGGCCATCGGCCATGTCGATAATCACCTCGCTATCCTGCGGGTCGGGTTTGTTATGCGTCTCGACCGTCACTTTATCGCGCAGCGCGACCACATCCGCGCGATTGGCGTTGGCGTCGCTATAGGTTTCGATGCTGGCGGTATCCAGCCCCGTCAGCGCAAAGGCCGTGGTCGTCCGTAGACTGAATTTCGTCTCCAGACCGGTCGTAGGCGAAGGAATATTGCATACGCGCAAATGGCCCTTATCGACCATCACCCGCACCGACTTGATTTTGTCCGCCGCGATGCTGTGCTGGCGGCGCAACCCATGCGCCGCTTCCAGGCTGGAATGGGTCAGGTAACAGGCCGCATGATATTTGAACAAGGTGTTGCGGATATGGCTGCCGCCTTTGGGCGCCTCCAGCGCCGCTTCGGGTTTCAGCCCGCGGCTCTGGGTGTCGCCAAAGCCCTGCTCGGCCTCCAGCACATCCGGGCGGCTGGTGAAACCGCGCGCGGCGAGACGCGCCGCCGTCAGGCCGCTCATCGCCGCATGGCCCGCGTGAAACGGCTTGCACATGGTGCCGAACATACTCTTGAAGCCCGAGGCCTGGGTTCCTGCAATCCCCAGCGCCATCGCCGTTGTCTCCGCATCCAGCCGCAGTAAATTCGCCGCCGCCGCCGCCGCGCCAAAACAGCCCAGCGTCGCCGTCGCGTGCCAGCCCGCCGCATAATGGCTGGGCGAAACGCTGGCCCCGATACGGCATTCGGTCTCAAAGCCCGCAATAAACGCCGCCATCATATCACGCCCGGATTTGCCATATTGTTCGGCCAGCGCGAACACCACGGGCGCCACCGGCACGCTCGGGTGCCCCATCATGAATAATTGCACATCGTCATAATCCAGCGCATGGGAGGCAGAGCCGTTGATCAGCGCCGCCTGGGTGGCGGTGACCTTGCCCGGCAGGCCGATCAGGCTGGCCTGCGGGTTGCCGCCTTCTTCCAACGCTTCGGCGTGCAAAATACCGGTTAACGGTTCGCGCGCCCCGGCGAACGTGACGCCGAGAAAATCCAGCAGGCACTGCTTGACCATGAACGCCGCATCCACCGGCAGGCTGTCATAGCGATAGGCCGCCGCCTGCGCCGCCAATGCGCGTGTTAATCCCTCTGCCGACATGGTTCCCTCCTGCTGCTTTTTCGATATATTAGCATCTCCCGCTATCTAGTGTAAGGGTATGTCTCGCTTAGCGATTACCAATAATATTGTCGCCGCCAGGAACTAACTGTAAAGTCGCCGGACAAGTATAAAGGACGTGAATGCCAACAATTGCATGGTTTTATGGCATTGCCATCCGCATGTACATTGTGGACCATGAACCGCCGCATTTCCATGCGATTTATGGTGAATATGAGGCGTTCGTCTCTATCGAAACGGGATTGGTGATCGAGGGCGAATTACCAAATGTCGCCGCGCGTCTGGTCAAGCAATGGGCGCTGGCGCATCGGCGGGAGTTGCGCGATAATTGGCGCCTGGCGCGCGCGGGCCGTCAACCGGAAAAAATAGCAGGCCTTGATGCTGACTAAAGTGACACATATTGAAAGACTTGGCGGCTTGCGCCTAAAGATCCGGTTCAATGACGGCAGTGAGGGCGCGCACGATTTCACCGGACTGGTCAACCGGACAGGACCGATGTTCGAACCCTTGCGGGACGAAACCTATTTCGGGCGGGTATTTCTTGAATTTGGCGCGCCCACCTGGCCAAACGGCTTCGACATCTCACCCCATTGGCTGCACCACGAAATGAAGCAGGCAGGTGAATTGACACAGGCTGCGGCAGAGTAAAAGCGGGCTTTCATTTTCCCGCTCCCACCCTTCCGCCTTTGGCCATCCTGATAGCGCGGCCTTCAATCTAGTGTAATGGTTTGCACGCCGCACCCAAGATGATTTATAGTGCCGCAAAAGGGGCCGGGGAACCACCCGTAAAAGGCACATATAAAGCTGGGAGAGAGCATGACAAACCGCACCTTACGGGGAAAGACCGCCGTCGTCGGTATCGGCGAAACCACCTATTACAAACGCGGCGGCGCGCCGGACGCGGAATTTGTGCTGGCGATCAAGGCGATTTTGAACGCCTGTGAAGACGCCGGGATCGACCCGCGCGAAGTCGACGGCTTTTCGTCCTACAGCAATGACCGCAACGATCCCTCGCGCATTTCGGCGGCGCTGGGCATCAAGGAGCTGAAATTCGCCTGTATGCAGTGGGGCGGCGGCGGCGGCGGCGGTTCCGGCGCGGTGGCCAATGCGGCATCCGCCGTGGCGTCTGGCGTGGCCGATGTTGTGGTGGTGTTCCGCGCGCTGGCGCAGGGCCAGTTCGCCCGCTTTGGCCAGGGGCCGAAAATGTCCGCGATTGCGGGCGATATGGCCTATTCCATGCCCTATGGGGTGATGTCGCCGGCACAGATGTTCGCCATGCGCTGCACCCGCCATCTGCACGAAACCGGCATTACCCGCGACACCTATAAGGCGGTGTCGCTGGCGACCTATGCCCATGCGCAGAATAATCCGCGCGCCGTGATGTATGGCCGCCCGCTGACGCCGGAGGCCTATGACAATGCGCGCTGGATCGTGGAGCCGTATCAGCTTTACGATTGCTGCATGGAAAATGACGGCGCTGCGGCGCTGGTGATTGTATCCGCCGACCGGGCCAAGGATCTGAAGAAAAAGCCCGCCTATATTCTGGGCGCGACATCGGGTTCGGAATATCGCAATGCGGCGCCCGCCCATAATGCGCCGCTCTATGCGACCTCCAGCTTCACCAGCCTGGCGCCGCGCCTCTATGAAATGGCGGGCGTCGGCCCCAAGGATGTGGATGTGCTGCAAAGCTATGAAAATTTCACCGGCGGCGTGGTCATGTCGATCATCGAGCATGGCTTCTGCACCCCTGAAGAAGCCAACAGCTTCATGACCTATGAGAATTTCCTGGCCAAGGGCGGCAAGCTGCCGCTCAACACCAGCGGCGGCAATCTGGCGGAATGCTATATGCACGGGCTGGAACTTATCACCGAGGCAGTCCGGCAAATTCGCGGCGAATCCCCCAATCAGGTGAAAGACGCCAAGATTTCGATGGTCACCTCCGGGCCGATGGTGACCCCAGTCAGCAATTCCATTTTCGGCAGCCGGGAGACACTGTAATGAGCACGACGCAATTTTATCTGCCCGAAGGCCTGCCCGCCCCCGCGCCGTCGCCCGATGGCCTCGACAAGCCCTATTGGGAAGGCGTTTCGGTTAACAAGCTGATCGTGCAACGCTGCAAGGCCTGCAAGACCTTTCAGTGGGGTCCGGAATGGGTATGCCATAAATGCCATTCGTTCGATATTGGCTGGGAAGAAGTGGCGCAGACCGGCATTATCTATAGCTGGGAACGCGCCTGGCACCCGGTGCATCCCGCGCTCAAGGATCATGGCCCCTATATTGTCGTGCTGGTGGAACTGCCACAGGCCGGCAATATCCGTATGATCGGCAATCTGCTGGGCGACCCGAAGCAGGACATCAAAATCGGCTCGAAAGTCGAAGCCGTGTTCGAGCATCACACCGGCTCTAAAATGCCCTATACTTTGGTGCAGTGGCGCGTTACGAAATAATCATCCCTATCATTGCAAGCGCGAGGATAAGACTATGCAGAGTGTCAAGGAAATCGAAGTTAACGAGCCGAATCTGTGGCGGCTGGAAACGCCGGGCGCGAAGGGCTGGCCCCGTACCGCACGCCCAGAAGACCCTAACAAAATGTTCCTGATCTCCTGCGATGGGCATGTTCAGGAACCCTCCAATATATTCGCCGACCGGCTGCCGCAATATGCCAGCCGCTTGCCCCGCGTTGAAATAGACGAAAAGGGTGAAAAATGGGCGGTGCAGGAAGGTTTCCGCAAAGCCAAGATGCGCGAGAACACTTTTGTGGGTGAAGAAAAAGCCCGCAACGAAGCCGGTAAAACCCCGGAACAGCGGATCGCCGAGCTGCGGATTGACGGCGTCGATGGCGAAATCCTGTTCCCCAATCGCGGCCTGATGGCCTGGGCCACCAACGACATTGAATTTAGCAACGCCATGTGCCTGGCCTGGAATGACTGGGCCTGGGAAACCTTCGCCAAATTCAATGACCGGCTGAAGCCGATGGCCTGCATCGTCACCGCCAATATTGATTACGCCATGGCGGAAATCACCCGCTCGGCCAAACGCGGCTTCAGCGGCCTGTCGCTGCCCTGCAAGCCCATCTTCGGCGGGCATAATCACGAGCATCCAAACTATAATCTGCCGATGTATGACCGCATGTGGGCGCTGATCGAAGAAGTCGATCTGCCGATCACCTTCCATGTCTCGACGGGCCGCGATCCGCGCGCCTCGACCGGCAATGGCGGCGCGGTGATCAACTATGTATCGCATTCGCTGGCGCCGACGATTGAGCCGATGGCCAATCTGTGCTCTTCAGGTGTGCTGGAGCGTTTCCCGCGCATCAAATTCGCCACCATCGAAGCCGGTATCGGCTGGGTGGCGTGGGCGCTGGATGCGATGGACGAGGCTTATAAAAAACATCATATGTGGGTGCGCCCGAAATTACAGGGCCTGCCCAGCGATTATTACCGCGCGCACGGCTATTCCAGCTTCCAGGAAGACCGCGCCGGTCTGGCGCTGGCGGAACCGTTCAATCTGGTGGATAATTTCATCTGGGCGAACGACTATCCGCATCATGAAGGCAGCTGGCCGCATTCACCAGAAGCCATTGAACGGCAGTTCGGCCATCTGAAGCATGAATCGCGGATGAAAATCCTCGGCCTCAACGCGGCCAAACTGTTCAAATTCGAAGTGCCTGTCTCAAAGAAAATCTGAGTTGGCTGCTTTCATGAATAAGCCGGGGCTGCGGTTACGCGGCCCCGGTTTTTTTTGGGCATGGTAATCGGGCCGGAATTTGACTAGTCTCTCCCCGCATCAAAAACCACCCCCAGCAGGGAGAGTATCCATGAAACTATTCAACTCCATCGGCCCAAACCCGCGCGTCGTGCGCATGTTCATCGCGGAAAAAGGCATCAATATTCCCACCGAAACCGTCGATCTGATGAAGGGCGATAACCGCAAGGAGCCCTATCTGAAGCTGAACGCCTTTGGTCAGACCCCGGCGCTGGAACTGGATAATGGTTTATTCCTGTCCGAAATCACCGCGATCTGTGAATATCTGGACGAAAAATTTCCCAATGACACGCTGATCGGCAAGACGGCGGAAGAACGCGCCGAAACCCGCATGTGGACGCGCCGTGTCGATCTCAATATTGTTGAACCGCTGGCCAATGGTTTCCGTTTCGCCGAAGGTCTGGGCCTGTTCAAGGACCGCATCCCCACCATTCCCGAAGCCGCCCCCGGCCTGAAAAAAGTAGCCCAGCACAATCTCGCCTGGCTCGACAAACAGCTGGCCGGCAAACAATATCTGGCGGGTGCGCGTTTCACGCTGGCCGATATTCTGCTCTATGCGTTTCTGGATTTTGGCGCAACAGTGGGCCAGAAGGTTCCGGCCGATCTGAAAAACGTCACCGCCTGGTTCGAGCGCGTGAAGGCCCGGCCCAGCGCCGCCGCAACAGCGGGTTAACAATCTATCCGTTTACGGAATAATCCCCGCGCAGTCATGCGCGGGGATTATGCGTTTCACTCACGCATTCTTGATGGTCATGCCGCCATCCACCGGGAATGCGACGCCATTGACATAAGATGCGGCCGGCAGACAAAGGCTGAGCGTCATATGCGCCACTTCCTCGGGAAAGCCATAGCGCAGCACCGGCACCCGGCGTTTGACATATTTTTCCTTATTCTCCTCGGGAATGCGCTCGGTCAGGCCGGTGCGGATGGCGCCGGGGCAGATACAGTTGACCGTGATGCCTTCGCGGCCATATTCCACCGCCAGAGATCGGGTGACGCCGATCAGCCCGGTTTTGGCCGCCGCATAGCCGACACCGCCGGGCGTTGCGCCCAGCGCCTCGGTCGAGGCGATATTGACCACCCGTGCGCAATCCGATTTACGCAAATAAGGCAGCGCCGCGCGCACAATGCGCGCCGGGCCGGTCAGCATCACATCCAGCGCCAGCGCCCAGGTTTCTTCAAAGCGCGAGGATTCGGTGGATCCCACCGTCGCAAGCCCGGCATTGTTGACGATAATATCGAGCCGCCCGAACGTCTCGGCAACTTCTTTCACGACCCGTTCCACCGCCTCGCGCTTGCCGACATCGAACACCCAGCCGCGCGCCGTGCCGCCCGCATCAGTGATTTCCTTGACCACCGCATCCACGGCTTCCTGCTTCAGGTCGGTTACCGCCACCATCGCGCCTTCGTCGGCGAACAGATGCGCGGTCGCGCGCCCCATGCCGCTGGCGGCCCCGGTAACCAGCACCGCGCGCCCTGCCACCGAGCGGCTTAATTTAGATAGTCGCGCCATCACATACTCCCCCCTGTTTTAATATTACGATGCCGCAGCTTGCCCTTTTTTCCCGATCATGTCACCAGAACAGTCATTGCGGGCCGAATGCCAAAAGCATTTTCAACCGCGCCCATACTGTTCTATATCACGGATCTACCCTGTGCCCGCTTGGCGGAATCGGTAGACGCAAGGGACTTAAAATCCCTCGGTCGTAAGGCTGTGCCGGTTCGAGTCCGGCAGCGGGCACCACTTCCTCCCCTCCCCGTCTATCCCCTGTTGCGCTGACATAATACTGATTTCATTTAATCAAGCGCCGGTCCGCCCTATTCGTAAACGAACTCGCTTGCATCAAGGTCGACTTTCGGCAGCGCCTTCTTCTCGGCCCAGTAGTCCTGCGTGTGTTGCCATTCGGGTTTGTCGCCCCTTTTGGGCATCAGGTGCATACTGCGCATCAGATAGCCGGGATTGAAGTTTTCCGGGTCGATCCACGGTTTGAGCGGCATATCCTTGTCCTCGGGCCGAAGGGCTACCGTGATCTTGTGTGCTTGCCTGTTTTTCATATGATTGAGTAGCCGGCAGACGAAATCGGCGACCAGATCCACCCGCAAGGTCCAACTGGCGCGGAAATAGCCAAAAATCCACACCATATTGGGCACGCCGGTAAACATCATCCCGCGATAGGTTACCGTCTTCGAAAAATCGACGGGGGTGCCGTCCACGGTAAATCTGATATCGCCGAGCACGCTAAGATCAAACCCGGTTGCGGTCACGATAATATCGGCCTCAAGCACCTCGCCGGATTTCAGCAGGATGCCTTTTTCGGTAAATCTTTCGATCTCGTCCGTAACCATCGACGCCTTGCCCGAGGCGATTCCCCGGAACAGGTCGCCGTCCGGAATAAAGGCGACGCGCTGCCGCCATGGCCGGTATTTCGGCGTGAAATGCTTTTCTATGTCATAGTCTGGCCCCAGATAAGCGCGAACGGCATTCAGCAGATCATTCTTGACCGCTTCCGGCTCCTCGAACGAGCGCCGGGTGAATTCGGCCTGCTCCTGCAATATCTGCCTGCGTGCAATCTCATGGATCCAGGTTTCGTCGATCTCCAGCGCGCGCAACTGGTCGGCCAGTTTGTTTTCATTGCGCGCCGGAATGAAATAGGTAGGCGAGCGTTGCAGCACGGTAATATGCGCGCAGTCGTCCGCCATTGCGGGAACAACGGTCGCCGCCGTGGCGCCGGAGCCTATGACGATGACCCGCTTGCCCTTATAATCCAGATTTTCGGGCCATTGCTGCGGATGAACGATCACCCCCTTGAAATTTTCCATCCCCTCCCACTGGGGCGTATAGCCTTTTTCGTGGCGGTAATAACCCTGGCACATCCAGAGAAAATTGGTGGTGAAACGCAGATGTTCGCCCGTATCCGTACGAATGGCCTCCAGGGTCCAGAGATTGTGTTTGCTCGACCAGCTCGCCGACAAGATTTTGTGCCGGTAACGGATATGCCGGGCGAGGCCGTTCTCCTCGATGACCTCGCCCATATAGGAAAGAATTTCCTCCGCCGTCGCGATTGGCGCGCCGACCCATGGCTTGAAGCGGTAGCCAAAAGTATAAAGATCGCTATCAGACCGGATGCCGGGATAACGGTGCGTAAGCCAAGTGCCGCCAAAGCTTTCCAGGCCTTCAAGGACGACAAAGCTTTTATCCGGGCACTGCTGGGTAAGATGGTACGCGGTTCCCACGCCGGAAATGCCCGCTCCAACGATCACGACATCAAAATGTGTGCTATCCTGTTTCGGGCCTGGCGCCGCCGTTGGGCGTGTTTCGGTCATTGTCATTATACTATGGTCCATTCTTTCTTTGGTGATTGGCTTGTATGCGATGTGTAGAAAAATTCTAATAGGCCCCGCAAGCACATAAATTGATCCGCATCAAACATTGAGAAGCCGAACTGCCAGTTCACGAGGGGCTAAGAAAGACTATTGCTCCCCCGCCCCCTCCCCGTGCTAAAACTCTGATCAAGAATTACCAACATGGAGCGGCTCCAATGGACCTCAGCTATGGCCCGGAATATGAAGATTTCCGCACGGAAGTGCGTGTATTTATTGAGAAAAACCAGCATTTGGCGCCGCCTCCGGGCATGGGCATGTACCATCCCGGCCCCAAGGAGCAGGATTGGCAGAAGCTGCTGATCGAAAACGGCTATACCTGCCGCACCATCCCCAAACAATATGGCGGTTATGGCGGCGAACCCGACATTCTGAAAAACGTCATCATTCAGGACGAGTTTGCCAAGGCCAATGTCAATTCCGGGTTGAGCGGCCAGGGCATCGGCATGTTGGTGCCCACTTTGCTGGAACGCGGCACCGACAAGCAAAAGGAACAATATATCCGCCCGACCATCTGGGGCGAGATTTACTGGTGCCAGGGCTATTCCGAACCCGGCGCCGGTTCCGATCTGGCCAGCCTGCGCACCAATGCGCGCGTCGAGGATGGTCATTTTGTCATTAACGGCCAGAAAATCTGGACCAGTTCGGCGCATTTTTCCGACATGTGCTTTATTCTGGTGCGCACAGAGCCGGACAAACCCAAGCATGAGGGCATTTCCTATTTGCTGATGGATATGAAAACCCCCGGCATCGAGGTGCGGCCGCTGGTGACCATGACCGGCGCCGCCGAATTTAACGAAATGTTTCTGACCGATGTCAAAGTGCCGGTGGATAGCATTGTCGGCAAGCGCGGCGAGGGCTGGCTGGTCGCCAACACCACGCTGAAGCATGAGCGCGGCATGTTGGGCGATCCGTCGCAACTGCTCAGCCGCATCGAAAGCATTCTGAAAATCATGCAGAATGAAATGCTGGATGGTAAACGCCTGATCGAGCATGAGCTGTACCGTGACCGGCTGGTGGCGGCGCAGGCGAAAACCGAGGCGCTGAAATATCATTCGCTGCGGCTTCTGACCTGCACACTGAAAAACGAAGACCCCGGCGTGGCGCGCCTGATCATCAAATATTACGGCACCACGCTCAGCCGCGAGCTGTCCGACATCGCGCTGGAGGTGCTGGGCGAATTGGGCAGCCTGTATGACGGCAGCCCGCATGTGCGCAGCTATGGCTCCTGGCAATGGCGCAATATGTTCGATCTTGGCCTGATCATTGGCGGCGGCACATCGCAAATTCAGAAAAATATCATCAGTGAGCGCGGGCTGGGAATGCCCCGCGAGCCAAAACTGGCGGAGACGAAATAATGGAATTCGGATTATCAGACGATCAGAAACTGCTGGAAGATTCCGTCCGCAAGCTGACCGAGGCGCAACTGCCATTAGAAAAAATCCGCGAATATGCGGCGGCGAAATCCGGCTTCATTCCCGCCATCTGGAGCGGCCTTGTTGATCTGGGCGCAACCGGCGTGATCATTCCCGAACAATATGGCGGCACCGGGTTCAAAATGCTGGATGCGGTTGTGATTCTCGAAGCGCTGGGGCGCACCGTCGCACCGGTTCCATTCACCGGATCGGCGATCATGGCGCCCGTGGCGCTGCTGACCGGCGGCACCGACGCGCAGAAAGAAGAATGGCTGCCGCAAATCGCGACGGGCGAGGTGAAGGCGGGCGTTGGCGTCACCGAAATCATCAGCACGCGCGACAGCAAGGGCGTCAGCCTGTCTGGCGATACGCTGAACGGCAACGCCATGTTCGTGATTGACGGATCACCTGCGGATATTTTCCTGATCGCCGCCGGGCCGGACAATATGGCGATCATCCCGCGCAATGCGCCGGGCGTGACGGTAACGCAGCTCAAGACCATTGATTATTCGCGGATGCATTGCGAGGTGAAGCTGGAAGGCGTCAAGGCCGATCTGCTGGGCGGCAAGGGCAAGGCGGGCGCGGCCATCAAGCAAACCATCATGGCCGGGCGTCTTGCTTTGGCGGCGGATACGCTGGGCGCGGCCGAGGTGATGATCGGCAAGGCCGTGGAATATGCCAAGGAACGCAAGCAGTTTGAAAGGGTGATCGCGTCCTATCAGGCGGTCAAACATATGTGCGCCGAAATGATTTCCGAGCTGGAGCCGTTCCGCTCGCTGATCTGGTATGCGGGACATGCCTATGATGAAGTTCCTGACGAGGCGCTGTTGAATGTGCTGCTGGCCAAATCCGGCATTGACGGGGCGGGCAAGTTTATTATCCGCACCGCGACCGAGGTGCATGGCGGCATGGGCTTTACCGATCTGATGGGCCTGCATTACTGGTACAAACGGGTCAGCGTCAACCGCTCGCTGCTGGGCACGCCGGAAATGCTGCGCAATGAAGCAGCCATCGCTCAAGGCTGGCTGGCCGCATAAATTTAACGGGGGAAAACGCCATGGATTTGCCGCTCGATAAAAAACTGACCATCGGTTTCAGCGCCACCATGGCGTCTCCGAAAGCCGCGCGCGAAGTGTCCGATATTGCCGACAGGTTCGGTTATGAATCGCTATGGACCGGCGATCACATCGCCTTCGCGGTGCCGATGCTGGACCCGCTATTGCAACTGGCGCAGGTGGCGGCGGTCAATTCGCGGCTGCTGCTTGGCACCGGTGTCTATCTGATGCCGTTACGCCATGCCAGCACGGTGGCGAAACTGGTGTCCACCTTTGATCATCTCAGCGAAGGCCGGTTTATTTTTGGCGTTGGCGTCGGCGGCGAATTTCCCAATGAATATGCCGCCTGCGGCGTGCCGGTGAATGAGCGCGGCGCGCGCCTGACTGAAGGCATCCGCACCATCCGCAAATTGTGGACCGGCGAAAAGGTCAGCAACGAAGACAGCAAATTTTATCCGTTCAAGGATGTTCAGATGCTGCCGCGGCCCATCACGCCCGGCGGCCCTCCGATCTGGACCGGCGGCCGGTCCAAGGCCGCGCTCACCCGCTGCGGGCGGCTGGCCGATGGCTGGATGTCCTATGTGGTGACGCCGGAAATGTACCGCGACGGGCTGCAACAGATTGCCACTGCCGCCAGCGACGCCAAACGCGATCTGAAAAAATTCGGCAGCAGCCATCTGGTGTTTATGCGCATCGACGACACTTATGAACGTGCGCTGGAACTGGCGGCGGCGCACCTGACCCGGCGCTATGCGATGGATTTCACCTCCGCCGCCAAACGCTATGCGGTGCTGGGAACACCCAGTGATTGCGCGCAGCGCATCGCCGATTTCCACGCCGCAGGGGTGCGGCATTTTGTGCTGGATTGCACCGGCCCGCTCGAGGAACGCGATGCGCAACTGGAACGTTTCGCCAAAGAGGTGCGCCCTCTGCTGGGCCAATTGGCGGCGGCGTAAACCGCGCCATGAGCGAAGCTGGCGCGGCGCAGATCGAGGCGATCAGCGCGATCACCCTCGCCACCCATGACATGGCGCGCGCCGTGGCGTTTTACGCGGGCCTGGGTTTTGATTTTAGCTATGGCGGCGCGCAAAGCAGCTTCACCAGCTTTCACATCGGCAGCGGCCATCTCAACCTGATGGCCGCGCCCGAGGACCAAAGCTGGGGCGCCTGGGGGCGCGTCATCATTTACGTATCCGATGTCGACGCCATCTATGCGCGGGCGCTGGCGGCGGGCTTCGCCCCTGAATTCGCCCCATCCGACGCGCCCTGGGGCGAACGCTATTTCCATATCAAAGACCCCGACGGGCATGAACTGAGTTTCGCGAAGCTGCTGGTGTAAAAAAAGATCATCGCCGCATCCGCGCGCCGTGGCGGACCTGCAATATAACGACTTGCGCAGCGTCGATCGTAAACAGGATGCGATACGCGCCAAAAATCAGATGGCGGATTTCCACGCCATCAAAACCATTTTCCGGCGCAAGCGGGCAGCGTTCCGGCATGGATGCAAGCGTCCGCATTCTGGTGCGCAGTCTGGAAACAAATCTGCGGGCGGCCGCAGGATTATCGCGCGCAATAAAATGGAGAATGCCGTTCAGGTTTGCCTCCGCCATGGGGGTAATAACGACATCAAGCTTGCGCAGGCGCGGCATCTCATTTTACGCGGCGGGAACGAACGGGTTTTGGCAGATGTTTTTCTTCCAGCGCCGCAAGCGCCGCTTCGATAGGCCGGGCCTGACCGGCCCGGTATTCCACAATACTATGGCGCAATTCCAGCAGCCTGTCGGCTTCCTCGGCGCGGGCCAGCAGACGCTGATAGGATTTGATATCCTGCACAACCACTTCCGCCTGACCATTGACCGTCAGCACCGCCGGACGGCGGTTTTTTTTAAGCCGTGCTATCGCACTGCGCGTGTTGCGCTGAAATTCCGTCAGCGGCTGGATGTCCTTGAGATCTATCATGCCTGCTCACCTCTTACGTCATGTAAATAAACATGAAATTACATGCTATTATCATGCGGGCGGCAAAGCAAGCCTGTCAATTTCACACCCCAAATTTCTCAAAAACTTCCCCAAAAACTTCATTGAGTTGAAAGGCCTTATCGCCGATACTGCGCGCCATGACAATAACAGTTCAAAATAACCCGCCCGCGGATTTCCACCCGGACCGGGTGCGTGAAATTGCCGAGGCATTGCGGGGGCTGGATGGGCCGCTGCTGCCCATTCTGCACGCCGTCAATGAACGTTTTGGCTATGTCGATGAACGCGCCCTGCCCGTGATCGCCGATGTGCTGAACCTGACCCGGGCCGAGGTGCAGGGCGTGGTCAGCTTCTATCATGATTTCCGGCGGGCGCCTGCGGGCCGCCATGTGGTGAAAATCTGCCGCGCCGAAGCCTGCCAGGCGATGGGCGCGGAGCGGCTGATTGCGGAACTTGAAACATTGTTCGCCGTCAAGCTGGGCGAAACCAGCAAGGATGGGCGCGTGACGCTTGAGGCGGTCTATTGTCTTGGCAATTGCGCGCTGTCGCCTGCGGCCCTCATTGATGGAAAATTATTCGGGCGGCTGGATGCGCCCTGTGTGCAGGCGCAGGTTGGTAAATGACCCAGTTGATTTATGTCCCCGATGACGCTGCCGCCCTTTCAGTTGGCGCCGATGCTGTTGCAGAGGCAATCTGTACAGAGATTTCCAGACGCGGGCTGGACGCCAAACTGGTCCGCACCGGATCGCGCGGCCTGTTATGGCTGGAGCCGCTGGTGGAATTTGCCACGCCCGGCGGGCGCATCGGCTATGGCAATGTGGATGCCGCCACTGTTTCGGCATTGTTTGATGATCCCGCCCATACGCGCAGCCTTGGTCTCGTCGAAGAAATTCCATATCTGAAAAGCCAGCAACGCCTTACCTTTGCACGCTGTGGCATTATCGATCCGCTATCGCTCGATGAATATCAAACGCATGGCGGGTTGGCGGGCCTGCGCCGCGCGCTGGAAATGACGTGTACAGATATTGCCGAGCAAGTGGTTGAATCCGGCCTGCGCGGGCGCGGCGGCGCGGGCTTCCCGGCCGGCATAAAATGGCGCACGGTTGCCGCCGCACCAGCGGATCAGAAATATATTGTCTGCAACGCCGATGAAGGCGATAGCGGCACCTTTGCCGACCGTATGCTGATGGAAGGTGATCCGTTCCTGCTGATCGAAGGCATGGTCATTGCGGGCCTGGCCGTGGGTGCGGATAAGGGCTTTGTCTATATCCGGTCGGAATATCCGCACGCCATCGCCAAAATGCGGCGCGCCATTCAGGCGGCGCATAAGGGGCAATTGCTGGGCAGGAATATTCTCGGCGGCGGCAAATATTTCGATCTGGAACTGCGGGTTGGCGCGGGAGCCTATATTTGCGGCGAGGAAACCTCGCTGCTGGAAAGCCTGGAGGGGCGGCGCGGCCAGGTGCGGCCCAAGCCCCCCCTGCCCGCCATCGCGGGCCTGTTCGGCAAACCCACTGTCATCAACAATGTGCTGTCGCTGGCCGCCGTGCCAACCATCCTGGCCCAGGGCGCGGCGTTTTACCGCGATTTCGGCATGGGCCGTTCGCGCGGCACCATGCCGGTGCAGCTTGCGGGTAATGTGCGCCGGGGCGGGCTGATCGAACGCGCCTTTGGCCTGAGCCTGCGTGAAATCATTGAGACCTATGGCGGCGGCACTGCCAGCGGGCGGCCGGTGCGTGCAGTGCAGGTGGGGGGGCCGCTCGGCGCCTATTGGCCGCCGGCGCTGTTCGACACCCCGTTTGACTATGAGACTTTTGCAGAAAAATCCGGTATGATCGGGCATGGCGGCGTCGTGGTGTTTGACGATAGCGTGGATATGGCCCGCCAGGCCCGGTTTGCGCTGGAGTTCTGCGCCATTGAAAGCTGCGGCAAATGTACGCCCTGCCGCATCGGCTCCACGCGCGGTGTCGAGACGATGGACAGGATTATTCAGGGAGAACGGCCTGTGGAAAATACCGCCCTGGTGCGCGATCTGTGCGAGATATTGCGCGATGGCTCGCTCTGTGCGCTGGGCGGGCTGACGCCGATGCCTGTGCTGAGCGCGATGGATCATTTTCCCGAAGATTTTTCGCGCGCCGAATGAAATGAGGAACATCTGATGGCAGCCCCGTTTGATATGGATTTCGGAACCCCGGCGCAGCCTGGCGCGGATACTGTCAGCCTCGAAATTGACGGCATCAAAGTGAGCGTCCCGGCCGGCACATCGGTTATGCGCGCCAGCGCGATGGCAGGCGTCAAGGTTCCCAAACTCTGCGCCACCGATTCGCTGGAGCCATTTGGTTCCTGCCGTTTGTGCCTGGTGGAAATTGACGGGCGCAAGGGCACGCCCGCATCATGCACCACACCGGTTGAACCCGGCATGAAAGTGGCGACCCAGACGGACCGTCTGGCGCGGTTGCGGCGCGGCGTTATGGAGCTTTATATCAGCGATCATCCGCTTGATTGTCTCACCTGCCCGGCCAATGGCGATTGCGAATTGCAGGACATGGCGGGCGCGGTTGGCCTGCGCGAAGTGCGCTATGGCTTCGAAGGTGAAAATCACCTGAAGGCGGAAAAAGACGAATCCAATCCCTATTTCACCTTTGATGCGTCCAAATGCATTGTCTGCTCGCGCTGTGTGCGCGCCTGCGAAGAACAGCAGGGCACTTTTGCCTTGACCATTGACGGACGCGGTTTTGCTTCGCATGTATCTGCGGGCATGAATGAGAGTTTCATGCAATCCGAATGCGTTTCCTGCGGCGCCTGTGTCAAGGCCTGCCCGACCGCTACCCTGATGGAAAAATCCGTCATCCAGATGGGCCAGCCGGAACGTCAGGTTCTGACCACCTGCGCCTATTGCGGCGTGGGCTGCAGCTTTGTGGCGGAATTGCAGGGTGATAAGGTGGTGCGCATGACCCCGCACAGGGACGGCAAGGCCAATCACGGCCATTCCTGCGTCAAGGGCCGTTTCGCATGGGGTTACGCCACACATAAAGACCGCATTACCAAACCGATGATCCGCGCCTCGATCCAGGATCCCTGGCGCGAAGTATCGTGGGAAGAGGCGATCAGCCACACCGCTTCCGAGTTCCGCCGTATACAGAACAAGTATGGAAAAAACGCCATTGGCGGCATCACCAGTTCACGCTGCACCAATGAAGAAACCTTTCTGGTGCAGAAAATGATCCGTGCGGCGTTCGGAAATAATAATGTCGATACCTGCGCCCGGGTTTGCCATTCGCCGACCGGGTACGGGTTAAAGACCGCCTTTGGCACCTCGGCGGGAACCCAGAATTTCGATTCCGTGCAGGACGCTGATCTGATGCTGGTCATTGGCGCCAATCCCACCGATGCGCATCCGGTGTTTGCCTCTCAAATGAAACGCCGCCTGCGCGAAGGCGCGAAGCTGATCGTCATTGATCCACGCCGCATTGATCTGGTTCGCACGCCGCATGTCGAGGCTGAACATCATCTGCAACTGAGACCGGGCACCAATGTCGCGGTCATCAACGCCATCGGCCATGTGATCGCCAGCGAAGGGCTGATCGACGCAGCGTTCACCGCCGAACGCTGCGACGCTATCGAATTCGCGCGCTGGCATGCTTTCATCCTGCGTCCGGAAAATGCGCCCGAGGCGGTGGCTGACATCACCGGCGTTCCCGCAGAAGAAATTCGCAACGCCGCGCGGCTGTACGCCAGCGCCAAAAACGCCGCTATCTATTACGGGCTGGGCGTTACTGAACATAGCCAAGGCACCACAATGGTGATGGGTATGGCCAACCTGGCCATGGCAACCGGCAATCTGGGGCGGCCAGGCGTGGGCGTTAATCCGCTGCGCGGACAGAACAATGTGCAGGGCGCCTGCGACATGGGCTCGTTTCCGCATGAATATTCCGGGTACAGACATGTTTCGGACGGCGCCGCCCGCGCATTGTTTGAGGCGGCCTGGGGCGTGCCGCTGAATTCCGAGCCCGGCCTGCGCATTCCCAACATGTTCGATGCGGCGCTGGATGGCTCCTATATGGGCATTTATGTGCAGGGCGAGGACATTGTGCAGTCCGATCCCAACACCCATCATGTCACGGCGGCGCTGAGCGCGATGGAATGCGTCGTGGTGCAGGATTTATTCCTGTGCGAAACCGCAAATTATGCCCATGTGTTTTTACCCGGCGCATCGTTTTTGGAAAAAGACGGCACTTTCACCAATGCCGAACGCCGCATCAACCGGGTGCGCCGCGCCACCAGGCCGCTGGCGGGCATGGCCGACTGGGAAGTCACCATGGCGCTGTCCAATGCGCTCGGCTATCCAATGCACTATGCGCACCCCTCCGAAATCATGGATGAAATCGCGCGCCTGACACCTACCTTTTCAGGCGTCAGTTATGATCTGCTGGATCGTGTGGGCAGTGTGCAATGGCCCTGCAATGCGGCCGCGCCCGAAGGCACGCCGGTCATGCATATTGGCGGTTTCGCGCGCGGCAAGGGCCGCTTCATGATTACCGAATATGTCCCGACCGATGAACGTTCCGGGCCGCGCTTTCCGTTGCTTTTGACCACCGGGCGCATTCTCAGCCAGTATAATGTCGGTGCGCAATCGCGCCGCACGGAAAATGTGCGATGGCATCCCGAAGACGTGCTGGAAATTCACCCTTTTGATGCCGAAAACCGCGGCATCCGCACCGGCGACAAGGTCGCCGTCATGAGCCGCACCGGCGAAACCGTGTTAAGCGCAATGATCAGCGAACGCATGCAACCCGGCGTGGTATACACCACTTTCCACCATCCGGAATCAGCCGCCAATGTCATCACCACCGATTATTCCGACTGGGCGACCAATTGCCCGGAATATAAGGTGACAGCAGTCGAAGTGCGGCCCAGCAATGCCTGGTCGCAGTGGCAGACCGAAGCGGAAACGTTCCGTAAACGCGCACACCGTATTGCTCCGGCTGCGGAGTAATTGAAAACGGATATCATGGGAAAACTGATCGAACATCCGGCTTTTTCCCAGGCGCCGGTTTCGCGCCTGCATCAGGGCGTCAGCAGCGGATTTGCCGATCAGCTGGCGGCGGAAACCCCTGTCGCTTTTGTCTATAATTGCGAACCCTATGCCGTGATGATGGCAAGCCCCAGCGATCTGGAAGATTTCGCCTATGGTTTTTCCGTGTCCGAAGGCATTGTTGCAGGGGCGCATGAAATCATTTCGCTTGATCAGACCCAAAAAGGGTCCGGCATAAGTTTGGGGATCGAGATCCCGCCGGAGCGCGCAGCGCGCCTGGCGGAACGCGCCCGCAGTTTGGCGGGGCGCACCGGTTGCGGCATTTGCGGCATCACCGATCTTGAACAGGTGATGCGCGGCCTGCCGCAATTGCCGCACACTATGCCAATCCGCGCGTCCGCCATTGACGCGGCCATCAAGGCTTTACCCGCGCATCAGACCTTTAACAAACAGACCGGAGCCGTCCATGCGGCAGGCTTTGCCGCGGCGGATGGTGAATTGCTTTTGGTGCGCGAAGATATCGGCCGACACAATGCGCTGGACAAGCTGATTGGCGCGATCCTTCGCAAGGGGCTTGCGCCCGCCAAGGGCATGGTGGTGATCACCAGCCGGTGCAGCATGGAAATGGTGCAGAAAACCGTAACGCTGGGCTGTCCGGTTCTGGTGGCGGTGTCTGCGCCCACATCGCTGGCGGTTGAGATCGCTGAGGCGCATGGCCTGACCATCGCCGCATTTGCGCGCGGCGATGGATTTAATCTGTATACGCATCAAGAACGGATAGCGCCGTCATGAATATCGAACATCTTGTCCATATGGCCAACCAGATCGCGGATTTTTTCAAAGCCTATCCGGAGGCAGAAGCGATTGCGGGCGTCGAAAACCATATAAGTCAATTCTGGGATCCCCGCATGCGCGCGCAATTGTCCAAACATCTGGATGCCGGCGGCGCGGGCCTTCATGCAATCACGCTGGCCGCCGCAAAACGGCTGCAACAAAAAGCAGCCGCCGCGAATTAAGCCAGCAATTCCCCGACATAGGGAGGCAGCGCGAAGGCGCCCTTGTGAACTTCCGGGGTGTAATAGCGGCTGTTCAACGATAAAGGTTTGAAACGCGCCTCCAGCGTTTCCACCGGCACCTTGCGCAGGCCTGCATTGTCAGTGGCCCAGCCCATCGCCATTGCGCCGCCGATATAGGTGGGGATGGTGGCCAGATAACAGCTTACATCCGCAAAAAAATTGCGCATATGCGCGGCGGAACTGCGCAGCTCCTCCGGCTGCATGAACGGCACGCCGTTCTGCGTCACCAGAACACCGCCAGGCGTCAGACGGTCCTTGCAGCGTTTATAAAATTCCTTAGTGAACAGAATTTCACCCGGCCCTTCGGGGTCGGTTGAATCCACAATGATCACGTCATATTTTGCGGCGCTATCGCCAACAAAGGCAAAGCCGTCGCCGATGATCAGATCGGTGCGCGGATCTTCAAATGCACCTTTGCAGATCTCGCTCAGATAACGTTTGGAAAATTCAACCACGCCTGCATCGATTTCCACCATAGTGGCTTTTTCAATACCGGGATGTTTCAGCACCTCTTCAAGAATGCCGCCATCACCGCCGCCGATGATCAGCGCATGGCGCACCGCCCCATGTGCCAGGATGGGCACATGGGTCATCATTTCATGATATATGAACTCGTCTTTTTCCGTCGTCTGGGTAACATCATCCAGCGTCAGGATTTTACCCAGACGCGGATGTTCCAGCAGGCGCATCTTCTGATGCTCGGTGCTGCTTTCATACAGCACCCTGTCGATTTTGTAGCGGGTCCGAACATCCGGGTACAGACCTTCCTCATGCCACTCTGTCACAGACCGCGTCCACGCGGGCGTTCTTCAACCTCGACCTTGCCAGGCTGAAACGCGCGGCGCAGCACGTCAATCGACTCATGCGGTTTGGCCGCACCGCACATGAACACATCCAGCGCGGCATAGCCATATTCAGGCCAGGTGTGAATGCTGATATGCGACTCAGCCAGCACCGCTACACCCGACACGCCGCCATTGGGCGTGAAATGATGCAGATGGATATGCAGCAGCGTAGCGCCTGCCGCAGTTACGCAGTCGCGCATCGCCTGATCGATATGCGCAATATCATCCAGGCGGCTGGCATCTTTCAGATCAATCAGCAGATGCATGCCGGCATAACGGCCATCCTCGGACTCGATCAGGAAATCCTTACGTTCCTCCTGAAGGCTGCTGTCCGAAACCAGCTCAAGCCTGTCGGCAGGCCGGCGTCCAGATTCACGGCGCTTTAAATTTGTTTGAAGTCCAACGGATCCTTTTTTAAGGGAAATAACAGATGACATGGCACGTCCTCCCATACAGGCAAGAAGAGTGATTCAAAACCACCGCAGGACAAGTCCCGCTGTGAAACTAAATTATTCAGAAGGGGAATTTTACGGTTTAACAGCCATTACCGCGGGGCATCCCATACTCAGATAAATCTGAAGGTGCCGGCTGGTATAGCGTTCAGCCTCATGATCAATGAGGAAATTTATGTGATCTACATTGGGCAGGATATCGCGCGCAAATACGCCCAGCAGCCGAAACAGACGGCTGGCAAGCGAACCCGGCACAAACTCCGGCTGAAGGCCAACGCCTTCCTTTTTGAGAGCGAGTGAAACACTCATCGCAACTTCTCCCAAACAGGTAAGAGTGGGTGTAAATCACCACAGGGCCTGCCCGTCGTGACGCTCCAAGTAAAATCCAGGAAAACAGCAGCAAGTACCGCTATTCCGCTGAAGCATTCGTCTCTTAACACGACCTTCGACAAATGTCATCAGGTCCTGTTGCCTGTCCTATTAAAAGGTCATTCTCCGAACCGGCCAAACATCTGACTCGGCCAACAGGCTAACCCATCAATATTGAAAAGCTATGAACGCTAATTTGGCAGTGAGTGCAAGAAAAAAATTGAGCTCCGGCGGAAAGCGGCGGCATCATGTGCCTCCCGGGATATATGGGGGACCGAGTTAATTTCAACAAGGTTTAAGAAATCTTTACGGACAGATTTTCCTGCGAAGCCTTTACAGCGTCTGCCGTCGCTGACCGGTTGGCTGGCAAAATGACCGAAACCGTTGTGCCGACATTCTCGGTACTGGCCAGCATTAACCGGCCCCCATGCATTTCCACCAAAGATTTGGTGATGGAAAGTCCAAGACCCGTGCCTTTCTCAGCCGATTCCGCACCATTTGCCGCTGTTACAAAGGGCTCCACAATGGTGGCCAGCAAATGTTTGGGTATCCCGCAGCCCGAGTCGGCGACTTTGAGAATGATATTCCCATCTGCCGCGTCTTTTTCCGCCGAAAGACAGATGCTTTTCCCGCGCGGGGTAAATTTCAGGGCATTGGAGAACAGATTCAGTAATATCTGTCTCATGGCGCGGCGATCCCCCATGAAATTAAGTATCGTTTCTGGAACGGAATGAGTTACCTCCACCCCCTTCGACATGATTTGGGGCTCGGTCATATTCAACACCCAATCAATCAGCTCCTGGGCGCTGAGCCATTCTTCCAGCATTTCATATTTGCCAGATTCAATGCGCGACAGATCCAGCATATCGTTAATCAGATTGAGCAGATGCTGGCCGCTATCGTGAATATCTTCGGCATAAGAAAGATAACGTTCACTGCCTACCGGCCCGAACATTTGCTGCCGCAGAATATCTGAAAAGCCAATAATGGCGTTCAGGGGCGTGCGCAATTCATGGCTCATATTTGCCAGGAACTGGGATTTCGCCCGATTTGCCTGATCGGCCTCCTCTTTGGCCGAATGCAGCGCCAGTTCGGCACGCTTGCGGTCGGTCACGTCTCCAACTGTCGTGACAACCCTTTGCCAATCATGACGGTTCCCCGGGACTATAGCCGAACGGACCCGCGTAAACACCTGGCCGCCCCGCAGCCGCCGCGTACTTGTTTCATTAAGATAATTACCACTTTGCGAAGCGGCAAAGTTTACAATCCACATGCGGTAATTTCGCAACTCCTCGGAAGTGAGCCGCTCAACTTCCAGATGCTCGACCAATTTTCCGACCGTATCGGCGCGATACAGCGTCAAGGTAGCTTTATTAACCCGGATGAAGCGAATGGCGGCGACCATCTCCTTTAAAATTTCGGGATGATCAAGCAGATGGCGGTTCAGATCCGCCACACCCGACTCCATTAGGCGGTCGATGATTTTTTTGGTTTGTGACCAGTCCTGCTCCATGATGGAGATGGGGGCTGTTTCAAACAGCCTTTCAAAAAGATGTTCCGTGTCACTCAGGGCTTTTTCGCCCGCCCGGCGGTGGCGGATCAGCCCGTCTGCGACAAGAAAGCTGTAGAGCATTACAAATCCAACTGTGAGCGGCCGAAGCGCCTGGCGTAATTCATCCGTCGACCGATCTGGCGGAAGCAGATGTAATTCACCCGCCCACCACAAAAGTGCCAGACACAATAACACGGCAAGGATCGACAGGAAGACCCGCCGCCGGTCCCCGGAAAGCATATTTTCCATTGGAATAATACACAGACCAATCACCATTGATGAGGCGATACCGCCTGAATGGGCCGCACCGATACCGATAAAAACAAGAATCGACAGTGTCAGTAAATCGCGCACCAGATTAACGGCGCCAGTCAGGCGCAACAGGCCCCATAACAATAATGGCAGCAGCAACCAGGCCAGAAACCAGACTGTATCAACACCATCAAAATGATTCTTGAGCAATATTGTGCTGACCGCAGCCACCGGCAGGAACAGCAACGGGACGGATAATGACAGCAGCATCTCAGTCTGCGCGCCCCGAATAGCGGGGTTAACCCGTGCCTCGGCGGTCAGTAGAAAATTTAACAGCCGTTGCATCAACACATATTTCCCATCATTCTGGGCGCTGCCGAAGGCCGGATCATGCTAGGCGACGGCAAGGAAACGCTCCGCAAATGCCTGCATGCGGCCTGCCTTTACCGCATCTGAAATTTGCCGCATCAGATTCTGATAATAAGCAAGGTTATGCCAAGTAAGCAGCATCGAACCTAGAATTTCTTTTGATTTCACAAGATGGTGCAGATAGGCCCGGCTGTAATCACGGCTGGCTGGACAATCCAGCGTCATATCCAGGGGCCGCTCATCTTCCGCATGACAGGCATTGCGCATATTCAATACGCCCTCCGAGGTAAAAGCCTGGCCGGTTCGACCGCTACGTGTAGGTAACACGCAATCAAACATATCCACACCGCGCAATACTGCGCCGACAATATCTGAAGGTTTTCCTACCCCCATCAGATATCGGGGCCGGTCCTGCGGCAAATGCGGCACCGTGCCCGCGACTGTAGCAAACATGCTTTCCTGCCCCTCGCCCACGGCCAGCCCGCCGATAGCATATCCATCAAACCCGATGCCGCAAAGCGATCTGGACGAGCGTTCCCGTAGTTCCGGATAAACGCCCCCCTGGACAATACCAAACAGCGCATGCCCCTTTTCGGCAGATCTGGCGCTTTCAAAAGCTGCCTTGGATCGTTCGGCCCAGCGCATGGACAAAAGCATGGATTTTTCCGCCTGTTCAATGCTGGCTGGAAAAGGTGTGCATTCGTCAAGCACCATAATGATATCAGAACCTAAAAGCAGCTGAATCTCTATGCTGCGTTCTGGCGACAACAGATGCTGCGAGCCGTCAATATGCGAGCGGAACATGACCCCCTGCTCGTCTATTTTTCGTAATTGTGACAAGGACATAACCTGATAACCGCCCGAATCGGTTAAAATCGGATGGGGCCAGTTCATGAATTTATGCAGCCCGCCAAGCCGGGCCACACGCTCGGCCCCCGGCCGCAGCATGAGATGATAGGTATTACCCAGCACAATATCCGCGCCCAGCTCCCGCACAGTACCGGGCAGCATGGCCTTGACCGTACCTGCGGTTCCGACCGGCATGAATGCGGGGGTCCGTATTTCGCCACGCGAGGTCTGGATAATGCCGGTACGCGCGGCGCCATCGCTTGCCGTTACCCTGAATGAAAATCCGGATGCCGCTATCATACGGGCGCTCGAAATAACAGGCTGCCGTCGCCATAGGAATAAAACCGGTATTTTTCCCGAATGGCGTGCTGATACGCGGCCTGCATCACCTCCATGCCGCAAAACGCCGATACCAGCATGAACAAGGTTGATTTGGGCAGATGAAAATTGCTGATCAGAGCGTCCACCGTCAAAAACCGGTATCCCGGCGTGATAAAAATATCCGTTTCCCCGGTCCAGGTCCCAACGGTTCCATCCTGCTGCGCGGCACTTTCCAGAAGACGCAGCGAAGTGGTGCCAACCGCAACCACACGCCGCCCCTCACTATGGGCGGCATTGATAGCCTGGGCCGACAATGAAGATATACTGCCCCATTCAGCATGCATATGGTGTTCAGAAATATATTCTGACTTTACCGGCAAGAAAGTTCCCGCCCCCACATGCAATGTTATAAAGCAATGCTTTATACCTTTTTTTTCAAGTTTTAGCATAAGTTCTGGTGTAAAGTGCAGTGCTGCTGTCGGGGCGGCGACGGATCCATCGACTTTCGCAAACAGGGTCTGATAATCCTGCACATCGCGCATATCTGCTGGGCGTTTAGACCCAATATAGGGCGGAAGCGGCATGGCCCCGTGTGCTTCAATGGCGGCATCCAGGACCGCACCGGACAGATTGAATTTCAGCAGAATATCGCCCCCGGAGTTAAGCTCCGAAACAATGGCGAAAAAATTCTGCGAAAAAATGATCCGATCATTTGGCCGCAGACGCCGCAATGGTCTTGCAAAGGCCAGCCAGCAGGCGTGATCGACACGTTTGTGCAGATTGAGATGTATACTGGCTTCAGAGCCGTCCGCGCGCCGCCTTAGCCCCCGCAGCGCCGCCGGAATTACCCGCGTGTCATTGAACACGAGAAGATCGCCGGGGTTCAACAGCACCGGCAGGTCGCGCATCACATTGTCCTGCAACGCGCCATTCCGGACCACAAGACAGCGCGCCGCATCGCGCGGCTGTGCCGGCCGCAAGGCAATCAGTTCATCCGGCAGATCAAAATCAAACGATTCAACGCGCATGGGATGATGAAGGGCAGGATCGGTAAAGCTATTCCTTTACGTCCGCGGCAACCTGCATTTTCACGATCTTGTCCGGATCGGTGACCTGGCCATTATCGGCCTCATCGCCCCGCTTGATAGCATCTACATGTTCCATTCCGGAGATCACACGGCCAAACGCCGTATATTGGCCATCCAGAAACGCCGCCGCCGTAAAACAGATAAAGAACTGGCTGTTCGCACTGTCGGGATCGGATGAGCGCGCCATGGACAGCGTACCACGCAGATGCTTGGTATCATTGAATTCCGCTTTCAGGTCCGGCAAGTCGGAACCGCCAGTACCCGTGCCGGTCGGATCACCCGTTTGCGCCATGAAGCCTTCAATCACCCGGTGAAACACGACGCCATTATAAAAGCCCTGGCGCGCCAGGGTCTTTATCCGCTCCACGTGACCAGGAGCAATTTCCGGATATAATTCAATGACTACCCGGCCATCTTTCAGATCCAGATAGAGTGTGTCTTCCGGGCTGGCGGCCAAAGCAGATACGGCAAACAGCCCAAGAAACAATGCAATGCAGCCGGCATAGAGTTTTTTAATCATTGGTTGATGCCTGTAATAGTTAGTTGAGGTGTGGATCGGCCATTCTTCCTGGCCCCCCACCCCGGCCCTACCCACAAGGGGGAGGGAGAAGAGGGACAAAATTCCGGGAAGAAGCCCCTCCCCTTAATGGGGAGGGGTTGGGTTGGGGTGCAAAAAAAAGCAAAAGCGATTCAACATAAAATCACTTTACTCCAATTTCAGGCATCCGCCGCGACCTTCATGCTGATGATTTTGTCCGGATCCTTGACGGAACCATTATCAAGCTTGTTGCCTTTTTTAATGCTATCGACAAACTCCATGCCTTCAACAACCTGTCCCCAGACGGAATATTGGCCATTCAGGAATTCGGCATCATCAAAGCAGATAAAGAACTGGCTGTTGGCGCTGTTGGGGCTGCTGGAGCGGGCCATCGACGCCGTTCCGCGCACATGTGGCGTTTTGCTAAATTCAGCCTTGATATTGGGTAAATCAGATCCCCCCATCCCCGTTCCCGTCGGGTCGCCGGTCTGGGCCATAAAGCCTTCGATAACGCGATGAAACACGATGCCGTCATAAAAGCCCTGGCGCGCAAGGGTTTTGATTTGCGCAACATGATCCGGGGCAATATCGGGAAGTAATTCAATAACAACCAGCCCGTCTTTCAGTTCCAGATGAAGGGTGTTCTCAGGGTCCAACGCCATGCCTGGCTTCCTTTCTTATTAAGATTTGCGCGAATATCTCTGGGAAAGCCTTGCGGCGACGGCAGGCGTGGTAAAATCATCAACATTGCCGCCCATCCGGGCTATCTCACGGATCAGCTTTGAGGCAATAGCCTGATTGTTTACCTCAGACATCAAAAAAATCGTCTCAACGGCTGGGTTTAATCGCGCGTTCATACCGGCCATCTGAAACTCGTAATCAAAATCAGCGACCCCGCGCAAGCCCCGTATGATGACGGACGCCCCAACATCGGATGCGAACTGCGTCACCAGATTCTTGAAGGGAAGGATTTCAATTTTGGCAACGCCTTTGCCAGTTAACCTGTCAGTTTCCTCACGCATCATGGCGACTCGCTCGTCCAGTGAGAAAAGCGGACCTTTGTCTTCATTAATGGCTACTGCAATGACAAGCCTGTCAACCAGACGCGCCCCGCGCGTGATGATGTCAATATGCCCGTTATGAATCGGGTCAAAGGTACCCGGATAAATAGCTGTGCGTTGCATGATCGTTTTTCCGGGCCCTGAATTTTGTTATGGATCCATCGCTTGACTGGAGGGATGTTTTAGCAATTTAGCGTCCTATATGCCATTATTATTCCCGATTATCCCCGTCCGCATCCTCTTCCGGGGTTTCCGGGGTTTCCGGGGCATCGTCACCGACATCCGGCAGATGGGCGGCGCCAACAACGCGTTCGCCCTCGGCTGTGCGCAAAAGCGTAACCCCCTGGGTCATCCGGCCCGCAACGCGAATATCCGCAACAGGCATCCGGATCAGCTGTCCCCCATCGGTAACCAGCATGACCTGATCTTCCTGTGTCACCGGGAAAGCCGCAACAATGGGGCCATTGCGGGGCGAGACCGCCATGGCCCAGATGCCCTTGCCGCCACGGCGCGATATCCGGTATTCATAGGCCGAGGAGCGCTTGCCATAGCCATTTTCACTTACGGTGAGGATGAATTGCTCATAGGCCCCAAGTTCGCCATAGCGCTCAGTGCTGAGTTGCGCTTCTTCGGTATCCATGGCTTCGGCATCTTCTTCTTCACTGGCGGCCAGTTCAGTATCCACTTCTTCCGAAGCATCCCCATCCGTGGAACGCCGGATGACAGCAGCCTGACGCAAATAGGAACGGTTTTCAGCCGCGCTTGACTCCACATGCCCCAGAACCGAGAGCGAAATCACCTTGTCCTCTTCTTCCAGCCTGATCCCCCGCACGCCAACGGAATCCCGTCCCCGGAACAGGCGCACTTCGGATACCGGAAAGCGGACGGCCTTGCCCTTGCTGCTGGTAAGCAGAATATCGTCGCGATCCGTGCAGATGGCCACGCCGATAATCTCATCCCCAAGCTCAAGCTTCATGGCGATTTTGCCATTGGCCTTGACGCTTGCAAAATCCGCCAGTTCATTGCGCCGCACGGTGCCGCTGGCTGTCGCAAACATGATGTTGAGATTTTCCCAGCACGCCTCATCCGAGGGCAGCGGCATGATCGTCTGAATGGTTTCATCTTCGGCCAGCGGCAGCAGATTGACCATGGGCTTGCCACGCGCCTGCGGTGTCGCCAGCGGAAGCCGCCAGACTTTCAGCTTGTATACAATCCCCTTGGACGAGAAGAACAATACCGGCGCATGGGTATTGGCGACGAACAGGCTGGTGACGAAATCCTCTTCCCGCGTGGCCATACCGGACCGGCCCTTGCCCCCCCGGCGCTGCGCGCGATAGGTGGAAAGCGGCACCCGCTTGATGGCGCCTTTATGGGTGACGGTCACCACCATATCTTCGCTGGTAATCAGATCTTCGTCATCAATATCGTCTGGCGCTTCTACGATCTGGGACCGGCGCGGGGTTGCGAATTCATCGCGCGCGGCGGTCAGTTCGCTCCGGATGATGGCCAGCACCCGCTCGCGCGAGCGCAGAATGGCCAGATAATCTTCGATTTTTGCCCCTAGCGCCTGTAGTTCAGTGTCAATTTCTTCACGTCCCAGCGCAGTCAGACGCGCCAGACGCAATTCCAGTATGGCGCGCGACTGCGCCTCACTAAGCCGGTAGGTTCCAGCTTCAGAGACCTTGTGCCGGGGATCGGCCACAAGCATCACCAGCGGCCCGACATCCCCCGCCGCCCATTCCTTCGCCATCAGCTGTTCGCGCGCAACGGCAGGACTTGGGGCCCTGCGGATAAGGGCAATGACTTCGTCAATATTGGCGACCGCTATCGCCAGGCCCACCAAAATATGCGCCCGGTCGCGGGCCTGCCCCAGCTCATAGCGGGTGCGCCGTGTGACGACAATTTCGCGGAAATCCACAAAGGTGGCGATAAACTGGCGCAAATTCATCACTTCAGGACGCTCGCCAACCAGCGCCAGCATATTTGCCCCGAAGCTGGTCTGTAATAATGTATGCCGGTAGAGCTGGTTCAGCACCACATCCGCCATGGCGTCGTGGCGGATTTCAATCACGACGCGCATGCCCGTGCGATCCGACTCATCACGCATTTCCGATATGCCTTCGATGCGCTTTTCACGCACCAGTTCCGCAATACGTTCGATCAATACAGCCTTGTTTATCTGATAGGGCAGCTCGGTAATGATCAGGGCTTCACGGTCCTTGCGGATTGGCTCGACATGCACGCGCCCGCGCATAATGATCGAACCCCGCCCTGTCTGATAGGCGGAACGCGCCCCGCTTTGCCCCAGAATCAACCCGCCGGTGGGAAAATCCGGCCCGGGAATAATTTCCATCAACTGCGCCACGCTGATGTCGGGCGTCTCAATATAGGCCAGACAGCCGTCAATGACCTCGCCCAGATTATGCGGCGGAATATTGGTGGCCATGCCCACCGCAATACCCCCCGCGCCATTGACCAGCAGATTGGGAAAACGCGCCGGCAGCACCACCGGCTCACGTTCCGAACCGTCATAATTGGGCCGGAAATTGACCGTATCCTTATCCAGATCATCCAGCAGCGCATGGGCGGGTTTCGCCATGCGCACCTCGGTATAGCGCATGGCGGCAGGCGGATCGCCATCGACCGAGCCGAAATTGCCCTGCCCGTCAATCAGCGGCAGGCGCATGGAAAATTCCTGCACCATACGCACCAGCGCATCGTAAATGGATTGATCGCCATGCGGGTGGTATTTACCGATGACATCGCCCACAACGCGCGCCGATTTGCGGTAGGGGCGGTTCCAGTCATATTTGTTCTCGTTCATCGAGTACAAAATGCGCCGGTGCACCGGCTTCAACCCATCGCGCGCATCAGGCAGCGCGCGCGACACGATCACGCTCATGGCGTAATCGAGATAGGAGGTCTGCATTTCCTGCTCGATGGCGATGGGGCGAATATCGTCATCCGTGCCGCGCGCGCCACCGCCCTGCCCCTGATTGGGGGGAAGGCCGGCGCCGTTATCCGGGCCCGTTTCTGGTGTATCGTCTGGTGTGTCGGACAAGTTGCGGGCTACCGGTGCAAAAGCGCAGAATTCTTATGAAAATATGGGAATCAGCGGAGCTGTTTCTGACGCATATTCTACGCTGAATCCGCTACCCATCCCAGCTTTTTTATCACTGATTCATTGACCGGTCGCATCCGGCGTTACGCGAATGAAACCGGCTCAGCCGCCCTTGATGGCGGGCAGGAAGAATACTTCGCTGTCGGGCTTGATCGGGTTCAGCCAGGGATCGGGAATGATTTCATTGTCGATGGCGATGGCGCCCGCCTCCAGCTGTTCGCCGATGCCGGGAAACATGTCATCCAGCGTGCGGATCAGATGCCGCACATTTCTGACATCCAGATCAAAATGCGTCTGGCCGCCGGCATATTGGCGGCCAAACTCATCTCCGAGCACTATACGCGCCATTGCGGCGCACCCGCCCCTATTTCTTCGCGTCGATCGCCGCCAGGATTTTTGGCGGCGACATTGGAAGATCGAACAGGCGCGCGCCCGTGGCCCGCGCAATGGCGTTGGCAATCGCGCCAAGCGGCGGCACGATCGGCACTTCACCCACGCCGCGCACCCCGAACGGATGGCCGGGGTTCGGCACCTCAAGGATCAGCGTATCAATCATCGGCAGGTCCGAGGCCACCGGAATCCGGTAATCCAGAAAGCCCGAATTCTGCATCCGTCCATCTGCGCCGTAAATATATTCCTCGTTCAGCGCCCAGCCGATTCCCTGCGCAACGCCGCCCTGAATCTGACCCTCGACATAGCTGGGATGAATGGCCTTGCCGGCATCCTGCGCCGCGACATATCGCAGCACGGTCACGCCGCCGGTTTCCGGATCGACCTCCACGTCGCAAATATGCACGCCGAAGGCCGGCCCTGCGCCGCCCGCATTGATCGCGGCGCTGCCGACCAGCGGCCCGCCGGTGCGAGATGCCTTGGCGGCGATCTGCGCCAGTGACAGCGGCTTTTGATTGTCCGCCGTGCTGCCTGGGGCGGGACGGGCATGGCCGTCTTCCCAGATCACCGAATCCACATCCACTTCCCACATTTTCGCGACCCGCTCGCGGCATTGCTTCACCACGGATTCCGCCGCCTCGATGATGGCCATGCCGGTGGCGAAGGTGACGCGCGAGCCATGCGTGATTTCGCAGAAGCCAACCGCCGATGTGTCGCCGACAATGGGGCGCACCTTGGCATAATCAATGCCCAGCACCTCGGCCGCCATCTGCGCCATGGAGGCGCGCGAGCCGCCAATATCCGGGCTGCCGGTCATGATGGTAGCGGTGCCGTCTTCGGCGATATTTACGATCGCGCTGGACTGGCCGCCCAGATTGAACCAGAAACCGGCGGCAAGCCCGCGCCCCTGATTGGGGCCTAGCGGGATTTTGTTGATCGGATGATTTTGAATAGCCTTCAGGCATTCCAGATTGCCCACAGCCTTTAATTTCGGGCCATAGACCATCTGTGTGCCTTCCTTGCTGCCGTTCTTGATCCGGATTTCCATCGGATCAATGTTCAGCTTCTGGGAAATTTCGTCGATAATGCTTTCGACGGCAAAGGAGGCCAGCGGCGCGCCCGGCGCGCGATAGGAATAGCAGAGCGGCCGGTTGGTGACCGCCTCATAGCCCACCACCTGTAAATTCGCCAGCGCATAAGGCCCGAACGCCGCCATGCAGGCCGGCCCCACCGGCGAACCGGGAAATGCGCCCGCCTGATAGCGGAACTCACCCGTTGCCGCCACCAGCGTGCCGTCTTTCTTGGCGCCGATCTTGACATCGATAGATGTGCCGGGCGCCGGGCCGGTGGCGCGGAATACTTCGTCGCGGCTCATGACGATACGCACCGGGCGTTCCGCCTTGCGCGCCAGCAATACCGCTGTCGGTTCGATAAACACGATGGTCTTGCCGCCAAAGCCGCCGCCAATTTCCATCGGCATGACACGGACCTGCGCCACTTCCATCTTCAGCAGCCTTGCGGTCATTGCGCGCACCATGAAATGGCCCTGGCTGGAGCACCAGACCCGGCACTGACCATCCTCGCTCCATTCCGCCACCACCGCGTGCGGCTCGATATAGCCCTGATGCACGGCCTTGGTCTTGAAGCTGCGTTCAACCACAATGTCCGCATCCTTGAACGCGGCATTGGCGTCGCCCAGCGCCATCTGAATACGCTGCACCACATTGGACGGCTTTTCGGGTTTCGGATTAACGCCCGTGGTGAAAATATCCTCATGCAGCAACGGCGCGCCGGGCTGCATTGATTCATCGACATCAATGACATGCGGCAGCACTTCGTACTTTACATCAATCAATGCCAGCGCCTCTTCGGCGATGGCGGCGCTGGTTGCGGCAACCGCCGCCACCGCATGGCCGTCATACAGCACCTTGCCGCGCGCCATGATGTTGGACGACAGATAATGGAAATTGACGCCTTCATCGCCCGGCAGAACGCCATTATGCATCGCCGGAAAATCCTTCGCGGTTATCACGGCCTTGACGCCCGCCAGCTTCTCGGCTTTTGACGTGTCAATCGACAGGATTTTCGCATGGGCGTGCGGGCTGCGCAGAATGCGCCCGGTCAACTGGCCCGCCAGATTAATGTCCGCGCCATAATTGGCGCGCCCGGTTACCTTGTCCACGCCGTCGGGACGAACCGGGCGGGTGCCCACCCATTTGAATTGCTTGCCTTCATATCCGGCCATTATTTCGCTCCTCTCATGTCAGCGGCTGTTTCCAGCACCGCGCGGATGATTTTGTCATAACCGGTGCAGCGGCACAGATTGCCGGCCAGCCAGTAACGGGCCTCGCTCTCGGTCGGGTTGGGATTATTCTCCAGCAGCGCCTTGGCCGCCACCAGAAAGCCCGGCGTGCAGAAGCCGCATTGCAGCGCCGCCGCCTCCAGGAATTTCTGTTGCAGCGGGTGCAGCGTCTCGCCCTCGGTCATGTTTTCGATGGTCTCAACCGAACGGCCCTGCATCTCGACGCCCAGCACCAGACACGAACAGACCAGCCGCCCGTCCAGCGTCACGCTGCATGCGCCGCAATCGCCCGAGGAGCAGCCTTCCTTGCTGCCGGTCAGGTTCAGTTCATCGCGCAGCACATCCAGAAGGGTCTGTTTGGGGTCGCACAGATATTCGACCGCCTCGCCGTTTACTGTCGCAGTAATATGAAATTTGCTCATGTGTTGCTCCGGGCGCGATCTCGCGCGATAACGGCCGCACGGCGCACCAAGACGCCCGCAACCTTGGTTCGATATTCAATGGTTCCACGTTTATCGGCAATGGGCTTGCACGCGCCTGAGGCCGCCGCCGCCAGATTGGCCAGCGCCGCATCATCGACCTTGCTTCCCACGAGGCTTTTCGCCGCCGTATCCACCAGCAGCACGGTGGGCGCCACCGCAGCCAGCGAAACCCGCGCAGCCGTACAGACGCCCGATGCGTCCAGCGTCAGATTGACCGCCGCCCCGACAATGGCGATATCCATTTCGGTGCGCGGGATCATGCGCAGATAAGCATCGCCGGAAAGTTTCCCGCGCGGCGGCAGTTTGAACGCCACCACAAATTCACCCTTGGCCAGCGAAGTCTTGCCGGGCGACACCGGCACCTGTTCCACCGGAATTTCACGCCGCCCGTTCGGCCCTGCAATGACGGCAATCGCAGCCGCCGCCACCAGTGCCGGCGTGCAATCCCCGGCAGGTGAGGCATTACACAGATTGCCCCCCGGTGTGGCGCGGCCCTGAATCTGTGTGGAGCCGATCAGCTCCATCCCCTCGACAAAACCCGGCCAGGCTTTCGCCAGTTCCTTATGCTCGCCGATCTCCGCGCCAGTGACCGCCGCCCCGATGACAAACCCGCTGGCGGCACTGCCGCCGATCTGGCGCAGTTCGCCGATCCGCTTGATATCCACGACCAGATCGGGGTTTGCCGCGCCGGACCGCAATTGCACCAGCAGGTCGGTCCCGCCCGCCAGCACCCTTGCACTGCCCTTCGCCCCTGCCAGCAATCCCACCGCCGCATCTACCGTGGTGGGTGCCTCATATTGAAATCCGCTCATTCCCGCTCCCTGCTTTTAAGGTGCATGCACCTTCGTGTGCTTATCCGTTAGGGGCATTATAGACATTTTTCCCCACAGCGCCAGCAGTGTGACGGCCATCACAAATGCGTGTTTTTACTCCCTTGGGCGTATTGATTTGATTTTGATCAAGGTGCAACACTCACATTGTTGATAGAATCAATTTGCTCATAATGTCTGTCACAGACAAGCCTTTGACAGGTCATTGATGGGCCGATGTGGACACCCGTTGCACCACTTGTGGCGCTGTCTATGTCGGCACCCCAAATGCCGATACCGTCGCCGTGACCTGGAACAATGTCGGTTATTTTAGTGGGCACTCAAATCTGACCAATAATTTCCAGCTGCTGTTGCGCAATCAGGGGGCGGGTAATTTCGATATCGAGTTCCGTTATGACCGCCTGCAATGGACCACCGGCGACGCCAGCGGCGGTTCTGGCGGATTCGGCGGCACACCGGCCCAGGCCGGTTTCGATGCCGGCGATCTGACGAATTTCTTCACGCTGCCAGGGTCGCGTACCGCCGCGGTTCTTGATCTGGACAATACCAGCAACGTGTCACCGGACACGCCGGGTCTGTGGTCGTTTGCCATTCGTTCGGGCGCGGTCCCCGGATCGACGCCGGATAACCCGCTGATGCCTGTTGTGGTAGATGAAGGCTTCAATTTCAACTTCAACGTGGTGTTGAATCAGCGGCGATTTATCGATCCGATCATCGCTATCGGTTATGATTATATCATCAATAGCGGCCCGAACTTCATCAGCGTCACTTTACCCGATATTGGCGACGGCATATACAACATCCTGGGGGGCGCACTGTTTGACGTGATTCTAGGAACTGTGGATGTTTCGTTGAATGACACCTTCACCTTTGCTTCAGGTGGCGTTAACCGCTTCCGTGTGCTCGGGATCGAGACCTCGGCAATGCTGGACCCCAACAATCCCACCGCGTTCGTTACCGGCCTGACTTTTAACGGCACCGGAAACGTCAACTTGAACATGAACCCGGTTACCCTGAATATCCCCGATCCACAGAATATTCCTGAACCCGTGACCTTGTCCTTTCTTGGCGCAGGTTTGGCGGGTATCACCTTCATGCGCCGCCAGGCACAACGCAAAGAGACGTTCAAACTTGCCGCGTAATTTATCTTTGTACAAACCTAGGGACGGCGCGCCGGTTCACCCGGCGCGCTTTTCCTGTATTGCGTTTGTTGCGCTGGCTTTTCTGTGTGCCATGCCCGCGCCCGCAAATGCGGAAGCAAATCCGCCGCAAAAATTTGGCGCCTGGAGCGTCGAATGCAAACCCCGCGTTACAAACAGTGAAAACCCCTGTGTCGCCAGTCAGATCGTGGCGGCTGACGCCGCCGCCAAACAGGTCGTCCTAGGCGTCATGGTCGCCCCCACCCCCGGCGAGACCTTGCCGCATATCATTTTCCGTTTCAGCCCGGGCGCCAACATAAAAGCGGGAGCCGGCGTCAAGATCGACCAGCAGGAAGCGTTTCGCATACCCATCACCCAGTGCGACACCCATATCTGCGAAGTGCGTTCGCTTATGCCTGAAGCGCTGCTGAGCCAGATGCGTTCTGGCAAATTGCTGCTATTTGCCTATTTTCTGGAAAAGCAGCAGATGACCACTCCGGTGCCCCTCGACGGTTTCGACGCCGCATTTGCAGCCCTGCAAAAAACGCCCCCCGCTTTAGGTAACTAAAACCCGTTTCACCGCATCGCGCCAGCCCGCATAGCGTTCCTCACGTTCAACCACTGGCATTACGGGTTCAAAGCGCAGGTCAAAGCGCCAGTTGGCGGCCATCGCCGCATGCGATGCGTATAACCCGGCATGAACGCCCGCCACGATCGCCACGCCCTGCGCGGTGGTTTCCAGAATGGCCGAGCGTTCCACCGGCAGGCCGGTCATGTCGGCAAGGAATTGCATCGCCCAGTCATTCGCCGCCATGCCGCCATCGACACGCAGCACCGATGGCATCACTGCGCCCGCCTTGTGAACATCCGCCGCCATGGCCTGCAACAGATCGCTTGTCTGATAACCCACGGCTTCCAACCCGGCGCGGACAATTTCGGCGACGCCGGTGTCGCGCGTCATGCCCATTATCGCGCCGCGCGCAGCCGCGTCCCAATAAGGCGCGCCAAGCCCGGTGAAGGCCGGCACCAGATAGACCCGCGCATCCGGATTGGCCTGCTCCGCCAGCGCCTGACTATCGGCGGTGTTAGCCAACATGCGTGCGCCATCGCGCAGCCATTGCAGTGTCGCCCCGGCCATAAAGATGCTGCCTTCCAGCGCAAAATTCGTCTGGCCGCCAATGCGGTAAGCAGGCGTGGTCAGCAGCCGGTTGCCGGACGCCACACGCCGCGCCCCCGTATTCAGCATTACAAAACAGCCGGTGCCATAGGTGGCTTTCATCATGCCCTCATTCAGGCAGCCCTGCCCGATCAGCGCCGCCTGCTGATCGCCCGCCACGCCGCAGACGGGAATGGGCGCGCCAAAATGTTCTTGCGCGCACAGGCCATAATCGCCATCGCTGGCGCGCACCTCCGGCAGCAGCTGGCGCGGAATGCCGAACAGATACAGAAGCCGGTCATCCCAGCGTCCCGTCTCTATATTGAACAACAAAGTGCGGCTGGCATTGGTGACATCGGTGGCGTGCACCGCGCCGCCGGTCAGGTTCCAGATCAGCCAGCTATCAATCGTGCCAAAGGCCAGTTCGCCGCGCTTGGCCCGTTCGCGCGCGCCGGGAACCGTGTCCAAAAGCCATTTCAGCTTGCTGGCCGAAAAATAGGGATCGAGCAGCAGACCGCTCGCCGCCTGCGCCATCGCCTCATGCCCGCCCGCCTTCAGATCGGCGCATAGATCCGCCGTGCGCCGATCCTGCCAGACAATCGCGTTATAGAGCGGCACGCCGGTTTTGCGGTCCCACAGAATAGTGGTTTCGCGCTGATTGGTGATGCCAATGCCCGCCACCTGCCCGGCGGTAATGCCCGTGCCTTGCATCACCTCGCGGCACACCGCCAGCACATCGCGCCAGATGATGTTCGCATCATGCTCCACCCAGCCGGGCTGCGGAAATATCTGCGGCAATTGCCGTTGCGCCATGCCGCTGGGACGGCCCGCCGCATCAAACAGCATGGCGCGGCTGCTGGTCGTGCCCTGGTCGATGGCGAGGATGTAGCGGTTACCGGACACGGGGCATAAGACCCGTTAGAATAGAAACAACCTTTTTCTGATCGGCGCCGGGCAGGCGTCCAACGCGCTGGGCGTCGCTTGCCTCGATGGTGGCGATCTTGGCGCAGCGGATCACTGAGGGCGCGGGCAGCCCCGCCGTCTTCAAATTTGAGATGAGAACATCATCTGCCCAGCCCCGGTTGGCGGCGCTGGTGATCATCAGCACCCATAACAGACCATGCGCGGCTTCGAGTTTTCCCGCCGCAACGACAAGCGCCGGGCGATACTGACGCACCGGGCGATCCGTATAGGGAAACGGAACCTTGACCACATCCCATGGCTTAAAGCCCGGCATAAGCCTTGGCGTCATTCTCAGACGCCCATTCGCCGAAGGTGGCGAAGGGATCATCCTCGGTCATCCGAGACGGCTTGGTAAGTATCACCCGGCCCTTCTCGATTTTATAGGCGATGGCGTCGCCAGCCTTCAGCCGCAGCGCCTTGCGCACCGCCTGCGGGATGGTGGTTTGCGCCTTGCTGGTTATTTTGCTGATGATCATGGAATGCAGCCCAGGTAAGGATTTTTCTTACGTTAAGCCGGCCTCCCTTTACTGTCAATGCGATGTTATCGTCCCACGCTCTGTCATTGCCCGGTTTAACCGGGCAATCCAGAACCACATATTCAGTCTTTATCATTCCGCTCTGGATACCCCGGTTAAACCGGGGCATGACAATGAGTGAGCGGGTAATGACAGACCAGCAAGGGATTAGCTCTTTAGCAGATAAGAACAGTATTTTTCCGCAAAACCCTATATATTAGGGCCATGGACATGCAGATGAACAAACCCGCCGCTGACGCCCCGCTGATCGACCCGTTCGGGCGCCATGTCAGCTATTTGCGCGTGTCGGTCACCGACCGCTGCGATTTTCGCTGTGTTTATTGCATGTCCGAGGACATGACCTTCCTGCCCAAACGCGATGTGCTCAGCCTCGAAGAACTGGACCGGCTGTGCAGCGCCTTTGTGGCGCGCGGCGTGGACCGGCTGCGCCTGACCGGCGGCGAGCCGCTGGTGCGGCGCGACATTATGTGGTTGTTCCGGCGGCTGGGGCGGCACCTTGACAGTGGCGCATTGCGGGAACTGACCCTGACCAGCAACGGCACGCAGATGCCGAAATATGCCCGCGATCTGTATGCCTGCGGCGTGCGGCGGGTGAATATTTCGCTCGATAGTCTGGATGCGGATAAATTCCAGAAAATCACCCGATGGGGCAAACTGGATCAGGTATTGCGCGGCATTGATGCGGCGCAGGAAGCGGGCCTGAAGGTCAAGCTCAACATGGTGGCGCTGAAAGACCTGAATGGCGATGAAATTCCGGCGATGATCCGCTGGGCGCATGGCCGCGGCATGGATTTGACATTGATCGAGACCATGCCGCTTGGCGATATTGACGGCGACCGGACGGACCAATATCTGCCGCTTTCAAAGGTGCGCGCCGATCTCGCGCGTATCTTTACGCTGGAGTCGCTCGACCACCGCACCGGCGGCCCGGCGCGCTATTTGCGGGTGGCGCAAACCGGCGGCATGCTGGGCATGATCACGCCGCTGACGCATAATTTCTGCGAATCCTGCAACCGGGTGCGCCTCACCTGCACCGGCACGCTCTATATGTGCCTGGGCCAGGACGACGCCGCCGATCTGCGCACGGCCCTGCGCCGCGACGCCAGTGACGGCACGGGCGACGCGCAACTGATGGCGGCGCTGGATGAGGCCATTGGCCGCAAGCCCAAAGGCCATGATTTCATCATCGACCGTCCGGGTGAGAGGCCCGCTGTCGCCCGGCATATGTCGGTGACGGGGGGTTGAGGAGAGTACAGCGATTGTCCTCTACGCATCCGGAAACAACAGCACGTCGATGTCGCGCGCGCCATGCAGTATGTGAAGGATAGACACGCAGTCCTCTTCAACCCGGTAGAAGATCAGGTAATTGTTATGGGCGCACCGGCGGACGCCGGAATGCGCATAGCGCGGAACCAGGGGAAACGCCTGCGGGGTTTCGCCAATCGCCCTGGCCTTTTCGATCAGTTCCCACACAAAGCTGGCAGCCCGTACGGGGTTATCCCTCGCAATATAATCACCGATACGCTCAAGATCGTCCTTCGCCTCGGTGGTGAGAACAACTTTCACCGCGTCTCTTGTTGTTTTGCGGCGGCGGCATATTTTGCGTCCAGGCGTTTGGCGGCGGCGTCAAGATCATGCACCCGTCCGGCGCCGGCGTCGGCCAGGCCCCTGTTGATCGAAGCATCCAGCGCCGCCAATCGGGTTTCGCGTTCATGGATAATCCGAACCCCTTCGCGCAGCACCTCGCTACGAGAGTTATAACGGCCCGATTTCACAAGCAAATCGACGATGCGTTCAAGCTGGTTTCCAAGATCGACGCTGCTGGCCATATTGTGCTCCGTTCCCATGTACACTACACAATATATCAAGACCAATAACTATTATCAAGCGGAAGCCCGCCGCCCGGCACATGTCGGTGACGGGGGGGGGGGGTGAATAGAGCCAATATTTATTGCCCTATACTTATAATAGCGTAATTAATAGTGCCTATATCATAAGTTTTCTGGCGCTAACTATAATAATAACTTAACGTCCCCCTCCGGTTCTGACACACTATACCCGTGCATCACAGCCGCATAATGTCCCAGGGGATGTCGCCATGGATCAAGCACGGGTCGGCGAAATAATCGAGAATATCTACACCGCAGCCTTCGAAGAAGACGGGTGGGATAGTCTACTACAGACGTTGCGTATCGAATTTCGCGCATCGCAGTTTGTCGGTTTTATATTGGATAAAACAAACTACACGCTTGCCGAAGCATTTGGAACAATATCCGACACTTCTGCCAAGACCAATTACGAATCCTATTATCACCGAGTAGATCACGGCCTTCCCTTATTACTGCAATGTCTAAAAAAGGAAATTAAAGGGGTGCTGATTTTTCCCTTTGATCAGCTGGTGAAGGAAGGTGATTATTTTAAGAGCGAGTTATATAACGATTTCAACAGACACTATGACATGGGGTTCAATCATTGGACCTTAACCTCTGTTACCGATCAAATGTCCGTCAGTTTCGGAATCCACCGTCCTGTCCACAATAAGTATTTTTCAGAGTCCGAATTAAAGCTGCTGACTGAGTTGACCCCGCATCTCAGTCGCGGCCTGCGCATCTATCGTGAGATGGAGGGGCTGCGCGCCAAAGCCGGGCTGTTGGCGGACGCGCTTGATGCGCATGGCGCAGAGACTTTTATGCTGGACGCTTTGGGCCGGGTTCTGTCCACCAACAAGGCCGCCGGGGAAATTCTGACCGGCGGGCAATTGACGGTATGCGAGGGCCGCCTGACGGCGCGGCATCCGCAAGACGACGCCGCATTGCAGGCTGCGCTGCGCCCGCCGCAACCCGGCGTCGCGCCAGCTGAAATCGTTATTCGCGGGCCGGGGCATTCCCCCGCTCTGCGGCTCAGCGTCACGCCGGTGAATGGCGGCGGCATCCCGCTGTTTTTCGATGTCACCGGCACGGCACGGACAGCGTTTCTGCTGACCGCCGTTACGCTTGGCCCCACTGCGGAAAATCTGATGGCGGCGCATGGCCTGACCCGGGCCGAGGCGGAGGTGACGCTGCTGCTGCTCGCGGGCGCCAGGGCCGCGCAGATCGCCTCGCTCCGCGAAACCAGCATCGGCACCGTCAACACCCAGCTGAAAAATATCTACGCCAAAATGGGCGTCACCGGCCATGTCGAGCTGCTGGTCAAGCTGCTGGGGCGCTGAGGCGCGGCATATTCGTCTTTGCGAGGAGCGAAGCGACGTGGCAATCCAGAGTCACAAACTCAGGCTTTGCTGTTCGACTCCTTTGCCAGCCGAAGCCTTCTGGCGAAGGCTTGGTGGATCGCCACGCCGCTACGCGGCTCGCGATGACGTCGCATGAGCCCCCCCCCGCGCCGTTAACCCTAAAATAACTTAAAAAAAAGCGAATTTTTTGCGCCGCATACCTAATCCTGGGTATGACAGGGCGGCAGATAGCGGCGCATAGTTGCCGGATTAATGCTTCTTAAATTCATCTATCCGGAGAGCGCATCATGAAACATCGCATACAAGGCGGCCTGAAAGCGCTGCCGATCGCCGCCGCCGCTCTGGCCTTCCATCCGAACGCCGCTAACGCCGTTCTGTTTGAAGGCAATGCAAATATCTTCCAGTCGGATTCGTCTCCCTTTCTGTTCACCTATAATGATCGCAACGGCGTCGGGCGAACCTTCCGAAATGTGACCGGAGACAATATCCGATATTCCGCGCTGGTATTTCCTTCGCCGGATTCAGATATGTTTCCCGTCGATATTGGGTCGGGGAATACATTCCGTTCGCTGAATGGCGCTGCAACACAGGTAAATGTTCTTTTCGGCGCATCCAGCTTTCCCACCCGCTTCATTGGTCTAACCTCAGGCATTGGTGGGCTGCAACATGAGTATAGCAGAGTTTTCAGACGGAATGACCTCAATCAGACCCAGCTGAACTTTCTTGACGCCAACCCTGCGCAATTCCAGATCACCAATCCGAGCGCGCCCAATGGTGTAACAGAGATTTTCCGGACCGGGCCGGACTACGATCAGAATGCAATGCCGGATTACATAAGTAATATTAATATTACCGGGGGCGGTCTTAACCCTACGTTGAACTGGACCTTGCCGGCCAATTCCGCCGGAACCAGTCCGGTAATTGTAATCAGAAAAGTGCAGGGTACCGTCGGGGACGCCAACGACCCGTTTATAAGCAACTTCATCGCCAGAGCTACGCTGGCGCCAAACGCAACCAGTTACACCGTCAATAATGCCGATTTCCAGTTCTTCCCGGGCGTTACCGGCCTGGAGATGGGCGCGCAATATGAGGTTTCTGTTGAGCTTACAAAGACCAATGACGTCGACCCCGCAAATCCCTTTGTTGACCCCTCGGCCCCTAACTTGAGTACCGTAAGCGGCATATCAAGAACATTTTTCGAGTTCACGCCGCTAGCCAATGATGTGGGGGATATGCCAGTTTATCTGCCATCGGTTTACGCCAATGGCGTCTATCATTTCGATTTTGAAGTGACCGAAGATACGCCGGTAGTGATCGATCCGGTTGTCGCTATCGGCTACGATTACCAGATCGGCGCGGGCGACACCGTTCTTTTCGACACCGTATCGCTGCCCACCATAGCGGGCGATGACGGGTTTTATGACATCTATCTGTGGGATGGGGATTCGTTCGAGATATTTATCGACGAGGCGCAGGCGGAGACCGAGTATCTCCTTGGCGACGTTGACCGGTTCCGGGTGCTGGGGATTGACCCGGCGGCGATGCTCGATCCAGCTGATGTGACCGCATTCCTGACCACCCTGACCTTTACCGGCAACGGCCGTTTCACCGGCACCATGACGCCGCTGACAATTGATACGAACGCCGTCCCCGAACCGATGACCCTGTCGCTGCTTGGCGCGGGTCTGCTCGGCCTCGGCTGGGTGCGGCGGCGGGTGTAAAACTGCATGCGGACGTAAAACAACTGTCATCCTGAGCCGCAGGCGAAGGATTTCAAACCTCTTCACGTGATCTTTCGCTTCGCTCAGGATGACGCGTTATTGAATGCGGGTGACCGGCGGTCGTCATGGCCGCCGTTTTTGTTTGCATGCGGACTTGCGGACTGCGCCCCTGCCCGGCTAACCTGCCTGCAAAATTCAAAGCGCACAGACAGGGGAAACGGCGATGAAACTGGGATTGATGCTGGGCTATTCGGGCGAGCGGCTGGCGCTGCCGGTGGAGCGGGTGCAGCGCGCCGAGGCGCTTGGTTATGATTCCGTCTGGACGGCCGAGGCCTATGGCTCGGACGCGTTCAGCCCGCTGGCTTTTCTGGCCGCGGTGACCAAACGCATCCGGCTCGGCACCGCCATCATCCAGCTTGCCGCGCGCACGCCTGCCGCCGCGATGATGACGGCGGCGACCATTGACGAGCTGGCGGGCGGCAACCGCTTCATCCTGGGGCTGGGCGTGTCCGGCCCGCAGATCGTCGAAGGCTGGTATGGCCAGCCCTGGGGCAAGCCCTATTGGCGCATCCGCGACTATGTGCAGATCATGCAGAAAATCCGCGACCGCAAAGAGCCCGTCACGCATCAGGGCAAGGAAATCTCCCTGCCCTATACCGGGGCCGGCGCCATGGGCGTGGGCAAGCCATTGAAATCGATCCTGCATATGAACCCGAAACTGCCGGTATGGCTCGGCACCGGCACCGAGGCCAATACGAAACTGACCGCCGAAATCGCCGATGGCTGGCTGCCGCTGAATTTCATTCCGGGTTCGATGAAAACCTATAAGCCCTGGCTGGAGGAAGGCTTTGCCCGCGCGGGTGGCGGCAAGGGTTTCAAAAATTTTGAAATCCAGGCCATGACCACAGTCGTCGTGACCAATGACGTGAAGGCCGGGCTGAAGCGCATGAAGCCAAATGTGGCGCTCTATGTCGGCGGCATGGGGCACCCGGATCTGAACTTCCATAAAGAGATGATGATCCGGCGCGGCTATGGCGAGGCCGCCAACCGCATTCAGGAACTGTATCTGGCCAAGCGCAAGAACGAGGCCGCCGACGCCGTGCCGGATGACTATCTGGATGAGGGCGCGCTGGTCGGCCCGCGCGAACGCATTGCGCAGCGCTTCGCCGCCTGGGCCGATAGCGGCGCGACGGGGCTGACCATCAACGCCGGTCAGATGGAGGCGATTGAGCTGATGGCGGATATTGCCGGAACCCGGGGCAAGGTTGGCGCGACGGCGTGAGGCTGCGCCAGCCCAGCCTTCGCTCCTTCGGAGCTTCGGCGTGGCATCCGCCTCGCACGCTCCGGCGCAGTCGCGCCGTAGCTAAATTTTGGCTTCGCCAAAATTAGCGAAGGCGGATGGTGGGCGGTGACAGGCTCGAACTGCCGACCCTCTCGGTGTAAACGAGATGCTCTACCAACTGAGCTAACCGCCCTGGACCGGAATTTTATGCGTTCGGATCAGATTGTCCGGCAGATTAAACTGTCCGGCCCGCAATATCACCCCGGATTTACGCGCCCAGGAGAAGCCGGAGCTTCGCACCTGCCTGGCCCGACTCCGGGGTGCGGGATACCAGATCAGGGAGATGGCGGCACGAACACGAACCCTGTGCCGCCCATCCCGGAAGATTAGTTGACGGCGTCTTTCAACGCCTTGCCAGCTTTGAATTTCGGCTGCTTGCTGGCGGGGATTTTAATGGCTTCGCCGGTGCGGGGATTGCGGCCTTCGGACGCCTTGCGCTTCACAACGGAAAAGGTGCCAAATCCGACAAGGCGCACTTCGCCATTCTTTTTCAGACTTTTGGTAATAATTTCCAAAATGGAATCAACAGCGCGCGACGCATCTGCCTTGGTGATGTCGATATCATCCGCTACGGCTGCGATCAGGTCATTCTTGTTCACGAGGGCCCCCTCAGTAAGTAGTTGCAGGTCTAGTCCGGTTACAGGTCAGTAAGTCAGATAAGCAGTCAGAATCCAGGTTAGTCAGACTCGGCCGAAACGGCCAAAATTTCACAAGAACATTGCCTTTGTTCTCCACCCCCGTCAAAGAAAAAAGCCTCTTTTCCCACAGATTTTTGCGCATTTTCATATCTGCTGGCCGGGAAGAATGCAGTGCGGGCGCAGATTCGTCAAAGAAAAACCGGCCATGATGCGTGATCAAAACACACATGGCCGGTTAAAATTTGATCCCGCGCGGTTTGTGTCCGCGCGGGCAGATTTACTTAATGCGCGCGAAGGGCGTCGGCGGAAGTTTTTATCGCTTCGCTGGCGGCCGCCATTTCCTTTTCCTCATCCCATTCAATGGGCGTCAGGGGCCTCACAAGCGCATGCTTCAACACATCGTCAAGAACATTCATCGGAATAATCTCGAGATCTTTTTTTACATTCTCCGGAATATCCGCCAGATCCTTCACATTTTCAGAAGGGATCAGCACGGTCTTGATTCCGCCGCGCAACGCCGCAAGCAGTTTTTCCTTCAACCCGCCAATCGGCAGAACACGGCCGCGCAGGCTGATCTCACCCGTCATGGCCACATCACGCCGCACCGGATTGGATGTCAGCACCGAGACAATGGATGTCACCATTGCCACGCCAGCTGACGGCCCGTCCTTCGGGGTCGCCCCTTCCGGCACATGCACATGAATGTCTTTTTTCTCAAAGATCGACGGTTTGATGCCGAAATCAACCGCGCGCGACCGCACATAGGACGACGCCGCCTCAATGGATTCCTTCATCACTTCGCCCAGCTTGCCGGTGGTTGTCATGCGGCCCTTGCCAGGCAGCATCACCGATTCGATGTTCAGCAACTCGCCGCCCACCTCGGTCCAGGCAAGCCCGGTAACAATGCCGACCTGATCCTCGGCCTCGGCCTCGCCATAGCGGAAACGCCGCACGCCGATATATTTTTCAATCAGCTCTTCGGTGACTTCGACATGCTTCAGGGACTTGTTCGATACCAGTTCGCGCACGGCCTTTCGCGCCAGATTGGCCAGATCGCGTTCCAGATTACGCACCCCCGCCTCACGCGAATAATAACGGATGAGGTGGCGGATGCCCGCATCGGAAATCGTGAACTCGTTCTCTTTAAGGCCATGCGCCTCACGCTGTTTGGCAACCAGATGGCGTTTGGCGATCTCGATTTTTTCGTCTTCGGTATAGCCGGGAATCCGGATGATTTCCATCCGGTCCAGCAATGGTTCCGGCATACGCAAACTGTTTGCCGTGGTCACGAACATCACATCCGACAGATCATAATCCACTTCCAGATAATGATCCGAAAAGGTGCTGTTCTGTTCGGGATCCAGCACTTCGAGCAGCGCAGAAGACGGGTCGCCCCGGAAATCAGCACCCATTTTATCGATTTCATCGAGCAGGAAAAACGGATTGGAGTTTTTCGCCTTACGCATGCTCTGGATAACCTTGCCCGGCATCGAGCCAATATAGGTGCGCCGGTGGCCGCGAATTTCGGCCTCGTCGCGCACACCACCCAGCGACATGCGGATAAATTCACGCCCCGTCGCGCGCGCGATGGACTTGCCAAGCGAGGTTTTGCCAACGCCGGGCGGTCCAACCAGGCACAGGATCGGGCCTTTCATTTTACCGGTACGTTTTTGCACCGCCAGATATTCGAGGATGCGCTCCTTCACCTTTTCCAGGCCATAATGGTCTGCATCCAGAATCGCTTCGGCGCGCGCCAGATCAATATTCACGCGCTTGCGCTTGTTCCAGGGGATCGTCAGCAGCCAGTCGAGATAGTTGCGCACGACGGTCGCCTCGGCGGACATCGGGCTCATATTGCGCAGCTTTTTTAATTCACCTTCGGCTTTCTCCAGCGCCTCTTTGCTCAGCTTGGTGTTTTTAATTTTCTGCTCAAGCTCGCCGATATCGTCCTTGCCGTTCTCGCCTTCACCAAGCTCTTTTTGAATCGCCTTCATCTGTTCGTTCAGATAAAATTCGCGCTGGGTTTTTTCCATCTGGCGCTTGACGCGGCCGCGAATTTTCTTCTCCACCTGGAGGACGCTGATCTCCCCCTCCATCATGGCAAGCAGTTTTTCAAGCCGCTCCGCCGTGCCGAACATTTCCAGCAGCTCCTGTTTTTCAGGAATTTTTACGGCAACATGCGATGCAATGGCGTCGGCAAGTTTCGCCGCGCCTTCAATCTGCTCCACCGATACCAGCACATCCTGTGGAAGTTTCTTGCCCAGATTCACATATTGATCGAACAGCGCCGTCGCCGAACGGGCCAGCGCCTCGGTCTCCGCGCTATCTTCCTCATCGCCGGAAATGATTTCCACCTCGGCCTGAAGAAAATCAGAATTATCCGTAAAATTTTTGATGCGCGCGCGTGTCACGCCTTCAACCAGAACCTTGACGGTCTTGTCCGGCAGTTTCAGCAACTGCATGACTGTTGCAATGGTTCCAACCTGATACACATCATCCTTGCCCGGATCATCGGTTGTGGCGTCGCGTTGCGCCACCAGCATGATCTGTTTATCCGTCTGCATCATATCTTCAAGTGCGCGGACGGATTTCTCACGGCCCACAAACAATGGCACCACCATATGCGGAAACACGACAATGTCCCGCAATGGCAGCACAGGCATAATGTTGGGCTGGTCAGACTTATTTGATACTTCCATAGGAATCCCCTAATGCTTGCGTTGCGCCTGCAATCCCGCCAAAGCCGAAACCGCAGATGCGAACGAACCCGCCCGGCCATCCGGCGCGGATCGTGTTGCTAACGTGGGTTTAACCGGCGCCAGATTCAAGACCGGTTCCAAAGAAACTACTGGAGAAACTACTGGTTTCAGATACATCCCGGAAAAATGCCGGCGCGGCCTCAGGCCGAAGCTCCGGCGTCCTGGCGATCCCGGTCGGAATAGATGTATAGAGGGCTGGCTTTGCCATCGACAACTTCCCCGCTAATGACCACTTCTTCAACGGATTCAAAGCTAGGCAATTCGTACATCGTATCCAGCAGAATCGATTCCAGAATGGAGCGCAAACCGCGCGCCCCGGTTTTGCGGGTAATCGCTTTTTTGGCGATCGCCCGCAAGGCCTCATCCGAAAAGGTCAGTTTGACATTTTCCATCTCGAACAGGCGCTGGAACTGCTTGGCAAGCGCGTTCTTGGGTTTGCTGAGAATATCAATCAGCGCCGCGTCGTCCAGATCCGTCAGCGTCGCGAGCACCGGCAGCCGGCCGACAAATTCCGGGATCAGGCCAAAGGCAAGCAGATCCTCCGGCTCAAGCATTTTGAGGATTTCGCCGGTGCGCCGGTCATCGGGGGATTTGACATTAGCGCCAAAACCGATGGACGAACCCTGGCCGCGCGCGGAAATGATACGCTCAAGCCCGGAAAAGGCGCCGCCGCAAATGAACAGAATATTGGTCGTGTCCACTTGCAGGAATTCCTGCTGCGGATGCTTGCGCCCGCCCTGCGGCGGAACACTGGCGACAGTGCCTTCCATCAGTTTCAATAGCGCCTGCTGAACGCCTTCGCCCGAAACATCGCGGGTAATGGACGGGTTGTCGGATTTGCGGCTGATCTTGTCAACTTCGTCGATATAGACAATCCCGCGCTGCGCCTTCTCGACATTGTAATCAGCGGATTGCAGCAGTTTCAGGATAATGTTTTCAACATCCTCACCGACATAGCCCGCTTCGGTCAGCGTCGTCGCATCGGCCATGGTGAAGGGCACATCCAGGATGCGCGCCAGCGTTTGCGCCAGCAATGTCTTGCCGCAGCCGGTTGGGCCGATCAGCAGAATATTCGATTTGGCAATTTCGACATCGCCTGTTTTTTGCTGCTGATTCAGCCGCTTGTAATGATTGTGCACCGCCACCGACAGCACCCGCTTGGCATAATCCTGCCCGATGACATAATCATCAAGCGTTTTGCGAATTTCCTTGGGAGTGGGCACGCCGGCGCGCGATTTCACCAGCGATGTCTTGGTTTCTTCACGGATAATATCCATGCACAGCTCAACGCATTCATCACAGATGAATACGGTTGGGCCCGCTATCAGCTTACGCACTTCGTGCTGGCTTTTGCCGCAGAAAGAGCAATAGAGCGTATTTTTTGAATCGCCGCCGCTGCCGCCGCTGACCTTGCTCATTGAGAGACTCCGTCTGCCTGTATGTTTCTCACCCGATACAACGCGCATCGGGCGGAATGGTTTTTTTCTTCCTGAGTTGCCCAACCCCCCTGAAAAACAGGCTGGTCCGGGAAACATTTATGGCACATCTCGAATCTCACTAGCGATTCTGACACCCCACAAACTCATACGAGCATGTTAGCCCATATAATTTCAAGATTTCATTAATATAGGCGCTAAATGCCTATTATACACCCTCTTCCGGCGCTGGACGCTTTTCGACCACCTTGTCTATAATGCCGAACTCCAGGGCCATTTCTGCGGTCATAAAATTATCCCGTTCCAGCGCAACCTCAACTTTATCTATGGCCAGGCCGGTATGACGGGCATAAATCTGATTAAGCCGCTGTTTTAATGAACGAATTTCTTCGGCATGGAGAAGAATATCCGTAGCCTGCCCCTGAAATCCGCCCGATGGCTGATGCAGCATGACACGCGCATTAGGAAGCGCATAGCGCTGACCTTTTTCACCCGCACAAAGCAGCAGCGAGCCCATGGACGCCGCCTGCCCCACGCACAGGGTTGAAACGGCCGGGCGGATATATTGCATCGTATCATAAATGCCCAGACCGGAAGTCACGACACCGCCGGGCGAATTGATATATATGAAAATCTCTTTTTTCGGATTTTCAGCTTCCAGAAACAGCAATTGCGCCGTTACCAGCGTGGCCATATGGTCTTCGATCGGTCCGGTTATGAAAATAATCCGCTCTTTCAGCAGGCGCGAAAAAATATCATAAGCCCGCTCCCCACGGCCGGTCTGCTCCACGACCATGGGAACAAGGTTCATATAGGTTTCGACTGGATCTCGCATGGTTTGTTTCCTAGGCTTTGGTCCGTTACTTGGGCTCATTTAAGGCAGGTGAGTTCAGATCGAAGCGCAACACCCGGCGCCGCCCCGGACTTGATCAGAGGGGACACTATCAGGGACGGTGCTGTGATTGTAGCATGCATTGGTCTATTATCATCTGGCAGAAACAGAATATATCCGGGGCGGGTTAATATCTATTCCCCGTCTTCCGGATCCTTGAACAATTCTTCGCGGCTTACGGGAACATCGGTGATCTGCGCCAGTTCGAGGATGAAATCGACGACCTTGTCCTCATATAATGGCGCCCGCAAAGCCGCCAGCGCCTGCGGATTTTTCTGATAATATTCGAACAGCATCTTTTCCTGTCCCGGAAACTGCGAAGCCTGGCGGAAAAGCGCCTCGCGCATGGCGTCTTCACCAACAGTGATATTGTTGCGTTGACCAATTTCCGCCAGCAACAGTCCAAGCCGCACCCGGCGATCCGCGATGACGCGGTATTCGGCGCGCAAATCCTCTTCGGATTTATCCTGATCCGCCAGTGTTTGCCCGCGCCGTTGAAGCTCCTGATTGAATTGCTGCCAGATCTGTTCTTCTTCCGCCGCCAGCATGCCGGGGGGCACTTCAAAAATATGCGCCTTATCCAGCGCGTCCAGCAGATTGCGTTTCAGGCGCGACCGGCTGATGGATTTATAATCCGTGCCGATGCGTTCCTGCATCGCCTCGCGCAGCTTTTCAAGACTTTCCAGGCCAAGCTTGGCGGCAAAGGCGTCATCAATCACGACGGGTTCCGGCGCGCGCACCTGATGCACCTTCACATCGAAAACCGCATCCTTTCCGGCCAGATGTTTCGCGCCATAATCTTCGGGAAAAGTAACTTTCAATTGTCTTTCTTCGCCTTTTTTGGCGCCAGTAAGCTGTTCCTCAAATCCCGGAATGAACATTTTCTGCCCGATCTGAACGCTGACATTTTCAGACTTGCCGCCTTCAAACTGCACGCCGTCAATCTTGCCATCATAATCGATCACCACCACATCGCCTTCTTCAGCGCCGGCGTCATCGGGCTTGTCCGCAAATGCGCGCTGCTGTTCGGCCAAACGCTGAATGGCCTCATCGGCTTCATCGGCCTTTAACTCGGTAACCGGGCGTTCAAGCTTCAGCGTGGAAAAGTCCATCGGCTCGATAACCGGCAACACTTCCACTTCAAGCTTGTATTCCAGATCGGAATTATCCTCGAATTTAACCAGATCGATTTTGGGCTGCATGGCAGGTTTCAGATCATGCTGACGCAAGGCGCTCTGGGTCGCTTCTTCAACGGCCGCCTGCATTATTTCACCGCGTATGCCCTGCCCGTACAGCTGTTTCAGCAGGGAGACGGGCACCTTGCCACGGCGAAAGCCCTTGATCTGAACCGATTGCTTGAGCTGCATCAGGCGCGCATCGGTGCGCTCCGCCAGGGTTTGGGCCTCGACGACAATCGTGAAAGCGTGTTTCAGGCCATCGGCGCTGGTTTGAGTGATTTGCATGAAGCGTTCCAGTTACAATAATGCGGTTAAAATGGCTGCCAAAGCGGCGGGCCTCTCCGGATGGCGCCGCCTTTCAGAAGAGGCATACCCCGGTTATTTCCCGGCTGCAAGTAAAGGCTTTCACACACGCCACGGGGGGAAGCAGGCATGAAGGGGCGCGGGCCATGTCCGTGCCGGTGCGGCTGTTGTTAACCGGCAAGCGCATCCACCTTCCGGCACAGGTATGGCAGTCAAAACCCGGCCTTCATGGCCCATGAGATTTTGGCTGTTCGATAAGGTCATATTTGTGGAAAAACGCAATCAAAAATCGCATTAACTGATTGAAATCAATGTCATTATGTCCTTTATCAGGAAAATAGAAAATTTCTTTCGGCTGTGGCGCCTGGTCATACAATGCCTTTGCGGATGCAACGGGCACGAGTGCGTCAGTTTCGCCGTGAACTATAAGCAAGGGCACGTTAAAACGCGCAATCTTGCCAATAGAATCGAATTTATCCGCCAGTAACGCATCAACCGGCAGCCAGGGATAAAGGGACGCCGCAACATCGGATATTGAGGCGAACGGGGATGGCAGTATCACTGCGCGGACGGGATATTCCACCGCCGTCTGCACCGCAACGCCGGTTCCGATCGATTCACCATACAGAACAAGCTGCGCGGGCTTGAGGGAAAAAGCTTCCACGGCATGCTGTATCACGGCGCGGGCATCCATATAAAATCCCTGCTCGGAGGGGCTGCCCTGGCTGTGCCCATAGCCCCGGTAGCTCAGCCCCAGAACCCCGATCCCGGCATCTGCCAGCAACCGGAAAAAAGCCGCACGCGCGCCAAGATGGCCCGCATTCCCATGAAAATGAATGAGTGTCGGCGCGCCTTCATGCGCCGGCCGGTACCAGGCCTGTAGCACTGTTCCATCCTTGCTGCGCAAGCGCACATCTTCAAAATCAGCCAACCCGTAAAATTCGGGCGGCTGGATATCCGTGCGCGGAAAATACAGCAAGTGCCGCTGAAACACCCACATGACCAGACATAGCAGCGCATAACCGATCAACAGGCTCTGGAGAAATTTCAACGGTCTGATCCGGGGAAGCGGCATTAAGACCCATGCGCGTTTTAACGGATTAAAACAGATCCAGTTCCCCTTCGCCAAAGCTTCGGGAGACATTGTTTCGCCGGAGACCGCCTTCGTGCGACTTACGCCAAGTAGGCGTAAGCCACCCGAAGCCGAAGGCGTAGGGTGGTGCGGACGAAGGGACTCGAACCCCCACGACTTGCGTCACCAGAACCTAAATCTGGCGTGTCTACCAGTTCCACCACGTCCGCCGGAGATACGCTTCTATAACACAAACTACCGATTTGCCGTCCAGACTGATTGAATTATCTAAAAATCATTGCCTTGCAGCGAAAGCCTATATATTTTAGCTTATGTCAAGGTTTGACATAAGCGGAATGGTTGGAGGCGGTTTTGGCGACCAATGTGCATCTTACACCGGAACTGGAATCTTTTGCCCGCGAATGCGTCGAAACCGGGCGTTACAACAATGTGAGCGAGGTGGTCCGTTCAGCGCTGCGCCTGTTGCAGGACACCGAGCAGCGGCGGCTGCATTTTCAGGCCATGCTCCGCGAAACAGAGGATGAGGCTATCCGGGATGGCGGCCATTCGCTTGAATCAGTTCTGGAAGAGGCGGATAGCATCATCATTGCTCCCACCCGGTGAGTGCGGCGCAATTTGCGCCGCGTGCACGGCGCGATCTTCTTGCGGCTCTGCGCTGGATAGCAAAGGATAATCCCGCTGCGGCCAGGGCATTACGGGATGCGGTCGCCCGCGCCGCCGAAAATATTTTCGCCCATCCGGAAATCGGCCCGCACCGGCCGGAATTTGCCGCGCCGCCCTACCGCTTTTTAAGCCTGACGGGGTTCCCCTACCTTGTCATTTATACGCCGGAACACAATCCCCCGCTCATTCTGCGCATACTGCACGCAGCTAGAGATTTACCCGACATATTACAGCCATAGGGACGCTTTTAAATATTAGCGTCCCCTTTAATTCAGAATATATTACACCTCTACAATGTGGGACTGAACAGCTAGGCCAAAATCTTGGTCTAGGCTTTTCGAAACGGGAATAGCATCTGGCCGGTAAAGCCCTCTGGCACACTATTGCCGGCCAGGCCAAAGCTTTCTGGCAACCGCCCTTGCGGCATGAAAAAGGTGCCAAAAAGCACGTCGAAAATGGAAAACAGTCCTGCAAAATTTTTGTTCAAACCTTCGTGCTGCGCCGTATGGTGCCAGCGGTGAAATACCGGGCTGGCAATGATGCGGCCAAATTTGCCAAACGACCAGCCGACATTGGCATGCAGCATGATCGCATAAAATGTAAGGAAGGGCGCATAGGCTGCTATGGCGATCGGGCTGAACCCCAGAGCCAGAATGACCACTACTTGCGGCACCCGCATCAGCAGGTCGTTGACCGGATGCAATCGCACCGAAGAAAGCCAGTCCAGACTGACCGAGCTGTGATGGATGGCGTGGAACGCCCATAGCCGCCCCTGATGAAACGCGCGGTGCATCCAATAGCCGATAAAATCGCCGATCAGCACAATCTGTATGGCCTGCACCCATAAGGGCTGGCGCGACAGCAGCGTATCCCTTTCCAGCAGAAACGTCTTGATCGTGGACATATCTTGCTGAAACGCCACAAACAACAACACTCCAATAGATATTCGCGTAATGTTTTTTGAGATAAGCGGCGTTATGAACCAGTAGATCAGGTCTGTTTGTAAGTCTTTCCGGGATTTTTTCTGAGCAGTATTAGCGCAGAATAAATATTCGATCAGCCAGAACAGGACTGATAAAATCATCAGTGCTATAAATATTCTGGCAATATCGGACATATCATCCTTCGCTCATGCGCAGATCATCGCCGGGCATGCAGCCAGGCGCGGCCAAAATGTGGCGCGGACAAGGGGACGCGCCACACGACTTGCGTCACCATAGCCTAAACCTGGCGTATCTGCCAGTTCCACCATGTCCGCCGGGTAGAGTTCTCTAAAACATATTGCTTCTGCACGGCTAGCTGATTTGAGAAGCAAGCCGCCTGAAAACCCGCGGCATGGCGGGGGCCAGATCCTCGGCGATCAGGCCGCGCCCCACCAGATTGGCGCATTCACCATGGCACCAGACCGCCGCACAGGCGGCTTCGAACCCCGGCATGCCTTGCGCCAGCAGTCCCAGCACAAAGCCCGCCAGAACGTCGCCAGAACCCGCCGTGGCCAGCCAGGGCGGGGCATTGCCGTTGATCGCGGCGCGGCCATCCGGGCTGGCGATCACTGTGTCGGCGCCCTTCAGGATTATTACGGACCCGGACCGTTCTGCGGCGGCGCGGGCGCGGGCCAGCTTATCCCGCCCGGTGGCTTTTGCGTTTAGATCCTTGAACAGGCGGTAAAACTCACCTTCATGTGGGGTTAGGACGCATTGCTCATCCAACAGATCAAATAATTGCAGCGGCGAGTCTTCAAATGATGTCAGCGCATCGGCATCCAGCACCAGCCTGCGCCCCTGCCCCCGCGCCGCCGCGATCTTGTCGCGGGTGGCCTGCCCCACACCCAGCCCCGGCCCCAGCAGCACGGCGTTGAAGCGTGTGTCGGTCAGCATGTCGGCAAGCCCCGCCGCGCCATCCACCTTGCGGTTCATGACGGCGGTCAGGCTGGCGGCATAGGTGGAAAACGCGTCCGGGGGTGCGGCCACCGTCACCAGCCCCGCCCCGATGCGCAGCGCACCATAGGCCGCCAAGCGGGTTGCGCCGGTCACGGCAAGCCCGCCACCCGCCACCGCGGCATGGCCATGCGTATATTTGTGATCACCCGGCCCGCGCCGGGGAAACTTCGCAGCCCATAATGCGGGCGCATTGGCAAAAGTTTGCGGCGCAATCGCCTCCAGCACCGATGGCGGCGTGCCAATATCCTTCACCTGAACTTCACCACATAAATCCCTGCCAGGTAGTAATAAATGTCCGGGTTTACGACGAAAAAATGTGACGGTCAGATCGGCCTGCAAGGCGTCGCCCAGAATGGCGCCGCTATCGCCATGCACGCCGCTCGGCACATCGACGGCGCAGACCGGATTGCCGCCAGAGCGCACTGCCGTGATCACATTCAGCGCCACGCCATCGAGCGGCCGCGCCAGCCCCGCACCGAACATCGCGTCCACCACCAGATCGCCTGACCGGATCAGTGCCGGGTCAAGCGCCGCAACAGGCCCGTCCCATTTTGCCGCCGCCAGCGCCGCATCGCCCTTCAACGCCGCGACCGGACCGAGCAGGCCCAACGTCACCCGCCAGCCGCGCGCCGCCAAATGCCGCGCAATCACAAAGCCATCGCCGCCATTATTGCCAGGACCGCACAGCACCGAGACCGGCCCGGCCGGCCAGCGCGCCTGGATCGCCAATGCGCAGGCCAGTCCCGCCCGCTCCATCAGATCAATACCGGCAATGCCGCCCGCAATCGCCAGCCGGTCGGCCTCATACATTTCGGCATTGCTCAGCAGCATTGTGCGGGAAAGGTTTTCTTGCATTGATAACAAGCTACAACTATGCCATCAAATCAGTAAATTCCTGATTTGTACGGCGCAACCTGTTTGATATTTCGCGCGCCATATTACGCACGATCTGCAACTGTATCCGCGGATGGGTCAGGCTGATCTCATCAAGCCGTTTCATCGACAGCGCATAACAGAGCGACGGCGCGTCGGCACGGATATCTGCGGAACGCGCACCTTGATCCAATAGCGCCATCTCGCCGAAGGCGACACCCGGTCCAATACTTGCCAGCCGGACGCCGTGATCATCGCCAGGAAGCCGCCGCACCACACTTACTGCACCGCTGGCGAGTGCAAAAAACACCTGCGCCGGATCGCCTTCGCGGAATATGGTTTCTCCCGCCGCATAGCTAATGGCCAATACAGCGCTCTCCAACCGCTTCAGTTCTTCGCTGTTCAGACCTTTGAATAGGTCAATATCTTTCAGCCCATAATGGGTAACGCTTCTGAGCGCGGGAGGACCTATGGCGATTAACGCCTGCTCGGCATATTCCAGCGCCTCGTCCATGTCATGGAAGCTTCGTCCTGCCGGCATGGTAAAATCGGCCGCCTGCGCGCACAGTATCCCGGCGACGGCTGCCGCTACTTCAGGATATTTACCGGCGCCCGAAACAAGCAATTCAACCCCCGCATGATCGATGATCAGCTTTAGATTGGCCATCATCGAAACACTGTTCTGTGCGATGGCGCCAACCCGGCTGAAATCCAGAATCAAATGACTGACCCCCTCCAGCCGGTCTTCGAGATGCCGCAGCAGGCGTTCCGTGGCGCCAAAAAATATCTGCCCCTGCAATTCGAGAATGAGAATGCGACGCCCTTCCTGAGACAGATATTCGTGCTCGTAGACAGGCCGTAAACGCCGCGAGGAAATAGTGTCGCCGCGCTTTTCGCTGCGGATGATTGAGCGCGCGGAAGGCGCACTGTCATATTGATGCAGACCAAATTGCTCTGCGGTGGCCTCGCACACTTTGATGCCACGCACTGTGTTGCCCTTCGCATCGACGCGCGGCGAGAAAACGCCAATGCCAAGCTGGCCCGGCAGCGCCGCGATAATCCCGCCCGACACCCCGCTTTTTGCCGGCATGCCGACCCTGTAGGCCCACTGACCGGCATAATCATACATGCCGCAGGTGCTCATCACACTCAGTACGCAGCGCACGTAAAAAGCATCCAGCACCCGCTCGCCGCTCAGGGGATTTATACCGCCATTGGCCAGCGTCGCGGCAATCACCGAAAGATCGCGGCAATCAACCAGAATCGCGCACTGACGGAAATACGCATCCAGCACGCCATCGACATCATCCGGCAACATGTCAAAATTACGCATCAAATGCGCAATCGCCCGGTTGCGGTGTCCGGTCTCCCGCTCTGACCGGTACACATCCTCGTCCACCTGCAAGGACCGTCCCGCAAAGCGCCCGATAAAATCAATGATCCTGCGATTGCGTTCGGCAAGCGAGTCAGCCCTGATCAGCGACGTAGTGGCGATGGCCCCCGCATTGACCATCGGATTAAACGGCCGGTTGAGCTTTTCATCAAAAACAATGGCGTTAAACGCATCGCCAGACGGCTCGACGCCAACTTTTTTCAGCACCCCTTCCCAACCATTGTCCGCCAACGCCAATGCGAACACCAACGCCTTGGAGATGGATTGAATGGTAAATTTTTGCTCCGCATCGCCAGTTTGATAGATTTTGCCGTCAGCGGTTGTCATGCAGATGGCAAACCAATCGGGGTTCGCCTTTGCCAGTTCGGGAATGTAGCTGGCGGCTTCGCCCTCGTGCAGCCCAGCATATTGGCGATGCAGCGCGTCCAGATGATCCTGAATCGGAGAAACAAGGCGGCGTCCATAGGTGGGATCCAGACTTGTGGGCTTTAACTCGGTTTGCGCCATCTATCCCTCCAACCGGTTTTCAAGTGCAATTTTACCTGACCTCACTCCGTTCTGGAGGCTCGCATAAAACTGGCGCTCGGCACAACGTCTCATATCGGGCAAAGCTGCTGTAAAAATAGGCAGAAGGTCAGCCACGCCATTATCAGCCCACCACGGTCGCCGAGGATTCGCCCAGCTCCACCAGCCGCAACACGCCACCTGCATTGTCCAGAACGGTGACCGAACAGTTTTCCGGCGAAAAACACACCATGCGCGGATCATTCAGCGCATGGCTGACCGCCGCATTGATGGCGATAAAATGCGAGAAAATAACAGCGTCCCCCGGCAGCGCCAGCAGCGTATCGACCACGCCGCGCCGCCACGCCTGATGCTGCGCCGTCAGATCCGTCCAATTGCCCTGCATCGCAGCGCGCAGCCACGCCCCGCGCGCCGCCAGATCGGCCACGGGGGCCACAATTTCGGAAACTTCCGGGAGGATGCGCACCGTCCGCCCCAGCCCTGCCTCCACCGGCTGTGCTGTTTCCCGCGCCCGGCGCAACGGGCTGGAAAACAGCTCCGCCCCTGTTGCAATCAGACGCGGCGCAACCGCCGCCGCCTGTGCGCGGCCCAGATCATTGAGGCCTGGATCAGGGTCTTCGCTGAAGCCTGCCGCTGCCTTGCCATGCCGTACGAAATAAACAAGCGCCATGGCCACTAGCCCAAAAGATGACCGGCCCTTTTTTCAAGGGCCGGCGCATCATGCAGTTATCAGTTAAATTTGATGACCTGGCGCGCCACTTCGCCCTTTCGCAGCGTTTCAAAGCCGCGATTAATGTCCTTGAGCGCAAGCGTGTCCGAAATCATGTCATCCAGATGCAGCTTGCCCGCAAGATAGAAATCCACCAGGCGCGGCATATCGACGCGGAAACGGTTGGAGCCCATCATCGAGCCTTGCAGTTTCTTTTCTTGCAACAGTTCGGCGCCATGGATTTCAATCATGGTGCCAACCGGAATCATGCCGATCACCGTGGCGACACCGCCGGTACGCACCATCTTGAAGGCCTGTTCGGCCGTTTTCTTCAGGCCGATGGCTTCGAATGAATAATGCACGCCGCCCCCGGTCAGTTCGCGCACCATCTTCACCACATCGCCCTCACCGGCATTGATGACATCGGTCGCCCCGAACTTTTTGGCCAGGTTCAGCTTTGAACCAACCATGTCGATCGCGATAATCTGGCCCGCGCCAGCAAGCGCTGCGCCATTAATGGCGCTAAGGCCAATGCCCCCGCAGCCCAGCACCGCCACCTTGCTGCCGGGTTCCACCTTGGCGGTATGAAATACGGCGCCCACGCCGGTCATCACGCCGCAACCGATCAGTGCGGCGCGGTCCAGCGGCATATCCTTGCGGATTTTAACAATCGTGTGCTCATGCACCAGCAATTGTTCGGCATAGGATGACAGATTGATGAACTGGAATACCGGCTTGCCATCCAGGGTCAGGCGCGGCGCCTCGGTCGGCATGCGTTGCGTTTCCGCGCCAGTGCAGCGGGACATATGGCCGGTAATGCAATGTTCACAATGTCCGCAAAATGCCGACAGGCAGGTAATCACGTGATCACCGGGAACCACATAACGCACATCCGAACCCACGGCTTCCACCACGCCTGCCGATTCATGACCCAGCACGCAAGGCAGCGGATAAGGATACAGCCCATCCGCAATATGCAGATCGCTGTGGCAGATGCCCGCCGCCGCCGTGCGGATCAGCACTTCGCGCGGACCGGGTTTGGAAATCTGCACATCTTCGATTGTCAGTGCTTGTTTGGTTTCACGTAATACGGCCGCTTTCATGCGGGTTCTCCCTGTCTGAATATTGCAATTGGTCTGACCTTATTGTGCCTCGCAGCGGGTTCGGGGTCAATCGTTAGATCGGATGTCACACTTCGCGCAAAGACAGTAATGTGGCATTTCCGCCGGCAGCGCTTGTATCGGTCGAACATGCGCGTTCCGTGGCAAAGCGGTGCAATGTGCGCGGGCCGCCCGCCTTGGGCCCGGTGCCCGAAAGCCCTTCACCCCCAAAGGGCTGGGCGCCCACGACAGCGCCGATCATGCTGCGGTTGACATAGATATTACCGGCCCGGACACGGGCGCAAATCTCCTCTGTTCTGGCTTCGATACGCGAATGAATACCCAGCGTAAGTCCATATCCCATCGCATTGATTGCCGCACATACCCTGTCCAGATGCTCCGCCTGATAACGGATCACATGCAGAATGGGGCCGAACACCTCGTGTGTCAGATGCGCCAGCCCGTCAATCTCAAAGGCGTGCGGCGCAAAATAAATGCCTGGCGGCAGATGAGGCGGCAAAGGCGTCCTGGCGATCAGTTTTCCGATGCCGCCCATGCGCGCCGCATGGGCGTTAAGCCGGTTCAGCGCCTGCATATCAATCAGCGGGCCAATATCTGTGGACATAAGCATCGGATCGCCTACACGTAATTGCGCCATCGCGCCGGCCAGCATCTCCAGCACCCGGCCGGCAGATTCTTCCTGAACAAATAACACCCGCAGCGCCGAACAGCGTTGCCCGGCGCTGTTAAAGGCGGAGCGGATCACATCATCCGCCAATTGTTCAGTCAGCGCCGATGAATCCGCGATCATCGCATTCACTCCGCCGGTTTCCGCGATGAATGGAATGATTGGACCCGGCCGCGCCGCAAGCCGCAGATTGATCTCGCGGGCAATTTCGGTTGAGCCGGTAAAAGCGACGCCTGCAATGCGCGCATCGCTGACCAGCGCCGCCCCCACCAGTTCACCCGCCCCTGGCAGCAGATGCAAAATCTGCGGCGGCACACCCGCCTGATGCATCAGCTGCACAGCGCGATAGGCGATCAGGCTGGTCTGTTCCGCCGGTTTCGCCAGCACCGCATTCCCCGCCGCCAGCGCCGCTGCTACCTGTCCGGTAAAAATCGCCAGCGGAAAATTCCACGGGCTGATGCAGCAGAACACGCCGCGCCCATGCAGTGAAATTTCATTGCGTTCGCCCGCCGGCCCGGGCAAGGGCTGCGGGCCATCAAATTCCGCGCGCGCCCGGGCCGCATAATAACGCAGAAAATCCACTGCCTCGCGCAGTTCGGACAAGGCATCGGGCAGTGTCTTGCCCGCTTCGCGGATGCACAGACCCATCAGTTCCGCCCGGCTGACCTCAAACAGATCTGCAGCGCGCTCCAGATATTGCGCGCGCATGGTTCCGCCCGCCGCATCCCAGGAAGGGGCGGCGGCAGAGGCGCTGGCGGCTGCGCGCGCCATTGCCGCGCCATCGGCCATCGCCAGATGGCCAACGATACGGCTTCTATCGGCTGGATCATATACAGCATCGCGGGGGCCATTATAACTTATGCCATCCACCAGCGGCCCGGCCTGGCGCGGCGCCTTGAGAGCAGCCTCGATCTCCTGCAAAAGCGGCGTCAGCACCGCCGGATCGCTTAGCAGAATTCCAGCGGAATTTCGCCGTTCCTCCCCATACAGATGTTCTGGCAGCGGAATAAGCGGATTTGGGATGTGCTGCGCTTCGGAAATCACCGCACAGGGGTCGCGTACAATTTCGGCAATGGGGGCGGCGTCATCGCTCAGCCGGTTGACGAAAGAACTGTTCGCCCCATTTTCCAGCAGGCGGCGCACCAGATAGGCCAGCAGGTTTTCATGACTGCCCACCGGGGCGTAAATGCGGCACGCCGCGCCATGCGCCTGCATCGCCAGATCATGCAGCGGCGCACCCATGCCATGCAGCCGCTGAAATTCAAATTCAATTGAAGACACGCCCCGGTCCGCGCCGGTCATTGTTAAAATCGCCGCTACGCTGTGCGCATTATGGGTGGCGAATTGCGGTTTCAGCCAGCCGCCCGCCGCAATCATGCGCGCCGCACAGGCGAGCCAGGAAACATCGCTCGCCGCCTTGCGGGTGAATACCGGATAGGCGCAAAGCCCGCGCTCCTGCGCACGCTTGATCTCGCTATCCCAATAGGCGCCCTTGACCAGCCGCACCGGAATGCGCCTGCCGGACTTTTTCGCCAGCGCACTAAGCCAGTCCAGTACGGCAGGCGCGCGTTTTTGATAGGCCTGCACCGCCAGCCCAAAGCCTTCCCAGTTTTCAAGCCCCGCAAAGACCGTTTCAAACACATCAAGGGTGATGTCCAGCCGCTCAGATTCTTCGGCGTCGATCGTCAGATCAATATTCGCGGCACGGGCGCTGGCCGCCAGTTCCGCCAGCCTGGGGGTCAATTCCGCCATGACCCGCGCAGCCTGCGCCTGTTCAAAACGCGGATGCAGCGCCGAAAGTTTAACCGATATGCCCGGCGCGTGCAGCCCGCCCGTTATGCTCAGTGTACGGATAGCATCCATATAGGCCTGATAATGCCGCGCCGCCTGTTGCGCCGTGCGCGCCCCTTCGCCCAGCATGTCGAAGGAGTGCCGGTAGCCCCTGGCCGCGTCCGCCTGCGCATGAACGACGGCTTCATCTATCGTGCGGCCCAGCACAAACTGCCGGCCCATAATGCGCATGGCGTGCAGCAGCGCCTGACGTATTACCGGTTCGCCGCTGCGCACAATCAGACGCCCCAGAAAATTCCCGGCGTCAGCGGTTTCCTCCAGCCGCACAATCCGCCCGGTCAGCATCAGGCCAAGCGTTGACGCGTTGACGAACCATGAATCCGAATGCCCGATATGACGCGCCCAGTCTGCGGGCGCGATCTTGTCGCGGATCAGCGCATCCATTGTGGCGGTGTCGGGAATACGCAGCAACGCCTCGGCCAGGCACATCAGCGCCACGCCCTCCTCACTGCTCAAAGCATATTCGCGCAGAAAGACATCAATCCCCCCGGCGGGGCGGCGATGCGCGCGGATATGTTCGACAAATCCGGCTGCCAGCATGCTTACCTGTGCGGCCTGCGCATCATCCAGCCGCGCCCCGGCCAGCAGCGCCGACACGCATGCCGTCTCATCCGCCAGATAAAGTGCCGAAATCGCCGGTCTCAAAATAAGGGCGCCTCCTGCCAGATCACCGATCCATGCATCACAATACAGGATTAATTCTAAACGAAAAGCATGCTACCTGCTGGCTGAAAGCGCATTTTACCGCTATAAAGCGCGCGCATATTCTTACCGCCAGCAGGGAAAAGCCTTTATGTCACACTCCGCATCCCCCTTTATTGAGAACCCCATCGCGGCCTGCGCCGCAGCTTTGCCTGCTGCCGAGGCGCTGTTGCTGGCCGCGCGCGAGGCGGTGCGCAGTCTGTTGAGTGTGAATGGCGCAATTTCCGCCGATCTGCTGGAGCAGAACCAGTTTCAGGCACATGGGCTGGCTTGGATGGCGACCTATGTCGAAAGCCTGCGCGAAATGCTGGGTTGGGCGCAGCGCTTGCAGGCCGAGGGCCGCTTTGGCGCGCTGGAAGCGCTTATCCTGCAATCAGCATTTGGTGAATATCTTTCGCAAATGGCGGGCGGCATTGCCATGAATCAGGGCGAGATTGTGCGCCCGCAGGATATGGGCGTGACACAATCCCAATTACAGGCTTTTTTCACCGATGCGGTCAACAGGCTGATCCAGCATGGCAATTGCGCGGCGGTGCGCGAACGCATTGCACAGTTGATAGCCGAGCATGGCAGCGCCATCACTTTTGGCGATACCGGGCTGGATGAAACCCATACCATGATCCGCGAACAGTTCCATCGCTTTGCCGATGAACAGGTCGTCCCCAACGCGCATGGCTGGCACATGAAAAACGATCTGATCCCTATCGAGGTCGTCAATCAGATGGGTGAACTGGGCGTGTTCGGCCTGACCATTCCGGAACAATTGGGCGGCCTTGGCCTTGGCAAAATGGCCATGTGCGTGGTGTCGGAAGAATTAAGCCGGGGCTATATCGGTGTTGGCTCGCTTGGCACCCGCTCGGAAATCGCCGCTGAACTGATCATGGGCAGCGGCACGGACGCGCAGAAAGCCTATTATCTGCCCAAGCTCGCCAGCGCCGAGATTCTCCCCACCGCCGTGTTCACCGAACCCAATACCGGCTCCGATCTGGCCAGCCTGCGCACCCGCGCGGTCAAACAGGGCGATGTTTACAAGATCACCGGCAACAAAACCTGGATCACCCATGCCGCGCGCACCGACATGATGACCCTGCTGGTGCGTACCGATCCTAATGAGGCGGGCTATAAGGGCCTGTCGATGTTTCTGGCTGAAAAACCGCGCGGCACAGAGAATGATTTATTTCCCGCCAAAGGCATGACCGGCGGCGAGATCGAAGTGCTCGGCTATCGCGGCATGAAGGAATATGAATTGGCGTTTGACGGCTTTGAAGTGCCCGCCAAAAACCTGCTGGGGGAAAAAGAAGGCGAGGGTTTCAAATCGCTGATGAAAACCTTTGAAAGCGCGCGCATCCAGACGGCCGCGCGCGCCATCGGGGTTGCTCAATGCGCGCTGGAACTCGGCCTGAAATATGGCCAGGAACGGTTGCAGTTCGGCAAGCCGATTTACAGTTTCCCCCGCGTCAGCGGCAAGATCGCCTGGATGGCGGTCGAGATCATGATCGCCCGGCAACTGACCTATTATTCGGCGCGCCGCAAGGATGACGGCCAGCGCTGCGATCTGGAAGCCGGCATGGCGAAACTGCTGGGCGCGCGCGTCGCCTGGATGTGCGCCGACAATGCGCTGCAAATTCACGGCGGCAATGGCTTTGCGCTGGAATATCCGATCAGCCGCGTATTGTGCGATGCGCGCATTCTGAATATTTTCGAAGGCGCCGGCGAGATTCAGGCCCAGGTGATTACCCGCAGGCTGCTGGAAGAATAGACCGGCAGACTGTTCCGGCGTGATGCTGCGTAAACATCTGCGGGCGCTTATTGCCCGTAGACCTGGCGCGGGCGGGTGGCGCCCTTTTGCTGAAGCAGCAATATGCCCTGATATTTTTCGCGGATGGCGGCTGTCGTATCGCGGCTTTGCTGGATATCGCGCACGACACGGGGCGTGATCATTACCAGCAATTCCGTTCGCTGCGCGGAATTACTGGTGCGGCCAAACAGATTGCCCAGCACCGGCACCTGATGCAGTACCGGAATGCCGCTGCGCCCCTTGGATGCCTGTTCACGGATCAGCCCGCCCAGCAGGATGGTTTCGCCATCGCGCACACCGACCGTACTGAGAAAGCTCCGCTGCTGGATCGTTGGTGAATTAATCGTCGAGCTGCCGGAGCTTTGGGTGTTGACCGCGGCACTGACCTCCTGAACGATTTGCAGGGTCACCATGCCGCCGGAATTCACCTGCGGGGTTACTTCCAGCAGTACCCCGGTGCTGCGATATTGCACGGTGTTGAGGGTGCGTGAATCATTTGTCAGCCCGTCAGCCGTCTGGGTGATGATCGGAACCTCATCGCCGACCCGCAGACGCGCCACCTGATTATCCAGCACAAACAGTGTGGGCGCGGAAATCATATTGACATTTGTCAGATCCGATAGCGCGTCCAGCACAACCCGGTTCTGCCCCGCCCGGCCCGAAAGGGAAAAGGCAAAGCCGCCCCCCGGCGGCGTGGACAGGTTCGGCGCAATGCCGGTTGCGGATGTCCCGGAAGTCAGTTGCGTGATACTGTCTTCGTCAATTTTCAGACCGCCGGTATCAAGGAAATACTGCACCCCGTAGCGCAAGCTGTCACCAAGGCTGACCTCAACGATTTGCGCTTCGATCATGACTTGCAGCGGGGCAATGTCAAGTTTGCCAAGCACTTCCCTGACCTGCTGATATTGCCGCTCATTACCCTGAATCAGCAGCGCGTTTTTGGAGCGGTCCGCCGTGATGCGCAGCGGTTGCGGGGACAGGGCCGCCGCAATGGCGCCAGACGGCGGCAGCGCAATTTCCGCAGCCGTACCGTCTGTTGGCGCCTGGGCTTGCGCCGTACCGCCCTGCTGAATAAAAATTTCCTGAAGGGTCTTTACCATGTCCGGCGCCGAGCCATACTGCATGAAATATACAAATACCGTTTGTTCATCCGCGCGCCGGGTCCGGTCCAGACGCCGCACCCATTCGCGCGCCTGGATGAGATAATTCTGTTGCGAAGACAGCGCCATGATGGCGTTCAACCGCTCGACCGGAACAAAACGCACCAGGCCTGCAAGCGGGCCTTTGCCGGTTTCCCCGAATATGTGTTCCAGTTCGGAAATGATGGTGCGGACATCGGCCTGCTCCAGGCTGATCAGCAGGACGGATTGATCCGCCATCGCATCCACGTCAAACAGCGCAATGGTTTCCCGCACCGACTGGCGTTCCGGGCCGGTGCCCCCGACAATCAACAGATTGCGTTGCGCATCAATATTTACCGGCCGCCCTTCCGGCACCAGCGGCGCAATGAGTTTCGCCATTTCAGCCGCGTTGATATAGGAGAGCGCAAATATTTCAAACCCCGCGCCCGTGCCTGCGGGCAAATCCGCCCCAACCGGCGCACCTGGAAGGTCTGCGCCATTGGCCGGGCGGATGCGAAACACTTCTCCCTGATTGATCAGTACGGCGTTCATGCTCGACAGAATGGCTTCCAGCACCGGGATCAGCGCATCTTTGTTTAGCGGCGTGCCGGTGTTCAGCGTGGCGCTGCCCTGCACACCCGCATCAATGGTGAAGGGCACTTTCAGCAGATCGCCAAGTATGACCCCCGCTATTTCTGCAATGCTGGCATTCTGAAAATTCAGGCTGATATCGCCTGCCGCCATCGCGGCGCGGGGGGCGGCGCCGGCCGGGCTGGCGCCGCGTGCAGGATAAAGCTCGTCAACGGCGCGGGCTGGCGCCGCTTTGGCTGCTGGCGCCTGCGTCACCACTTCAGGCGCAGGAGCGGGCTGCTGGGGTGGCGCGGCGTGGGGGGCTGACACCGCCTGCGGTTGCGCCTGGTTCGCCGTGCAGGCGCTCAATCCGCCGCAGATCGCCATCAACAAAAAGGCGGTAGTTACGCCACGCCGCCACAAAGAAATACCCATACGCCTGTTCAATCCGTTTTATCGCTATTATTTTGAAGCGGTATTTCTTTGCGGTTTTCACCCATTTCAAGAACCAGCCGCTCGCGTGTCACCTCTGTCAAGGTCCAGCCATCCAGCACGGCCCCCTGCTTGATCCGGCTTACTGTGTCACCAGCGGCCTTGCGGATCAATACCACCTGTTGCTGACCGTTTATAACCACACCCACGATCGGATAGCGATCAAGCAACAATATCTCCCCCGCCTTGCGGTCGGGGCTGGGTGCAGGCCCGGCTGGACGCCGTGTCGCCACAAATACCGGCCGGCTGACAAATTCGGCATAGGATTCCAATGGCGCCGGATCATTGAAATCGAACGCCGCCGCTGTTTGCGCCGCGGGCGCATCGGAAACCTGCTGCGGCACCGGCGCTGTTTCCAGCCAGGGCATTGCGGCGGCAAGCGCCAGCAGCGCGCAGGCCAGCCATAAAATCGGGCGCAGCATCATGGCGCGGGCTCCCGGTAGCCGGAAACATCAAGCTGAATATCGAGATTGCCGCCCGGAACCGTATCCAGATTGCTGCGCGCCCGCACAAACAGATTATCCAGCAGCAGCAGCGGGCGTTCTGCCTCCATTGCATGCAGCATCGCGCGCAGCGCTTGTGTATTGGCCGTTACCCGGATGCGCCCGGTAAGCGGTTCCAGAAGCATGGTTTCCTGCTTTTCCGCTGAGATCAGTTCAAAACTGAGCAGTGACGCATTGCTTCTTGAAATCAGGCCGCCGATGCGTTGCTGCAAATAAGCCGCAGCAGCCGCGCGTGTTTTTCCGGGCAGCAAAAGCGGGTTCAATTCCTCCCTGGCGCCACCCTCTGCCCCGCCAGCGCCAGCCACACGCCGGTAATTCTGTATTTGCACGGCTATTTCTTCCAGTTCCTGCTGCGATCTGGAAAGCGCCTCCCTGTAGGGCGCCACCGCACCAAACCATAGCAATAGAAACGCCGCCAGCAGCAGACCGGCTGCGCATGCGCGCGCGCGCATCGTGTTATGCGCCATCATGGGGCGCTCCGGACCGGGCGGCCGGTTAACGCCAAGGTCAGTTGAAATTGCTCCAGTCCGGTGACCGGATCGCGTAATGTCGGCGCGCTGAATTCAACTTTATGAATGACCGGCAGCGCCTCAAGCGGCGCAATCAAATCCGAAGCGGATTGCGTGACCCCCTGTATCGAGAGTGCATTGCCGGCAAGTTCAAACTGCGCAAGATGCGCCGTATCCGGAAGCGCGATGCTGATCATGTTCACCAATCCGGTTACGGATGATCTGCGGCTGCGCAGATCGGACAGCAAGGACAGCTGCGCTGATGGGCTGCTGGCCCCTGGATGCTGCTGCGTGCGGGCCTGCGCCGCCTGACGCGCCGCTGCCAGCCTGTGCTGCATTTCACGCAAGACGAAGGCATCATGTATAAAAGGCGAGACAAGCGCCGCCATTAACAGCAGTCCGGCAGCTACGAGAAGAATTTTTGGCGGCGCCTGCGTGGATCTGTGCGACAGAATATGCAGCGTATCGCCAGCCTGGCTGCCGCCAGTATCATCCGCCAGGCAGACACGATCCGGCGTCAGGCCCGCAATAGCCAGTCTTTGCAGCATTTCATCGACAAGGCCACATGGCGCCAGCGCCAGATGCGCCATCACCCGGCCGCGCACATCAACCGTTTCTTCCACCCGATACCCGGCATAGACCTGATCAGGTGCGAACGGGGTTTGCCGTTCGATTTCGCCGGCAATCGCATCAAAACCACGCGGCAGGGCGGAAACTGCGATCGGGGCCTGCCGCCGCAGACCATGCGAGGCTGGAATACGCAACACGCATTCTGCCCCGCCGTCACGCAGCACCGCCAGTCGATCGTTCAGACCAGCTTTTGACACAGGTCCAAGCGCCTGGCTTTTGTCTCCAAGCAGCAACTGGATGCTGAAACCATCCGCCTCGGGCGCCACGATAATGATTTCATTCGTCAGACCCAAAAGAAGCGCAAGCCTGGAGGGCAGCATGGCCTGCAATTCCCGCCCCCACCAACGCAGAAACAGGCTGATAGCGCCCTGCTTCGCAGCTGAATTTTGTTCTGTTTGTGACAAAAGCGAAATCCCCAGATATGCCGGCATCAGGTGACATGCGCCCATGCTGCTGCCCGCCGCCAGCTTCATAGCATATAAATCGGAAACCGGCCTGTGTAGTGCTTATGCTTCGGCAGCGTCAGGCTGCGCGTCGCGAAGGATCCAGCCGCCGCCCAGCACACGGCTGTTTCCATCCGGCGCATAAACCACACAGGCCTGACCAGGGGCCACCGCCTCTTCAGGCTGGTGCAGGATAATCCGTGCGCCGCCAGACTGATCGGGAAAAAGCCTGCCGGGGACCGGCGGCCTTGTAGAGCGTACTTTGACAGCCACTTCCTGCCCCGATATTGCAGGAGGGGTGTCGCCCAGCCAGTTCAGTGCGCGAATATGGAAATGACTGCGGAGCAGGGCTTCACGCGGGCCGACAATAACACGGCGGCTGGCGGCATCCAGGCGAATGACGAATAAGGGTTCACCGCCGCCAATGCCGAGGCCCCGGCGCTGGCCAACGGTGTAATGGATGATGCCCTGATGCCGCGCCAGAATACGGCCATCGAGATGCACGATATCGCCCGGACCCACTGCCTGCGGGCGTAATTTTTCAACGATTGCGGCATAACCGCCCTGGGGTACAAAACAGATATCCTGGCTGTCCGGCTTTTCTGCAACCGGCAATCCAAACCGCGCGGCAAGCGCGCGGGTTTCTTCCTTGCGCAGATCGCCTAGCGGAAAACGCAGAAAATCCAGTTGCACCGCCGTGGTGGCAAACAAAAAGTAACTCTGGTCGCGATCCGGATCGACGGCGCGATGCATTTCCGGCCCATGCCTGCCCATCATCCGGCGCACATAATGTCCAGTTACCAGAGCCTGCGCGCCCAGATCGCGCGCCACCTGCAACAGATCGGTAAATTTGACGGTCTGATTACAGGTTACACAGGGAACTGGGGTTTCTCCCGCAAGATAGCTGTCGGCGAAATCATCCATCACTGCCTGACGAAAGCGGGTTTCATAATCCAGCACATAATGGGGAATGCCGATTTTTTCCGCCACAAAGCGCGCGTCATGGATGTCGGTACCCGCGCAACAGGCGCCTTTGCGTGAAATCGCTGCGCCATGATCGTATAATTGCAGGGTGACGCCGACCGTGTCATAGCCCTGTTCATGCAGCAATGCGGCAGCGACCGAGGAATCGACACCGCCCGACATGGCCACAACGACGCGCGTTGCGCCGGGGGCGCCTGACAGACCCAGACCGGATGTTTGAGATATAAGAGACATGGCGCCTAAATACAGGCGCAGGCGTCCCCCGGCAAGTGCGCTGTCGCCCTGACAGCCCTAACTACAGGTAATTCAGCAGACTGAGCTGGGATAATTGCCGGACCAGATTGTAGGACGCCTCGACCGCCAGTTTGTCCTGATTCAGCCGGGAAATGGCTTCGGCCATATCCACTTCGGACAGATCAGCGATTAATTGCTTGTTTACAGCCTCAAGCGCCTGATTGCGGATTGTTACGGATTCGATACGAGTTCCGACAAAGCCATTGCTAGACTGCAACTGGACAATCCCTGTGAGCGCATTGTCCAAATTCGTTATTTCAGACTGTAGCATGGCCCGATCCGCCGGTGTCAGCACAGTACCAAACGGAGTTGCGGCATTATATTCAGCCAGGCGCTTGACCGACGCCATCATATTCATCCCGATATCATTGGCCAGAATGCCATGCTCTATGACCAGATTCTGTTCAATGCGCACCTGGGCTTTTTGCTGCGTGTTCTGGAAAAAATCTGTCACCGGCGTGCCCACATTTGCCAATGAAGCCAGATCGGGAGCGCTGAAAGGCTGTACATCGGTGCGCGAGCCCGCATAAAGAAACTTTCCGGCAAAGCGCGTGTTCAATACAGCTCTGCCGGAAACAAATGCGCTTTCAATATCCACCGAGAGCGAGCGGCCGCTACTATTGGCCAGCGCCTGCAGGACGCCATCACGCAGGGATTTTACCGTATCGTACATCGTGGACAGGCTGGTGTCCTGCAAGACAACCTGAGCGCCTATCTGATTGCCCAGTTCAACAAATTTCTGGGTGCGGGAATCTATTGCCTGAGCGCTTATAAGTGCGGATGCATCACGCGCGATCCCTTCATAGCGATCCGACTTGGTCCCCGTAATCACCTGACGCTGGGAGTCCGCAACCTGGGTTTGCGCCCGCAGCATTTGCGACACAACCGCCTGCTGTTGCGCAAGCGAGGATATCCGCGTCATGTCATGGTTTCCTTTTCATGGTTTACACGGCGTCCAGCAAAGTATTGAACAATTCTTCGGCGGCCTTGATCATCCGTGCCGCTGCATTGTAGGAATTCTGATAGATCACGAGGTTGGCCAGTTCCTCGTCAAGATTGACGCCGGACACATCGGCAATCCGGGCCTTGATCTCATCGCGAATACCGGTTCTGTCGTTGCTCACGGTCTGCGCCTGCGCTGCCAGCCGCGCCGCATTGGAAAGGAACTGACCGCTATAATCGTTTAGTGTCGATGAAAAGCTTGTCAGACTTCCGGCGGCGGAAAAGCTGGCCAGTTGATTTTCCAGCGCATGAAGCGCAATAGCGCCGCGATCATCCGCCGCGCCCAGCGCGACGCCGCCAATGGCGGTGACATTCAGTTTGGCGAGCGCCAGCCTGGAATTATTGAGCGATATATCCGGACGTATTTCCAGATTCACCGCCTGATTCTGCCGTGCGCCAGGACCAATCCCGAATAGTTTTGAAAGGCTGACACCGGTACCGCCCCGGTTGGTCAAATCCTCAATTGAATATAATGTGCTGCCTTCACTGCCGGGGGCCGCCGCGAATTTCAATGCCCCTTTCGCATCAAGGGTGAAGCTGCCAAAAGGATTTAAGCTGGCATTCAACTGGGAAACCGTATCGCCTATTGTAGCGCCTGCAATGGCCAGGGTGAAGTCGCGTGTAACCTGCCCCCTGGAATTGATCAGTTTAAATTGTGCCGTGCTGCCCAGCGTAAATCCATGCGCCGCAGCAGCGTCGAGCCCGGTCTGGTAGTGGCTGGGAGAATCAGATTTTACGAGATCGTTCATTGCAAAAAAATGGGCAAACCCGCGTCCCGCGCGTGCACTGGGCTGGCTGCCATCCTGAAGCATCGCAACGCCATGCGCGGGGTTTGTAGCGCGGAGCGTCATGACGCCATTGCTGAATGTCAGGGTGCCGCTGGCGCCGAGACCGGCATTGATGGCTGCAACCGCAGCCCCCAGCGTTGTCCCGCCAAACGCCACCGGCGCGCCCCCATTGACGCGATACTGGTTGTTCGAAAAATCGGCCTGCACGCTGGTAACTGTCAGCCCCGCCGCATCGGTAATGCTGAAATTGCTGATTCCTGTAAAGGCGTGCGCATCAGCGGCGAGAAGGCCGGTATTCGCCCCGGCAAGCTGGTTTGGCGCCGGGACGGCGGAATTGTCATTATGAACAGAATTAAGCTGATCCGCTATTTTCGACGCAAGTTCACCTAATTCTTCGGCAATTTGGGGCAAAGTAATATCGCGCATTTCGATCAAACCGCGAATTTCACCGGAAGCAATATGCGTTTCCAGCGCCGTACCATTCGGACTGACAACCCCGGTATAGGGGTCAACAGAATGCAGCGTGATACGCGGAAATATAGTGTCTGGATTAACTACGGCGCTTGCAGAATAGCGCAGCTCGCTATAGCCGGTGCTGACCATGAATATGCCGTCCGTTGAGGCGACAAAAGCCTGTCCGTCCGGCTGAATGGATATGCGGATATCCATGAACTCGGCCAGAGTATCCAGTGCTTTCTGGCGTTGGTCAATCAAGGCGTTGGCGTCGCCATTAAGCGCTTTGGATGCAACAATGCTTGTATTTAACGCCTGAATATTTTTCAGTAAATCATTGGCAATGCCCACGCGGCTGAAAATATCCTGATCTGCATCGGCGCGAATGCGCTGTATGGATCCAGCAATCCCTTCCAGTTCATTTAACGCGACCCGCACCGCATTCAGGCCGGTTCCCCGCCGCACCAGCGAGGTCGGATCAATTTGCATTTCCGACAGGTCGGCAAACATCGCGTCAATCTTGGCCGAGATGGAACTGTTTGACGTGGGATCACCGAATACCGATTGCAGCCGGTCATGCAGTTTGGAAATAATTTCTGCGGCTTTCGCATTTGAAGCGGCGGCAAAGGATTCACGTGTCAGAAAATCATCCGTAATACGGTTGACCGCAACAACATCAATACCGCCAAGCTCACGCGACTGAAAGTTGATCGTGCGCCGCGCATAATCAGGATTATTTACATTAGCAATATTTGATGACGTATGGCGAATCCCCGCCTGACTCGCCTTCAGACCGCTGACTGCATTGCCCAGAATTCCAACACCTGACATATGGGCCTCCTTTTCCGCTTACTCCAGTGCAAGCTTGATGCCAGCATGCAATCTGTCCTTCACGCCACGGCAAAAGCCGGTTTTTGGCCCTTTATGCGCCTGGCCCGATAGTGAAGCATGCGCCATGTGGCAGAAATTTCCGCCCCGCCGCATCTTCCCCGGCCATGTTTGCCGGGATAGGCACCGATTAAAAATGGTGCGGGCAGGCCTGATCAGGATTTTACTGAAATTCCGCAGGAACCTGACTTGGCCCGCCCCTTGCTAGACAAGCTGGCAAGATGCCGCTAACAGCGCAGACCCGCGCAATGAAAAACAGCGCATCAGGCCGGAAGTAAACAGGGACAAAAATGAAATTAGCGCAAAGTTTCCTCTCACTGCCAGGACTGGCTGCTATGTCTGGTGCAGCTTCGGTCGTGACCGGCAGTGTGCCGGCTGGCGGGGAGAACGCAATGCTTTCTGCCACTGCATCCGCAGGAAATATGGGTTTGCCAGCCAACCCCGCATTGACCGCATTTGAAAGTTTACTGCAATCAGCGGCTGTCATCCCTGCCCCGTCCAATGGCATTGAAATTAAAAACACGCTGGCCGGCGGCGCTCTGAATTTAATTTCACCACCTCCGCTTTCAGGGCCGCTTTCCGGAATGACCGTAACCGGCGCCGCAGTGCTGAATCCGGCTTTGCCGCAGCAACAGAATTTGCCGGGCGCACGCAACCTTGCGGCACCGGCAACCCCGGACAAGACGGCACAGCTCCCGGCTTCATCCGCCGCCGCCGTGACTGAGGTCATCACTCAGGCCGCGTCTCAGCTCATTGCAGCGCAATCAGTCAGCGAACCCGGTGCAGGCAATGCTGATGCGGAAAAACCGCTTGCGGGGTATGAAGGCGCGGATTCCTTGATGATGCCGGTCAACCCGATGGCAATGGGGACAAGCGATCCAGCCGCCACAGCCATCATGGCCCTTTCATCCGGAACTGAAAAAAACCTCCCGCAGACTGCGCCCGGTGTGGCGCAGGAAGATAATCAGGAGACACATAGTGCCCCGGCCCGTCCATTAGCTTCCGGGCAGCACGAAAATATTGCCGCACCCCTGTCTCAGAAAACGCATCCCCTGGGGGCTGGACCTGCGGAAAACGCAAAAGCGGCCACTCAGCCAAGTGTTAATCCACCAATCCTTGCGCAAGCCGGATCCGATTTTACCGGCCAGTCTGAAGACGCATCTTCCGCGGCATCCGATCATGCCCCATCACCCGGCCAATCACCTGGCAATGTGCCGGCGGCTGTCCCTTCTGCAGATAATTCCAGCCCTGCTGTTCCAGTCCAGACAGCTATAGTCATCTCGTCCGCGCAGGAACAGACCGCCTTGAACAGGCCCATAAAGCCTGTCGAAAAAGCTCAGACCGCGCCGTCTGAATTGCTGCCAGAGAATCAAAAAAGACCGGACCCGCTTTCCGATGCGGAGGCCTTGACTTCCGGCGCCGGTAAAGATGCCGGGCCGTTGCAAGCCCAGGCGCCGTCAACGCCCATGTTTGTAACTGGCCAGCAAAGTCCGATTTCAGATATGACACAAATTGCCGTGACGGCGGCTGGTGCTGCGCAGACAGCAGGCGCCGCCCCTGTTGCCGGGACCACCGCGTTAGCGCCAGAGATTGCGTCAGCAAGCGAGCGGATTATGCGCCCGGCCGCAGCGGCACAGGATACGGCACAGCCGCTCAAGGACACGTCCGTTGCGCCCGCCGCGCCCGCCGCCGCAGCGTCTCCTTCACCTGGACAGGCCGCCACACAGGCGCAAACCCCATCGGCGGACGGGCAGATATTGGCTCAAAATTTTTCTCAAACCGCTGAGTCCGTTGCTGTTGCATCGCCGCAGGATATTCAGATCAGCCAGGCGGAAACAGGCCGTGCGGATGGTTTTGGCGCCGGGCCGCTTGAAAAATCAGAAGCCCAGCGCAACGGAATTTCCCCGACTCCGGTGCGCGCCGAAAACCACCCGCCCAGCCCGCCCATTCGCGACATCGCCATACATATCTCGCAGCATGCCGATACAGGCGCAAACCGTTTTCAATTACGACTTGATCCGCCCGAACTGGGACGGGTGGAAGTGCGCATGGAAATTTCACCCGAAGGCAAGCTGAGCGCGGTGATAGCAGTTGAACGTCCCGAAACCCTCGATCTGCTGCAACGCGACCAGCGCGCGCTTGAAAGAAGCCTGACCGAAGCCGGCCTTAAGACTGACAGCAATTCGCTGAATTTTTCGCTCAAGGGCGGTCGCCACGATAATCAGTCCACTGATTTATACCATAAAGGCGCTGACAGCAGCGGCAAAGACCCGCTGTCAGATGACTGGGATGAGCCCATCGCCCCCATCGCAGCGCGCTTTTCCAATCGCGCCGTTAACATCCATATCTAGGAAAAAATCATGGCCACAAGCGGATTATCTCCTGCATCAATTTTGGATCCCAGCAAGCCCGCTGCCGCTTCGGCACTGGCTGCAAAAACTCCTGCGCCATCGCCCGTGACTGCGGCATCCGGGAACGCGCTGAACAAGCTGACCAATGATTTCAATACGTTCCTGACATTGCTGACAACCCAGCTGCAGAATCAGGATCCGCTTGAGCCCTTGGATTCCAAGGAATTTACCAGTCAGCTCGTGCAATTTACTTCGGTGGAACAGTCGATACAGTCTAACAAAAACCTGGAAAAGCTGATTGCGCTGACTAGCGGCAATACCTCCAGCGCCGCGTTTAATTACATTGGACGCGAAGTAAGAATGGCCAATGACAGCACCAACCTGTCTAACGGCCTGGCGAACTGGTCCTATGAAGTCAGTCCGGCTGCGGCAAGCAGCGCCATCACTGTCCTGGACGCAAAAGGCAATGCCGTATTCACAACAGAAGGCGTAACCGGCGCCGGGACGCATAATTTCTCATGGAACGGCAAGGATAAAAACGGCAAGGCGCTGCCGGAAGGCGTTTACAGGCTGAGTGTATCAGCGCTCGATCTCAGCCAGAAGCCGGTTACATCCAAGGTGTTCACGACCGGTATTGTTACGAATGTAGAAATTTCAGGCGATCAGCCGTCGCTGTTTATTGGCTCTGTCAAGGTGCCGCTGAAGGATGTGTTGTCTGTAAGCCAGAGCAACAGTACTGGCGCGCCGCTCGACTATATCGGCCGCGAAATACGGACGATCAATTCAAACACCAATCTTGTGAATGGCGGCGCCAACTGGACCTATGAAGTAGATGCAAAGGCCGCCAGGACCATCGTGACCCTGAAAGACAGCGCCGGCAAGACCGTGCTCGAACAGAATGTCACACCGATGCCCGGAACTAATGCGCTGAACTGGAATGGCGTGGACAAGAATGGGGATCAGCAGCCTGACGGTGTTTACAGCATGAGCGTGAGGGCCGTTGACAAGGATGATGCGCCAGTCAACGCCAAGGTCTTCACCAGCGGCATTGTGAGCAGTGTGGATTCATCCGGCAATCTGCCGGTTCTGGTCATCGGCGGGGTGAAGATCAATCTCGCTGATGTGCTGGCGGTGACGGAACCGGCCAGAACAGCATCGGCGGCAACAGGCGGATCGTAAGAAAACCAACGGCGCTCATATGAGCGCCAGTTAATCTCAATGGGCGCAATGAAGGATGCGCCTCAACAGAAAGCCGGCCGCCGCTTCGAACAAGCGGATCCCGGAAGAGGAAGATCAAATGAGTATTTATGGTGCACTATTCAGCGGCGTATCCGGCCTAACGGCCAATGCCAGCGCGCTGGGGATTATCTCCGACAATATCGCCAATTTGAACACAACCGGCTACAAGGACACCAAAGCACGGTTCTCCACACTTGTGACCTCTCCAGCCGGTGACCATTCCTATGCGCCGGGCGGCGTACAAATCAACCCCAATCAGAATATTGACAAACAGGGGCTGTTGCAGGCGTCGAGCTCGCCTACCGACCTGGCGATTACCGGCAAGGGGTTTTTCGTCACCTCTTCCTCGACGGTGGCGGGACTGGGCGAAACGCGCTTTACCCGCGCCGGAGCCTTCCGCACCAATGACCAGGGCTTTCTGCAAAATGCCGCCGGTAATTATCTGTTTGGATGGCCCATAGACAATCTTGGGCGATTGCCAACCAATTTGAGCGATCTTTCTGCCCTTAGACCCATCGATATCAGCAGCCTGACCGGCACCGCCGATCCCACGACGCAAATGCAGTTGCAGGCCAATCTAAGCGCCACAACACCGGTATATGCCGGTCCCCCCGCCTATGCTGTGGGCGCCATGACCGCCGCCGCGCAAACGCCGCCAGGGGCAGGCGCAGTCACGCCTCATTTCGTACGCAGCATTCAGTTTTATGACAGCCAGGGCGGCAGCCGCACCATGAATTTTGCCTTCCTGAAAACGGCAGCCAATACCTGGGCGGCGGAAGCCTATGTGACCCCGGCAGCCGATGTGATCGCACCAGCCGTTGTGGGCCGTGTGGCGGCTGGCGATCTGGTGTTCCAAACCGATGGCACACTCGCCTCCACAACCACTTTCCCAAGTCCAATTGCCGCCCCCACGCCCATTACGATCAACTGGAATACGCCGACTACAGGCCTAGGCACCTCCACGATCAATCTGGACATTGGCACCGTGGGCCGCCCCGATGGCATAACCCAGTTCGCCACCAATTCGGTGCTGGCCGCCGCCTCGATTAACGGTGCGGTGTTTGGTAATCTGCTGGGTCTGGAAGTCAATAATGAAGGCTTTGTCACGGCAACCTTCGAAAATGGCATCCGGCAGAGAATTTATAAAATACCGCTGGCGGTATTTCCCAATCCAAACGGATTGGCGGCGCGAAGCGGTAATTCTTATGGGCAATCCGACACATCGGGCACTTTCACCTTGCTGGAAGCCACACAGGGCACCGCGGGACGCATAGACCCGAATGTGCTGGAAGCATCAACCGTCGAACTGGCGGAAGAATTTACAAACCTGATCACTGCCCAGCGGGCCTATTCGGCCAATTCGAAAATCATCACCACGGCCGATGAAATGCTCGATGAGCTGATCCGCATCAAACGCTAATTCACCTGACCGGACGGCTGTTTAACAGCCGTCCGGCAGCATGCGGGACGCTGCGCACACGCAATCTTATCTTTTGTTAAACCATTGTTAATTCACATATTTACGGCATTTTTAACCGTGCCGCTTAGCCCTTCTTTAATGCACCGCTGTTATTCTGGGGTGAAATAAATGAGGCCACCGAGCAAGGAGCCTGACTGACAGGAAGCCAAACACGGCAAGAGCGAACGGGTAACCACATGCTAAACCATAGTCGTAATATTTCTCCATTAAGTGTCGCGGGCCCGCATGGGACGCCGATCTCGCTTGATGATCTTCCGCCACCCAATACGAAACGCTGGGTTATCCGGCGCAAGGCAGAGGTCGTTGCTGCTGTACGTGGGGGATTACTGAGTCTGAATGAAGCCTGCGAGCGCTATACCTTGACGATTGAAGAATTTCTCGCCTGGCAGAGCGCGCTGGAGCGGCACGGATTGGCCGGACTAAGGACTACCCGCATTCAGGATTACCGCGAAAACGCTGAATAATCCTGCGTTGTAAATCAACAGAAAGATAAACCGGGGCGGTAACGCACCCGGTTTTTTTTGGAAAACATGAGGAGGTTTCAGCCGCCATTAACCGGATCTTCACGTAGCACTGGGTAAATATTGCCGACATGCGGATTGGCATGTTGGTCTTTCTGATTACTCTGTGACGGATAGCTGGATTTGAGTGGATTTACTGAATTTTTGCGTAAGCTGGGAGCTGGCCGCCTGATCGCGATGGGCGTAGTCACGGCGGGGCTGATTGCGTTCTTTGCATACATGACCATGCAATTCACAGCGCAACCGATGTCACTCCTGTACGCCGATCTTGACATGTCCGATTCCAGTGAAATTTTATCCAAGCTGGAAGCCATGAATGTGCCTTATCAGCTTCAGAATGATGGCGGCACTATTCTGGTGCCCCAGGACCAGGCGCGCCGGCTGCGCATGTCACTTGCCGAACAGGGCATACCGGCAGGCGGCAGCGTCGGATATGAAATTTTCGATAAATCGGAACTGCTGGGCCAAACCAGCTTTGCACAGAATGTAAATCAATTGCGGGCCATGGAAGGTGAATTGGCCCGCACCATCCGGTCTATATCCAGCATTTCCAACGCGCGCGTGCATCTGGTAATTCCCAAGCGTGAATTATTTGCCTCCGGCAAAAAACCGGAACCCACGGCTTCCATAGTCATAAAATCGCGTGGTCAGCTATCCAGCGCCCAGGTCAACGCCATTCAGCATCTTGCGGCGTCGGCAGTGCCCGGCCTGACGCCGTCACGGGTGGCGGTGATTGATGACAAGGGAAAACTGCTGGCGCGCGGTGTTGAAGATGATATTGACGAAGGCAACATCACCAATATTCAGGACAAGAATGCGGAATATGAAACGCTCATAACAGAACGTATTCAACGGCTGATCGGAAGTATCGTCGGCCCTGAAAATGTGCGCGTGCAGGTCACCGCACAGGTCAATCTGGACCGGATTACTGAAAATGCGGAGATTTTTGACCCTAATGGCCGGGTAATCCGGTCCAGTAACACTGTCGAAGAAGAATCCGAAGATTTTGCCCCGCAATCGGAAAATGTATCGGTTAGCGAATCCCTGCCGGGTGGAACAACCACCGGCACGCCAACAGACAATAAATTGCGCGACAACCGTACCGAGGAAACATCCAATTTCGAAATATCCAGAACTACGCGGGTAAAAACCAAAGAAGCGGGCGCCATTGAAAAAGTATCCGTGGCGGTGCTGGTCAATGGCGTAACGCAAACACAAAAAGACGGGGCGCGGGTCTATACCGCGCGCACCCCGGAAGAGTTGCAACAAATAGAATCCCTGGTCCGGACAGCCATCGGATTTGATGAAAAACGCGGAGATCAGGTTCAGGTCGCCAATTTACGCTTCACCGAAATCGAACCCATCCTGGAGGAAACTGGTGAAGCGCCCTTTATGGGAATCGAAACCGGCGAATGGATGCGTTTTGCAGAAACAGCCGTTCTGGGGCTGGTCGCACTGCTGACTGCCTTGTTTGTGTTCCGTCCGTTGATAACGCGGCTGCTGGAAATCGGCCCTTACGCCGGCGGCCAGTACCAGCCTGCACTTGCAGGCGCAGGCGGGGGAGCCCTTCCACAATTAACCGGCCCAGGAGCCGGCGGACAAAACGGGCAGAACGCACAAGCAGGACAAAACGGCCAATCCACCATTGAGCAGACCGATGCGATGCTTCAACTCATCCACAACAAGGAACAGCAGCTGGATTCCATGATCGACATTGCAAAAATTGACGGACAGGTAAAGGCCTCATCCGTCAAGAAAGTGGGCGAAGTGGTTTCAAAACATCCCGATGAAGCAATATCGATTCTGCGCAGCTGGCTGCATGACAAAGAGTAACCAGGGGAAAGAAATATCATGGTAAGCACATCCATGCGCAATCTTGAGGGGCCGGAAAAGGCAGCAATTATCATGCTTGCTTTGGGCGAAGAATATGCAGCAGAGCTGTGGCGGATGCTGGATGATGAAGAAATCCGCGAAATATCGCAAATCATGTCGCACCTTGGGCAAATTCATTCTGACATTGTCGAAAAACTGTTTCATGAGTTTGTTTCCCGTCTGTCAACGACCGGGTCGGTCGTAGGTTCCTATGAAGGGACAGAACGGTTGTTGCGAAATCTGCTCGATGAAGAGCGTGTCGCCACAATCATGGATGAAATTCGCGGCCCCGCCGGCAGAACCATGTGGGATAAGCTGGGCAATGTAAACGAATCCGTGCTGGCCTCGTTTTTAAAGAATGAATATCCGCAAACTGTTGCTGTGGTGATGACCAAGGTCAAGCCTGATCATGCGGCACGGGTATTGGCAGCATTGCCTGAGGATTTTGCGCAGGAAGTTATCATGCGCATGCTGCGGATGGAATCGGTGCAAAAGGAAATTCTCGACAAGGTTGAAAGCACGCTGCGAACTGAATTCATGAATAATCTGGCACGCACCAACCGCCGTGACGCGCATGAAATGATTGCTGAAATTTTCAACAATTTTGACCGGCAGACCGAAAACCGGTTCCTGACATCGCTGGAAGAACGCAACAGGGAATCGGCGGAACGCATCCGGGCGCTGATGTTTACATTCGAGGATCTCGGCAAACTCGATCCAGGCAGCGTGCAAACTCTTTTGCGCAATTTCGACAAGGCGAAACTGGCGCTTGCACTCAAAGGTGCGTCGGATGGCCTGCGCGATCTGTTCTTTTCCAACATGTCCGAACGTGCAGGAAAAATTTTGCGTGAGGACATGGAGGCCATGGGCCCCGTGCGCCTGAGTGAAGTAGACGAAGCGCAAATGTCGATGGTGGTTCTGGCCAAGGATCTTGCGGCAAAAGGTGAAATCATGATTGCCGACGGTAATGGCGATGACGAGCTGGTTTATTGATCCGTCATGACACAAAGCAGCAAATTCAGTTTTAGAAATCTGAACTCCGCCGAAAATGGCGGGGTCAGCATGGTTGCCGCCGTTCCAAAAAAGCGAAGCTATACCGATGCGCAGATATCTGAAATTCAGCATCACGCCTTTCTGGAAGGACAGGCAAGCGGCCGGGAACTTGCCATTTCAAGCATTGAAATGAACATCGAAAATCAGCTTGAACAGATAATCGCAAATCTTTCGGATCTGTTTCTGAATACACAGGATCAAATTGAAAAATTACAGGGCCAGGCAGCCGAATTAGCGCTGACTATTGCTAAAAAATTTGTTCCTGCGTTGATAGAGGAAAACCCAACCGCGGAAATTGAAAGGCTTTTCGCCTCCTGTGTTGGCAGCTTGACTGCGGAACCTCGGATTGTAATCAGGGTAGAGGAATCGATTGTGGATATTTTAAAGGACAAAATCGATTCCATGGCGCGCAAGGCAGGTTATCCCGGGCGTATTGTCCTGATTGGTGAAACTTATCCCCACCAGGCGGTGTGCCGGATCGAATGGGTAGATGGCGGCGTGACGCATCGCTCTCCGGAACAGATGAATCTGATAGAGCAGAAAATTATGGCGTATACGGGAAAAGCGTTTTCTGACGTGAACTCCGCAGAAGCAAACGCCGGCATTCCGGCTACGGAGGAATATTAACATGACGATCAATAATAACCTGACGGGTAGCGCGCAATGAGTGATGAAAAAGGAATTGACTGGCAAAATCTTGAAGATGAAGCGGAGGCTGGCGCTGATGCTGCTTCATCCGGGAAGAACGGCGAATTAAATCTAAACCACGAAGATGGGCGTCCGCGCTCGGCCAACGAACTGGAAGCAGTGTTTGATATACCCGTGAATGTGTCAGCCATTCTTGGAAAAGCCTATCTGGAAGTCAGTCAACTGATGAAATTGGGGCCTGGCGCGATCATAGAGCTTGACCGGAAGGTAGGCGAAGCGATCGACATATTTGTAAACAACCGGCTGGTGGCGCGCGGCGAAGTGGTTGTGATTGAAGAACGTCTCGGCGTCACCATGACTGAAATCATTAAAGGCGGCAGTATTTAACGCTGGCGCGAAGGGTTGATGGCTATGGATTTCGCAACAATTTTTGGACTGGGCGGCGGAATAGTTCTGGTCATGCTGGCGATCTTGCTTGGCGGATCGGCCATGGCGTTTATCGATATTCCTTCGCTGATCATAGTTTTCGGAGGAACCTTTGCGGTTACCATGATCTCCTTTTCCATTCCCGAAATTTTAAATACCCAGCGCCTGATCATGCAGACGATTTTTATGCCCAGAGACGATGTCCAGAATATTGCGCGCGAAGTAATTGCCATTTCCGAACGCGCAAGGCGCCAGGGGGAAAAGGACATCGAACGCATGATGCGCAGTATTAACGATAAGCCCATGCTGGCACGCGGTTTTGCCATGATTCTGGACGGTATCCCATCAACCGATATTGAACGTATTTTACGTCAGGAAGTGACCGCGATGGTCAACCGCCATACCAGGAGCGCCGGTGTGTTGCGGCGCGCCGCCGAAGTGGCTCCCGCGATGGGGTTGATTGGAACATTGGTCGGGCTGGTGCAATTGCTTGGCAATTTACAGCAGCCTGAAAGCATTGGACCCGCAATGGCGCTGGCGCTGCTGACGACCTTATACGGCGCCATTCTAGCCAATATGGTGTTTGTGCCGCTGGCGTCAAAGCTGGAACGCAACTCGATCAATGAAGCGATGGTGTTGAATGTATACGCTATCGGCGCAACTTCCATCAGCCGGCAGGAAAATCCCAGACGGCTTGAAATGCTTATCAACGCTATTCTGCCGCCAGCAAAACGTGTCCGCTACTTTGATTGACTGCCGCTTTAAGGAGAATAAAAAATGCGCGTTCTGATTATCGGAAATTTAAATGGAGAGCTTGGGGCGGCTTCAAAAATCGCCATTGAAAAAGGCGCCAAGGTTTCCATTGCCGGCTCCATTGAAGATGCGATTGCGTCCTTGCGCGATGGGCGCGGCGCTGATCTGCTGATGGTGGATGTCAGTCTCGATATAGCAAGGCTGATCAAACAGCTTGATGCGGAACATATTCACGTCCCCGTCGCCGCCTGCGGCATAAATACGGATCCTGATCAGGCTGCCAAGGCCATCCGCGACGGCGCAAAAGAATATATTCCTTTGCCGCCCGATGCGGTTTTGATTGCCGCCATTCTGGAAGCGGTTTCGGATGAAACCCACAAGGTAATTTATTCCGATCCCGCCATGGCGGCGGTGTTACGCATGGCCGACCAGATCGCGCCGAGCGAAGCCAGCATTCTGATAACGGGCGAATCCGGCACCGGCAAGGAAGTCATGGCCAGGTATGTGCATCGCAAGTCAAAGCGCGCGGACATGCCTTTTATTTCAGTGAACTGCGCCGCAATCCCGGAAAATCTGCTGGAGTCGGAACTTTTCGGGCATGAAAAAGGGGCATTTACCGGGGCTGTCGCCAGGCGCATTGGCAAGTTCGAGGAAGCTGGCGGCGGCACCATGCTGCTGGATGAAATCAGCGAAATGGACATCCGGCTTCAGGCAAAATTGCTGCGCGCGCTTCAGGAACGTGAAATCGACCGTGTCGGCGGCGGCAGGCCTATCAAGGTTGATATAAGGGTTATCGCCACCTCAAACATTGATCTGTTCCAGGCAGTGCGTAACGGTAGATTCCGTGAGGATCTGCTGTACCGGTTGAATGTCGTCAATCTGTCTATCCCGCCCTTGCGCTCGCGCCAGCAGGATATTTTTGCACTGGCTAAATATTTTGTTGAAAAATACGCCAAGGCCAATGGACTGCCGGTAAAGCCTATTTCAGCGGCAAGCCGGCAGCTTTTGCAAAGCCACCTCTGGAAGGGAAATGTACGCGAACTGGAAAATACCATGCATCGCGCATTGCTGCTGTCGCAGGAGAATGAGATTGAACCGGCTGCCATCGTGTTACCGGACGGGTCGGCGCAACATAATATGATTTTGACAGGTTCTGCTGCCGGTCCGGCCGCACGCGCGGCTTCGGCAGCGGAAGATACTGTACGCGGCATGGTTGGGCGCACCGTTGCCGATGTCGAGCAGGATCTGATTTTGAATACGCTTAATCACTGTCTTGGCAATCGCACGCATGCCGCAAATATTCTTGGCATATCCATCCGGACCCTGCGCAATAAATTGAACGCCTACAGGGATTCAGGCGTTCCAGTCCCGGCGCCGGTTAATGATTTCATGGAGCGGGTCAGCATTTGAATTTTGATTCAGGCATCCGGCGCGGCACAAAGAAAGTCATTATATGAGTGATAGTAACGCGGCACCCTCACCTTTATTGTCAGGCGCCGGTCTGCTGAAGAGCTTCCAGGCCGCCACGATGACCGGTGAAATCGGCCTTGCGCTGGGCATTATCGGTATTCTGGCGGTGCTGATAATTCCGTTGCCATCCGCTTTGCTTGATTTTGCCCTTACATTTTCGATCACTTTTTCAGTGCTGATCCTGATGACCGCGCTGTTTATTGAAAAGCCTTTGGATTTTAGCGCTTTTCCGATTGTTCTGCTGATCTCCACAATGCTGCGTTTATCGCTCAATCTTGCTTCGACCCGGCTAATATTAGCGGAGGGCCATACCGGCGAAGAGGCTGCTGGCAGAGTCATTCAGGCCTTTGGCAATCTGGTGATGGAGGGCAATTTCGTCATAGGTATCATCGTTTTCGCCATTTTGATGATTGTCAATTTTGTAGTTATTACGAAGGGCTCAGGCCGTATTGCCGAAGTCGCCGCAAGGTTCAGTCTGGACGCCATGCCCGGCAAACAGATGGCCATCGACGCCGATCTCAGCGCCGGATTGATAGATGAAGCTTCCGCCAAATTTCGCCGCAAGCAATTGGAAGATGAATCCTCATTCTTTGGCGCCATGGATGGCGCGGCGAAATTTGTCCGGGGTGACGCCATTGCCGGCCTGATGATCACCTTCATCAATATTATCGGCGGCATTATCATTGGCATGGCGCAGAAAGGCCTCAGCTTCTCCGAAGCGGGCAGCACCTACACCCTTCTTACGGTTGGTGACGGGCTGGTGACACAGATACCGGCATTGATCGTATCGACCGCCGCCGGCCTGCTGGTGTCCAAGGCCGGTGTAACCGGCGCCGCCGACAAGGTGCTGGTGACGCAACTTTCGGGATATCCGCAGGCGCTGGGCCTGTCGTCGTTTCTGCTTGGCTTGATGGGCCTGCTTCCCGGCATGCCCTTGCTGCCATTTGTGGTGCTATCGGCAGGCACCGGCTGGCTGGCCTGGTATGTCTCAAAACACAAGGCCGCGAATCTCAAGTTCGCAGCCGACGAGCAGATCAGGGCTGCGCTACCCGCCATTACAGAAGACTCCATTCAAACGGCACTGGCCATTGACGATTTGCGGCTTGAACTGGGATATGGGCTGTTACCGCTGATAAATGAGAAAAGTGATCATCCGCTGACGGATCAAATCAAGGCGTTGCGGCGGCAGATTGCATCCGAAATGGGATTTGTCATGCCGTCGGTGCGTATTTTGGACAATATACAACTTCCGGCAAATGGCTATGTTATCCGGGTAAAAGAAGTCGAGGCCGGAAGCGGAGAACTGAAGCTTGGTCATCTGCTGGTAATGGACCCCAAGGGCATGCCTATTGATCTGCCGGGCGTTGAAACCAGAGAACCTACATTCGGCATGCCCGCAAAGTGGATTGACGAAGGCCTGAGCATGGAAGCGTCTTTCCGCGGCTATACTGTTGTTGATCCGCCGACCGTGATTACAACGCATCTGACCGAAACCGTACAGCAGAATATGCGCGAATTACTCTCCTATGGTGAAACACGCAAGCTTCTGGATGATCTGCCTTCAGCGCATCAGAAACTGCTGGACGACATTGCGCCCTCACAAATTACTTTGTCCGGTATTCAGCGCGTATTGCAAACGCTGCTGGGGGAACGGGTTTCCATCCGCGATCTTCCCACCATATTGGAAGGTATTTCCGAAGCCATCGGATTCAGCCAGAATATTGGCGCCATCACTGAACATGTGCGCGCGCGGCTGTCGCGCCAGATCTGCCATCAAAATTTGAGCCCCAATGGTTATGTGCTGCTGATCAGCCTGTCACCGGAATGGGAACAGTCCTTTGCCGAATCCATTATTGGACAGGGCGATGACCGGCAGCTGGCAATGCAACCCAGCCGGTTACAGGAATTTATCGGTCTGGTGCGCCTGAAATTCGATCAGGCCGCCGAAGATGGGCAGCTCCCTGCCCTGCTTTGCAGCCCGCATATCCGTCCTTTTGTGCGTTCCATTGTTGAACGGTTCCGGCCGCAGACAAATGTTCTGTCGCAAAATGAGATTCATCCGCAGGCCCGCATCCGTACTATTGGACAGATTTAAAAAGGCAATATCAGGTGCGATTCAGAACCATAACCGCCCCCAGCATGGAAGCCGCCATAGCCGAATTACGCGCGTCGCTTGGTCCCGATGCCATTATTCTGAATAGCGAGCGGGGACGAAACGGCAATATTACCTTGCGCGCCGCATTGGAACATGCGCCAGCGGACAAGTACGCTGACAATTCCGCCATCGCAGATGACGCGGAGATTTTTTATGATAATGATGAAGGGGATGCGCGCAGCCTGATCGATCAGGCATTGAGTTTTCATCGTACGCCTGGCGCTATTCATTCTTTACTTCTGGAATCCGCACAGGCGCGGTCAACGAATGACGCCGTTCTGGCCCTGGCGGCGGCATTTGAAACACGCTACAGTTTTTCGCCGCTGCCCATCCGGCCGGTGCGCCCGCTTTTGTTACTTGGCCCAGCCGGAGCTGGTAAAACTGTAACCGCGGCCAAGCTGGCGGCGCGATCTGTTCTTGCCGGGCACAAGACCGTTTTAATAACCACGGATCTGGTGCGGGCGGGCGGCGCGGATCAGCTGGCTATGTTTGCCAATTCGATGCAAGCCAGCATGTACCGCGCGGCAGATGCCGCCGAACTTGCAGCGCTGGAAAAAAACCGCGAAGCTGAAACCACCTGCATCATCGATACGACGGGCGCATCGCCCTATAATTTGACCGATTTAAAGCTGCTTAAAAATCTGATTATGGCCATTGACTGCGATCCGGTACTGGTTCTGCCCGCTGGCGGCGATTCAGTAGAAGCCTTTGAAATTGCAAATATTTATTCCGGTCTTGGGGCGCGTGGTCTGATCGTTACCAAGCTGGATGTCACGCGGCGCATGGGCAGCATCATTGCCGCATTAGAAGGCGCCGCCATGATGCTGCACCATGTCAGCATCACGCCTTATGTGGCAAATGGCCTTGCGCCTATTCACGCCGCCGGACTTGCGCGTCTGCTGCTGGAAGACCCAATCGAACGTAAATCCTTTAGTGATCTGGAGCGCACCGCACAATGAACGACGAACCTGTATTGACTTCGCCCGCAAGAATATTGACCCCTCATGGGGATATCAACGCCGGAATGCGGACACTTGCCAGACAGCGCAATATGATTGCCGTGGCTTCCGGCAAGGGGGGCGTCGGTAAAACCTGGTTTTCAATCACTTTGTCGCAGGCGCTGGCGGGACTTGGCAACCGGGTGCTGCTGGTCGATGGGGATTTGGGGCTGGCCAATGTGGATGTGCAGCTTGCCATGTCGCCCATTCATGACCTTGCCAGCGTAGTGGCCGGAAAAATATCCCTGTCCAGCGCCATAACCAAATATTCCGGCGGCTCCCCGCCGTCAGCTGATGACGCCGCCGCGCCGCACCGCGCGCAATCGGGCTTTGATGTTCTGGCTGGCCGTTCAGGTTCAGGCGCGCTGGATAGTTTAAACCGCAGACAGATTGAAACCCTGTGCAATGATCTGATAAAGGCGGCATTATCCTATGATCATCTGATCATTGATATGTCGGCCGGCATCAACAGCCATATGCAGCCTTTTTTTTCGCGCATCGGCAAGGCCATAATTGTCGTCACCGATGACCCGACATCAATTACCGACGCTTACGCCATGATTAAATTTCTGGTTTCTCTGCATCCGGAACTCGATATTCAGGTAGCGGTGAATATGGCCGATAGCAAAACCCAAGCGGAAAAAACATTCAAAACCGTGCAGCGCGCCTGCGAACAATTTTTGCATTTCAAACTGAAAATGGCAGGATATATCGTGCGTGACAAGCATGTGCCTATGGCCATACGCGCCCAGGCGCCGCTGCTGACGCGATATCCGCAAAGTGAAGCTGCTGCCTTGGTGCAACAGATCGCACAGAGCCTGCATTCCAGAATGCCACACGGACTGATATGATCCCGCAATGACACAAATGCATTCAATGGCTGTAGCGCCCGCCATGTCATCGTTACCGGTCAGATCAAATCCGCGCGCCAGCCGTGATTATATTCTGTCCCTCAGTAAAACCGTGACTGTTGTGCGGCCGGACAGCGGCGCTGCCTGTGAAATTGATATTCTTGTCCGCTATGTCCCGGACCGCCTTATCTGCGATACTGCAAAAATGTGCGAATATTTTGAGATGATTGCTGCGCGCAACCGGGATAGCGCAGTGGAACTGGCAAACGCCATTACAGATGATTTTTGTAATGATCTGATCCCCCGCTGGGTATGTGTCAGCCTGACACTGTCAGTAGACGGAATACAGCAAAGCGTGCTGGTCAGCGAGAAGCAGCCTTTGTGGGAAAATCCTGCGCTGCTGTCACTATCTGAATAATCACCCGCGAACTGATTTTCGCTGATGGCTTTCAATGGACTGATCATCCGTTTCAATCTGCTCAATTCTCGCACGCGCTTTTTCTTTGCGCATCGCCTTATTGCTGGCGGCTATTTCGTGGCGCTTCAGGGATTTAAACGCTTCTCCTACTGCTTCCAATGCATGAAAAATCTGCTCTTCCATCGACTCTATGGTGCGTTGAATATTTTCACGCTGCATGATCGCAGCCTGGGCGAATGCGCCATAGGCATATCCAACATCTTCCTTGCTTCCTGCAGCGGCCGTGACAAATTCCTGCTCGCGCAGGACTGCCGCTTCCACGGCCTGCTTTTGACGCTCCAGATCATCGCGCAAGGCATAAAGGCTGGCCAGATGTTTCCGTTTTTCATCTACCTGCCATTTGTGCAGACGGACTAACGTATTGCGTGGTTTCATTTGATTCCCTCTTTAGCTGAGTATCTCAGCCAATCGTAAAAACTCCGCTTCGAATTCTGTTGTTTCATCTGGTGCCTGTTCGAGAAATTGATCAAGCAGCGGAAAACGCCGCACGGCCTCATCCACTTCCGCATCTGCGCCTGGACGGTATGCGCCAAGCCGGACCATCTCCGCCATATCCTCATAAACCGCCAGTAATTTTCGTGACCGGCTGATCAAGGCCGTTTCTTCCGGCACATTGCATTTGGGCATGGTCCGCGATACGGAGCGCAGCACGTTAATCGCCGGGTAGCGGCCACGCTCGGCAATGGCGCGCTCCAGCACAATATGCCCGTCAAGAATGGCGCGCACGGCATCCGCGACAGGTTCATTATGATCATCGCCTTCTACCAGCACTGTGAAAAGACCCGTGATGCTGCCGCGTGATTTTCCCGGTCCCGCTCTTTCCAGCAGTTTGGGCAATTCGGAAAATACGGTTGGCGTATATCCTTTGCTGGTCGGGGGCTCGCCGCCTGACAGGCCGATTTCGCGCTGCGCCATGGCAAAGCGTGTTACTGAATCCATCAGGCACAGAACATCTTTGTCCTGATCGCGGAAATATTCCGCCACAGCCAAGGTCATATAGGCGGCCTGCCGGCGCATCAGAGCGGATTCATCCGAAGTCGCAACCACAATCACGCTGTTTTTCAGGCCTTCCGGCCCGAGATTTTCTTCGATGAACTCCCGCACTTCACGGCCCCGCTCACCAATCAGCCCGATGACCGACACATCTGAATCCGTATTCTTGGCCAGCATGGATAAAAGCACGGATTTACCCACGCCGGAGCCTGCAAAAATTCCCATGCGCTGCCCCCGGCAGCAGGTGATAAAGCTGTTGATCGCGCGCACGCCGAGATTGAGCTTGGCGCCCACTGCCTGGCGCGAATGCGCCGGAGGCGGGCTGGCGCGCAAAGGATAGCTCTCCGGACCGGCGCCAAGCGGGCCCTTGCCGTCAATGGGTTCACCCATCGCATTAATGACCCGGCCCAGCCAGCTGGCATCGGGGAAAATGACCGGGTCATGCGCCGTAATCACCACCCTGCACCCGAGGCCAATCCCTTCCAGTGGCCCAAACGCCATACAAAGCGCGCGTTCCTGGCGGAATCCGATGATCTCGCAGGCAATTTCCTGGCCATCCCGGGCAAAGATTTTACCGCGTGCGGCCACACTTACCGCGTGAATGCCGCTGACTTCGATCAATAGTCCCTGTACGCAGACCACCCTTCCATAGAAACTGTAAGGCTGGATTCGTTCTATTTCGTCCAATAAGGCTTGCAAATTACTCTCACCTGAATAAGCGCCAAGATCACCAGGCGATACTAGCCGCAACCGCTTAAAGCCACGTAAAGATTGATTTTTACATTAATATCAATTGCTTATTAGAAAATACCGGAAAAAAAATAAAATCCCGAAAAACGAATTTTTGAGTAAAAATTTTAATGCTGTTAACATTTTTTAACTATTTTGGTTTACTGTCCCATTAACCAAACGATAGCACGGGAAAGAGATCATCATGCGCGTTCTCCTTATTGAAGATGATAGTGCCACCGCACAGGGTATTGAACTGATGCTGAGTCAGGCCGGATTTAACCTCTATACGACCGATTTAGGGGAGGAGGGCGTGGATCTCGGGAAATTGTATGATTATGATATTATCATACTCGATCTGAACCTTCCCGACATGAGCGGGTTTGACGTATTGAAGAAACTACGTCAGTCGAAAATTTCCACGCCAATTTTGATCCTTTCCGGCCTTTCCGACATGGACAGCAAGGTACAGGGGCTTGGCATCGGTGCTGACGATTTCATGACCAAACCCTTCCACAAGGACGAAATGATAGCGCGCATAAACGCCATCGTCCGCAGATCTCAGGGACATGCCCAATCGGTCATAAAGACCGGCAAACTGACCGTCAACCTGGACGCCAAGACGGTTGAGGTGGATGGACACCGGGTGCATCTGACCGGAAAAGAATATGCGATGCTGGAACTGCTGTCGCTGCGAAAGGGAACCACCCTGACCAAAGAAATGTTCCTGAATCATCTTTATGGCGGCATGGACGAACCGGAACTCAAAATCATTGATGTGTTTATCTGCAAGCTGCGCAAGAAACTTGCCGCCGCCACCGGGACGGAACATTATATCGAAACAGTCTGGGGGCGCGGTTATGTGCTGCGCGATGCAGAAAGCCCAGCCGCAAGCAAAGAAAAAGCTGCCTGACCATACTGACCATACAACAAAAATACTCCGCAATCGCGGAGTATTTTTTTGTGTCTTGCTGTTTGTGCGAAGCTTCCTGATTGGCGGATCAGTTCAGGATTCGGGCATCAGGCTCAGTTGCCTGCGGCCCTGCTTCTATCTGGTGACCCCGACAGCCCGTAATGGCTGAACAATCCCCGGCTGTGCCAGTACGGGTTTTGCCGTTTCCGCTGCGACCTTGGTGTAAACACCGCGCAAACCTTTGACGGGGACAAGCGCGTTGGTAAGCCCAAGAACGGTTTCGGCCGCACCAAGAAACAAGACGCCGTCATCTGGCATCTGTTTCGCCATCCGCTCCAGCACATCCTTCTTGGTGGCCTGATCAAAATATATCAGCACATTGCGGCAGAAAATAATATCGAAATTACCCAGCCCGGAAAAGCTTGAAAGCAGATTACACTCTTTCAGCTGCACCATAGCCCGCACAGCTGAATCAATCTGCCACATTTCACCAATCTGCTTGAAATATTTCACCAGCATCTGGATGGGCAGGCCGCGCTGAACCTCAAACTGGCTGTACATTCCGGCGCGGGCTTTCTCAAGCACTTCCCTGGAAATATCTGTTCCGATAATATCAATACGCCAGCCTTGGAACGTCGCGGCCATTTCCTTTAACACCATGCTAATGGAATAGGGCTCCTGCCCCGTCGATGCGGCAGCGGACCAGATACGTAACTGGCGCTGCGACTGTCGAGCCGTGACAAATTTGGGCAATATTTCAAGCCGCAAATTATCAAATGGAAGTTTGTCGCGGTAGAAGAATGACTCATTCGTCGTCATTGCCTCCATCACATCCTGGATAAGCTCCCGGTTTTTTCCCAGCCGGATTTCGCTTATCAGCTCGTTCAGGCCCGGAAGGTTACGTTTGCGCGCGATCGGTTGCAGCCTGCTTTCGACAAGATACATTTTGTCCTGACCAAGCACGAGCCCTGAACTGTTTTTCAGAAATGCCGCAAGAAATTCAAAATCACCTGGTTTCATGCCGCCCCCCCCTGCAACAGGCGTTTAATCTGCAACGCCATCTCAGGCAACGCAATGACAGCACTGCACAATCCCGCTTCCGCGACGGCCCCTGGCATGCCCCATACCACACTGCTTTTTTCATCCTGCGCGACAAGTGTGCCGCCCGCATCAACCAGTTTTCGCCCGCCATCACGGCCATCATGACCCATGCCGGTCAGCACGACGGCAAGCGCCGTAGTGCCGTAAACAGCGGATATACTTTCAAACATGGGATCAACCGCCGGCCGGCAGAAATTTACCTGAGGGTTCTGATCAAGTTGAACAATCTTGTCCACGCCCTTGCGTGCGACCGTCATATGAAAATTTCCCGGCGCTATTAGAACTTCTCCATTGCGCAGAACATCGCCATGCACGGCTTCACGCGCGGTGATACCCGTAAGATTATGAATATGTTCGGCAAGAATGGCGGTAAAAGTAGGCGGCATATGCTGCGTAATCAGCACGGGAACCTGAAGCGCGTTTTTCAGCCCGCCAAGCAGGGTAAACAGCGCCTGCGGCCCGCCAGTGGAAGAGCCAATCGCCAGTATATCGGGACGGTATTTTGATGGCGTCCGCAAAACAATCTGTTTGCTGGCATTATTTTCCGTGGCGACCGGTTTTGCTGCGCTATGGACAGGTACAGCGGCGCCTGGACCCGGGACAGCCGGTCTGCGCAGAGCCGCGGGTCCGCTACGCCCTTTTCTAAATGCCGCCCCAATTGCTTTGACCTTTAACAGCAGGTCCCTTCGAAAATCTGCCGTCGCTGTGCCGCTTCGGGCGGATTCCGGTTTGGGCAGATAATCAACCGCGCCCATTGATAAAGCGCGAAGACTGATGTCCGCATTTCGCCTGGTCAAGGTGGAGGCCATCAAAACCTGGATATTGGGAACCAGACTGATTAATTTTGGCAGGGCGGTCAGACCATCCATCTCCGGCATTTCAATGTCCAGAATGACAATTTCCGCATCACAGGATTTCACATTCTGTACAGCCTGCTGGCCGTTAAAAAAGGAACCCACGATCTTGCATTCCGGATCAGAGGATAGCCAGCGATGAAGCATGCCTCGAATAACCGCTGAATCGTCAACCAGCATGATACGATAAGGCCCGCCGGTGTCCGCAGCTGCGGATTCAATGTTCTTAACCTGAGAAATAAAAGACACAAGATGCTACCTTTCATAATCTGATGCGGCTATTACACCAGCCCTACTTCAACAAATTTGGTCTCAATTATTTCGCGGTCAAAAGGCTTCATAATATACTCGTTCGCGCCGGCCTGGATGGCCTCAGTTATATGCTTAATGTCATTCTCGGTAGTGCAGAACACCACAATGGGTTTATCCCCGCTGGGTTCTTTGCGAAGCTGGCGCAAAAATTCAATTCCGTTCATGACAGGCATGTTCCAGTCCAGCAAAATTGCATCAGGCATTTTGGTGCGGCAAATATTAAGTGCTTCCTGCCCATCAACTGCTTCAAAAATTTCGAATTTCATATCTTCAAGAATTTGCCTGGCAACTTTCCGGATAACCCTTGAGTCATCCACAACAAGACAAGACTTCATTTGCCCACGCTCCTTTTATCAATGGTTACATTGATTTTTATGCCGCCATAGCCCCATTAAGTAACTGGATGACCTTATCCAATTGAATTACCACCATGAGCTTGTCATCAAGACGGAATATGCCTTCTGCAACATCGCGCAGTTTAACGTCCAGATTGGAAGGACTGCGCTCAAAAGATGACTCCTCCAAGCTTAAAACCTCACCCACTGCATCCACCAGAAGGCTGTAAGGTTCTCCCTGATATTCAATAACTACCGCCATAACCGGCGAGCCATGCGCGCGCCTTTCATAACCAAGCCGTTGACGTAAATCTATCGCGGTGACAATACGGCCGCGCAGATTCAGCACGCCTGCTATTTCCGGCGGCGCCATTGGCACATGCGCAAGCCGCGTAGGCGCAAAAACATCATGCACATCCAATACGGGAATTCCGAACAATTGCCCGCTGATATACATTGTTACAAAATCAGAGGTTTCCTTGCTGCCTGATAGACGCGTCACTTCATCGGATTTTTTAGAATTTTGGCTCATACTGCTTCTCCGTATACTGACAGTGTTTCCGTCAGGCTGCGCAGCAGCGCGCCACGGTCCATTTTGACTACATAATCGGAAAACCCTACCTCACGCCCGCGTTCAAAATCATCAGCAGTGCCGTGGGCGCTGATTGCAACAATAGGTGTTTCACCCCAGCGCTGGTCAGCCCTGATCATGGATGCGAGCTCAAAACCGCTTATGCCCGGCATTTCAATATCACTGACAATGGCGTCAAAAACCGCGCCTTCGTCACGAAGTTTAAGCGCCTCTTTTGCATTCTCTACGGCCGTAACCCGGTAGCCGGCCGCTGACAAAACAGGGCCCAGCATGTTGCGGAAGAACGGGCTGTCGTCAATCAGCAGAATGCGGCGCGCGGCCTTGACACGGGTTTTCCTGCTTTCTTCAAACCAGTCAGGGAAAGCCACCACAAGATAATGGCTGACATCAATAACCTCGGTTGCGGCGCCAGCGATCACGGCGGTGCCAACCAAACCCGGTGTTTCAGTGGTCAGTTCGATTTTTAGCTTACTCTCGACGATATCAACTATTTCATCAACAGCCAGACCCATGGTGCGTGTTTCATCGGCAAACACCAGCATAGGCTGACGCCCCTCCGTGCGCAGTGAATATTTGTCTGAAACACGAACCAGCGGCATAAGCTGGCCGCGATACTGCACAACATCAAAGCCATTGGAAACTTCGATAGTGGTGCTGTCAATTTCCTCAAGCCGCGCAACCAGTGAAAGCGGCACCGCCTTTGGCGTTGCATCACCGGCTTTGAATATCAGCATGGAAATTATTTCATCTTTTGGATCAGTTACGCTGACCTCTGCTTTTTCTTCTTCCTGCTCAACCTTGACGTTACCATAAAGATTGGCAATGCCATTTGGATCCAGGATCATAATCACGCTGCCATCTCCCAGAATTGTGTTTCCTGAGAACACCGAGATATGGCGCAAGATAGGCGCAACAGGTTTAACGACAATTTCTTCTGTGTCATATACACGGTCCACAACGATACCAAACCGGAACCCGCCCACCTGGGTAACGACGACAAAATCATCATTGCCGCGTACATTAGAATTGACGCCAGTGCTGTCATTTACAGCATCTTTGGCGCCCATGCGCAGCACATCTCTCAGATAGACCAGCGGCAGAAGCTGCTCGCGCAGGCGCAACACAGGCGCATCCTTAATGCGTTCAATTTTGTGTTCAGAATTGCTTGACGCACGGACAAGTTCAATAACGCTGATTTGCGGTATGGCAAAGCGCTCACCATTCGCCTCAACGATCAGCGCAGAAACAATAGCCAAGGTCAGCGGAATTTTGACCGTGAATACCGATCCCTTGCCGGGTGTGGAGCGCACATCAACCGTACCGCCGATTTTCTCGATATTTGTGCGGACAACGTCCATGCCGACGCCGCGGCCTGAGACACTGGTAATTTTTTCCGCCGTTGAAAAACCTGCCTTGAAGATAAAATTGCCAATTTGCAGATCGGTCATTTCATCTAGTTCGGCTTCCGTAGCCAGGCCTGAGGAAATTGCCTTCTGCCTGATACGCTCAATATTCAGACCCGCGCCATCATCGGAAATCTGAATGATAACATGTCCGCCTTCGTGATAGGCGTTCAGTTTAATGTAACCAAGCTCGTTTTTACCGTCTTTCAGCCGTATCTCCGGCAGTTCAAGGCCATGATCAGCGGAATTCCGTATCATGTGCGTAAGCGGATCTTTGATAAGTTCCAGCACCTGACGGTCCAGTTCCGTTTCGGCGCCGATCATCCGAAGTTCGATTTTTTTGCCAAGTTCGTGGCTTAAATCGCGCACAATCCGCGGCAGTTTCTGCCAGGCGTTTCCGATCGGCTGCATGCGGGTCTTCATTACCCCTTCCTGCAACTCAGTCGTAACCAGATTCAAACGCTGAAGCGGAACCTTGAATTTGCTGTCATCCTGCTCGCGTACTATTTGCATCAGCTGATTGCGGGTAAGCACAAGCTCGCTAACCATCGTCATCATATCTTCCAGCAGATCTACCGTAACGCGGACGGTTTGATTAGCAACAGAAGTGTCGGAATTTTTGTGCGCCGAATCCATATCCGATTTTTTGCCCGTAACATTTGATTTCGTTTTAGCGGCAGTTACAGCTACAGGCTCATCATCTTCCGCGTGATCTTCATCGGCAATCGCGGCTGAAGGCTCAGATGAATCATCCTGCATGTCCTCCGGCCCTGGCGCCGACCTGAATGCCGCTTCCAGTTCGTCGAGCGTCACTTCGCCTGGTTGTAATTCACGGCCAAGCACATTGATGCTCTTGCTGTCGTCCACTTCCGCTTTGGGATTGCTTTTCGCCTCCGCAGGTTTTGGCGCAGCCAGTTTCGCCGCAGCGGGTTTTGGCGCCGCAACAGGCGTGGATACCTTGCCCGAGGCGACTTCGTTCAGACGGTCGATAAGCTCTTTATCATCGCCCTCCGGTTCACATTCATTAGCTTCCAGATCGGCAAGAATGGATTTAATGGCGTCAATGGATTTTAGAATTAAACTGACCGCTTCGGTCGTTACTTCCAGTTCGCCATCACGAAATTTTCCCAGAATATTTTCAGATGCATGCGCAACGGATTCGAGACGCGGAAGCCCCAGAAATCCGCAAGTTCCTTTGACAGTGTGAACAAGGCGGAAAATATTGTTTAAAACGGCCTTGTCCGTGGGATCTTTTTCAAATCGAACCAGTTCAAGGTCAACGACATCGAGACTTTCATTCGTCTCTGTGAGAAATTCGTTAAGTAAATCATCCATATCGGTAACCCCGGTTGAACCCAAAAATTTGGATATTTGGGTAAAGGACTATGTCCGCCTGTACCCAATACCGATACCGGATTGATGTTAAGAAGCCGTAAAGTTGGACACTATCCAGCGTGATCTGCAATAATAGATTTCAGACTTAACTGATCGGCGGTCAGGTTTACGCCGATTTTTGTCCCGGCAAGGCGCGCAATCAGACCTGTGTAATAGGCCTGCGCCGCCCGTGGCGCCAGTCCCGCCAGCCCCTTTTCACCGCCGATAATTTCTTCGAATGATTCGATCGGGCGGATCATTGGCGCCTGAGCAACAATTTCGATGCTACTTGCGCCGCTGTTTCTCGTCAGTATCGCGGTAACGGTGCCGCCGCGCGGCAACGCTTCTGCGGCAAGAAATGCTGTATTTACGAGCAGTTTGGCCGGCATGCGTTCGAGCTGACCGGCATCGCACTGCCATTCCAGCGCGACCTTGTGGTCATCCAGAATTGCCGCTGTTGCCTTCTTTGCCTCGCCCATATCAATCAGACCGCCAGGACCGCCAGAAGCGCCATAGGCAAGTCTGGCGAATTGCAGCCTGTGCGCCGTCCTGCTGGCACTCTGCGTGATCAGGCGAATGGCCATTTCCCGCATTTCCTGATCACTTTCGTCCGCCATAACCTCCAGGCCATTGATTATAGCGCCCACCGGGCTGACCAGATCATGACACAGCCGGGAGCAGAGCAATGAAACCAGTTCAAACCCTTCCATATCCATCTGCGATTTCACTCCCCCAAAAGTTAAAACAGGATATTAATGAGTACTTAAATACTTGATCAGCTATGGTAAACAAAATGTTAATTCATCTGCCCTATTTGTCAGGACGGATTTAGCGAGAGAAGAACAGAGGTAAATAAATGACGCTTGCGCCTGCTGAACAAATGGCTCTGACGCTGGCTGTACGCGATATCGCAGTGCGGGCCGGAACGATCATTATGCAATATTACGAAGGCGAGAAGGATATCCGCCAGAAAACCGACGCTTCTCCGGTCACAATTGCCGATGAAGCAGCCGAGCATTATATCATCGCGGCGCTTGGCGCACTCACGCCTGAAATTCCGGTTATTGCCGAAGAGCTGGCTGCGGCGGGAAAATTGCCTGTCGTGAAAAATCGCTATTGGATGGTGGACCCGCTTGATGGCACCAAGGAATTTATCGACAGAAATGGTGAGTTTACCGTCAATATCGCTCTGATCGAAAATGGCGTGCCAACGATAGGTGTGGTATATGCGCCAGCCATCCAGCGTATGTTTTATTCCGCGGGTCCGGGGGCCACATATGAGCAGAAAATAGATCCGCATCAGGGGCCAAGCCGCAAACCGGACAGCCCGCCAAAAGAAATTCGTGCGCGCAAACCCGCTCAGGATGGTTTTATCGTCATCGCCAGCCGGTCGCACCGGGACAAAAAAACTGATGAGTTTCTGGCGGCCTATCACGTCAAGGACATCATCACCGCAGGATCGTCACTGAAATTCTGCGTATTGGCAGCGGGCGAGGCCGATCTTTACCCGCGTCACGGCCCAACCATGGAATGGGATACTGCTGCCGGTCAAGCAGTGCTTTGCGGCGCAGGCGGACGCGTGACCTTTATGGACGGCACACCATTTACCTATGGCAAACCGGATTTTCGCAATCCGCATTTTATTGCCTGGGGTGCGCAGAAGGATTAAGCGCCCCTAAAAGAAAAAGGGCGCAGCGATGGATTAATTGTCCACCGGCCACACTTCGCCAAGAACCCGGAACGCACTGGCGGCGCAGGGCCAGCCGGCATAATGCGCGGCATGGGATATCATGCCCTCAAGCTGCTCGCGCTTTACGCCGAGATTTTTTGCGCCAGCAAAATGGATACGCTGTTCGGCCTCCCGGTTCAGCGCGACCAGAATCGTGCAGGTGATCAGCGAGCGCGTCTCCAGCGGCATTTCATCCCCCTGCCAGACATCACCAAACAGATGTTCCATCGTGTAACGCGAAAATGCTTCAGGAACGGATGAACGGCTGGAGGATGGATTGCGCGGCTGTCCCTCGGTCAGCTTCTTGAAAAATGCGATTCCCTTTTTGCGTTTTTCTTCGTTAGACATATTTGCTGGCCCTTTCTTAATGATGCGTCATCCTGAACGAAGCAAAGAATCCCATGAAAGAGATCCTTCGTTTCGCTCAGAAGGACAGCGGGTAAATGATCACGAAACAGTGTTTTTTGGCACATCCTTGAATGGACGGTCCATACCGGTCATCGTTTCCTTCGGCATTCCCAGCACCCGTTCCGAGATAATATTGCGCTGGATTTCGTCGGTGCCGCCTGCAATCGACGCGGCTGGCGTAGAGACCAGCACCTCTGCGATCACCCCATTCATCGGGCTGTCCGCACCGGAAAGCATGGCATCGGCTTCATTGATCAGCGTGTGCACACTAGCGGACGCCCGCGCAATATGACTGCCGATCAGTTTTCCCAGCGATCCTTCCGGACCTTGCGGGCGTCCCATCTGCTGTGCGGCGCGGGCGCGGCGCGCCGTCCATTTCGCCGCATTATACAGCGTCAGCAGTTTGGCCATTTCCTGGCGCACTACTGGATCCGTATTTTTGCCTGCCGCTTTGGCCCGCTCAATGACCAGATCGGCGCGCCCGGCGCGCTGCGGATACCATTTATAGGGCTCGTTATGTTTGGCGGTTTCAATGCGTTCCTGCTCATAGGCGCGGCCCTTGCGCACCTGGCCCTGCCCCGGCACTGCGGCAACGCCATCGGCGGCGAACCGGCGTTCGTGCATCAGCGTGGTGGTCGCCACCTTCCATCCTTCGCCCAGGCTGCCCACCAGAAATTCAGGCGGCACCACGGCGTCGGTAAAGAACACCTGGTTGAAGGAGGCATGACCATTCATCTGGCGCAGCGGCTGCACCACAACACCCGGCTGTTCGATCTCGATGATGAAATAGGACAGGCCCTGATGCTTGGGCACATTCCAGTCGGTGCGCGCCAGCAAAATGCCGTACTGGGCATGATGTGCGCTGGTAGTCCACACTTTCTGGCCATTGATGATCCATTTGCCATCTTTCAGATCGGCGCGCGTCACCGCACCCGCCATATCGGAACCGCTGCCCGGTTCACTGAAAAGCTGGCACCAATTATCTTCGCCTGTCAGCATCCGGCGGATGAATTTATCCTTCAGAAAGTCTGAGCCATGATCGAACAAAGTGGCGGCGGCCAGCATCCGAATGCCGCTGCGGGCCACGCCAAGCGCGCCCATATTGCGGAATTCACTCTCAACTACAGCATCAAATTTAACGGGTAAGCCCTTGCCATACCATTTTTTTGGCCAGGACGGCATTCCCCAGCCGCTATCCGCCAGCAGGCTGCGCCATTGCACCAGGTCAAGCTCCGGGTTCCAGTTGGCCTGCAACCATTCCCGAACCTCTGCGCGTATGGATTCTTCGGTAAATTCACTCATTGCAATTCCCCATGCTCAAACGTGCCAGCGCTGCATCAGCAATTCCCGGTGATATTTCGGGCTGCCCAGAAACACCTCGGAGCTTTTGGCGCGCTTGAACCACAGATGCGTGTCATTATCCCAGGTAAAACCAATGCCGCCATGCAGCTGCACGGTTTCTTTCGCAGTTTGAATATAGGCATCCGAGGCCGCCGCCTTGGCGAGGCAGGCCATGGCGGGCCAATCGTCCGCTTCTTCCGCGGCGGCTTCGGCGGCATAATAGGCAGCCGATTTGGCGAGTTCGACATCCACCAGCATGTCGGCGCATTTATGCTTGATCGCCTGGAAGCTGGCGATCGGGCGGCCAAACTGCATCCGCATCATCACATAATCGAGTGCGGACTGGCGCAACCGTTCAGCCCCCCCTACCATTTCATTGGCCAGACAGACCGCCGCCTGATCCAGTGTCCTGGAAAAGGGTGCGGCGGCGGTGCCCGCCTCGCCCAGCAGTTCGGCCTCAACCCCGTTAAATTTCAGCAGCGCAAGTTTGCGGGTGGCGTCCACTGATTGAAGCAAGCGCCGGTCCAGCCCTTTGGCGTCACCGCGCAGCGTGAAGAATGACAGGCCCTGATCGCCGCTGCTGCCGGGCGCGCGCGCCAGCGCAACAATCAGATCGGCGGTATGGCCATCAAGCACAAAACTTTTCACCCCGTCCAATCTGTACCGGGCGCCCGATGGCGTTGCCGTCAGTGTTACGCCGCTGCTGTCCCACAGGCCATTCTCTTCGGTGCAGGCCAGCGCCGCCACGGTTTCGCCCGCCGCAATGCCGGGCAGCAGCGCCTGTTTCTGATCCTCGGTGCCCGCGTTCAGAATGGCGTTGGCCGCCAGCACAACAGAAGAAAAATACGGCCCGCACAGCAAAGCGCGGCCCATTTCCTCCAGCACAATGGCCAGTTCGACAAAGCCGAAGCCCTGCCCGCCATAGGCCTCTGGAATATGCACCGCGCTCAGGCCCAGATCGGCGTTCAGCTTGCGCCATGTGTCACGCTCAAAACCCGCATCCGTCGCCATCAGGCGGCGCACTTCCGCTGGGGGGGACTTTTCCGCCAGAAAGCGCCGCAACATGGTGCGGAACTGTTCCTGTTCATTGCTGAAGCTGAATTTCATGCCTGCATCCCCGTCCCTGCTTTTTTCGTCTGGCTTAAAGCCAGTTGCGTGTCTTATCCTTCGGATCAATCTACTGTAATATGCGTGAGAATATGCGCAACAGCCAATTATTACTGTCAGCGTCATCAGTAAGGGGGAAGCATGAGCGAAGCCATTGATCTGTCGCGCGGGGCCACATTTGAGCATGGCTTTCCGCATGAGTTTTTTAAACAACTGCGCGATACGCAGCCCATTTACTGGCATGAACCGACGCAATATTGCCCCGGCGGCGAGGGCTTCTGGGTTGTCAGCCGCTATGAGGATTGCGTCAAGGTGATGCGCGACCCCGCCACCTTCTCCTCCGACAAAGTGCCCCCGCGCAAGGGCGGCGGCACCTCGCTGCTGGATGAACCCTATGCGGGCATGGCCATGAACAATGCCGACGATCCGCAGCACAAACGCCTGCGGGGCCTTGTCAGCCAGGGATTTACGCCCCGCGCCATCGCCGATATGGAGGCGAATTTGCGCCGCCGTGCGAAAGCCATCCTGAGCGCCATACCCAATCCGGAAAATTGCGAATTTATTTCCGAGGTGGCGCGCGAACTGCCGCTTCAGGCGATCTGCACCATTCTGGGCGTGCCGGAAGAAGACCGCGTGCAATTGTCAGAATGGATCGATCATGGCTTGATGCAGCAAAGCGATGGCGTGATCAGCCGTGAATATCTGCAACTGATCCGCGATTATGGCCGCAAACTGATCGAGGAGAAGCGCGAAAAGCCGGTGAATGACATCATGTCCGCTATCATTCATGCGCGATCCGACGACCCCAATGAAAAACCATTAACGGCGCTGGAACTGATCAATTTTTTTCTGCTGCTGTTTCCCGCAGGCGCCGAAACGACACGCAGCGCCATTGGCGGCGCCATGCTCGCTTTTATCGAAAATCCGAGCCAGCTGACGAAATTACGCGCGCATCCCGAACTGATGCCCCAGGCGGTGGAGGAAATTGTCCGCTGGACGACGCCCTCTATCTACAAACGCCGCACCGCCACGCGCGACACAGAAATTGCCGGCGGCAGGATCAGGGCGGGCGACAAGCTGAGCTATTGGGAAATGTCCGCCAACCGGGATGAACGCATGTTCAAAGATCCGTTCAAATTCGATATTAGCCGCGATCCCAACCCGCATGTGGGCTTTGGCACCGGCATTCATATCTGCCTCGGCATTGCGCTGGCGCGGATGGAAATCAAAATCATGTTTGAAGAAATTCTGGCGCGCTTCAATAATTTCGAACTGCTGGCCGCGCCGCTATGGATGCCCAACAACCGCCTGC
>JBMOMX010000013.1:0-146185 GCA_049323435.1 Pseudomonadota bacterium
ACCCCCACTCTCTATAAAAGTGGACCCCCACTCTCTATAAAAGTGGACCCCCACTCTCTATAAAAGTGGACCCCCACCCCAACCCTCCCCCTTACAGGGGGAGGGAGTAGTATGCGGCAATCGCCCTCCTCCCCCTGAAAGGGGGCCTGAAGATGCAGGTACCAATAAGGCCGGGAGGGGGTCAATGGATAATCTGAAATCATTAGGCCCTATCCCGGCCCGGCTTCCAGCTCGTCAATAAAGCCGCTGATCATGGAAAGCCCGCTTTGCCAGAAGGCCGGGTCGCTGGCGTCCAGGCCGAACGGGGCAAGTAATTCCCGGTGGCGTTTTGTGCCGCCGGCGCGCAGCATGGCGAAATATTTTTCCTGAAATCCCGCCGCCGCACTGGAATAAACCGCAAACAGCGAATTCACCAGGCAATCGCCAAACGCATAGGCATAGACATAGAATGGCGAGTGGATGAAATGCGGAATATAGCACCAGTAATTTTCATATCCGGCGCTCAGATCAATCGACGGGCCCAGGCTTTCGCACTGCACGCCCAGCCAGATTTCACCTAACTGGTCCGGCGTCAATTCGCCCTGCTTGCGCGCTGCATGCACGCGGCGTTCAAATTCATAAAATGCGATCTGGCGCACCACCGTATTCAGCATATCCTCCACCTTGGAGGCCAGCATGGCGTGACGTTCGGCCTTTGTCCTGGCCGTTTTCAACAGCGCCTGAAAGGTCAGCATTTCGCCAAACACGCTGGCGGTTTCGGCCAGGGTCAGCGGCGTATCGGCCAGCAGCGCGCCCTGCCCTGCCGCCAGCACCTGATGCACGCCATGCCCCAGCTCATGCGCCAGGGTCATCACATCGCGCAGCTTGCCCTGATAATTCATCAGCACGAATGGATGCGCGCTGGGCACAGTTGGATGTGAAAAGGCCCCGCTGATTTTTCCGGCAACCGTGGGCGCGTGAATCCAGCGCCGGTCAAAAAAATCCTGACCGATCCGGGCCATTTCAGGGGCAAAATCCGCATAGGCCGAAAGCACGGTGGTACGCGCCTCATCCCATCCGATATGCCGGTCGCCTTGATTGGGCAATGGCGCGTTCCGGTCCCAGAACGCCAGCTTTTCCTTGCCCATCCATTTCGCCTTCAGCGCATAATAGCGATGCGATAATTGCGGAAAGGCGTCACGCACTGAACTGACCAGCGCGGCCACCACTTCCGGCTCGACCTGGTTCGACAGATGCCGCGACGCCGCCGGGTCCGGATAATGCCGCCAGCGATCTTCGATATCTTTATCCTTGGCCAGTATATTCGTGATCAGCGCAAACAGTTTAATGTTGCGCCCGAACACTTCCGATAGTGCAGCGGCGGCGTCTGCGCGCAAGGCGGCGTCCGGCTCGCTAAGCAGATGTAATGTTTCTTCTTCGGTCAGCTCCTTGCCGCGCACATTGAAGCGCAGCCCGGCGATAGTTTCATCAAACAGCCTGCTCCATGCCGCGCGGCCGGTGACGCTTTTTTCCACCAGCAGTTTTTCCATCTCGTCCGAAAGCTGGTGCGGCCGGTAAATGCGTAAATCCTCAATCCAGGGACGATAATGCGCCACTGCCGGATCCTTTAACAGTTCCGCAATCCGCGCATCCTCCAGCCGGTTGATCTCCAGCGTAAAGAATACCAGCACAGAAGCGATTTCGCTGGCGCGCGACTGTGCATCCGCCTGAAACCGCGCCAGATCGGGATCATCCATGCGCGTGACATAAACCAGTGAGGCATAGGACAATATACGCCCCAGCGTTTCTTCGATCGCTTCATAGGCGCGGATGGCCGCACCAAAGGCCGCACTATCGAGGCCCGCTATCTTGCCCTGATAGGCCTGTGCGAATGATGCGGCGGCTTTTTCCGCCCCGGAAAAATCTTCCGAAAATTTCGGATCGTCCAGCCCCCCATACAGCGCGCCAAGATCCCAAACCGGCAGATCACCCGAATATTTCTCTATTGCAGTCATTCGCGCCCTCTCAGGATAAAATTACAGCTTGGATAGTGCGCTATTACCAGCCTTGGCCGGAACATAGCGCACAACCCGAATCTCGTCCTGACGCTTTCTGGCCTGGGCCACGCCCTTAACATTGGTTTCAGGTTCCAGGCAGGCCCACCGCCGCTGCGTAAAGTTCGATCAATGCCTGTTGCTCGCTATAATCGTCGCGGTCCATTTTGCGCAGGCGCACAATATGGCGCATGATTTTCGGGTCAAAACCATTGCCTTTGGCTTCGGAATAAACCTCCTTGATATCGCCTGCAATGGTGGCCTTTTCTTCTTCCAGCCGTTCAATGCGCGCAATAAAGGCCTTTAACTGGTCTGCGGCGATCACGCCTCCGTCCGACATGGTTCCTGCTCCTGAAAAAAATCAATCATGTTTTTTGGCAGCCGCCATTGCGGCCAGCTGTTCGGGCGTTGCCTCGGTCTGATATTGCGCCTTCCATTGCGTAAAGGGCATGCCATATACCTTTTCGCGGGCATCGTCACGGCTGAGGCTCAAGCCTTTTTCATCTGCCGCCTCCTTATACCAGTCAGCCAGGCAGTTGCGGCAAAAACCGGCCAGTATCATCAGATCAATATTCTGCACATCCGTGCGCGCAGCCAGATGCCGGGTCAGGCGGCGAAAGGCGGCCGCCTCCAGTTCGGTTTGGGTTGGTTTATCCATTTGGCTACCTCTCTATTGCATCCAATATAGGACGCAAATGCGCTGTCAGCAATTCAGCCCAGTACGTGACACCCGGTTTATCCACAATCAAATCCTGCCGCAATTCGATCAGTACATGCGGCAACCCATTACGGGTGCCATGCTGATACATGCAATCGCCAACCAGTTCACCGGAATAAGGCTGATTGTCCCCTGCTGTCAGACTTTTATCGCTTCGCAGCGACGCCAGCAGGGGCTGGGCAATCCGCCCATCCTTATCCCATAAAACACCGATCTGCCACGGCCGGACATGCCCCTGGAATACCGGCGTGAAACTGTGCAGGGACAGCAGCGCCGGGCGAACGCCCCGGGCGCGCGCCGCAGCGATCCGGCCCGCAATAGCCTGATGATAGGGCGTATAATAGCGCGCGATACGCGCTGCGATGATGCTTGCATCAGCATGGCGGTTGCCGGGAATGATGGCGCCGTCTGAAAGTTTCATCACCAGGGTCGGATCATCCGCGCCACGGTTCGGATCAATCAGCAGACGGGAAAAATTCGCCAGCACGGCGGGGGCATTCAGGCGTTCGGACAGCGCCGCCGTTACCTCTGCCGCGCCGGGATCATAGGCGATATGCCGGGTAAATGCCTCGGCCGGCAGGCCAAGACCGTCATATTCCGCCGGCACGGCGTTACTGGCATGATCGCACACCAGCAGCACACCCGGATCGCCCTCCGTATTGAGCAGGCTAAAAGCCGGATGTTCGTATAATTTTTCTGACATGGGAACAGTCTACATGATTCGCACTTCAATGGCGCCGCAGCCGCTGTTTATGCAAAAGCGTAATATTTGTTAACCCGGGCATGGGTTATACTCCTGCCGTAAATCTGGAGCCGTAAAAAGATGCACCGTGACCGTAAGGTAAAAATTCTGGCCACCCTGGGGCCTGCCAGCGCAACCCCTGAAATGATCCGCAATCTGTTCCTGGCAGGGGCCGATGTGTTCCGCATCAATATGAGCCATACCAGCCATGAAGCGGCCACGCATATGTATGACATGATCCGGGCCGCCGAAGCCGAGCTGGACCGGCCTATCGGCATATTGGCGGATTTGCAGGGGCCAAAACTGCGTATCGGCGAAATCACCGGTAATGCCGCAGTGCTGACTGCCGGGCAAAGCTTTGTACTGGATCTTGAGCCCCAGGCTGGCAATGAGATGCGCGCACCCTTGCCCCATCCGGAGATTTTTCAGGCGCTCACACCCGGCGCGGCGCTGCTGATTGATGATGGCCGTATCCGGCTGAAGGTGCAGTCCGTTCAGCCTGGCCGCACTGAAACCACGGTCATGGTGGGCGGCACGCTGATGTCGCGCAAAGGCGTCAATGTCCCCGATGTGGTTCTGCCGCTTAGCGCATTGTCGGTCAAGGACAAGGCCGATCTGGAACATGCCGCCAGGCTGGGGGTGGACTGGATCGCTCTATCCTTTGTGCAGCGTGCCGAGGACGTGACTGAAGCGCGCCGCCTGATTTCTGGGCGCGCCGCCGTGCTGGCGAAAATTGAAAAGCCCTCGGCGCTGGAGGATCTGACAAAAATCATCGAGGCCAGCGACGCCATCATGGTGGCGCGGGGCGATCTGGGAGTGGAACTGCCGGTGGAGCATGTGCCCGGCTGGCAGAAACAGATTACCCGCGCCGCACGCGCCGCCGGCAAGCCGGTGGTTATCGCAACGCAAATGCTGGAATCCATGATCGAGGCGCCGATCCCCACCCGTGCCGAGGTTTCCGACGTGGCGACCGCCGTCTACGACGGCGCCGACGCCATCATGCTGTCGGCGGAATCGGCTTCGGGCAAATATCCTGTTGAAGCGGTGGCGATGATGAACAGAATCGCCTGCCGGGTTGAGGGCGATCCCAATTACGCAGCCGCCGTGGCGGGATTGCGCACCCCGCCCCAGTCAACCGCCGCCGACGCCATTGCCGAGGCCGCAAATACCGTGGCCGGCACCGTCCATGCCGCCGCGATTGTGAGCTATACCAATTCAGGCTCCACCGGCCTGCGGGTGGCGCGCACCCGCCCGTTGGTTCCGATCATGGTGCTGACAACGCGCATAGGTACGGCAAGGCGGCTATCGCTGGCCTGGGGGCTGCATTGCGTGTGTACCGTCGATGTGCGCGATTTTCATGAAATGGTGGACAAGGCTTCGCGGCTGGTGTTTCAGGAAAGGTTTGCGCGCAGCGGGCAGCGCATCGTCATCACAGCGGGTGTCCCGTTCGGCACGCCTGGCGCAACCAATGTACTGCATATCGCCATGGTCGGCAGCAGCGGGCAGCGCCCGGAAATTCCATGATCCGGACAGGGGCTAATCGCGCGTTTCTGCCTCGCGGGCAATATCCAGGATGGCTTTGATCACCACATCCGGATGCGCATGGTGCGGATTGTGACCTGTTTCAGGCAGTAAAATCAGCCGCGACCCGGCCACCTGTTTATGCAGGCGCAGCGCGTGCCTGCCGGTGCTGACCGAGCGGTCCTCCTCGCCGGAAATGATCGTCACTGGCATCCGTAATTCCCTATATCTGTTTTTTTGCACAGCCAGGAAACCGGCCAGATTGCGCATATCCTCGGCATTCGCCCGCCAGTTTTCCGGGCGTATCAGCAATTCCAGACCCGCGCGGCTGGCATAATCGGCGGGCGGGATATTTGGCGCAAAATTGCGCGCCACTGACTGTTCCGCCACAAACGCAAAAGCAGGCGCAATGAGGGAATGCACAAATATATCCCCCAGCACAGGAATGGCCGGCCAGCGATTGTGAAATGCGGGATCGCTCCGATAGGGTTGCGATGCCCCCGCCAGCATCACCACCGCGCCGGTGTCGTCCGGATATTCCAGCGCAAGGGCCAGCACAACCGCACCCGCCCAGCTATGGCCAACCATAACCGGTTTGCGCACCGACAGTTTTTCCAGCAGACCATGCACAAGCCTGGCCTGCGCCAGAGGTGTCACCCATTCCTCACCCTCTGCCGGCGACGGGCGCGCGCTATAGCCATGTCCGGGCCGGTCAATGGCGATCACCCGATAGTGCTGCGCCAGTGCCGGAAAAACACTGAAGGCGAAGTCGCGCAGATTACTGCTGGCGCCGTGCAGCAGCACAATCGCCTGACGCCCGGACTGATCCGGCGCGCTGTCGAGATAATGCATCCGGACGCCGTCAATGGTTTCAAAGCGGCCCAGCGGAGGATAGGCTTTGACAGCACTTCTGGCTGCATATTGGCTGTAGCCTACAAGGCCGCCGGTCAGCGCCACCAGAAATAACAGGATGGAAATCAAAACCCGGCCTCTGAAAAACTGCACCCGCCTATATCCCGCGCCCTTTGACACTCAGTTCCAGCAGCGCCGCTTCTTTTGCGATACCGGACAAATGGGGATTGATCTTCAAGGCCCTTTTATAGGCTTGCAAGGCCCGCGCATCTTCGCCCATGGCCTGCAAAATAGTACCCAGCCCGGACCAGGCGCCAAAATGGCGCGGTTCCAGACGCAAAGTACGTTCAACATCCATAAGGGCTGCCTTGTAATTCTCGCGCATATAATAGGCTGTGGCCCGCTTGTTCCAACCCTCGGCATATTCCGGCGACAGGCTGACCACCTCATTCAACAGCGAGATTGCCTTATCCGCCGCTTGCTCCCGCATAAACATATCCACACGCGATAGCAGCAGATCGGTCGTCGCACTTCCGGAAGGTTGCCAGAGGTTCCATATCTGCCCCTCTATGGCGCGCGCCTCGTCCTGCTGAAGTTCAGCATTCATCAGCCGTTCAAACAGGCCGGGCAGGCCAGGATCGCGCTGATCGGCCCGTGCGGGCGCCATCCCGGCCAGCATGGCTGCCAGAATTACCGCCAATGACGCCATCCATGTGCGATTAACCAACATGTGATGCAGCTAAGCACGGATCCGTCCCGCCGCCAAGAGCCAGCCAAGCCAAAAGGCGGGATTTGTGACAGCCGTCACCCCCTGCCACGAGAATGCCTTATTCCGGCCTCGCTGCTGCCTTGTTAGGGGGCAATATTGCTCAATGTACTCCCCAAGTACACGCATGACTCCATACATGTCCTTTGGCCCCTTCCCGCCGTCCACGGAAAGGGGCCATTTTTTTGATGGATAGGCCCGCCAGGGACAGGGTTTCGTGACGGGCGGCTGCGCTTTAGACTTGCCCAATCCGGGATATGGCCTGATAGATAGGCATATCCTCCATCAAGCAGAGCCAATAATGAGTCTTTCCCGCGATTTATATTTTTCCAGCAAAGCCTGGCCATTTGAAGAAGCCCGCAAGGTAGTGGCGCGGATCGCGGGAAAAATGCCCGCCAAAGGCTATGTTCTGTTTGAAACCGGATATGGCCCCAGCGGCTTGCCGCATATCGGCACTTTCGGCGAGGTGGCGCGCACCAGCATGGTGCGGCATGCCTTTGAACAGCTAAGCGATGTGCCAACAAAGCTGATCTGCTTTTCCGACGATATGGATGGCTTTCGCAAGGTGCCAACCAATGTGCCAAACGGTGAAATGCTGGCCCGGTATCTGAAAAAGCCGCTCACCGATGTGCCCGATCCGTTTGGGGAACATAGCAGTTTCGGGGCGCATAATAATGCCCGGCTGCGCGCGTTTCTGGACACTTTCGGATTTGAATATGAATTTTACAGTTCCACGGAGATGTACCGGTCCGGAAAATTCGACGCGGCGCTGCGCAAGGTTCTGCATAATTATGATGCGGTCATCAATGTGGTGCTGCCGGAACTTGGCGAGGAACGCCGCAAAACCTACAGCCCGTTTCTGCCGGTCTGCGCAAAAACCGGCTGTGTGCTGGAAGTGCCCGTGGTCGAAATACATCCGGAAACGGATAGTATTATCTATCGTGACGAAGATGGATCGCTGGTTGAAACTTTGGTCACCGGCGGGCACTGCAAATTACAATGGCGCGCCGACTGGGCGATGCGGTGGGCGGCGCTGGACGTTGATTATGAAATGTCCGGCAAAGACCTGATCAGTTCGGTGCAGATGGGCAGCCGCATTTGCAAGGCCATAGAGGGGCGGCCGCCGGAAACGCTCAGCTATGAACTTTTCCTGGATGAGAATGGTGAGAAAATTTCCAAGTCGCGCGGCAACGGCCTGACAATTGAAGAATGGCTTCGCTACGCCTCGCCCGAAAGTCTGCAACTCTATATGTTTCAAAAACCGCGCACGGCGAAGCGATTGCATTTTGATGTGATCCCCAAGGCGGTGGATGAATATATCGCACATCTGGACAGTTATGCCGGACAAGCGCCGGGCGATCAGATTGCCAACCCGGTGTGGCACATCCATCATGGCGCGCCGCCAAGGGAAGAAGTTCCGGTTTCATTTTCCATGCTTCTTAACCTTGCCAGCGCCAGTAATAGCAGTGACAGCGCCACATTATGGGGATTTATCGCGCGCTATCTTCCTGGCGTGCAGCCGGCGGCGCATCCCATTCTTGACCGGATGGTGCGCTATGCCGTGGCTTATTATCATGACTTCGTGCTTCCAGCGAAGCAATACCGTCCGCCTACGGATCAGGAACGGGCGGCGATGCAGGATCTCATGCAAAGGCTGGCGGTCATGGATGCCGGCGCCAGCGCCGAAATACTGCAAAATCTGGTGTTTGAAACCGGCAAGGCGCATGGTTTTGAAAATCTGCGTGACTGGTTCAGGGCCCTGTACGAGGTTCTGCTGGGGCAAAGCCAGGGGCCCAGAATGGGTTCGTTTATTGCACTCTATGGCATAAAGGAAACCTGCGCCCTGATAGCCGCAAAGCTTGACGCCGCAGCATCCGGAAGTGAGATGCAATGAAGCAGCTGCTGCTTCTGCGCAGTTGCCGGCACCGTGCCGCCGCTGCGTCCAGTCTTGCAGACTATCATCGCCCCCTGACACCGCGCGGTGAAATCGCGGCCATGCAACTGGGCAAAATCATGCGGAAAAATCACTATATTCCTGATTTGGCGCTATGCGCCACACCCGCCCGCACGCGCCAGACCTTGGCCTTTATCTGGCCCTGTCTGGAGAATGCGCATGGCAAGACGCCGAAGCTTGTTTATGATTTCAAACTGCACGACATGCGCGGCGATGGTCTGCTGGAACGGCTGCAAAAGCTTGATGCGGAATGCGATCGGGTTCTGCTTGTCAGCACCGCGCCCGGCATCTGCGACCTGGCAAGAATGTTATGGAAGGCGCAAAACGGCGCGCCTTCACCGTTCATCGCGGACCTGCCGCCGGGCGGACTCGCCGTCTTTACATGTGAGACCGGAAAATGGGCGGAACTTGCTGCGGGCATGTGCAGCCTGTCAGAACTGATCATTTGATTTCAGGGAACAACCCGCCGGAATGCAGTCCCATAAAGGTGCGTACCGCACAATAAATGACCAGCAGCGTCGCCAATCCAAGTATTGCAATACTTAGACCGGCCGGAAAATCCGGTCCCGCCGCCATGCGATATTCCAGCGCCGCGCTGGCGGCGGCAGCGGCGGGAAATGTTAATGCCCACCAGGAAAAACTGAAGCCTGAGCGCACAATACGTTCAAAATGGCTCAGGACTAAAATCAGAAAAAACAGCATTGCATAAAACAAAAAGCGCGCAAAGGGGTCAAGCATCTGCCCATTAAGCGCGGTATAGGACATGAAGGCCAGCGCCGGGGGTGTAACCGTGATCGCCAATAAAGGCAGTTCTGCATCCGCCAACGGCATATCAAAAATAAAACGGTTGAACAGCAGCACGAGAAAAATAATCCACAGCAACAGTCCGAAGCTGAACATCATCCAGCCCGCTTCTGAAAATCCCAGATGAAAGGCGGCAGCAGGCCCCAGCAGCAGGCCCGCCGACGGCAAAAACAGCGAGGGCTGAAAATACCGTCTGGAATGGCCCCCGGCCATCCAGCGGCGCACAATAATCAGTCCAAGGATGAATTGAAACAGCGTGGCGATGCCCCACATCATCGCCCCCGTAGCGCGATCAAGCGGCATGGCCCCCGCTGCAACTAATTGCAGGCTTAACGGCACACAGGCAAAAAACGAAACGCGGGTCACATCGTCAAATTCCGACCGCATGGATTGCGGGGAATGCATGATCTTTCTGCCATAGGCGGCAGCAATAAAGGCGAATACCAGCACGCCCGCAAAAATCAGCACCTCGCCAATCCAGGGGGCCACCCCGAACGCAAGCCCGGCTCTGCGCCAGGCCGCGCCAAGGCCCGCTATCCCCATTACCGCCGCAAACGCGGAGACAGGCACATCCGCAATCCGCCGCCCGGTATTACTCTGCGTCATTTCACTCTTCCCATCTTAAAAACGTGACCAGACCGCCAGGAACAGCGCATTTCCCGCGCCAATATTGCGCCCGGAAAATTCACTGGACACGCCTGCCTGCAAAGCCATACCGTGCGGCAAATCACGCACGGTCGAAATCTGCGCCTTGAATAAATCATAGGCTGTTGGATCGGAATCATCCGGGCCGCGCGAGGAAAGAATATTAAAGCTCTGCACAATAATTTGATATTTCTGCACAGGCCGCACCCCAAAAGTGGCGTCAGCGCGCCATTGACCGGCGGCATTCCTGTCCCTGACGCGATATCCCGCCTCGATGGAAGAAAAATATTCAAGATTCAGGGATTGTCTGGCAAGCCGCCCGCTGCGCCCGAACAGAATGCGGCCCTCCAAATCCCGGCTCGGCGCTTCTATGAATGGCTCCCGGTCAAATGAATTTGCGCCCGGAATTTTAACCAGTGCCTGCGCCGAGACTATCCAGAAATCGCCCACGAAAATTCTGGTTCTGGCGAACAGTTCCACTTGCGACAGGCCTTTCATCCCCTGCTGGCCCGCCCTGTTGAGATTATCCGTTCGCAGCCGGAAAAAAACAGGCTTCGCGCCCAGCGTCAGCCGGTCGGCAAGCCCATATTCGCCATATAGGAATAATTCCTGCTTGCGGTAGTCACGCCCGGGCGATCGCAAGCCAAGCCGGTCAAATCGTGCGTTTGAATGGTAGCTGCTGAGCGAGCTGATGATCAGCCCCTCGCCCTTAGTCTGCAACCAGGCCGCCCATGCGGGTGCGGAATTTATCCATAGGCATAACACCAGCATGGCGGCGGGCGCCCGCGACATGGCTGCGATCCAGGGCTACAGCGCCTCGTTCGACTTTTTCTCCTCGGTGCGAGCAAGCGCCTGATAAATCTTGCCGCCCGCATTGCGGAATTCGCCGGACTTTTCGGCCATGCCGCTGGCCGCATAATCGCGCACTTCCTGCGTGATTTTCATCGAACAGAATTTCGGCCCGCACATGGAACAGAAATGCGCCACCTTATGCGCCTCTTTCGGCAGGGTCTGATCATGAAATTCCCGCGCCCGTTCCGGATCAAGCGAAAGATTGAACTGATCTTCCCAGCGGAATTCAAACCGCGCCCGGCTCAGCGCATCATCGCGCAATTGCGCCGCCGGATGCCCCTTGGCCAGGTCTGCGGCGTGCGCCGCAATCTTGTAGGTGATCACGCCAACCTTCACATCGTCACGGTCCGGCAGGCCCAGATGTTCCTTGGGCGTTACATAACACAGCATGGCGCAGCCGAACCAGCCGATCATCGCTGCGCCAATGCCGCTGGTAATATGGTCATAGCCTGGCGCAATGTCGGTGGTCAGCGGCCCCAGCGTATAAAACGGCGCCTCGCCGCATTCGCGCAACTGCTTGTCCATATTGATTTTGATCTTGTGCATCGGCACATGGCCGGGGCCTTCGATCATCACCTGCACACCCTTGTCCCATGCGATGCGGGTCAGCTCGCCCAGCGTTTCCAGTTCGGCGAATTGCGCCTCGTCATTGGCGTCGGCGATCGAACCGGGGCGCAACCCATCGCCCAGCGAAAAGCTGACATCATAGGCGCGCATAATGTCGCAAATTTCCTCGAAATGCGTATAGAGGAAATTCTCCTTGTGATGCGCCAGACACCATTTCGCCAGGATCGACCCGCCGCGGCTGACAATGCCGGTCACCCGCTTGGCGGTCAGCGGCACATAGGCCAGCCGCACGCCGGCATGAATGGTGAAATAATCCACGCCCTGTTCCGCCTGTTCGATCAGCGTGTCGCGGAAAATTTCCCAGGTCAGATTTTCGGCGATGCCATCCACCTTTTCCAGCGCCTGATAGATCGGCACGGTGCCGATCGGCACGGGTGAATTACGGATGATCCATTCGCGGGTATTGTGAATATTGCGGCCTGTGGAGAGGTCCATCACCGTGTCGGCGCCCCAGCGGATCGACCACACCATTTTATCGACTTCCTCGGCCACCGAGGACGCGACCGCGCTGTTGCCGATATTGGCGTTGATCTTGACCAGGAAATTACGGCCGATGATCATCGGCTCCAGTTCCGGATGATTGATATTGCATGGGATGATGGCGCGGCCGCGCGCGATTTCGTCGCGCACAAATTCCGGCGTGATGAAATCCGGGATTTCCGCGCCAAAGCTTTCGCCATCGCGCACGAGCTTTTCCTTTTGCGCGGCGCGGCCCATATTTTCACGGATCGCCACATACTCCATTTCGGCGGTAATAATTCCGGCGCGCGCATAGGCGAATTGCGTCACCGCCTGGCCGCCCCTTGCGCGCAGCGGGCGGTGCCGGATTGGAAATTCGGCCGCCAGGGCGGTTCCCGCATTGCCATTATCTTCGGGACGCATATCGCGGCCTTCATATTCCTCGACATCGCCGCGGGCGCGCACCCAGGCCTCGCGCGTGCGCGGCAGGCCTTTGTAAATATCAATATCCGCCGCAGCGTCGCTATAGGGGCCGGACGTGTCATAGAGCCGCACCGGCGGTTCCTGGGCGCTTTCATGCAGGGCCACATCGCGCATCGGCACCCGCACGCCCGCCAGCGTCCCCTCCACATAGACCTTGCTGGAAGCAGGCAGCGGCCCGGTGGTCACGGCTATGCGGGCGTCTTTGGTGTGGATGTTCATGGCGCGTCTCTCCAGAAAAGCAGGCTTTAACGGAGGAACGCCGGGTCCGGCCAATCATGCCGCAGCTTCCGATCCCTCCGCCGGTACTAGCCGGATCAGGTTCAAAGGGTCCGCCAAACGGCGTCTCAACCCTTACGGGCTCCCCATGGAATGAGGCATTGTAGAACCTAACCACGCTATTTCGCAATGGCTGTGATGGAATCGCAAATCAATTTACGGATGCCCAAATATTGGGCATGATGATCGCGGGTCCACGCCAACAAAAATTAAGGGGGAAACAAATGACCATAGAATTGACGATGCTAGCCTGGAGCACGGTGCTGCTGATAGTGCTGATCATGACATCGGCTAACGCCAATGTCATGGCCATGGGCATGGCCTGGGGCTTTGGCAATCGTGATGAACCGTCGCATGTGACTGGCTGGGGCGCGCGGGCGCGGCGCACTTATTTGAACCATCTGGAAAATCTGCTGATCTTCGGGCTGCTGATTATCGTTGCGCATCTCGCCAATGTGCATACGCCGCTGACCATATTGGGCGCGCAACTGTTCCTGGCGGCGCGCATCGTCTATGCCGTACTGTATATTGCTGGCATCAGCGCGCTTGCCTCACGCACCCTGGCCTATTTCGCGGGGCTTGTTGCCACCCTCATGATTGCCTATGCCGTGCTGACCGCCACGCCAGTGGCGGCCACTTTGTAACGGCTGGCCTTACGCGCATCCAAAAAGCCGGGCGGATTGGCCCGGCTTTTTTTGAAAACTATTTTGCGGCTGCGATCATTTTTGCGTCTTCCTCGCGGTAGATTTCCTTTTCCCGATTGATCAGAATATCCGCCAGAAAATTATACGCATCGCCCCAGGCCGCCATGATTTCGGGGCTGGCGGCGTCACCCAGCACATCCTTGATCGCCTGTAACAGGCAGGCGCCAATCACCGGATATTGTTCGGCAATCACCCGTGTATTGGTATGTTTGTGCGCGATATGCTCAAGCGGCCCCTTGAGCGCCTCCAGATTGTCGATGTTCTGCGCATAGGCGCAGACGGCCTCGGCCAGGCGCGCCGGTTGCGGCCCGCCATCGACCGGATATTTCATCCAGGTGTTCTCGAAGAAACGTTTGAATTCCGGCCGCGCCGTAAAGGCGATCTGATACATGCGCGCGGTGATTTCCTTGCCATGCTTCTGGAGCACAGGCGCAGTAGATTTGATGATCGCTTTGGTATGGTCACTTAGCATGAAACAAGCCCTTTTATGATGCGGCGCGCGAAGGGGCACCCCGCTACTGCCGGACAGTCTCTGCCTGACCGGGAAAAAAAGGCTTGATCACAATCAATGTAAAACTAGAAATTTGACGGAGCGACCGGTCCAAATAACGGCGTGAAGCAGGACTGCATAGCAGCCGCCAGCTCATCCATGCTGATATTGACGCCGAGTTTAGCCAGACTGGTCACGCCATGTTCCGTTACGCCACAGGGCACGATACCGTCATAATGCGACAGGTCCGGGTTCAGATTAATGCTGACCCCGTGATAGCTGACCCAGCGGCGCACCCTTATGCCGATGGCGGCGATCTTGTCTTCGCCGCTATTATCGGCGCGGCGCACCCAGGTGCCAACCCGGCCCTCGCGGGTTTCACCGGTCACACCAAAAACCGCCAGCGTATCCTTGAGCCATTTTTCAAGATTACAGACAAATTTCCGCACATCCGGCCCGCGCTTGTTCAGATCAAGCATCACATAGGCCACAAGCTGACCCGGGCCATGATAGGTATATTGTCCGCCCCTTCCGGTCTCGTGAACCGGAAAGCGTCCGGGTTCCAGCAGATCCTGCGGTCTGGCGCTGGTGCCTGCCGTATAAATCGGGGGGTGCTGCAATAGCCACACCATTTCAGACGCAGTACCCGCCCGAATCCCGGCAATCTGTGTTTCCATAAACTCAACTGCATCGGGATAGGGCACCGGACTTTCAGAAACGCGCCACAAAACCGGCGGCAATTGCGCCACAGATGAATTATCCTGGGTATCTAAGGGACAGAGATCAGTCATATCAGCGGCACCTCGCTTGCGAACCATCCCATATTAAATAATAGCCTGGCACGGGAATTTAACGGTTCTCTAACCCTGATAGGGAATGATCACTAATATATAAACAGGGAATAAGGAAAAACGGTTCGTGGAAACGAAAGCGATTGATAATGTTAAAATTGAAGTTTCCGTCGTGCTGGGCCAGGCGATCATGCCGATCCATCAATTGCTGAAAATGGGCCGCGGCGCGGTGATTGAACTTGAATCCCTGCAAACTGACCCGGTTCTGATCTATGCCAATAAACGCTTGATTGCAAAGGCAGAAATCATGATTCAGGGCGAGGCCATTGCGGTTTCCATCCTTGACCTGGTGCGCTCACCCTGATTGCAGCCGTACTTACTGCGGCCAGGCCTCAGTTAAAATGGTCCAGCCATCGTTAAATGCCGCATGATTTTACGTAATTAAATTGACATTAAATAAATTCACACCATATTGTGTATTGTTATATTATATAACATAATTTTAGGTGTTAAATAGGCGCCATGGCTTTGAGTGTTACAAAACCCGTTCCACCGCGGCTTGACAGACTTCAGCGCGCCACGGCGCATGAAGATGGTCCTGGACTGCTGCGGACACTGATCCGGCAGGAATTTGCCGGGCGTATTGCCGTTGTGTCCTCTTTTGGCGCTGAATCCGCCGTATTGCTGCATATTGTCGCGGCCATTGATCCAGCCACGCCGGTTCTGTTTCTGAATACGGGAAAATTATTTGGTGAAACGCTGCGCTATCGTGACCGGTTGCAGGATGTGCTGGGACTGACGGATTTGCGCGCTATTGGACCGCATCCGGAAGACCGCGCCGCACGCGACCCTCAAGGCGATCTATGGTCAAAAGATCCGGACGCCTGCTGCAATTTTCGCAAGACCGTCCCGCTTGCGCGGGCCATGGAAGGGTTTGACGCCTGGATCACCGGGCGCAAGCGCTTTCAGACTGAAAGCCGCGCCTCCATGGATATGATTGAAATGGTCGGCACGCGCTATCGCATCAATCCGCTGGCGGATTGGTCGCAGGCGGATCTGGATCGCTATATGGTGGAACATCATCTGCCGGCCCATCCTCTTGTCCGTGATGGCTATCTTTCCATTGGCTGCATGTCCTGCACATCACGGGTGGCGGAAGGCGAAGACGCGCGTTCCGGCCGCTGGCGTGGCCAGGATAAGACGGAATGCGGCATTCATGTTGACACCTTCACGGATGGCGGCGGCATCTGATTGACCCGAATTATCGGATTGACCCTGTCCGGATCAGACCAGACAGCCCTTAAGCGATTCCGTCTGATCCGATTCTGGTCAGAAGGGCAGATGCGGCTTGTGAAACAGTGCGCAATTTGCTACTTCCCCCACTGAATGCGGTCGTGGCGGAATTGGTAGACGCGCAGCGTTGAGGTCGCTGTGGGGTAAAACCCGTGGAAGTTCGAGTCTTCTCGACCGCACCACCCTATGTCCCTATGCCGGCCCTGGCCTTCAGGCAAAGGCTGGCGCGGGCTTCTGGCGGCAAAGCCACCCGAAGCCGCATCCTGGGCGCTGGGGAACTGACGAAGATACTCACACTATTCAACGCAACCTCTATTCTATCGGAGAGCGGCTGGTGCAGGATACGGCCTCCACAGATACGCGGACCGAAACCGAAACACCCGCAGCCGGTGATCAGTTGCATGCGCTCAATGCCGCGTTTATTCAGGCCGTAACCGACGCCATAAAAGCAGGCGACAAACCCGCAGTACTGGAACTTGTTCAACCGCTGCATGCTGCGGATATGAGCGATCTTCTGGGTCTGCTGCGCGGCAAGCAGCGGCGCAAACTGCTTGATATTCTGGGGCCGCAACTTGATCCCGAAGTGCTGCCGGAACTGGATGAGAGCCTGCGCGACCGGGTGGTCGCCGCCATGTCCAGCGAAGCCCTGGCCGCCGCCGTCGCTGCGCTTGAGACTGACGATTCCGTTTATCTGCTGGAAAATCTGAGTGAAGCGCGCAAGGCCGAAGTGCTTAACCTGCTGCCCCGCATTGAGCGGGCGCCGGTCGAAAAAGGCCTCAGCTATCCGGAAGACACGGCTGGGCGGCTGATGCGATCCGAGCTTGTCGCGGTGCCGCCCTATTGGACGGTCGGGCATACGATCGACTATATGCGCTCGGTCGATGATCTGCCGGATGATTTCTATGAAATTTTCATCGTCGATCCGTCTTTCCATCTGGTTGGCACCGTATCCCTGAGCCGGGTGGCGCGCACACGGCGGCACGTCCCCATGAGCGAGATCATGGAACGCGAGCAAACCCTGATCCCGGCCACGATGGATCAGGAGGAAGTGGCCTATCTTTTCAACCAGTATGGGCTGATTTCCGCCGCTGTTGTGGACGAGGACGAGCGTCTGGTCGGTGTGATCACGGTGGACGACGTGGTGGACGTGATCGGCGAAGAAGCCGAAGAGGATATTCTGCGCCTGGGCGGCGTCACGGAGACCGACCTATCGGATTCGGTGCTGGTCACGACCCGGCGGCGCTTTCCGTGGCTGCTGGTCAATCTGCTGACGGCGATACTGGCGTCGCTGGTAATCGCGCAGTTCGAGGCCACCATCGAGGAAATTGTCGCACTGGCCGTGCTGATGCCGATTGTCGCCAGCATGGGCGGCAATGCGGGCACGCAAACCCTGACTGTCGCCGTGCGCGCCATCGCCACCAAGGAGATGAACGCCGCAAACGCCGCGCGCATCGTATTCCGCGAGGTTTTTGTGGCGGGTTATAATGGCGTATTGTTCGCCCTGATCATGGGGGCGATTGGCGGCCTGTGGTTCGACAGTGCCGCCATCGGCCTGGTGCTGGCGGCGGCAATGCTGATCAATCTGCTGGCGGCGGGCATTGCCGGGGTATTGGCGCCGCTGGCGCTGGAGCGACTGGATATCGACCCGGCCATGGCGTCGGGGGTTATGGTCACCACCGTGACCGATGTGGTAGGCTTCTTCGCGTTTCTGGGGCTTGCTACGCTGTTATTACTGTAATTGCTTCACTCGGGTGACAGGATAGGAAGATGAATTTAAACCGCTTGCCGCCTTTCGATTTCGATCTTGGCGAAACCGTCAACATGCTGCGCGACAGCATAGCCGCATTTACCGCCAGCGCCATCGCCCCGCGCGCCGCCGAAATTGACCGCAGCAACGAATTTCCCCGCGATCTGTGGCCGCGCCTGGGAGAGCTTGGCCTGCTCGGCATCACCGTCGAGGAGGAATATGGCGGAGCCGGCATGAGCTATCTGCACCATGCCGTCGCGATGGAAGAAATCAGCCGGGGTTCCGCCAGCGTAGGGCTTTCTTATGGCGCGCATTCAAATTTATGCGTCAATCAGATACGCCGTGCCGGCAGCGATACGCAAAAACTTAAATATCTGCCCCGTCTGATAAGCGGTGAACATGTGGGTTCGCTGGCGATGAGTGAAACAGAAGCCGGTTCGGATGTCGTGTCGATGAAGCTGCACGCGCAAAAGCGCGGCGACCGTTATATTCTCAATGGCAGCAAATTCTGGATAACCAATGCGCCTGACGCCGATGTGCTTGTGGTCTATGCCAAGACCGATCTCAAGGCCGGGCCGCGCGGCATTACCGCCTTTATCATCGAGCGCGGCTTCAAGGGATTTTCCACCGGGCCTAAACTGGACAAGCTCGGCATGCGCGGCTCCGGCACCTGCGAACTGATTTTTCAGGATTGCGAAGTTCCCGAAGAAAATGTCATGGGCGGCGAAGGCAGGGGCGTCAATATCCTGATGAGCGGCCTGGATTACGAGCGCGCCGTGCTATCGTCGGGCTGCGTGGGCATCATGCAGGCCTGCATGGATGTCGCCCTGCCCTATATTCATGAACGCAAACAGTTCGGCCAGCCCATCGGAACATTCCAGCTTATGCAAGGCAAGCTGGCCGACATGTACACCACAATGAATGCGACGCGCGCCTATGTTTATGCGGTGGCGAAAGCCTGCGACCGTGGCGGCCCAACCCGCAAGGACGCGGCGGGCGCTATTCTGTATGCTGCGGAAAAGGCGACCTGGATGGCGCTGGAAACCATCCAGATCCTCGGCGGCAATGGCTATATCAATGATTATCCGGCTGGCCGCCTGTTGCGCGATGCAAAACTGTATGAAATCGGCGCGGGCACCAGTGAAATCCGCCGCTGGCTGATAGGGCGTGAACTGTTCGATGAGACGGCGTGAAAACAGGGAGCATAGCGTGGGTCCTGCAGTGATGCGGGCATGCGTGCTGCTGCTTGTGCTGATCCACTGCCATCCCGCATTCGCCCAGACATCGGATACCGAACGCGCGCAGAATATTCGTAACCAGCTTGCCACGCCGCGGACCCAGCCTGCATCACAGGCCGATATTGACGCCATACGCACGGATTTAAAAAATGTCATCGACGCGGTGATGTTACGCATCGGCGCGCTTGAAAAAGACATGGCCGATATCAAATCCCGCATTCGCGTTCTGGAGGCCCGCACCGCACCGGTGGGAACGGTAATTACCGGCCCGGTTGCAAATGCTGCCCCCGCGGCGCCGCTCCAGACTGCGCCTGCGCACAGCGCGCCTGCATCCAGCGCTTTGAAAAAGAACATATCCATGTGCGCACGCGGATGTGACGCAGAAAAATTTTCCGATGCCGTCAGGCTTGTTGCCGAAGGGGGAACCATCACCCTGGAGCCGGGCGATTATTTTGACTGCATATTGATAAAGAAATCGATGAAACTGGTGGGCAAGACCGGCGCCGATGGAAGCCGCGCCCATCTCAAAAAAATTGCCTGTAACGGCAAAGCCGCTATTGATCTGCATGCACCGGAGGTTACGGTCCAGGGGTTGAAAATCAGCGGAATTTCCGTACCTGACAGAAACGGGGCCTGTATCCGCGTAGCGCCAACAGCAATAAATCTTTTGATCAAGGACATCATCTGTCTTGATAGCGAGAATGGGATATTGGGCCGTGTATCCCCCAATGGCGGCGTGATGACAATCGAGGATTCGCTGTTTTCGGGAAATGGAAAGGCCGGCCATGCGCATGGCATTTACATAAATGGCGGCGAAAGTGCGATCCTGCGCAATGTAAAAATACTTGCCGCCAATGATGGTCATCTATTGAAGACCGGCGCCAAATCCACTCTGGTGGAAGGCAGTATTATTGCCGCATTGGGAGGTAATAGCGGCGCGGCCATAAACGCCTATGGGGGCGGCAAGCTTACGGTTAAAAACAGTGTGCTTCAGCTTGGACCCAAGACGCAGAACCATAATTTTATAGCCTATGCGGATGAACCCAGCCGCATCGTGCCGGGCGGCGTGCATGAAATAAATTTTGAAAATAACTGGTTCATCTATGACGATGCCAATCGCTGCTGCCGCTGGCTGTTCAGCCATAGAAGCGTCATTCTCGACAAAATTAATATACGTAAAAATAAATTCGTGGGGGGAATTGACCCCATCACCGCTTCCGTCGATATGCGCCTTAACAAGGAATATAAGGATCGCGCGGAGGCGGGGCTGGCCGCCTATGACGGAACGGTGAAATCCATGCCAAAGCCGGGCAGTTGAGGGCCGCGATATTCAGCCTACTGATCATTGGATAAGGCTGGCGCTACTGCCGGCCTTCCCGTTCATTCTCTGCCGGAGCTTTCTCGATGGCGCTGATCTGTTTTGCTTTTTCAAACGCCTGCTTTGCCTCATCGCGCAGACCCGCGTCGAACAGATAATCCAGCGCCGTCATCGCCAGCGCCTTGGCCCCGTCAATGGCTGCGGCATCACCGCTCTCGCTTCCCGCATATTTCGCGAATTCGGGATTATGGATCGACACATGCGGCGGCGCGCAGGCCAGCATCGGATGAATCGCGGGCGTCAGATAGCTGACATTGCCCATATCCGTGCTGCCTTTCGCGCTGGACGGCAATTTCTCCAGTGGAGTAAAGACCCGCCCCAGCGCTTCGCCATTCTTCTGAAACCGGTTGGCGATGGGCCAGTTGGTCCGCAATTCCAGATAATCCACATCGCTCCACTCCACGCTCAATGTGGCGCCGGCGGCGCGGGCGCCGGCCTCGAAGCAGGCCAGAACACGAGGCCGCAAAGCGGCAAGGTCTTTCATGTCCCTGGCGCGGATATAAAAATGCCCGCTGGCAATTTCCGGAACAATATTCGGCGCATCGCCGCCTTTCAGGATAATACCGTGAATGCGCTCGGTCGCGCGGATATGCTGGCGCAGCATGGCAATGGAATTATAGGCGGTGATCAGCGCATCCAGCGCATTGACGCCGCGTTCCGGCATGGCCGAAGCATGCGAGGAAACGCCCCGGTAGGAAACCATCACTTCCGACCAGGCGATCGAGGGCATGGTTGCGAGATTGACGCCGGCGGGATGGATCATCATGGCCGCATCGACACCAATGAACGCTCCCCGGCGCGCCATCAGCTCCTTGCCGCCGCCGCTTTCCTCCGCAGGCGTGCCGAGCAGCCGCACCCTGCCCGGAAGCCTCCCTGCAACGCCGTGCAGTGCAAGGGCCGCCCCCAGGGCGGAGGCGGCGATCAGATTATGCCCGCAGGAATGGCCGATGCCCGGCAGCGCATCATATTCAGCCAGCAGCGCCACGCGCGGCCCCGCCGCCGCGCCGAACTCCGCCTCAAAGGCGGTTTCAAACTCATAGGCGCCCGGTGTAACGCTTAGGCCCGCATCACGTAAGGCGCCAGTCAGCAGCCCATGTGCGTGACGCTCCTGAAACGCCAGTTCCGGGTTGGCGTGAATGCTGCGCGATATTTCCACCAGCGGGCCGCGCATCGCGTCTATGCTCTTGCAAACCTCCGCCTTCAACGCATCTGGCGTCATGGGATTCATCTCTGGTTCAGCGCGCGGTGAGCGGCGCCATGTTCAGATGCATGCCTGCATCCGTGATCAGGGTTTCGCCGGTAATATGTTCGGCCCCTTCGGCGCAGAAAAACACCACGGAATCGGCAATATCCTCTGGCGTGCCCGCGCGCTTCAATGGCGTGATCTTGCGTTGCGTATCCAGCATGCCCTGATATCCTTCTGCATCCAGACGATCGGAAAACCAGCGTGTCCCGATAAAACCGGGACAAACCGCATTTACCCGGATTTCCGGGGCCAGCGCGCGCGCCAGCGACAGGGTCATGGTGTTGAGCGCGCCCTTCGATGCCGCATAAGCGATGGAACTGCCAATGCCCACAACCGCAGCTATGGAGGATACATTGACGATGGCCCCCTTGCCCGCCGCTTTCATTGCGGGCGCCACTGCCCGTGTCATCTGATAGGGGCCGATGACATTCAGCCCGTAGATATAATGGAAATCATCCGCAGACAAAGCTTCCAGATCCCGATGGTCCGCGAACACGGAGGTTCCGGCATTATTCACCAGAATGTCAATGCGGCCCCATTTATCCAAAGTTTCCCCGGCCAGGCGGCGGCAATCCGCATCCTCGCCGATATTGGCCTTTACCAGCAGCGTTTCCACGCCAAGGGCCGCGCATTGCCCGGCTGTTTCGCGCGCCTCTGTTTCACTTTTGGAATAATTGATCACCACATTGACGCCGCGTTCTGCGAGTTTCACCGCAACTGCCGCGCCAAGACCCACAGCCGAACCCGTAATGATCGCAACCTTGCCCCTTATGTCCATGTTCCTGCCGCCTCATAATTTCACATTGTGAGACTATGCTGCGGCGAAAAGTGCGTCAATTACAAGCGCAGATCTACAGAGGCACATCAAAATATTTCAGATGCCAGCGCATTTCTTCCGCATCCATAGGGTAATCAACACCGTTACGCGCCAGCACCAGATCCTGCCGTGCGACCTGGCCCAGGGTTTTTTGCACCTCCAGCGCGGTGCGCATGGACAGTCCTGCCCGCCATACCGCGGCCGTGATGGCCTTGCCGCTGCGCGCTTCGATAATCCGGCGGATCAGCGGTTCGGGGATTTTGCTTTTCAACGCCAGGGCTTCGATAACAAATTCGCTGCGCCTGCCGGTTGCCGCCGCAGAAATTTCCGCATCCCCCAGAAGCCCGGAATCAAACGCCTGTCTGGCGCTAAGCCCCAGCGCCTCTTCATCCTGCGCGCCAAGAGACTCTTCTTTTTTAATCCGTTCCCTGATAGATTTTTTCAGATACTCAGCCGTATCCTTGTCAAGATCAAGATCATCGCGCGTCAGCAGAATATTCAACAGCGATGACGCAACAAACCCCGCCACCCGGCGAACGGCGCGCAGGGGCAGTTCCGGACGCATCACAATTGGTTTGTGCCAGCTGTGAATATCCTCCGCCTGATTAATAATGGCGTCCAGTGTTTCCTCGCGTATCTGGGCATTTTTATTTGCCAGCAGCGAAGCCACTGCCGAAACATCCAGCGAGGCGACGATGGCGTCCGCCACCGGCTCGCTGACATTCTGGCGATTGGCAATCGGGGCCATTGCGCCATCGACAATGCCGCTGGCCATGATCTGCAATAAATCATTGTCCGAAAGCAGCGGCGAATATTCCAGAATAGGGGCGCGCACAACCGCCTCAAGATCCATGGCCAGCCGCATCGCTATGCGCTTGGGAACATTGTCTGCGTGCTTGATTTCTTCTGCAACGATCTGGCGCACGCGCGGCAAATGGTCAGAGGCAAGCTTGTCGAGTATGGCCTCCATCTGCTCGCGCAGTTTCACCTGCGCATCCTCCGGCAGGCCCGGCACAAGCCTGGCTATTTTGCGCGCCAGTTCACAGCGCACTTCATCATCCTTGTCATCACTCAGTATTTCATCCGCCTGAATCGGCGTATGGGGATTTTTGGCCACCTTGCGGCGGACCTGCCCGGATTCATCACCGGCAAGATAATAGAGCATCTCGGCCGGAGAATCGGCGCGTCCCGCAAGTTCCGTCCGCAATGCCAGATTTTTGCTTTCCAGCGCCTCACGCGCCACATCATATTCAAGATTTTCCGGAAGCTTTCGTCCAAATGGCAAATGGCTGAGCAGTTTTTTTAGCATCGGCAGACCCCTATCCATCAACTTTTTTTCTGGTTTGCTGCTGCCCGGCGGAAGGCGCGATAATCAACGTACCCTTACCCTGGCGTTTCACCTGATACATGACTTCATCCGCGCGATTGATGAGCTGCGGCAGTTCTTCAAAAAACTGCGGGTCCGCAATGGCGATTCCAATTGACAGGCCCAATGGCGGCATGTCTGCGGGCGCGTCAATACCTGCCAGCCTGTGCAGGGATTTTGCTTCATTAATCAGGTTTAGCGCCTTGACGCTTGCGCCGGTTTCATCGGTTTCCTCCAGCCAGATGGCGAATTCATCGCCGCCCAGACGCGCAGGCAGATCGCCGATGCGGCTGTGGTTTTGCAGGATATTGGCAAACTGTTTCAGCACCGCATCACCTGCCGCATGCCCGAAACGGTCGTTCACCGGCTTGAAATTATCCAGATCAATATAAAGCAGCGCGCCCTTGCGCGAGCCACGGTAGAGATGCGCATGGTGCTTATACAGATCTTCCATGAAGGCGCGCCGGTTGAGCAATCCCGTCAGCTCATCGGTGCGGGATAATTCCGCCAGCTGCCGCATCTGATTGTCATGCGCGATCGCCATGCCCATATGGGGGGCAACAGATGCAACCAGCGAGGGCAGTTCCGCATCCTGCCCGGGCGGCGGCGTCTCGCCGGATTCGCCTTCATGGCATTTAATCCAGATCGCGCCATTCACCGCGCCGCCATGTGATACGCATGTGATCTGGTGCAGCTGCCCGTCTTCCGAAAATTGTATCGGCGCCGTGTCATTGCCTGTCTGTGATTCGAGAATGACCACTTCAATGCGGCTCAACGCGGCGGCGCCGGGCTGGTCCTGCACCGCGCCGAATTCGCCCAGCACACGCATACGCCGCTTGTTATCAAAACCCAGAATGGCGCAATAATGTGCTGCGGACGAATTGGCCAGAAGCGCTGCGGCATCTCCGAACGCCTTTGCCGGATCGAGGCTGTGATGGGTGGCGTCCACAATGGCGCGCACCTGCGCCTCGCGCTGGCGCATAAATTCAAGTGTCTGCCGGTGCAGTTTTGCTTCGGTAATATCCGTGCTGACGCCGCGCGTGCCGCGCCAGTGATTGCTGCGGTCGTAAACAGGAACCGCATCCACACGGCAATAGCGGCGCCCGCCATCCGCATCGAGTATGGTAATCTCGATATTTTCCACCGGTTCGCGCGCCATAAACGGGTTTGTACCCGCCGCACCGTCCGGTTCGACCAGTATATCCTGGCTGCGCCGCCCGTTAAGCGCTTGCGCGCTATATCCCAGCGCGCCCTTGAGGCTGACATAGGTGAAGGCGCCGTTCTCGTCCGTCTGCCAGGAAAAATCCGATGAGCAATGTGACAGATCGCGGTACAATTCGCGCGACTCGATCAGCGCGTTACGCATGGCATATTCTGCGCTGCCATCGCGCGCCAGCATCATGACACGGCGATTATGCGGCGTATGCTGATCAACCGGAAGATTGGACGGCGCCAGCGCCAGCGCCGTTAAATAATATAGCGCCTGCGGCGCGCCGGTAAGCGGATCGGATGGCAGGAAAATCTGCCCGACAGCCGGCCTGCCGGTTGCCGCCACCCCTGCAAGCAATATACGCATCTCCGGCGCCGTCTGCGCGTCATTCGCCTTCAGCAGCCTTGCGGCTTCCGCATTGGCGGCCAGAACCCTGCCGCCTTCGGCAAACAAAATAGCCGGGCCGGGATAGGCGGCGATCCCGCCAAGCGCATCAACTTCATAAATATCCCCCTCCGGCGCGCCGCCGGCGCTGCCTGACCGGCGCCAGAAGGCCGCCGAGAGTATGGGATAGTGTGCGCTCATCTTGACCGCCCGGCCTAATGGTTTGTATTGGCGTGACAATATCTAGCACAGCCGGGGTTAACGGCTGATTACGGCGCGAAATCCTGTGCTTGACAGAGTTCACCGGCAGGAGGAATGTCCCTGCATGCAACCATATGTTCCGTCAAATATCGCGTCACAGCTTGCCCAGGCCCGGGCATGGCTGTTTGATCTCGACAATACCTTGTATCCCGCCCACACTGACCTGTTCGCGCAGATTGATGTGCGGATGGCCGCCTATATCGCCCGCTATCTGGGGGTAAGTGAGACAGAGGCCCGGAAACTGCAAAAATCATACTGGAACAGCCATGGCACCACATTGAATGGGTTGATGGCGGAACACAGCATGCCACCCGAACCTTTTCTGGATTTCGTGCATGATATTGACGTCAGCGCCCTGATGCATGACCCAAGGCTGGACGGCGCCCTGTCCAGGCTGCCGGGCCGCAAGATCATATTTACCAACGGCACCGTGCGCCATGCGGAAAATGTTCTGGACCGTCTGAAACTGTCTCACCATTTCGAGTGCATTTTCGATATCGCCGCCACAGGTTATGTTCCGAAACCGCATGCCGGCGCCTATCATCATGTGATAGCGGCATCGGGTGTGCGCGCCAGTGACGCCGTGATGATTGATGACAGCGCCAAAAATCTGCTGCCCGCTTTCAAATTAGGCATGGTGACAATCCTGGCAGCCGGAAAACCGGAATGGAGCGGGCCGGACCCCGATCCTGACGCATCTCATATTCATTATGTGACGCATAATCTGGGCGGTTTTCTGGATGAACTGTTCCCCGGACAATCCGGCGCATGACGCAGAAACCCTATTGGCAGCGTAAATCCCTGGCGGAGATGTCTTCCGAAGAATGGGAAGGGCTTTGTGACGGATGCGCAAAATGCTGCCTGGTTAAGCTGGAAGACGAAGACACCGGAAAAATTCATTACACGGATGTGGCCTGCGCCCTGCTGGACACATCTGCCTGCCAGTGCAGGGATTATCGCAACCGCCAGAAAAAGGTCCCGGACTGTGTGGTTTTAACGCCGGAAAATATTGATCGCGTCAAGAGCTGGATGCCGTCCAGTTGCGCCTACCGCCTGCTTGCGGAAGGCAAGCCGCTACCCCAATGGCACCATCTGGTGTGCGGCGACCGTGAGGCTGTGCACCGGTCCGGCAAGTCTGTGCTTGGCCGCATTGTCAGCGAAACCGGTATCGATATTGACGATCTGCCCGCCCGCATCGTGCGCTGGCCGCGCTAGTTGTCCGCTTGGCGGTACGCCTCAATAGTGATAGGTTCAAGCCCCGTTGCATCAGGAATATTCTGGCCATGCGCAAACTGTCTGGCTTTGTGGTTGTACTTGCACTCATCCTTGGGGGCGGATTTCTGGCCTGGCCGGATCAGGTTACGGCGCAGTGGGGGGCGCTCCGCACGATCGTGGAGCGGCAGGTCCGGACTGAATTGGCGACACTGGATCAACTTTTGTCCGGCAAGATGCAAATTGGCGCGACAACTGACCAGGCGGCACCTGCCCCGGCGCCATCCAGGCCCCAAACCGAACACAAGCCGGAACCCGCCATCGCCTTGCCTGCCAGGCAATTGAAAACACAGGAAAAAACGAGCCGGGTCAAGGCAGCCACGCCCCTGCCGGCAAGCGTCGCGCCAACACATGAGGTGCCCGGTCCCCGGGCAATAACAGCTTCTCCCGCCGCAACCGCCGATTCAACGCCCGAGGCGGCGCTGGGGGCCATACTCAAGCATGAAATCCGGGAAAATCAGGCCAAGGAAGAAACATTCTGGACCCCGGAACGCATTCAGGAGGCACTCGATAATGGCGCGCCGAAATCAAAAGGCGCACCTTGTATTGCTTTCTGTGACAAAAATAACGCAGACATAGAAATAAATATGCCCAAAACACCGCAGTAAGCGCCCTCAAAGCAATAAATTCCCAGTTCGTGGAAGCACAATATAAGCAGCAGGTGGCGTAACCCCGATTATACCCCCGGCATGTCAGATGCGCGGACGCAAATTACCGTTTGATTGTCACTAATATTGTGTTTTTTGCTGTGATGCTGACAAGTTAACCATACACATCTGCTAAACTTAGTATTAACATAATGGGGTTAATGTAGAGGCTTGCTGCGCCGGGAGGGGGGTTGGCTTCTGCGCTTCGCAACATCGCGCCAGGGAGAATTGCTTTGTTTATTTCAAGATTTAAGGGGCCGCTGGCCCTTGCCACGGGAATGCTGCTATTGGCCCTGCTGCCCGCCTGTTCGGGCCTGCCGGAGGCTGGCAGCGCCGGACAGAACGCACCGGAATCGACACCCAATTATATTATCGGGCCACGCGATTCCTTGCAGATATTTGTCTGGCGCAATCCTGAGCTGACCACTTCGGTTACGGTGCGCCCCGACGGCAAGGTCACGGTGCCGCTGATCGAGGATTTGCAGGCTGCGGGAAAGACTCCGACGCTGCTGGCCCGGGAAATCGAAAAGCAGCTTGAGCAATATGTGCAGAGCCCGGTTGTCTCTGTCATCATGGGCGGCTTTGTCGGGCCCTATGATCAGCAGATCAGGGTGGTCGGTGAAGCGGCGGAACCGCGCGCAGTTCAGTATAATGAGAAAATGACCGCCCTTGACGTGATGATTGAGGTTGGCGGGCTGACCGAATTTGCCGCCGGCAATCGCACTGTGCTGGTCCGCCAGGGTCAGGGTTCATTCCGGGTGCGTCTGGACGATCTGATCAAGGGCGGCGATGTCAGCGCCAATGTGCCTCTCATGCCTGGTGACGTTCTGATTATCCCCCAGAGCTGGTTCTGAATTTTTCCGCCGGAGGATGTTGCCATCTTCCGGTGGTCCCCGCACCCTCCGGTATACGCCAATAGTAACTGCCTAACTTGAGATTCTGATTGCAGCCATGAATGAAATTATTACAGAAGTCCTGAGTTACGCCAAGGCGATGTGGCGCTATCGCTGGCTATCGCTCATAATTGCCTGGGCTGTCAGCATTACCGGCTGGATCTTCGTCATCCTGCTTCCTGATAAATTTGAATCAGAGGCGCGTATCTATGTTGATACGGGCAGCCTTCTGGCGCCGTTGCTAAAGGGTATTGCGGTTGAGAACAACCTGGATCAGGAAGTTACAATCATGCAGCGCACGCTGCTCAGCCGCCCAAACCTGGAGCAGGTCATGCGCATGAATGACCTGGACCTGACCGCAACAGAGCCAGATGAAGTGGAAGCCCTGCTTGCAGGCCTGGCCCGGGATATTTCCATTACTGCCCAGACAAAGAATCTGTTCAGTATTGCCTACAGCCACACCAACCCGCGCCAGGCGCAATCTGTGGTGCAGTCGATTTTAACAATCTTTGTTGAAAATAATCTTGGCGAGTCACGCACAGATATGGAATCGGCGCGCGGGTTCATTGAAAAACAAATCGCGGAATATGAGCGCCAATTGCGGCAGGCTGAACAGCGGCTCGCCGAGTTCAAGGTCAAAAATGGCCAGTATCTGGTCAATGGCAGCTATGCAGCCAAGCTGGAGGAAGGCCTGGCAGAACTGCGTGCCGCCCAGATCGCATTACAGGACGCCGAAATCCGGCGTGATGAATTAAGCCGGCAGCTTAACACCATCCCGCAACAGGTGGATGCTTCCGATCCGCTGATGATGATGGCCATCCGCCAGAACGGCAATACGCTGGAAGGGCGCATTGCCATGGCCGAACAAAATCTTGACAATCTAAAACTTCAGTATACGGACAAACATCCGGACGTGCTTTCTCTGCAACGCCTGATCGCGGCGCTGAAAGCTCAAAAAGAGAAGGAAGGGCCGTCAAGCAGCACCGGCGCCAGCAACCCGCTTTACCAGAACATAAAAATGCTGCTGGTGGAGGCGGAAACCAATGTTGCCAGCATGCAGCGACGGGTTACCGAGGCCGAACTGGTGGTTGAGAAAAATCGTCAATTGGCGCAAACGGCGCCGCGCATAGAAGCGGAATTATCCGACCTTGACCGGGATTATTCCGTATTGAAGGGAAATTACGAAGAACTGCTGGCGCGCCGCGAATCCGCGCGCATCTCCCAGGCGCAGGAAGCCAGCAGCAGCGCAGTCCAGTACCGCGTCGTTGATCCGCCACAGCTTCCAATTGCCGCGGCCTCGCCCAGCCGGCCATTGCTGTATATTATTTCTCTCCTTGCCGGTCTGGCGGCAGGAGGCGGCGTCGCATTTCTGCTGGTTACGCTCAATGACAGTTTTGTCTCGTCTGCCCAGTTGGGAAAAGCCTTCAACCTTCCTGTCCTCGGACGGATTTCGTTACAGCGCAGCGCAGCGGAGGAACTGAAAATTCGCCGCGATTACTGGAAATTCGGACTTGCCAGCGGCGGCCTGATGGCGTCGCTGTTTGTTGTTGTGACGATAGGCCCATATCTGGTCAATATCGCCGGCAGACTTGGCGGCGGGTCTTTTTCGTCTCTCTTTGGCGGGGCCGTATAGAATGGCGGATGATAACAAAAGGCTTGATCTGGCTCAGCGTGTCGCCGAACGGTTGCGCGCATCAGGCGGTGCGCCCGCGTCCGCTCCGGTGATACAGGCGCAAGGCGAGCCCATTGCGCCCAGCGCGCCTTACCCGGCTGCCGCACGGGCGAGCGCCCCCTCAGGCGCGATTGGCGCGCAACAGCCCGTTAAGCCTGTACGCGCACCAGTTCCCCCTGCTGATCCCAATGATTCAAAGTTTTTGCATATTGATTTGCGCAAACTTTATAGCGAAGGCTATGTCTCGCCGGAAGGCCTCGGCAATCGCATTTCGGAAGAGTTTCGGGTGATCAAGCGGCCGCTGCTGCTGAATGCGTTTCCGCGCACGGGCGTTAAAACGCCAAAAAGCCATGTTATTATGATCACCAGCGCAAAACCTGGCGAGGGCAAGACCTTCACGGCAATCAATCTGGGTATGAGTATTGCGTCAGAACCCGACCTGAACGTCTTGCTGATTGACACGGACAGCCACAATCAGGACATGGAGCAGCGTTTGGGCATCGACAGAAAGCGCCCTGGAATATTGGATGTGCTGGCGGGTGACAGCCTGTCCATATCCGATGTCATCCTGCGCACCAATGTCCCCAATTTTTCTGTCATCCCATGCGGACAGCGGCATTCAATGGAAACCGAACTGCTGGCCAGTCAGCGCATGGTTGACATGGTTGATGATATTGCCCGGCGCTATCCGGACCGGGTTATCATTTTCGATACGGTGCCGGCGCTTGCCAGCAGTGTGGCAGGTGTATTGGCCATGCATGTCGGGCAGGTGGTCATTGTTGTCGAGGCCGAGAACACGCAACGCCAGGCCCTGGATGAAACTATTGCGCTGGTTAGCGGCTGCAAGAATGTCAGCATGCTGCTGAACAAGTGCCGCCATAAGGAAACAGGCGGATTTGGCTATTATGGCTATTACGGCAATGAAGATAGCCTGGCTAAATTGTGACATATACTGAGAATAGTTGATTTTTAGGGCAAATCCCGGCAGTAAATATGATAGTGAGACTGCAAGTGTGATATTTAACAGACACGTATTGGGCCGGTTGGGGGCAAGGGTGTGGGCACTAGATGTTGAGGTCTGAAAAGTATGGCTGCGCCTCGTTCATGCGCCAGACTCGCTTAAGCAGAGACGGTTCGGGGTTTCTCCGTCCGGCACAGGCAAGGTTGGCGCTTCACGCTTTTTTGATATTCACCGCTGGCGCCAGTGCGTTGCCGTCTGCTGTACAGGCCGGAACTTTTCGTATCACACCTAACGTCAGTGTTACCGAGAGCTATACCGACAATGTGCGATCCGTCAGCGAAGGCGCTGAATCAGACCTCATCACCCAAACCGAGTTTGGCGCCGATTTTTCCGCTGAGGGCAGCCGCCTAAATCTAAATCTGAGTGTCGGCGCCATTCATGATTATTACCTGGATACGGATGGCCTGAGCGGCATTCGTCCAACTGCCTTAGGCCGTGGCGGCGTTGAATTATGGAAAGACCATTTTTTCTTAGACGGCAGCGTCAGTCTGAGTGAAACATCAACGCAGAGCGACGGCGCGCGATCGGCACTGGATCGTTCATTGCCAACCAATCGCACACAGGTGACGGTTTACGATATTTCGCCGCGATTGACGGCAAACATTGGACGCATGCTTGCGGCAACGCTGCTATATACGCATTCGGAGTCGATTTTTTCGAACCCGGCTTCAGGCGTATCGGCGGCATTGCCGCCTGCCCCCACACCACTCGCGCCCGGCCAGCAAGGAAATCTGAACAGAGATCAAAAGTCAGACGATATATCCCTGTCACTGGATACCGGAAAATATTTTTCCCGGATCAGTTCCCAGCTTAACCTCGAAAAATCGACGACAAAAAGCCTTGGCCGGACCAAGCAGACGGACGACAGGATCGATCTGGTAAATGAATATCAGGTCAACCGGCAGTTAGCCTTGATTGCCCGTATGGGTTATGAGGACACAAGCAGCGGCAGTGGCGGCATAAACAATTCATCCCTTTCCAACACAGGCGCGACGGGCGCACTCGGCTTTCGCCTGAAGCCCGGCCCCAGAATGGAATTGCGCACGGAATATGGCCGCAAATACGGTGATCCAAATCTTTCCGCCGATCTGACTTACAAAATCTCGGCCTTCTATACGCTGAACGCATCTTTTGAACAGTCAGTCACGAATCAGAATAGGACGCGCCGTAATCAGCTTAACCGGTTAACTGAGGGGCCCGATGGCCGGCTGGTGGATCCATTTTCCGGCCTCGCCCGGGATCCCGCTTTCTCCAATTTTGATCTGAATAACGGGGCCTTCCGTCAAGACCAGTTCCAGGCTGGGCTGACTGGAATATTTGGCCGCAATACTATTAATCTGGGCGCCGATTTGACCAGCCGGGATTCCGGCCAGCCCAACTCCAAAAGAGAAGAATTTGGGGCGATTCTTGATCTGTCACGGCGCATGCAACCGCGCCTTACCGGCAATGTTGGGCTGAATTTTTCCGATACGCTCAGCAATCAGACAAATGCCCTGACCGCGCCGCTGGTTCCGGGCGTGGCGCCAGGCGTGCTAGGCGCTTCAGGCGCACGAACCGAATATGAAGCGAATGCCGGTCTCAATTATCAGCTCGGAAAATCGATCAGTTCCAGTCTTGAATATTTCTACCTGCTTCGCAAAGGGGGCATCAGGGGAGACGTTTCCGAGAATGCCCTTTCTCTGGGAATTCAGGCCAGCTTTTGATATCTGACCGGCTGCGCCGGCCCGGAATATACCGCTATGCACGCGCAATTTTTAGAGTATTTTCAGCCTCTATACATATTGTTGCATGAAGCGGGCTGGGCGCATTTTAGAAAAAACCTGTGAGTTCATGTTAAATGCCGTCCAATCTGAAAATGCACCCCCAACCGGGTATCTGAATGTACGAGGAATTTTACCGCCTCAGCGTGTTGCCCTTTCAACTGACGCCGGATCACCGCTTCTTTTTTGGAAGCGATATGCACAAAAAGGCGATGGCCCATCTGGAATTTGGATTAAGCCAGGGCGAAGGCTTTATTGTGATTACCGGCGAAATAGGATCGGGCAAGACCACCCTGATCCGGCATTTGCTGGCGCAAATGGACGGCGCGTCGAATTTTGTCGCGGCCAACATGACCAGCACCAAGCTGGAGGGGGACGATATCGTCCGCATGGCGGCAATCAGTTTTGGCATTGATGCGGGCGAGCGTGACAAAGCCGGAATTCTGCATGATCTGGAAGAACATCTGGTACAGATACACAAACGCGGCGCGCGCGCGGTGCTGATCGTTGACGAAGCGCAGAATTTATCCATCTCGGCGCTGGAAGAACTGCGGATGTTCGCCAATTTCCAGTATGGATCCTCCGCCGTGTTGCAGGTCATCATGGTTGGCCAGCCCGAATTCAGGGCGACCATTGGCATGCAGCAATTCGATCAATTGCGCCAACGCATCCTGGCCTCATTTCATATCGGTCCGATCAGCGAGCTCGAAACCCGTAACTATGTCACCCATCGCCTGTTGGCCGCCGGCTGGAAAAATGATCCGGAAATTACCGATGCCGCCTTTCAGGAAATTTACCGCTATAGCGGCGGCGTCCCGCGCCGGATCAACACCTTATGCGCGCGCGTGCTATTATTTGGCTTTATCGAGGAACGGCACATTATAGAGGCCGAAGATGTCCAGCGCGTGGCCATGGATCTGGAGGAAGAGCGCATGGCAGTTGTCGCCGTACCCGGACAGGCTAACGGATCGGCGGCGCCGGCGGGGCTGGTTTCGGCCGCCGCCCCCGCGATTGCCTATACGAATGATAGTGCAACTGCCGCCCTGGTTCAGCGGCTGGAGGCGCGTATCGATGTGCTGGAACGCAACCTCAGCCGGAATGACAAATTATTGAAGATGATGTCGATCGCCATCGGCGCCGGCACGCGCCGGGATTGAATAGCATGGCCACGCCTCCAGCCCCCTCACAGGATTCTGCGCCATATCAGGTGCCGTATTTTGTTGCACCCACAGTCAATGGACGGGTTTGCAATGCGATGTCGATCGATGTGGAAGATTATTTTCAGGTGCAGGCATTTGACGCGCAGGTGCAACGCGAAGATTGGAACACTATGGAATGGCGCTTTAGCGCCAATACGCATCGCATCCTTGACATGCTGGCCGAAGAAAATGTCAAAGCCACTTTTTTTACGCTGGGATGGGTTGCCCAACGCGCAAAATCCCTGATCCGGCGCATGGCGGAGGAAGGGCACGAGATCGCCAGCCACGGCATGGCGCATTTTCGCGCCGACGGGCAAACACCCGAAGCCTTCCGCAAGGACATTGCCGAGGCCAAGGCCATTCTTGAAGACGCTGGCGGCGTCAGCGTGACCGGTTACCGCGCGGCGACTTTTTCTATTGGCGCGGGCAATATGTGGGCGTTCGATGTGCTTGCGGAGGAGGGATACCGTTATTCCTCAAGCATCAATCCCGTGCAGCATGACCTGTACGGGCTGCCCGGTGCGCCGCGTGCGCCATTTTATCCCCGTGCAGGAAAATCCATTCCGGAAATTCCCATCACGACCGTTCGGGCATTTGGGCGCAACATGCCCTTTGGGGGAGGCGGTTTTTTCCGCCTGCTGCCTTATCCTGTATTTCGCTGGGGATTACAGCGCGTCAATCATACTGATGGCCTGGCCTGTATTTATTACATGCATCCCTGGGAAATTGATCCGGAACAGCCCCGGATCGCCAACGCCCCCCTCAAAAGCCGGATCCGGCATTATATTAATCTTGCAAGGACAGAGCCGCGCATGCGGCAATTGTTAAAGGATTTTTCCTGGGACCGGGTAGATAAGGTCTATGCGGCGCTGATAAATGCCGGGACAGAGCGCACCCCCCATGACTGACATAAAAATTCTGGATAGCGCCAGCGAAGCGGCGTGGGAAAATTTTGTCGCAAGCTGCCCGGACGCCACTTTTTTTCACAAAGCGGGCTGGAAGCGGGTAATCGAAAAAAGCTTTGGCCAGAAGACATATTATTTATATGCCGAATCAGACGGTCAAATTCAGGGGGTTCTGCCGCTTGTGCATGTTAAAAGCATACTTTTCGGTTCCAGCCTGATCTCTACCGCCTTCACGGTTGGGGGTGGAACAGCCGCCTTGAATGAAACGGCGCGCCATGCGCTGGATCTGTACGCGCAACGGCTGTGCGGTGAAACTGGCGCTGCATATATTGAATATCGCGGGACCGGCCATGTGCCCGATGGCTGGGTCAAGCGCGATGATCTTTATGCATCTTTTGCCTGGGAGATTGCCGCGGATGAAGATGATAATCTGAAACAGATACCCCGCAAACAGCGCGCAGTAGTCCGCAAGGCAATTGACGCCGGGCTTGACTCCGTCATCGAAACAGATGCAGGAAATTTCTTCAAACTGTTCTCGGCCAGTGTTCATCGCCTTGGAACGCCCGTTCAAAGCAGGCGCTATTTCAACGCGCTCCTAGAAGAGTTTGGCCCGGATCATTGTGATATCCTGACGATCACATCCGCTGGCGAGCCGATGAGCAGCGTGCTCAGCTTTTATTTCAGGGATGCCGTGCTGCCATATTTTACTGGCGGTGCGCTGGCGGCAAGACAATGCGGCGCCAATGATCTGATGTATTGGCGGCTGATGCGGCGCGCCCATGCGCGCGGCTACAGAATTTTCGACTTTGGCCGCAGCAAGGCCGGAACCGGACCCTATAGTTTCAAAAAAAACTGGGGCTTTACGCCGGTTCCCATCACGCACGCCTATTATTTACCTGATGGCGGGCCTGTGCCCAACACGAACCCAACCAACCCGAAATATGAGTTGCTGATCAAGGCCTGGCAGCGTATGCCGCTGCAACTGGCCAACCTGATCGGCCCTTATATTATTCGCGGCATCGGGTGAAAGCTACCAGCAGATCACGCTGCTATCCGCGCCCTTGGCGTCAATCACACGCAGGCCAGGATCGGCAACCCGGAGTGCCTCCATCAGCGAAGTCATATCGCCGGATACATTGTCACCATCCAGGGAAAACAGCGTAAAAACAGTGACATTGTTTCCGCGCATCAATATGCGGTTTAAGGCCATGCGCAAACGGACCTCCAGCGGGCTGGAGGTAAAGACATCATCTGCGCAATACCACCGCCGGATAAGTATATTGCCACGTGCCCCTTCGACGGTTTCTTCACTGACACGGCGCGAAACGTCATTCAGGGTCAATATGGGCGAGCTGCGTCCGGTGATTTTTATTTCCTGACGGCCAAGGATATTATGATTGTCCGCAGCGGCCTCATGCCCATTCCACTGCCCTTCATAATAAGCTATGAGCAGATTGACTTCTGCAGCCTGATTTCTGTAGCGCCATACGCCACGCACATCCGCATTTGGAAATGTTTCCTGTGAATAGCCAAGCTCGCTGCTAAATTTCCAGCCGGCGCTTTCACGCGGCGCGGAAATCTCAAGCCCAACCGGTTTGACGCCATCCGAAAGCACCCGGAGGCCATAACCGATCATAACCGTCATCATCAAAACCGGAACCGCCGCGCCCAGGATCAGACTGCGGACCGGCGCAGCGCCTGCGGGCAACCATTCCCTGGCGTCATCTTCCGCGGTCAGTGGCGGCATGTTGCTGAATCGCCTTCCAATCATCATCATGCCAATCAGAATGACAAAAAAGAACCCCCAGCCATACAGAATATGGTCATCAACGATGGCCAGCTTCCGGTCTGTTATTTGCGCAAGCCACAGAATGCCAAAAATGCGCACACCGTTCGCCAGAATGGCAATCCCAACCCAGCTCAGAATGCAAATAACCTTGCGCTGCCAGCCAACATACATCAGATCCGAATAGATGATCGACAGGGCCAGCGCCGCGAGTAAAAAATTCAGCCCGGAACATCCCGGCGCTACAAAGAACAGGCCGACAGGAAGCTGAAAATAAAATTGCTCCACAAAAAATGGAATACTGGTCAGCTGCAACAGCTGCGCAGACAGCCAGGTCGCAATCGCTTGCAGGGTGGGGATCAGGAAGCCGCCGGTTGGGACCAGCAACCACAAATAAAGTATGGGCAGAAGTTGCGCCCTGAAAAACCTGCGGCCAAACACGGTAAGTATCATCGCCTGCAACAGGCCCACATAGGCGATCTGCTCGCCCTCCATGATCGCGGCGCCACGCGCCAGCAGCCAGATCGCCGAAAATCCGGCAATCAGCACGAGACCAGGCCAGTAAGGTTCCAGCGAAACGCCCGCCAGGCGATGACGGCGCTCCCAGGCCATGAACCCAGCTATGGGCAGAATAAAAAAACCGTGATTATAGGCCGAGTCATTTGTCCAGATGGACACCATGCCTGTGACACTCTGCCAGGCAAGCGCCGTAAGAACGGAAATTCCAGCCGCGAAAAATATCAGGCTTAATATCTGGCGCCGCCTTATTTCGGCGAGCGATGCGCCCGGCACATTCATATCAGCGGCATGCATATTGTTCTTCCAATGGCCAAATTATTTATTCCTGCAAGAACAGATATCGCACTGGCCGTATAACCAGGAACCAGGCACAGAAAAACATTATGGTATTAAGAAAACATTGTTTTGTCTGATAATATTCTTGTCAAATCAAGACATATTATATGAAAGTCAGCCATGAAAGATCTGTTGCTCCTGACACAGCGCATTCCGTTTCCCCCCATCAAGGGCGAAAAAATCCGGCAATACCGCATATTGCAGCATTTGCGCCGGAATTTCAGGGTGCATCTCGGCTGCCTGATTGATGATCCCGATGACCGGCAATATATCGCGGAATTGCGCACATTCTGCGCGGACAGCCATGTCGGTTTAATGGACCATCCCTTGGCGAAAACCGCCTATATAAGGGGAATTTTGCAGGGAGAACCGTTGAGCTTCGCCTATTTCTGGCGGCGCGATCTGGCGCGCTGGGTTGACAGGGTGCTGAACCAGGTGCGCCCGGAAGTGGCGGTTGTCTGTTCTTCCAACATGGTCCCCTATGTTCTTGATCATCCCCACCGGCCGGGGCGTTTTATTATCGACTATACCGATGTTGATTCGGACAAGTTCCGGGAATATGCCGAGACCATGCAGGGGCCGAAGCGCTGGCTCTATCAGCGTGAAGCCCGGCTGGTGCTGGAAAGGGACCGCGCGGCTGCCAGGCTGGCGGATTTTGGCACTTTTGTCACGGAACCCGAGACCGCCCTGTTTCAGCGTCTGGCGCCGGAAAGCGCCGCCAAAATGCATGCGATCGGCAATGGCGTGGATGCGGATTTCTTTACCCCCGAGACGGCTTATGAACCTCCCTATGATCCGGCGATCCCGCATTTTGTGTTTACCGGCACAATGGACTATTGGCCCAATATTGACGCGGTGACATGGTTTGCGGATGCGATCTATCCGCTTATCTGTACGCGGATAAAAAATGCGCATTTCATGATTGTCGGGGCCAATCCGTCAGCCGATGTCGTGCGTCTTGGAAATCGTCCCGGAATCACCGTCACCGGCCGGGTGGCTGATGTGCGGCCCTATATTGCGCACGGCGCGGCAAGCGTCGCACCGATTCGCATCGCACGCGGAATCCAGAACAAAGTGCTGGAGGCCATGGCCATGGCGCGGCCGATTATTACCGCATCGCCCGCATTTGAAGGTATCACAGCGACGCCTGGAAAGGATCTGATCCTGGCGGACACACCGGAACAATTTGCCGATATGGCCTGCAAGGTGGCATTGGGTGAAATTGACGGCCGGGCGCTTGGCCTGGCGGCGCGCCAATGCGTATTGGCGCATTACAGCTGGCCCGCGCAAATGTCAAAATTTGACGCGCTTACCGGAAGCTAGACTGTCATGCCGCGCGCCCTGTTTCTGGATCGGGACGGCGTGATCAACAGGGACGCCGGCTACACCTGCAAGATCGAAAGCTTTCATTTTATTGATGGTATCTTCGATCTGTGCCGCACCGCGCATGCACTGGGCTATCTGCTGATCATTGTTACGAATCAGTCCGGCATCGGACGCGGCTACTACACAGAAGCCGATTTTCAGCATCTGACCGCCTGGATGCGGGCGCGTTTCCAGGCCGAAGGCGCGCCCCTGACCGCTGTCTATCATTGCCCCTATCATCCGGAAGGTGTGGGGGAATATCGCAAACAGTCGGACTGGCGCAAACCTGCCCCGGGCATGCTGCTTCAGGCGGCGGCGGATTTTGCGCTGGATCTGTCCGCCAGCGTGATTATCGGGGACAGCGAACATGATATTGCCGCAGGCCGTGCGGCGGGGCTGGGCGCAGCGGTGCGTTTTGGCGATCCGGCAACCACCCGAAGCGCTGCCGACAGAATATTCGCCAGCCATGCCGAAATCAGCGTCTGGCTGAGGCAGTTATCGGCCGGGTAGAACAAGTAGCCTGAAATCCAGCGCTTTGCAGGCGCATAGGGATTAAGGCCAAATTATTAACCTTCATGCAATATTAAGTGTATTTATAGAGGGTTATATCGCTTAAAATTCTCCGGGTAGGGGTTTTTGTTTGCAATGGCCAAGGCTGGATGCTTTATCACAGGCAAGCGGGCGCAATATTGGGTATTTACACAATGTACGATGATTTATTGACTTTTGCAGACGGATTCCGGGCTGTTTCCCGGCAGGGCCGGTCTATGGCGTTTATGGCCCTGTTATTGTCCACGGTGGCAACCACCGGCCCTGCCCGCGCGGAGGGCCTGATGGATGCCCTGACGGCGGCCTATCAGACCAGCCCGGTGCTGGACGCCCAGCGTGCCGCATTGCGTGCCACCGATGAAACCGTTGCCCAGGCGGTATCCGGATGGCGGCCCCAGATAACGGTGTCCAGCACCTATGGCCGGCAGTCGATTCGAACCGAACAGCCGCTATCTTTCGTCGGGGTTGGCGGCCGCAGCATCAGTAATGACCGTCAGATCTCGCCCATCACCGGCGAAGTCAAGCTGAGCCAGCCGATCTTTCGCGGCGGCCGCACCCTGAATAGTGTCCGTCAAGCCGAAGCAGGTGTGATGGCGGGACGCGAACTGCTTTTATCCACCGAACAATCGGTGCTGTTAAGCGCCATCACGGCCTATATGGATGTGCAGCGGGACAAGGCCGTTGTGGATCTGAACAAAAATCAGGTCGAGGTACTGACCCGTCAATTGCAGGCCACCCAGGATCGCTTCCGCGTAGGGGAAATCACCCGCACCAGTGTCGCCCAGTCTGAAGCGCGCCTCAGCAGCGCGGTGTCAAACCTCACTGCTGCCGAGGCGGCGCTGATTGCCAGCAATTCGGCCTATGAGAAAACTATCGGGCATCAGCCTGCCGGGCTTGAGCCGCCGCCGCCTTTTCCGGCGCTGCCGCTAACCGAAGAAGAAGCGCAAGCCAAGGCGCTCGACCGCAACCCGCAACTGCGCGCGGCACTTGAGGCGGAACGCGCCTCCGCCCATGCGGTCAAGGTGGAGATCGGCAAATTGCTTCCCACTATGGCTGTGGAAGCTAGCGCACGCATTCTGAACGATGTGGGCGCGGAAGGGCTTGAGCAGGACGAGGCCTCCCTGACAGCCCTGTTGCAGGTGCCGCTATATCAATCCGGCGCGGAATATGCAGCCGTGCGTCAGGCGCGCGAAATCAACAGCCAGCGCAGGCTGGAAGCAGCCCAGGCGCGGCGGCAGGTGATTGAAGGCGTTCGCAACGCCTGGGAAGGCCTGCGTTCTACACGCGCCCGCATCGTGTCCGACAAGGAAGCCGTCCGCGCCAATGAAATTGCGCTGGAAGGCGTGCGCCAGGAGGCCGATGTCGGCGCGCGTACCACGCTGGACGTGCTGGACGCCGAACAGGAATTGCTGAATGCCCGTGTCGCGCTGGTGCGTTCACAACGCAATGAGGTCGTGGCAGGCTATAGCCTGTTGAGTGTGACCGGCAATCTTACTGCTGCGGAACTGGGCCTGGCTGTCGCAGCCTATGACCCGTTACTGCATTATAATGAAGTACGTACAAAGTTTATTGGCACAAGGGCAGACAGTTCTGTGCAGGTTCCAGAAACAAGTGATGCATCACCGTCAGCCGGTAACAAATAAAGCATGTCAGATGTTCTTCGACCCCCGAAGCATGTTTGCAGGTGACTGAATGAGCGATAATCAGCAGGGCGGTTCGTCAGAACCAACAATGGAGGAAATCCTTTCTTCCATCCGCCGCATTATTTCCGACGAGGATCAGCCCGCGGAAGTGCCGGTGGCCGCAAAACAGCCGCCGCCCCCGCCGCCGCCTGCCAAAGCGCAAGCCCCCGCACCTGATCCGTTTGACGATATCGTCATCGAAGAGGAAGAGCCCGCCGCTCCGGCGCCGGAAGCCAAAGCTGTGCGGGAAGACGTTCTTGAACTGACCCAGATCGTCAATGATGACGGCACCGTTACCGATATTGACGAAATGGAAGCCGAACTGGTGATTGGGGAAGAAGAACCGGTCATGGCTGCCCCGCCACCGCGCCCGGCAGCGCCCCTGGCCCCGGCCCCGGCCCCGGCCGAGCCAATCATGGGCGAACTAGAGGCCAATCTGGCCGCCGCCGCGCTCAACCAGCTTGTCGTGGAAATGCCGAAATTTATCGGTATTGGCCAGGGACTGACGCTGGAGGAGATCACCAAGGAACTGCTGCGCCCCATGCTGAAACAATGGCTGGACGCGTATCTGCCCGCGACTGTCGAGCGGCTGGTGCAGGAAGAAATCGCCCGCGTCTCGCGCCTGCACCGCTAAATCCCGTGCCATTTGCATTCAGGCGGATTCCGCGCTAAAGCCTTGGGCCATGCTTGATAAACATTACCAGCCGGCGGACGCCGAACAACGCATCTATGACCTATGGGAAAGCGCGGGCGCGTTCCGCTGCGGGCAAAAGCCGGGCGCCAAAGGCTTTGCCATTGTCATCCCGCCGCCCAATGTCACCGGCAGCCTGCATATGGGGCACGCGCTCAACAATACGTTGCAGGATATTCTGATCCGCTTTGAACGGATGCGCGGCCGCGACGTGCTGTGGCAGCCGGGCACGGATCATGCGGGCATCGCCACCCAGATGGTGGTGGAACGCCAACTGGCCGAGCGCCAACAGCCGGGCCGCCGCGATATGGGCCGCGAGGCGTTTGTAAAACGCGTGTGGGAATGGAAGGAAGAATCCGGCGGCCTGATCACCCGCCAGTTGCGCCGTCTGGGGGCGAGCTGCGACTGGTCACGCGAACGCTTCACCATGGATGAGGGCCTGTCGCGCGCCGTGGCCAGGGTGTTTGTCGAACTGCACAAACAGGGCTTGATTTACAAAGACAAGCGGCTGGTCAATTGGGATCCCAAACTGCTCACCGCCATTTCCGACCTGGAGGTTGAGCCGCGCGAGGTCAAGGGCCATTTGTGGCATTTCCGTTATCCGCTGGCCGATGGCAAAACCGTGCGCTACGCCAGCGCCTTTGACGAGGATGGCACCCCCACCGCATGGGAAGAGCGGCCCTATATTGTGGTGGCGACGACGCGCCCTGAAACCATGCTGGGCGACACCGCAGTGGCGGTGCATCCGGACGATGCACGCTTTGCGCATCTGAAAGGCGCGCATGTCCTTCTGCCGCTGGCGGGGCGGCGCATTCCGATTGTGTTTGATGACTATGCCGATCCGGAACAGGGATCGGGCGCGGTGAAAATTACGCCCGCGCATGACTTCAACGATTTCGAGGTCGGCCGGCGGCACGATCTGCCGCAAATCAATATTTTTGATCAACATGCGCATCTCAACGAAAATACGCCCAAGCCCTATCAGGGCATGGAGCGCTATGCCGCCCGCAAACAGATCATCGCCGATCTGGGGGCGCTGAACCTGATCGAACGCATTGATCCGCACACGAATATTGTGCCACATGGCGACCGTTCCGGCGTGGTCATTGAGCCCTGGCTGACCGATCAATGGTATGTGGACGCGCATACACTGGCGCAGCCCGCCATCGCGGCGGTGAAATCCGGTCAGACCGTGTTCGTGCCGCGCAATTGGGAAAAAACCTATTTTGAATGGATGAATAATATCCAGCCCTGGTGCATTTCGCGCCAGCTCTGGTGGGGGCATCAAATACCCGCCTGGTATGCGCCGGATGGCGAAATATTTGTGGCGGCCACCGAGGCCGAGGCTCAGGCCGCCGCGCGCGCAAAATTTGGTAAGGATGTAGAGCTCAAACGCGACGAAGACGTGCTCGACACCTGGTTTTCCTCCGCACTTTGGCCGTTCTCGACGCTCGGCTGGCCGGATGAAACGCCCGAACTGGCGCGCTATTATCCCACAGACGTGCTGGTCACCGGCTTTGACATTATTTTCTTCTGGGTGGCGCGCATGATGATGATGGGCCTGCACTTCATGAAAGAAGTGCCGTTCCGCACCGTCTATATCCATGCGCTGGTCCGTGACGAAAAGGGCCAGAAAATGTCCAAGTCCAAGGGCAATGTCATCGACCCGCTGGAGCTGATCGATCAGTTCGGCGCCGATGCGCTGCGCTTTACGCTGGCGGCGCAGGCGGCGCAGGGCCGCGACATCAAACTGTCCCCCGCGCGGGTGGAGGGCTATCGCAATTTTGTCACCAAATTGTGGAACGCCGCGCGTTTTGCAGAAATGAACGAATGCCACCGTGTGGCGGGCTTTGACCCCGCGCACTGCAAGCAGGCGCTGAATCGCTGGATCGGCGGCGAGCTGGCGCGCGCGCAGGCCCGTGTGACCGAGGCGATTGAGGCGCACCGCTATAATGATGCGGCCAATGCGCTGTATCAGTTCGCCTGGCATGTGTTCTGCGACTGGTATGTGGAATTTTCCAAGCCCGCGCTAAGCGGCGGCGATATTTCCGCGCGGGATGAAACCCGCGCCATGACCGCATTTGTGTTTGATCAATTGCTGATCCTGCTGCACCCGGTCATGCCGTTTGTCACCGAAGAATTATGGGCGCGCACCGCCGCATGGGGCGCGGCGCGTGCGCCCGGCCTGTTAATGCTGGCCGCATGGCCGCGCGATCTCGACCGCCTGATCGACCCCGCTGCCGATCAGGAACTGGATTGGGTGATCCGGCTGATCAGCGCCGTGCGTTCGGTGCGGGCGGAACTGAACGTGCCCGCCGGCGCCAAAATTCCGCTGCTGATCAAGGATGCGAATGGGGATACGCAAAACCGGTTGCGCGATCATGGCGGGGTGATTGAACGGCTGGCGCGGCTTGCCTCCATTGCCGATGCGCCGCAAAAAATTCCCTCGGGCGCAGTGCAGGAAGTGCTGTTTGAGGCCACCCTGATCCTGCCGCTGGCTGATGTGATTGACATTCAGGCGGAACGCGCACGCCTGGCGAAGACGCTGGAAAAGCTGGACGCGGAAATTGGCAAAGCGGAAAGCAAGCTGGGCAATGCCGCCTTTGTGGATCGCGCGCCCGCGCAGGTGATTGAAACCGAACGCGAACGCCTGGCGGAGCAGCAATCCACCCGCACCCGATTGAACGAGGCTCTGGCGCGGTTAAGCGCCGCCTGACCGGCCTTCGCACGAAGTGCTAAGGCCCGGCAAGTTTGCCATGCATGATCCAGTGCGCCAGTTCGGGCGATAACCGCTCGCGCAGGGTTTCCTCCAGCACCGCAAGCTCACGCGGGCCAAGCACATCGCGCCACTGGCCGCTTTCGCCCTTGTTGAAAAAATTGCCGGGATCGCGCCAGATGCCGGTTTTCGCGTCTGGGGCCAGGCTCGCGGAATTTTCCTTCATATTTGCAAATTCCGCCGCCTGGATCAGTTCGGGCCACAGATTTTCCGCAACATTGATCCCCAGAATTTGCGCAATGCGGCGCATCTCGCCCCCCAGATCGCGTTTCATATCGCTGTAATGCATGAAATGAATATTGGGCAGATGCCGGTAATCCCAGAAGCTTTTGACATAGGGCAGCACGCCCGCCGGATTATCGGTGGCGCCCGGCGTGCCGGTTCGGGTGATCTCCTCGATGAACCGGTCGCCAATGCTGCCGCCGCCCCCGCCGCTGGGCAGTTTGACATCCGGCCCGGCATTGGCCATCGCCTTTTCCATAAATTCCGGATTGATGTTTTTCATGTGATTGCCAAACGACATGAACGCATCCCGCGGATCGCGGCCGACGCATAAATAGGTCGTACCCGGATAATAAGGCAGGCCGTCAAACGGCGTATGGGTTTTGATAAAGCGGCGATGGGTCTGCGCCTCCAGCGCAGCCAGCACCTTCTCAACCGGTGCGATGAGCATATCAAGCCAGGGCGTGTAATCGCTGAGCGGGCGGTCAAACTCCGTCTTCTGGAAGATCAGCAGCGCACAGATCATCTGCGTCCAGGTGGTGCCGCATTTGGGCGGCGTGCAGATAAAAATATCGCCGTCGCGGGATTTGAAATTATCCCAGCGGGTGCTGTCCATCATAAAAGTCTTGTAAACCGCAGAGGGTTTTTGCGCACGCGTCATGAGATTTTTCCCGATTCTGATAAAATGCCTGACTATCCTATTCCTAACGCCCGCCGCGGCCGGATTCAATCCATTTGCCAAGTTCAGGCGGAAGCGCGGCCAGCGCCGCCGCATAGGCCGCCAGTTCGTCAGGGCCCAGCGTACCAAGCCACTGGCCGGTTTCGCCCTTATTGAAAAACCGCGTTGGATCGCGCCAGATGCCAGTTTTTGCGTCCGGGGCAAGGGCTGCGGCATTGTCTTTCATGGTGTCAAATTGCGCGGCGCTGACCAATTGCGGCCACAGCGCCTCTGCAACAGTAATGCCAAGAATTTTCGCAATGCGGCGCATCTCTCCATCCAGATCGCGTTGCAGATCGCTGTAATGCACGAAATGAATATTCGGCAAATGCCGGTACTCCCAGAAGCCCTGTATATAAGGCTGCACCGGCATCATCATGGGATTCAGGCAGCTTTCCGGCGTCAGCAGGCTGGCGATCCAGGCGCGGAACCGTTCCCGCATATCCTTGATCATGGGCGGCGGCGGCGCATCGCCCGGTTTCATATTTTTCGCCATGCGCATCATGAATTCCGGACTGGCGTTGCCAACCTGATTATCCATGGACATGAAAACATCGCGTGGATCGCGCCCCACACAGAAATAGGCCGTACCCGGATAATATGGCAACCCGTCAAACGGCGTATGCGTCTTGATGAAACGGCGATGGGTCTGCCTTTCCAACAATCCGGCCACATCCTCTATGGGCGCAATCAGCATATCGAGCCAGGGTGAGTAATCGCTCAGCGGGCGGTCCAGTTCCGGCTTCTGGAAAATCAGCAAAGCGCAGATCATCTGCATCCAGGTGGTGCCGCATTTGGGCGGCGTGCAGATGATAATGTCGCCTTCGCGCGGCTGAAGTTTATCCCAGCGCGCGCTGTCCATTGCGAAATTGCGGTAAACCGCGGATGGTTTTTGCGCGCGAACCGGCTGCTGCATTGCTTCCTCCTGCCCCGATGGCTGACATCATTGCTATGTTACCATGCCCCGTTCAGTATGCGTAAGACAGGCTGATTGATCCAAACATATCGGGCTTGTCCTGGCCATTAAATTCCTCGCTGCGCAGCACCTGCGTGAACGCCACGCGCGCCCGGTCAATGGTAAGCACCAGTCCGGTTTGCAGATCCAGAACCAATGGCTTGCTGTCAACGCTGCGGCTATCGGCAAAACTGTTGCCATCTAGGAAAATATTGCGTGCGACCAGACGCATCTCGGCGCCGGCGAAAACATAGCAGGAAAACATTGATTCCCCGGGATCAAAAAAGTCGGAGCCTGGCAGGCTTGGCCGGATGCGCGGCGGACCGTAATCTGTCGGCAAATCATTCCCCAGCCGCAGGGTAGCGCCCCCCGCGCCATAGGTAAAAACATTTCCTGCGGCAACCCCCCAATGCGGCGTAAAATCAAACTCCGCTCCATTGCTAAATTCGAGTATCGGTTCCCTGTATTTTTGTTCGTAATACAACACAATGCCTGGTTCGTTTTTAAGCTGATGGCGCCAGCCCTCAGGCTTCTTCGCGCCGATCAATTTATGCCATTCGGTCTGTACCTGCCGGGCATAAGATGCGGGCCCCACCATACCCAGATCCAGCTCCAGATTTTTCAACAGGCATTTATCTTTTCCCGTGCTGGCTGCTTCAACGCATTTTTCCGAGGCAACGCCAATACTGCCATACAGCCACCCCGCATAGGGCCGGTCATTTCTCACAGGATCGGCCGCTCCTATGTCTTCGGGCGTGTACATATTCTGCCCCAGGCCGAAACTGAACCGCAGCTTTCCAAGATCAAAAAATGGCTGGTTCCTGAGAAATCCTGTCAACCGCCCGGCGTCATTCTGGCCCTCCGGCGCAGGCGGGCTGAACCAGCTTAGCCGAAGGCCATTGGTGTAATGCCGATCGCCCGCACCGGCAAACAGATCGTTTTCCGCCTGAACATTAATAGTCCCTCCTGATGCAGCCAGTGACGGCTGCGCCAGAACGATAACGCAGCTAACGGCAATGCCGCACCATTGAATGATCCTCATAAGGGCCAAGGATTATCTCCTCAATTGTTTCCTCTCTCCCAAAATCAGACTGCAAAAAAACAGCAACATTGCGGCAAGAACGATTGATGGGCCGGATGGCGTATCAAACAGCAGCGAACCATATAATCCGCCTGTCACCGCCACAGCCCCGATCAGCGCCGCCAGCGCCGCCATCATTTCCGGCCCGCGGGCAAAACGCCGCGCACAGGCCGCCGGGATCAGCAGCAAGGATGTAATCAGCAGCGCCCCGGTGATTTTTATCGCGGCTGCAATCAAAAAAGCAATCAGCAGCATAAAGCCGGTGCGCACCAGAACAATATTCACCCCTTCGGCCCGCGCCAGTTCTTCATGCACGGTCATCGCCAGCAGCGGCCGCCACATCCAGATCAGCAGCCCCAGCGCCACAATTCCGCCGCCCACGATCCAGCCAATATCCAGCATGGAAACCGACAACAGATCGCCGAACAGATAGGCCATCAGATCCAGCCGGATACCCTGCATCAGGCTGAGCGCCACCATGCCCAGCGACAGCGCCGAATGCGATAAAATGCCCAGCAACGTATCCCCGGCCAGGTGGCGCGCCGATCCCATGCCCGCAAGTATCACCGCCAGCAGAATACTGACCGCCAAGACGCCCAATATCGGGTCCACCCCCAGCAACATGCCCAGCGCCACCCCCAGCAGGGCCGAATGCGCCATCGTATCGCCGAAATAGGCCATGCGCCGCCATACGATAAAACAGCCCGCCGGTCCCGCCACCAGCGCCACGCCAATGCCGGCAATCAATGCGCGCACAAAAAAATCAGTGATCATGCGCGGGTTCCAGCGGCGCCACATCGCCCGACAGCGTATGCACATGGTCATGGCCATGCGGGCCATGCGCATAAAGCGCAAACGCCTCGGCGGCGCGCGGGCCAAACAGGCGCAGATATTCGGGGTCTTTCGCCACCATGGCGGGCGTCCCCGCACAGCACAGATGTTGATTCAGGCACAAAACCCGGTCGGTTTGCGCCATCACCAGATGCAGATCATGCGACACCATCAGCACGGCGCAGCCCCGCCGGGCCCGAATATCCCCGATCAGCCGGTACAGTTCGGCCTGGCCGCCAAAATCCACCCCCTGCACCGGCTCGTCCAGCACCAGCAATTCCGGATTGGACAATAAGGCGCGGGCCAACAGAACGCGCTGCAATTCGCCGCCAGAAAGGGTCTGCGCCTGCGCCCCCGCCAGATGCGCCACCCCGGTTTCGGCCAGGGCCGCCCCGATTTCAGTGCGCGACGCCCGGCAGGTCAGGGTCATCAGCCGCTCCACCCCCAGCGGCATCACCGGATCTATGGCAAATTTCTGCGGCAGATAGCCGATCCGAAGCCCGGCCCGGCGTCGAATTTCGCCCCTGTCCGGGCGCAACAGGCCCAGCAGCACCCGGACAAGGCTGCTTTTGCCGGCCCCGTTCGGCCCGATCAGCGTAATGATTTCGCCCGGCGCAATGCGCAGGTCTATATGCGCCAATATGCGCCGCCCCCCCAGACCAAGCTCGATCCCCGCGGCGTCAATCAGCGCCATATTTTCTTGCGTCATACCTTGCCGATACTCTGTTACTTACACTGCTGCAATGCCATAATAAGGTCCCCATGGCGATTACAAAGCAGTATTATGGGGCCAATCAGACAAAGGATCCGCGCCATCCAGGCGGACAGGGTTCACGCTTCAGGAGGGAATAATGAAAGTAGACGGCGAACTGCCCATCGGGATGGATAAGGTCACAGAGCGCATCGTTCAGCTAGAAGCAGCGGGCTTCACCGGGGCGCAAACCGTGGAAACCGGGCATGACCCGTTCCTTCCGCTGGTGCTGGCGGCCGAACACAGCAAAAAGATCGAGCTGATCACGGCCATCGCCGTGGCTTTTGCGCGTAACCCGATGAATATGGCCGCCCTTGGCAATGACCTGAACCATTATTCCCAAGGCCGCTTCATTATGGGGATCGGCTCGCAGATCAAGGCGCATATTGAAAAGCGTTTCTCCATGCCCTGGTCGCACCCCGCCCCGCGGATGCGTGAAATGATCCTCGCCATGCGCGCCATCTGGGCCAACTGGTATGACGGCGTGCCGCTGAATTTCCGGGGCGAGTTCTATTCCCACACCCTGATGACGCCGGTGTTCACCCCGACGCCCAGCAAATTTGGCCCGCCCCGCGTGTTTCTGGCCGCTGTCGGCCCGATGATGACCGAGGTCGCCGCCGATACTGCCGATGGCATCATGGTGCATCCGATGACATCGGTGAAATATCTCAAACAGATGACCCTGCCGATTGTAGAGGCCAGCCTGAAAAAACGCGGCCGCGCGCGCAACACGTTTGAACTGTCTTATCCAGTGTTTGTGGTTTCGGGCCAGAACGAAAAAGAATTCGCCGAGAACAAACAGGCCGTCAAACAGCGCATCGCCTTCTATGCCTCGACGCCCGCCTATCGCGGCGTTCTGGAAACACATGGCTGGTCCACCTTACAGCCGCAACTGAACCTGATGTCGAAACAGGGCAAATGGGTCGAGATGGGCGAACTGATCGAGGATGAAATTCTCGACACTTTCGCCGTGGTGGGCGAACCGCAGGAAATTGTGCCGATGATCAAAAGCCGCTACACCGGGCTGGTGGATCGTATCAGCATCAATTTCAGCTATGCCCCGCCTGAAAAGCGCCCGGCGCTGATTCGGGAATTATCTGCTTAAAATTTTTCGGCAAGGAGACGAACGATGAAACTCGGCATGACATTGGGCTATTCCGGCGGGACGTTTGAAAATCAAGTCGACCTGGTGCGTCAGGCGGAAAGCATGGGCTTTGACAGCGTATGGACGGCGGAAGCCTGGGGCTCCGACGCCGTATCGCCCGCCGCCTGGCTGCTGGCCAGCACCAGCAAGATCAATGTCGGCACCGCCATTATGCAAATGTCGGCCCGCACCCCCTCCATGGCGGCGATGACCGCCATGACGCTGACCGCCTTGTCCGGCGGGCGCTTTATTATGGGCATTGGCCCCTCCGGCCCGCAGGTGATCGAAGGCTGGCATGGCGTGCCTTATGGCCGGCCGCTGACCCGTACCCGCGAATATATTGAGATCATCCGCAAAATTCTGGATCGCAAACAGCCGCTGGAACATAAGGGCTATCATTATCAGATTCCCTATATGGGCGAAGGTTCGACCGGCCTTGGCAAGCCGCTGAAAAGCATCCTGCATGGCGATCCCAATCTGAAAATCGTCACCGGCGCGATTTCGCCATCAGGTATTGCGGTGGCGGCGGAAGTGGCGGACGGGTTCATTCCCGTATTCATGAACCCGGAACGTTTCGATTTGTTTGAAGGCGCGATCAAAGAGGGTTTTGCCAAGGCGGGCGGCAAAAAGAGCATGGACAATTTCACCATCTCGCCCTTCGTCAATGTGATCATCGGCGATGATCTGGAAAAATGCCGCATCCCGGTGAAAAATTTCCTGGCGCTGTATATTGGCGGCATGGGCGCGCGGGACAAGAATTTCTACAATGATTACGCCAAGCGGCTTGGCTATGAGGCCGAGGCCAAAAAAATTCAGGATCTGTATCTGGATGGCAAGAAAGCCGAGGCCGCAACCGCCGTTCCCGATAAATTATGCGATGAAATCGCGCTGCTGGGGCCGGTGGACCGGGTGAAGGACCGCCTGCAAGCCTATATTCAGGCGGGCAAAAACCGGCATATTACATCTCTGCTGGCGGCGGGCCTGCGCCCTGAATCCATGCGGCTGCTGGCGGAAGAGGTGCTATAAGTCCGCCTGACATTCCCCAAACATATGGATCTATCATCGTGAAATCACTTGAGCGCGTGCTTGAACAGTTCATGTTCGGCAGCCGCTGGCTGCTGGCCCCACTATATGTCGGCCTGGTGCTGGCGATCATTCTGCTATTGATCAAATTCGCCAAGGAGTTTTTCCTTCTTTCGTCCGGTATTTTCCAGGCCCCAAGCGGCGATGTGATTATTGGCATCCTGTCGCTGATCGACATTACCCTGATCGCCAATCTGCTGATCATCATTGTCTATGCGGGCTATGAAAATTTCGTCTCCAAAATGCATACGGGCGACCATGAGGACCGCCCGGACTGGATGGGGCATGTGGATTTTTCCGACCTCAAGATCAAGGTGATTGGCTCGATTGCCGCCATTTCCGCCATTGAGCTGCTGAAGGCGTTTATGAATGCGGAAGGGCTTACCAACGCCCAGCTTGGCTGGAAAGTCGGCATCCATTTGACCTTTGTTGCGTCCGGTGTGCTGTTTGCGCTTATGGACCGTTTAAATCCCAAGCATATGATTGGAAAGTCTTGAGTGACCCCGGCCGGCGCACCATATCCCTTAGGCGTCCATTGGTGGCCGCAATTTAGCATCTAAGCATCAGTCAGGGGCCAGGTATCGCATGAATGTAACGAGCGCATCCCGGCATCCCCTGGCCGAAATGCAACCCGTCCAGGACTTACCCGCCGATCCCCATTCACGCCCCGCGAACGATATATTGCGTGCGCTGAATGTAACTGCGGCAGCGGGGCTTGACTCCCGCGAGGCCGCAGAACGGCTGCACAAGCATGGCCCGAACCGGCTTACGCAAAAGCCGCCCCGGCCCGGCTGGCTGCTGTTTCTGGACCAGTTCAGAAGCTATCTGATTGTTGTGTTGCTGTTTGCCGCCGTTCTGGCGGGTGTGATTGGCGATTTTACCGATGCGGTGGTTATACTATTCGTCATCCTGCTGAATGCCTTTCTCGGCTTTCAGCAGGAACAGCGCGCCGAACGCAGCCTTGCCGTATTAAAGAATATGCTGGCCACATCATGCCGGGTGCGCCGCGGCGGCATTGCCATGCAGGTGCCTGCGGACGAGCTGGTGCCGGGCGATATTGTCCTGCTGGATGCAGGCGCCCGGGTTCCCGCCGATGGCCGTCTGGTGCAGGCGACAACCCTGGAAATCGACGAATCTCCCTTTACCGGTGAATCGGTGCCGGTCGGCAAGAACGCCAGCATCGTATGCGCCGCCAAAACGCCCCTGGCCGAACATGCCAATATGGCATTTATGAATACCTGCATCACGCGCGGACGCGGCGAATGCGTTGTTGTGGCCACGGGTATGCAGACCCAGATCGGCCATATCGCGCAATTGATGGATGATGCCGAAACCGTCATGACCCCGCTTCAGGCGCAACTGGATGCGGTGGGCAAACGGCTGGCTGTGCTGGCGGGGGCGGTTGCGGTGCTGCTGCTGGTGCTGGGGCTGTTGCGCGGCGATCCGCTGATGGAAACCCTGCTGACGGCAGTGGCGCTGGCGGTGGCGGCCATCCCGGAAGGACTGCCGGCGGTGGTGACTGTGACGCTTGCGATCGGGATGCATATCATGGCCCGCCAGAAGGCAATTGTGAAACAGCTTTCATCTGTTGAGACTTTGGGCTGCACCACGGTTATCTGCTCTGACAAAACGGGCACATTGACGCTGAACCAGATGATGGCGCGCTCCATTCATTTTATGGGCCGCCAATTTTCGGTCAGCGGCAATGGCTATGAAAGCGCAGGCCGGATCAGCGCCGATGATGGCCAGCCGCTGCCGGATCTGACCGCCCTGTTGCAGCCAGCGGCGCTATGCACCGATTGCAGCATTCAGGATGGTAAGGTATCCGGCGATCCGATGGAGGGCGCCTTGCTGGTCGCCGCCGCCAAGGGCGGAATCAATATCGGCACGCTTCAGTTACAACTTCCGCGCACCGCAGAAGTGCCGTTTGATTCCACGCATAAATTCATGGCCACATTTCACCGCCAGGGCGATGTGGTGCATCTGTATGTCAAGGGCGCGCCTGAAATTCTGCTGCCGCTATGCGGCACGGTGCTGGGCGCGGGTGGCGTGGAACCGCTGCCGCAGCGGACAATCATGACCGAAGTGGAACACATGGCGGGTCAGGCCCTGCGTGTTCTGGCTGTTGCCAGCCGCGATGTGCCGCTGGAAGAATTTGATATATGCGGTGATCTCATCGCGCTGGTGCGGGGGCTGACCTTTGTGGGTCTTATCGGACTGATGGACCCGCCGCGCGAGGAAGCGCGCGATGCCATTGCCCTGTGCCACCGCGCCGGTATCCAGGTGAAGATGATCACCGGCGATCACCGGCTTACCGCCGCATCCATCGCCGCCGAACTGGGAATCACCGGCGATATTATGACGGGCGCAGAGCTGGAAGGCCTGAGCGTGGAACAGCTGGCCGAACGGCTGAACCATGTCGGGATTTTTGCCCGTGTCGCGCCCGAACATAAGGTCAAGATCGTACAGGCGCTTAAACGCAACAACCATGTGGTTGCCATGACCGGCGACGGGGTGAATGACGCGCCCGCGCTGAAGGCCGCCGATATTGGTATCGCCATGGGAATATCCGGCACCGATGTCGCCAAGGAGGCGGCGAAAATGGTGCTGACCAATGATAATTTCGCCACCATTGTTGACGCGGTAAAGGAAGGCCGCCGTATCTATGACAATATTGTCAAATTTTTGCGGTTTCAGGTTTCCACCAATGCCGGTGCGATTTTCACCATGCTGGCTGCGCCCCTGTTTGGCCTGCCGGTGCCGTTCACAGCATTACAGATCCTGCTGGTCAATATCATCATGGATGGCCCGCCCGCTATGGCGCTGGGCCTTGACCCGGCCAATCCCAATCTGATGCAGGCGCCGCCGCGCCGCCCGGAAGAGCGCGTATTGTCGTGGGGGCGGCTGGCGGTTATCGGCTTTTACGGGGCGATCATGGCGGCGGGAACGCTGTTGATGCTGGCTTATGGCATGGCGACGGGCGACACGCAGCGCGCCACGACCCTGGCCTTTACCACCTTCGTGCTGTTCCAGTTCTGTAACGCCTTCAATGTGCGATCAGAAACCAGTACGGCATTTGCCCATAATTTTTTCAGCAACTGGCAGTTATGGGCGGCGTTAATTACCGTAATTGGCCTGTTGGTGCTGGTTATCAACTGGCCGCTGGCACAGGCGGTTTTCCATATGAGCCCGCTCAGCGCGCTTGACTGGGTGCTGGCGGCTTCGGTCGCATTGTCGGTGCTGCTGGTGGAAGAGGTGCGAAAACTGCTTTTGGGCCTATGGCTCCGGAAGTCTGATTAATCGTCGCGATAGACTTTTTCCCGGCGCTCATGGCGCTCCTGGGCCTCAATGCTGAGGGTGGCGACGGGGCGGGCATCCAGACGGCGCAGGCTGATCGGTTCGCCGGTTTCCTCGCAATAGCCGTAGCTGCCATCCTCTATCCGCTTCAGGGCGGCATCAATTTTGGCAATCAGTTTGCGCTGCCGGTCGCGGGTGCGCAGCTCGATAGAGCGATCCGTTTCATCCGAGGCGCGATCCGCAATATCCGGGTGCTGGCTGGTTTCATTTTGCAGGTTTTTGAGCGTTTCACGGCTCTCCGTAAGAATGTCCTCTTTCCATTTCAGCAGTTTGAGACGGAAATATTCTTTTTGCCGAGCATTCATGAAGGGCTCGGATTCTTTGGGACGATAATTGGGAGAAAGCTTCGTGGCCATATCCCTACTCCGTGAGACTCATATGTTCAGATGCCCGGTACGGTTATAAATCCGCCTTAAGCCAGTAACAACCCGCCTGATTCATGATGGATTTAGAGAACTGAACGCTAAATGCATAGAAAAAAGTCCAATTGCCACTAAAATATAACTTTGGACATTTCGAGTTTGGCCAATTCGACTTTGGCACGAAGCTCAATATCGGATAATATTCCTACCAGGCGGGGGTCCACAAAGCCGTCCGGCCGCTTGTTGCTCAGTGTCAGCAAGCGCCGCAATTTAGGCTCGGCTATTGTCCCGATCAGCAGGCCGTGGCGAACTTCATCGAGCAGATCAAGCATTTCATCGGCGCGGCTGAGGGCCGCACGGCCACCGCCACTATGATCATCCACTTCCTGAATGCTCAGTAGCGAACCGACGGCCGAAACCGGGCCGGCGCCGTTGACCGGCTTCGCGGATTCCTTTGCGGCTTCTTCCGCCTGATCCAGGGAAAAACCCGCGCCAGCAGCCCCGGCGGACGCCGCCTTGCGCCGCACAGCCGCTGTTTCGATCTTTCCGTTTCCGGTGATTTTCATGATCGCCCATGCCTTTTCTGCATGCCTTCACACCCAGAATAAGGCCTGCATGCTTAATATTGTGTTTATATGGCCTGTCCGGTCCTGGCCGCCGGATCCGGTTCAACCTGAACAGGAAAAATTACGCTGCGGCAGATAGTTCGCAGCAGCGGCAAGAATTGCCGTCCCGGAACCCGCCAAAACGCAATAACCCCGCCTTTGCCTGCCTTTCTGTCTGGCACGGATTTCGCTTATGAGATGCTGCCCAGCAGAATGTCTGAGGCTCCAATGGGATTAGATCATGCAACAGTCATTATTTCGATTACGGAATGTTTTTCAGATGGATCTGCTGACGCGGCTTCTGGTCATGCTCAGCCTGGTCCTTCCTGTCTGCCTGGCGCAGCCGGCAGAGGCTTCGCGCATCAAGGATGTAGTCGATTTTGAAGGCGTGCGCAGCAATATGCTTATCGGCTATGGGCTGGTGGTGGGTCTTAACGGCACAGGGGACTCGTTGCGCAATTCGCCTTTTACCCGGCAGAGCCTTGAATCCATGCTGGAGCGGCTGGGGGTGAATACGCGCGGCGCGACACTGAACACCAATAATATTGCCGCCGTCATGGTAACCGCCAATCTGCCGCCCTTTGCCGCTCAGGGCACCAATGTCGATGTCGCGATCAGCGCCATGGGGGATGCGAAAAGCCTGCGCGGCGGCATCCTGCTGGTAACGCCGCTGATGGGCGCGGACAGTGAGGTTTATGCTGTCGCGCAAGGGCCGGTATCGGTTGGCGGATTTTCCAGCGGCGGCCAGGGCGCCAAGGTGACCAAGGGGGTCCCGACCAACGGCAAGATCGCCAATGGCGCTATTGTCGAACGCACCATCGACTTCGCACTGGCGTCCATGGGGCAAATCAAGCTTTCGCTGCGCAACCCTGATTTTACAACGGCGCAGCGGATCGCTGGCGCCATCAATGGCCGGCTCGGCGCACCGATGGCCGCGATGATTGATCCCTCCACCGTCAGTATGACGCTTCCGGAAAATTATCCCGGCGGCATGGTGTCACTGGTCACCGATGTGGAGCAATTGCAGATCACCCCGGATCAGCCCGCCACGGTTGTCATCGACGAGGCATCCGGCATCATCGTGATGGGCAAGGATGTGCGCATCAATACCGTGGCCATTGCCCAGGGCAATCTGACCATTCGCGTAACCGAGACCCCGCAGGTAAGTCAGCCCACGCCCTTCTCAACTGGAGGCACCACCCAGGTCGTGCCGCGCACCACGATTGAGGTCAATCAGGAAGATGATAAAAAGCTGGCGCTTCTAAAAGACGGGGTGAGTCTCGAAGATCTGGTTAACGGACTGAATGCGCTTGGCATCGGACCCAACGACATGATCTCCATCCTTCAGGCGATAAAGGCATCCGGCGCCTTACAGGCCGAAATCGAGGTGATGTAATGGCCGGTATAGCAAATTTTGACGCCAATATGGGGATCGCCGCGCTTCAGCAGATGCGCGCCAGTCAGCCCGAAGCCGTCACCCGGCGCCTGACGGCGCAACTCCATAGCGCGGGAACGGATGCCGCCGCGCGCAAGACCGCCAATGAATTTGAATCCATGTTTCTTTCGCAGATGCTGGAACATATGAGTACCGGCATAAAAACCGATGGCCCGTTTGGCGGCGGACAAGGCGAAGCGATGTTCCGTTCCCTGCTCAATCAGGAATATGCCGGCCTGTTGACGAAACAGGGTGGAATCGGTATTGCCGATCACATATACCGTCAAATTTTAGCGCTACAGGAGGTCTAGGGCATGGAGGAAACTGTTACGGTTGATCCCCAAAGCACAGCCAGCGCCGTCGATCCGCTTGGCGCAGCCAGCACCGATGAACGGGTACATGCGATCCTCACTTTGACCCAGCGCCTGACCAACCTGATCACCGCCGAAACCGATTTACTGAAAAAGCATCGGGCGGCAGCGCTGCGGGGAACAGAGGCGGAAAAAAATCAATTGTCCACCTTGTATGCGCGCGAGATGCGCGCCATTCAGATGCGGCCGGAACTGCTTGCTGGCGCCACCCGAAAGCAAAAGGAAATGTTGCGGGACAGCGCCACTGCATTCAAGGCGTGCGTCACAAAGCATGTCCGCACCCTTGCGCGCATACGCGCGGTAAGCGAGGGGCTGGTGGTGGCCATTGGTGAAGAAATGGCCCGCATGCGTCAGCCGGTGACCGCATATAGCGCGCCTGGCCGCCCTTCCATAAAAAGCGCTGCGCTGGTTCCGCAAGCACCGGCATTCGGCTTTGACCGTTCCATCTAAACCAGATTCCGGACAGGATATGCCGGCAGACCCTTGTCTGCCGGACCTGACATTTGTGCTGGGCGGGGCGCGGTCGGGCAAGACCGCTTATGCCCAGGCGCTGGCGGAATCCGCCAGACTGCGGAACTGCGATGCCCCGGATCTGCTGATGATCGCAACTGCCGAAGCAGGCGATGCGGAAATGGCCGCGCGCATCGCGCACCACAAGGCCGCACGCGGGCCGCGCTGGCGCAGCATGGATATATCTGTCGCGCTGAGCGCAGCACTGCGCACGCATGCCGCCCCCGGCCGGGTAATTCTTGTTGACTGTCTGACATTATGGCTTAGCAATCTGATGCATGCCGGTATGGATCCGGAAGCGTCCGGTGCTGAACTGGTGGAATGCTTTTCGCAGCTTGACGGCCCAGTCATTCTGGTTTCCAACGAAGTCGGACAGGGTATCGTTCCCGCCAACGCCCTGGCCCGCGCCTTCCGGGACCATGCCGGAAGATTGCATCAGCGAATCGCCGCACGTGCTGATCGTGTGATTCTGATCACAGCCGGGCTGCCATCCGTGCTGAAATAAGGGCAGGGACAATTTATTGTTATCCAATCAATTTTGCGCGCACCTTGGCAAAACCGCGGGGACACTCTAACTATAGCGAGGGCGCATGGCGAATGGAGAATTTCCGCCGCCACTTGGTGCGCATAGTAAAACGAACGGGGAATTATGCGCATAGCGATTATTGGCTCCGGCATTTCCGGCCTGGGCGCCGCCTGGCTGTTACATGACACGCACGACATTACCGTTTACGAAGCCGCCGGCAGAATAGGCGGCCATAGCCATACTATCGACGTGGATTATGATGGTTCTTCAATTCCCGTGGACACCGGGTTTATCGTTTATAATGAAAAAAATTATACCAATCTGACCGCATTGTTTAAAACCATTGGGGTTACAAGCGAAGCAAGCGATATGAGCTTTGCCGTCAGCACCGGCGGCGGTGCGCTGGAATGGGGCAGTGACAGCCTGAGCACCGTGTTTGCGCAGCGGCGCAATCTGTTCAGACCGCGCTTCCTGTCAACGCTTGTCGAAATTCAACGTTTCAACAAGCAGGCGCCCGAGGATTTGCGGCGCGGCATTTTGCAAGGCATGACGTTAAACGCCTATCTCGACCGGAATGGATATTCGAAAAAATTCCGGGCCAATTATCTTTTCCCCATGGGGGGCGCGATCTGGTCAATGCCCGCAAGCGGAATGCAGGACTTTCCGGCGGAAAGCTTCATCAGTTTCTGCAACAATCATTTCCTGCTATCACGCGACCGGCCCAAATGGCAAACGGTGCGCGGCGGCAGCCGGGAATATGTTAAAAAATTGACCGCGCCGTTCGCGGATCGCATTCATGTGAACGCAGAGGTGGTGCGGGTCGGCCGGGAAAACGGCAAAGTTCTGGTACAGGACATAACGGGCCGGCGCGCGCTTTTCGACCATGTCATTATTGCTGCCCATGGCGACCAGGCGTTGCGCATGCTGGAAAATCCAGACCGGGCGGAACGCGATATTCTTGGCTGCGTGCATTACGCGCCGAATATCGCCTATGTGCACCGGGACCCGGCCCTGATGCCGCAAATGCGCAAAGTATGGTCAAGCTGGAACTATATCTCACAGGAAGCAGTGGATGGCAGGATAATGGTCAGCTACTGGATGAACCGTCTGCAAAATATTCACAGGGACAAGCCGCTGTTCATTACGTTAAACCCCCTGACCCCGCCCCGTCCGGAACTGACCTTTGCAAGCATTGAATATGCCCATGTGCAATATGATATGGATTGTCTGCGGGCGCAGCAGCAGCTTAATTCCATACAGGGGGTGCGCAATATCTGGTATTGCGGAGCATGGACGGCGCATGGATTTCACGAAGATGGCCTTTGTTCGGGTTTGAATATTGCGGAAAGAATTTCCGGCAAGCAGCCGCCCTGGGCCAAAAAAACCGGTTATAATTTTCAGGAAGCGGCGGAATGAACGCGCCCGCCGCCTTGCCCGACGCGGCATTTTATTTTGGCCATGTCATGCATTGCCGGTTGCGGCCATTTCGCCACAAATTTGTGTACAGTGTATTTTCCCTGTTTGCGGACATTGATGCGCTGAATGCGCTGGCGTCACGGTCGATTTTTTTCTCGCATAACCGCTATAATCTCATGAGCATCATGGATAAGGATCATGGCCCAGCAGATGGTTCGCCCCTTCGCCCTTGGGTCGAACAGCAGCTTGCCGGAGCGGGCGTCACACTGGATGGCGGAAAGATTTTCATGCTCTGCTTTCCGCGCATGTTCGGCTATGTGTTTAATCCGTTGACGGTGTTTTTCTGCTTTGATTCCAGATTGCGCCTGTGCGGCGTGATCTATGAAGTGCGCAATACATTTGGCGAAAAGCATCCTTATGTTGTACCGATTGAGGATGATGCTCCGCCTGGAGGGTTGATTACCCACCGGCAGGCCAAATGTTTTTATGTTTCACCCTTTATAAATATGAACATGCAATACCGGTTTCGCCTGCGCATTCCAGGGGAAAAATTGACGCTGATGATCCGGGAGTGGGAACCCGAAGGCGAATTGCTGATCGCCACACTGACCGGAGCCAGACGGGCGTTCAGCGGCCGCATTCTTTTACTGGCACTGTTGCGTTATCCGTTGATGAGCCTGAAAATTATTGGCGCAATTCATTTTGAGGCTTGGAGATTATGGCGCAAAGGCGCAAAATTGGTCTCACGTACGCCCCATACCGGCATTTGAAACAGGTAGTGCATCATGACGGCGCAAACATATGATCCGAGCTTACCCGATGGCGTCAGCCTCAGGGCGCTGCTGGAATCGGCGCAGCACCTGTCACTGAAGGATATCGGCCAATTGCCGGGCCTGAATGGCTGGATGCGCGGCGCCCTGGCGATTGTCGCGCATATATCCAGGGGATCGCTTGTCATCATGCTTCCCGATGGCCGCAAAATCAGGTTTGACGGCAGTCAGCCGGGCGATACCGGCATCATTATTGTGCGTAATAGCGTGTTTGCAAAAAAGCTGCTGCTGAGCGGCGGCATTGGTTTTGCGGAATCCTATATGGATGGGTTCTGGGACACACCGGATCTGAGCACGCTCCTGCGCGTCATCGCCGCCAATAATTCAAGCATCGGCGACAAAGCGCGCGGCAAGCGTTTTTTTATACTGCTCGAATGGTTGCGTACCCATCTGTTGCAGCGAAATTCACGCAGCGGCGCACAGCGCAATATTGAATATCATTATGATCTGGGTAATGATTTTTACGCATTATGGCTGGATGCCAGCATGACCTATTCTGCGGCGCTGTTTCAGGATAGCGCAGACAGCCTCGCCAACGCCCAGCAGCGTAAATATCGCGCGCTGGCGGCGCGCATTGACCTGCGGCCAGAGCATCATTTGCTGGAAATCGGTTGCGGCTGGGGCGGATTTGCAGAATTTGCGGCCTGTGAAACGGGCTGCCAGGTGACCGGAATCACCATCAGCCCGCAACAATTTGAATTTGCCAGAAAACGCATGTTCGAGAAGGGTCTCGCTGAAAAAGTGACAATAGAATTGCGCGATTACCGGGATCTTGCCGCACGCTATGACCGGATTGCCTCGATAGAAATGTTTGAAGCCGTCGGTGAAGCCTATTGGCCGGTTTATTTTAAAAAACTATATGCGTGTCTGAAACAGGGCGGGCTTGCGGGGCTGCAATTGATCACCATTGCGGAACATCAATTTGAAAGCTACCGGCGCGGCGGCGACTTTATCCAGCGCTTCATTTTTCCAGGCGGCATGCTGATCAGCCCATCTGCCCTGCGTGACCAGATCACCGGCGCCGGGCTGCAACTGCGCGAATATTATTCATTCGGACAGGATTATGCCAGGACCCTGCGCCACTGGCAGGAGAATTTCCAAAATAAATGGTCAGAAATTGAAAAACTTGGATTCGACACCCGTTTTCGCCGTATGTGGACCTATTATCTGTCCTATTGCGAAAGCGGGTTTGCATCCGGCAATACAGATGTCGCGCAAATTTCCCTGGCCCGCGCGTGACCGCTAATATGCCTGACGCCGGGGAAAAGGATATACCGCCGCACAGGCGCAGTTTGACCATTGGCGGCTATATCGCGTATGGCCTTCCCGCCTTGCCCATCGCCGCATTTGCATTGCCGATTTATGTCTATATTCCGCCATTCTATGCACAGGAGCTGGGCATCAGCCTTGCCGCGATTGGCACAGTTCTGACCCTGGCGCGGATTATTGATGCGTTTTCCTGGCCGGTGATTGGCATTCTGTCCGACCGGCTTGCAACACGCTGGGGACGGCGTAAACCGTGGGTCGCGTTTAGTTCTCCATTCATATTGGCGGCCGCGATCATGTTGTGTATACCGCCGCCCGGGTCCGGCAGCCTGTATCTTTTCACCTGGAGTGTCGTCATCTATCTTGCCTCTTCCGCGCTGACGCTGCCGCATACTGCATGGGGCGCGGAACTGTCGGGGGACTATCACGAACGATCCAGCATTGTGGCGTGGCGCGAGGGGCTGACCGTGGTTGGCACCCTGGTTGCCACCATGATTCCTTCCATTGTCATCAGGTATGCGGAAAATGATGCGCAACTGCCGCTGATTGGCATTACAGTTTTTGCTGGGATCATGCTGCCGTTCAGCATTACGCTTTGTTTGCGCAATGTGCCGGAAACGCCGCATCTGAATTTCGGGCAGCATAACTGGCGCAGCGGATTTCAGATTATCCTGAACAATCATCCCTTCAAAATGCTGCTGGCGGCTTTTTTGTTGAATGGCGTTGCCAACTCGCTGCCTGCAACATTGTTTCTGTTATTTGTAACCCATGTGCTGGATGCGGCCGGACATCAGAGCATATTGCTGTTTGCCTATTTCGCGGCCGGCGTAATTTCTGTTCCGCTCTGGTTGCGCCTTGCCAAACGCTTCAGCAAGCACCGGGTCTGGGGCTCCTCGATGCTGTGGTCATGCCTGATTTTTGCATGGGTGCCATTTCTTGGGCTGGGTGATTTCTGGCCCTTCCTGCTGATCTCAATTTTCAGCGGCTTTGGCCTTGGGGCCGATATGGTTCTGCCCGCATCCATGCAGGCCGACGTGGTGGATGCAGACACCATGCAGAGCGGTCAGCAGAGAACCGGGCTATATTTCGCATTATGGGGCGTTGCAACCAAATTGTCGCTTGCGGGCGCCATCGGCATTGCCTTTCCCCTGCTGGACTATATCGGCTTTGACGCGCAGGCCAGCAATAATGGCGGCACGGCGCTGCTTGGCCTGGCGCTGCTCTATAGTATCGTGCCAGTCGTGCTGAAAATTCTTTCAGCCATACTGATCTGGAATTTTCCCATCGACGCCGAAACCCAGGCCCGTATACGCCATGAAATCGAACAGCGCAGCACCAGCAATCATCTGGTATAGCATTACAGCCTATGAGATCAGCGCCTGATAGGTCAGGACTTTCATTTCGCGCCGCAACGGATAGCTGGATGACGGCATCAATTGCGTCATTAAAATACCGGTCAATTCTTCCTGCGGGTCGATCCAGAACATGGTGCTGGCCATGCCGCCCCAGGCATATTCGCCGGGTGTCCCGATAACCTGCGCGCGGGATGGGTCCAGCATCACGGAAAAGCCAAGACCAAAACCAATACCGTCATAGCTGGTTTCGCTGAACACCGCCTGACCCATGCTGGTCAGATCGCCGCCGGACGGCAGATGATTGCACGTCATATAGTCAACCGTCTTGCGGCCCAGAAGGCGGGCGCCATCCAGTTCGCCCCGGTTCAGCAGCATGCTGCAAAATCGCAGATAATCCGCTGCGGTTCCCGCAAGGCCGCCGCCGCCCGAAAGGAACTGGCGCTGTTTCAGATAACGGCTGGTTGCAGGTGCATCCGCTATCTGCAAACTGCCATCCTTGCGTTTCGAGTAATTGGTTGTCAAACGGCCGGCATCCCTAGCGGGCACAGTAAAACCCGTGTCCACCATGCCGAGCGGGTCAAAAATCCTTGTCCGGAAAAATTCATCCAGCGGCATGCCCGCAATCACCTCAACCAGATGCCCCAGAACATCCGTGGACATGGAATAGTTCCAGCGCGTTCCCGGCTGAAACTGCAATGGCATTTCGGCCAGTTTCAGCATGAAATCGGCGGTCGAAAGTTCTGTCGTGCCGCCATCCAGTCCGTTCAGACGGTACATGGCGTCCACCGGCGATGTACCCATAAAGCCATAAGTCAGGCCGGAAGTATGCGTAAACAGATCGCGGAAGGTAATTGCCCTCTCCGCCGCCGCCGTTTCCGGCTTGCGCGCCGTGCCGCCGGTGAACACCTGCATATCCGCAAATGCCGCAAGATAACGGCCAATCGGATCATCCAGTTGAAACCGGCCTTCTTCATACAGCATCATCGCGGCGACCGATGTGACCGGCTTGGTCATGGAATAGATGCGAAAAATAGCATCCGGCTCCAGCGCCCGGCCCGAATCAATATCCATCTTTCCGCGCACATCCAGCCAGGCCAATTGCCCCTTGCGCGCCACCAGAGTCAGCACGCCGGAAAGCTTGCCTTCGTCAATATATTTCTGGAAATGCGGGCCGATACGCGCCAATCGTTTGGAGCACAACCCCACACGTTCCGGTTCGGCATTGACTTTTAACATAAGTCTCTCCGTCTATAATATTTATGGACTACACTAATAGAGCTTCACGACAATTCAAAGGCCGATCACCATGGCAATTGCGCCTGATAAACGATCCGGAAAATTTCTGATGGCGCGCCGGCGCGCCCCCGCCGGAAGCCAACCCGGCATCCTCATTGCAGACCCCGCCGCGCCCGCGCCTGTCATCCGCATGATTACCTATGACACGGAGGCAATGAATGACATCGCCATTTCCGATACCGCGGCGCTGCGTGATGCGCTGGCGCGCAAACGCGAGGTGACATGGATAGACGTTTCCGGCCTGGGCGATGTCCAGATATTGCGGGAAATTGGGGGGCTGTTCGGGCTGCACGGGCTGGCGCTGGAAGATGTCATCAATGTGCATCAGCGCCCCAAGATTGAGGATTATCCGGACCACACCTTTATTGTCATGCAAATGTCCGAAGTCACGGATGATTTCGTTCCAGAACAGTTTTCCATCTTCCTGGGCAAGGATTTTGTCCTGAGCTTTCAGGAAAAACCGGGCGACTGTTTCGACATGGTCCGTACACGTCTTAATCAGCCGGGCAGCCGTATCCGCAATGAAGAGGCCGATTATCTTGCCTATGCGCTGATCGATTCGCTTACCGATTCCTATTTTCCCATTCTGGAAAAATATGGCGAGGCAATCGAGGTGCTTGAAGATAAAATCCTGAACGGGGCCGATCTGCACGCTATGCGCGATGTTCACACGATCCGGCGTAAACTTATGCAGATAAGGCGCGCGGTGTGGCCGCTGCGCGATGTGCTGAATATTCTGGCGCGTGAACGGTTGCCGTTCATTTCAGACCGCACCCGGGTTTATTTTCGCGACTGCGCCGACCATTGCATTCAACTGATCGACATTGTGGACACTGCGCGCGAACTGGTGGGCAGCATTTCCGATCTATATCATTCTGGCGCCAGCGTGCGGATGAATGAAATCATGACAGTGCTGACCATCATCGCCACCATCTTCATTCCGCTGGGTTTCATCGCCAGCCTGTATGGCATGAATTTCGACACACAGGTTTCGCCCTGGAACATGCCGGAGCTGGAATGGCGTTATGGCTATCTGTTTTCGCTTGGGCTGATGGGCGCGACCGCGTTCGGGATGCTCGGCTATTTCTGGCGCAAGGGCTGGATTCTGCGCCGGTTCCGGCGTTAAAGCGCCGTTATAGCGCCTTCGCCACCGCGTCACAGAATTCGGTTGTACTTGATTTTCCGCCCTGATCCGGGGTCAGGAACCGGCCCTCGGCGTAAACTTTTTCGACCGCCTTCACCAGGCGCGCCGCCTTCTCAGCGAAGCCCAGATATTCCAGCATCATGGCGGCGGAAAAAATCGTGGCGGTCGGATTGATGATGTTCCTGCCCATAATGTCAGGCGCCGAGCCATGCGCGGATTCAAAATAGGCATAGTCCTTGCCGTAACAGCCGCTGGGGCAAAGGCCCAACCCGCCGATCACCCCGCCAGCTGCATCGGAAAACAGATCGCCATATAAATTGGGCAGCACGATCACGTCAAAATCATGCGGCTTGACGATCAGCTTGTGCACCAGATCATCGGCCAGCAGGGAATCGAAACGCACATCGGGATATTTTTTCGCGGTTTCACGCGCCACTTCCAGAAAATAACCATCGGCGACGGGCGAAATATTATGCTTGGTGCCGCTGGTGACATGCGGGCGTTTGCCGCTGATGGCGGCGCGTTTCAGCGCCAGTTCGCAGGAAAATTCCGTAACCTGCCGGGTGCATTCCTCGGTGATGATCTTCAGCGCATATTTGCCCTTGCCCATTTCCTGCACCGGTTTGCGGTGCAGGCGGCTGACAAAATTAATCGGCGCGAGATCGGCAATATCGCCCTCGACGCCGACATAGGTGTCCTCCATATTTTCGCGCACAATCACCAGATCAATACCCTGCGGATTTTTCAGCGGGCTGTTGCAGCCCGGAAACCAGCGCGCCGGGCGCACATTGGCATAAGTTTTCTTGCCCCAGCGCAAATGCCGCATCGCGCCCATACTGGCGCCATTGGTCGAGCCGAACAGCGTGCAGTCGGCATTGTCGATGGCATCCTGCGCCTCCTGTGGGAACGGATGGCCGCATTTATCAATGCCCGCCTGCCCCACCGGCGGCGTGTCCCATTCAATGGGCAGCTCCATCCGGTCAAGCAGGGCGACGGTCGGATGAAACGCCTCGGGCGCCGCATCCTCGCCGGGAATGAGCACGACTTTCTTGGAATTGCTGCTTTTCGCCATCTGTCTGTTCCTTACCCGGTCAGGCCGTGAGGTTAAAGGCGCGCACCGCATTGTCCCACAGGATTTTGCGTTTCGCGCTTGCGGAGATCGGCTGATCGGTCAGGCTTTTCATGCCCCAGGGGAAAGTTCCGTCCGGGTGCGGATAATCGGTGTTGAACAGGAAATAATCCTCGCCCACCAGATCAATCGCCGCGCCCAGCGTGCGTTCATCGCCGCGCGCCGCGACAAAGAAATTCTGCTTGAAATATTCCGTCGGGTTCTTGTGCATATGGGGATGTTCCGCCTTGCCGGAAAAATCATAATGCTGCTCCATGCGTTGCAGCCAGTACGGCGTCCAGCCCGCATCCGCCTCGACATGCACAATGCGCAGTTTGGGGAAATTTTCAGCAACCCCAAACCAGATCAGCCCGGCCATCGCCGACATGGCCTCGAACGGATGCGACAATATATGCCCCGCGGTGTGGCTTTCCATCCGGTCGCCGAAAGATGGAATGCGCGGCGAGCCGCTGTCATGCAGGCTAAGCGGTTTGCCCAGCTTTTCCACCACGGCCCAGAGCGGCCAATAATCCTGATGGTGCAGATTGCGCCCGCATACCGGATTGGGCCGCACATAGTAGGAGACGGCGCCATTGGCGGCGGCGCGTTTGGCCTCCTCGATCGCCAGATCCGGGGCCTGTAGCGGCAGCATCGCCGCCCAGCGCAGCCGCGCCGGATCTTTCGAGCAATATTCCCGGCTCCAGTCATTATAGGCGCGGCAGATGGCGGCCAGCAGTTCGGGGTCCTTGAATTCGCGCCCCAATATCTGGCCGCCAATTGTCGGGTACATGATCTGGATATCCACGCCCTCTTCGTCCATATCCATCAGGCGGCTTTCGGGACTGAAACGGGTGTCGCGGGCGCGCTTGAAACGCCGCATCGCCTTGTCCACGGCCTCCAGGAATTCCGGCGCATGCATCGGATAATGGCCTTCTTCCTCTGGCGGCTGCACCGGCTCACCCTCCACGCAGAACAGCTTGCGGCCTTTATATTCGGCGGGTTTCGGCTCGCGCCCCTTGAATGGCGCATCAATATAATCCGACCAGACCGCCTGATTTTCCATCTGGTGGCAATCGGTATCGACGATTTTGTATCCATCGCGCATGGCGTATCTCCCTTGACCGGTGTTCTTGTTAACCGCCATTTCATAGGTACGGGTTAACCCTGTCAAGCGTGACAGGAAGACGTATTTCCTTTACGCTGTTATACAGGGTTGATTTTAGGGGGATGTAATGGTCGGAACGGTAGAACAGTTAAAGGAAGTATATTTCGGTGGAGACCCCCATCCCAACAGTATATTTGAAGAAACAGTACTAAAACACCTCAAGCCGTCGGACACGATACTGGATATCGGCTGTGGCCGCACCGCCCCTAACCTTAGAAACATGCGGGGCAAGGCCGCGCGTCTTATTGGCATTGAATTGGTGGATTTCACCCCGGAAACAAAAGCGTTACCGGATCTGGAACTGCATAATAATGACATGGCCAACCTGGTGGATATTGCGGATGCCAGCATCAATCTGGCCTATTGCCGCAGCGTGATGGAGCATATTGAGCGTCCGGAGCAATGTTACCGGGAAATGTATCGCGTACTGAAACCGGGCGGAAAATTTATCTTTTTGACGGCCAATATCTGGGATTATGCCTCAATCATTGCCATGTTGGTCCCAAATGCGCTGCATCCGCTTATCGTCAACCGCACTGAAGGGCGCGAGATGGAGGACACCTTCCCCACCCAGTATCGCACCAACAGCCGCAGAAAAATCACCCGGCTCTGCCAGGATAGCGGGCTGAAAATCGAGCATTTCGAATATCTTGGCCAATATCCAAATTATTTTATGTTTAACCGCTATGCATTTTTACTCGGTTCAAAATATGAATTGTTCCTGCGGCGTCATCCATCGCTGCACTGGTTGCGGGGATGGATATTGGCAGTAGTGTCAAAGCCAGGTTAAGCTGTTCCCACAAAGCAGAAAGAGGGAGGCACAAAGATGGCGCACAAAACCTGGCTGGAAGTGGCGGTCAACGGCCCGTGGGGCAAACGGGTGCAGCCGCATCTTCCTGTGACGGTCAAGGAAATTGTCGCCGACGCACTGGCCTGCATCAAGGCTGGCGCCGCGATCATTCATTTTCATTCCTATGACGAAGCCACCGGCAAACAAAAAGACGATCCCGAACTTTACGCCGCCATTGTTTCTGGCATCCGCGAACAGAGTGACGCCATTATCTATCCGACCCTGCCTGCGGATGGCGGCGCGGATTTTGGCGGCGCGCCGGGCAAAGACCGGTTCGCGGCAGTCAAGGGGCTGGCGGAGCGGGGATTATGCGAATGGGGCGCGCTGGATCCCGGTTCGATGAATTTCGCCCATGCCGGGCAATTGAAATCCGGTCAGGATGGATTTTTATATACAAATACGCCCGCCCATATTCGCGCGGGCCTAAAATTTTCCGCCGAACAGGGCGTGCCTATGGCCTATGCCATTTACGAGCCGGGATTTATCCGCATGGGGGCGCGGCTGGCCGCCGAGCAGCCCAAAGCCGGGCAGCCTATTTACCGGCTGATGTTCAGCGACCATTTCACGTTCAGTTTTCCGCCGCGCGGCTATGCGCTGACGGCGTTTCATGAGCTGCTGAAGGAAGAAGCCCCGCATGCGCCCTGGATGATTTCCGGGTTGGATGTGGACCTTTCGCCGATTCTTGCCGATGCCGTGCGCCTGGGCGGGCATGTGCGGGTGGGCCTGGAAGATGCCCGCCACGGCAGCCCATTGACCAATGCGCGGATCACCGAAGCCGCAGTAAAGGCCATTTTGGCAGCGGGCGGCAGTCTTGCAAGCCCATCCGAGGTGCGCGCTACATTACAGGCGGCACGCAAGGCGGCGTGATGACGCAAAGTCAGCCGTGCCAGTTGAACTGTTGCGGTTTGCGGTTGGCCATGGCGGCAATCTGCACATTCACAATGGCAGGCCCCTTGAACGCCATGGCGGCATCGAGGGCGGGCCCCAACTCCGCCGCATCGGTGACGTAAAATCCCGCGCCGCCAAACGCCTCGGCAATGCGTTCATAGCGCGCATCATAAGACAGCGCATGCGGAGGTAACGCCCGCCCCGGCTTTTGTTCCGCCACACCGCCGCCAATGCCGCCATTATTAAGAATGATGACCTTGAGGGGCATCCCGTAACGCGCGGCGGTTTCAAACTCCATACCGGAAAAACCAAAGGCGCTGTCACCCTGCACCGCGATGATGGGGCGGTCCGGATGCACCGCGGCGGCGGCGATGGCAAAACCAAGGCCGATCCCCATAGTGCCGTAACTGCCCGCATCCAGCCGGGTGCGCGGCTCGAAATTCGGCATTTGCGTGCGGCCAATATCCATGGTGTTGGCGCCTTCGCCGATAATGATGGCGTTGCGGGGGATGCGCGCCACAATATCCTTATACGCACGGTAATAATTCACCGGCGAGGTATTGTCGGCAATCATCGGCGCGACCGTTGCCTGATTGCCCTTGATCTTTTCCGCAATGGCGGCGCGCCAGGGCGTTTCGCGCGGATAGAACCATTGCCGTGCCGTCAATGCCTGGTTCAGTTGCCCAACAATCGACTTGCCGTCCCCCACCAGCGCCACTTCGGTGGCGCGATTATTGCCGATTTCCTCGGGACTGATATCCAGTTGCACCATCCGCACATCCTTTGCATAGCGCGGCGGCAGGCCGAAATGTAAAATCCAGTTCAGCCGCGCGCCCAGCAGAAACACCAGATCGGCTTCCTGCAACGCATGCGAGCGCGCGCCGCCAACCGATAGCGGATGATCATCCGGCACCACGCCCTTGCCCATCGGCGTCGCCAGAAACGGCACCTGGGTGCGTTCGACAAATTGCCGCACCTCATCCTCGGCGCGTGACCAGGCCATGCCCTTGCCAACAATAATCAGCGGCCGCTTGGCGCTGGCAAGCGCGTCCAGCGCAGCATCAATGCTGGACTGCGGCGCGAGCGTGCGCGGCGGCTCGCCCACCGTTGCAGCCACATGCACAGTGTCTTCCTCGACCTCGCCAGTAATTACGTCGTCCGGCATATCCAGATAGGACGCGCCGGGCCGCCCGAACAGCGCGCTGCGGATCGCCTGTTCGACATAGAACGGAATGCGCTCAACCCTTTCAACCGCATGGGCATATTTGCACAATGGCGCCGCCAGCATGACCTGGCGTTCTTCCTGAAACGCGCCCATGCCGTTTTGATCTACCGATGAAGCGCCGCCGATCAATATCATCGGCCAGCAATTGGATTGCGCATTGGCAAGACCCGCCAGCCCGTGAATGACGCCGGGCCCGGACACCACCAGACAGGCCTGCGGCCGCCCGGTCATATAGCCCGCCGCCTGCGCGGCATAGCTTGCCGACTGCTCGTTGCGCATACCGATATAAATGATGCCTTCCTTCTGCGCCGCCATAGCGATCGGGATCACCGGAAACCCGACAATGCCAAACATATAGGTAACGCCCTGCTGCTTCAACGCGCGCGCCATGATGGTTGCACCAGAAATTTTCGCCATGCCGATCTCCCCTTACGGTTTTTATTTTTGCTGAATAACGCCTTCGCTGCACAACGCATCAAGCTGGGCCTCATTCAATCCCAGCTCCGACGCCAAAACGGCGCGGCTATGCTGCCCCGCCAGGGGCGCTGCAACAATCGGCACATCCGAATCCGACATCCGGATCGGCGAGCGCATCATCAATATCTCGCCCTTTTCCGGATGCGGCACTTTCCTGAAAAAATCGCGCGCGATGAGATGCGGATCCGAAAATACCTCGCTGGTATCCATCGTGGCGCTGCAGGGCACGCCCGCCGCGCCCATGATCCGCATGACTTCGTGTTTGTCGCGCTGCTCTGTCCAGCCATTAATGATGGCTTTCAGTTCTTCCCAGTTCTTGAAGCGCGCCGGCGGCTGGGCGAAACGCGGATCGTCGCTCAATTCCGGCCGGCCGATGGTTTCACACAGCGCCCGCCACATGCCCGGCAGAATGACCACCATAACCACATAATCGTTCGGGCCGCCGCCCTTGCAACGAAAGATGCCCGAGGGCGGCATGCCTTCATGGCTGCGCCGCCCCACCGGAGGCTGCCCCGGCCCCCAGCTCGTTGCTGTCAGTGTACGGATGAACATGGTCATGACTTCATGCATGGACATTTCGATCACCTGGCCCTTGCCCGTGCGCTGCTGCTGCACATAGGCCGCGGTAATGGCAAGCGCCGTGGTAATTCCGGTGCCGGTATCGGCGAAAGTGCCGCCAACCGAAAGCGGCGGCCCATCCGGCGTGCCGGTCATGGAAAAAATGCCTGCCGCCGCCATGGCCAGCGGATCAAAGCTCTTAAATTCCGCATAAGGGCCATCCAGGCCAAAGCCCTTGATACGGGCATAGATCAGTTTCGGATGCAGTTTGCACAAAATCTCCGGCCCCAGCCCCAGCCGCTCCACCGTGCCCGGCCCCTGATTTTCGATAAACACATCGAATTTCGGCAGCATCTGCAGCAGCAGCTCCTTGCCCTTCGGGTTTTTCAGATCCAGTGCCAGGCCGCGCTTGTTGGCGTTGTAATTGAGAAAATACTGGCTGTCCCCCGGCCCGACGCCCAGCATTGTGCGCGCCACTTCGCCGCCGGGCGGCTCGACCTTCACCACATCGGCGCCCAGCCAGGCCAGCATCATGGCGCAGCTCGGCCCCGCCTCCCATTGTGTGAATTCAAGTACGCGCATTGTCTGTAAAGCGGGCATGGGCGTCTCCATTTTTATCGTGGGAGCAGAGTCAGGCCTGTAACATCGCTGCATCGGGTCCGTGCAGTCTAGCACTGGCACAGGTCTTCACGTCCAGCGGTTTGTTTGTCAGCCCATGACCAGTACGAAAATCAGCACCAGGGCGCACACAAGGCGGTACAGGGCCAGGGCCGCGCCAATATCCGCCGCGCGCAACCCAACCCGGCCCTTGCCGAAATAGGGATCGGGATGTGGCGCACCGCTGCGCATTCCCGGCCCGCCCAGGCGCAGACCAAGCGCCCCCGCCATCGCGGCTTCCGGCCAGCCTGCATTCGGTGAGGCATGCTTGTGCGCATCCGACCAGGCCACTTTCAACGCATTGCGCGGACTGGCGGGCGCATAAAACAGCGCCGCCAGCGCGTAAGCTGCTGCGGTAAGCCGCGCCGGGATCAGGTTCAGAACATCGTCGGCACGGGCCGAAGCCCAGCCAAACTGCAAATAGCGTGGCGATTTATAGCCTACCATGCTGTCGGCAGTATTGACCGCTTTATAGACGGCGATGCCCGGCAATCCGGCCAGCAGATACCAGAACAGGGGCGCGATCAATCCGTCCGAGGTGTTTTCGCTCAGGGATTCAATGGCGGCGCGGCAGACATCGCTTTCATCGAGTTGCGCCGTATTGCGTCCAACAATCTTTGCAAGCGCGTGCCGCGCCGCATCCAGGCCGCCCTCGCGCAAAGCCCTGCGTATATCCGCCACATGATCATGCAGGCTGCGCCCGGCCAGCAGGCTGGCGGTCAAAAACGCTTCCCATAGCCAGCCGAATGGCAGCGCCTGCACAAGCCAAAGACATCCCCACGCCCAGACCAGCGCAAGCGCCACGATGCAGGCCAGCAGGCCCGCCCCGAAAAATTTACGCCGCAAAGGGGAATCACTTTCACGGTTCCAGCGGCGATCATAAGCCCCGATAACGGCGCCGAGCCACGACACCGGGTGGCCGATGCGCCGGTACAACCATTGCGGATAAGCAAAGGCATATTCAAGAATCAGAGCGAATGCTGCTATCGTCATCTCCGCTTTCTAACATGGTGAAGGTTTCAATGCGACCCGGCGCGATCGAACATGGAGGGGATTTGACGGCCATCCGGCAGCGCTTCCCGCATGCGCCTGAGCCCTGGATAGATCTGAGCACCGGCATTAATCCGCATGCCTATCCGGCGCCGGCAATACCGCAGGGCGTCTGGCGGAAACTTCCGGACGCCCTCAGCACCGCGCGTCTTAATCAGGTGGCCGCGCGCTATTACGGGGTTGAAACCGCGCAGATAGTTGCGGTCCCCGGCACACAGGCGCTGATCCAATGCCTGCCTTTTTTACGCATGCAAAAATATGGCGCAAACCAGATTGCCATTACCGGCCCCACTTATGACGAGCACAGCCTGTGCTGGCAGCGGGCCGGCCATCAGGTGCGCGCGATCGCATTTCACGATGCGCCACGGGCCGAATGTGACGTGCTGGTTCTGGTTAATCCCAACAATCCCGATGGCAGGCTGAGCCTGATCGAAGACCTGATCCTGCTTGCCAGACGTCAGGCGCAGCGCGGCGGCTGGCTGGTGCTGGACGAAGCTTTCATGGACTGCATGCCGGAATTCAGCTTTTGCCCGCATCTGTCCGCGCATCCCAATGTGATCCTGTTGCGGTCTTTTGGAAAATTTTTCGGTCTGGCCGGATTGCGGCTTGGCTTTGGCCTGGGCGCACCCGCGCTGATCCGAGAACTGTGCGGCATGATCGGGCCCTGGGCGGTGAGCGGCCCGGCGTGCGCCATTGGCGCGCAGGCCTTGAGCGATACGGCCTGGGCCGCACGCACCCGCACCCGGCTGTCATCCGACGCTGTACGGCGTGACGCCATCTTTATGCAGCATGGCCTGCGCATTCTGGGCGCGCATCCTTTGTTCAGCCTGCTGGAGCTGCCACAGGCGGAGCATCTTTTTCAGCACCTTGCGCAGCACGGGATTTATGTGCGCCGCTTTGACGCGCAGCCGCACTGGCTGCGCGCCGGGGCCTTGCCCGCCGGCGCCGCTGAGCGTTTGAAAGCCTGTCTTCGTGACTGGAAGCCAGCAGAGTAAATGTCTCACGCACCGGCCGGCGCCAGCAGTACCGGACACGGCGCCGCTTCGGCAAAGCGTTCGATTTCACTCCAACTGGAATCCGTGTCAAATATTGACAGGGATGCGATCAGCAGTCCGGCACGCAGATTGCGCACGCTTTCCGGCCCGTGATAGGTTTTCAGAAGAATAAAATCCTGTTTCAGGTCATGTGCAATGGCCCGCGCCAGCGCCGCAAGCGCGCCATTGCCGCTCCCGGGCGGTTCCAGCAACACGACAGGGCCGGACACTGCCGGTTTAACGCCGCGCCAGGGATCGCATGCGGTTCGCAGTAAAATCAGATCCCCCGGATCGGCCTGTGAAACAAGCGTGCGCAACAAATGCCCGCGCACGGTGTGAAAACTATAATGCCTTTGCGCGCGTTCGGCCAGTTTGCGTAAGGCGTTTTGCATCTGCATGGCGATGGCGCGCAAATCCCGCTCGATGCTCTCAAAATCCAGGTTTCGGGTCTGACGGCTGGCGGCAAGCAGTTCCATCGAAAAAGGCAGGCGCGACATATCCAGCAAGTCCTGATCCTCAACAAAAATACCGGTCAATTCCGCATCCGCAATCCTTGAGACATCGGCCGCAAAGTCAAAGACCGCACGGCATTCCGCATGATGGTTGAATCCGAGCAGCAGCCGGCGATAAGGCAATTTTCCTGTGTCCGGCGCTGCGCGGCTCATGGGCGCTCCCTTGCATCTGAATCGCCGCCATCCGATGCCTTGCGCGCCTTGGAGAAACCGGCAAGGCGCGCGGCAACCCGGGCATTGATTGTACCATCGGGATACTGACCATTCGCCAGGCGTTCGCCCGCCGCCACGCCGGTCAGCACTTCGATACCCTGATCAATGCTGTCTATCGCATGAATATGGAAACGCCCTTCGCGCACCGCCGCCACCACATCCTGGCGCAGCATCAGATGTTTTACATTGGCGCTGGGGATCAGTACGCCCTGCTGACCGGTCAGCCCGCGCGCATTGCAGATATCAAAAAACCCTTCGATTTTTTCGTTGACCCCGCCGATGGCTTGCACCTGACCATGCTGATTGACCGAACCGGTAACCGCGAAACATTGTTTAATTGGCGCTTCCGCCAACGCCGACAACAGGCAATATAATTCCGCCGAGGAGGCGCTGTCGCCATCGACGCCGCCATAGGATTGCTCGAACACCAGACTGGCGGTCAGCGCCAGCGGGCTGCTGACGCCAAAGCGTTCGCGCAAAAAGCCGGAAAGGATCAGCACCCCCTTGGAATGCAGCGGCCCGCCCAATTCCACCTCGCGTTCGATGTCCAGCACGCGCCCCGCGCCAATGCCGATACGCGCGGAAATTCGCGTGGGCCGCCCGAAGCTCAGCTCGCCGATGGACAGCACGCTTAAGCCGTTGATCTGGCCAATGCGCGCGCCGTCCGTGTCAATCAGCACAATGTCGCGGGTAATGGATTCCTGGCTTTTTTCACGGATGCGCCCGATGCGTTCTTCGCGCATGGTCACCGCCTGCTGCACATGGCTTGCGGTGATTAACTCCGCGCCATTCTTGCCCGCCCAATGGTCCGCCTCGCGCAGCAGATCGGCAATATGCCCCAAATGAATGGATAGCTTTTCCGCATCCGCGGCATGGCGCGCCGCCTGTTCGATCATCCGCGCCACCCCGCCCGGATCAAGATGGCGTAGCGATTCTGCGCGGCATATTGCGGCAAGCTGGCGCGCCAGCGCCTGTTCGGAATCGGGCGTCCAATCGACGGTGGTTTCCATTTCCGCCACGGTCTTGAACAGGCCCTGAAATTCCGGATCATGGGCGGACAGCAGATAGTAAGTCAGCGGTTCGCCAAACAGCACGACCTTAGTGCGCAGCGGAATGGGCTCCGGCTCCAGCGAGATGGTGCTGACGATCGAAAACATATCGGCGGGGGACTCGATGCGCGTTTCGCGGTTCCACATGGCGCGTTTCAATGTCTCCCAGGCAAAGGGCTGCATCAGCAGGGCGCGCGCATCGATCAGTAAGTATCCACCATTGGCCCGGTGCAGCGCACCCGGCTTGATCAGCATGAAATTGGTAATGAGCGCCCCCATCTGCGCAATATGCTCGACCCGCCCGACAAGCTGCTGCACGGTGGGTTTGCCTTCTTCCACGACCGGCGCGCCTTTGGCGCGGGAATTATCGACGATCAGGTTCGCCTCATAACGCTGAAACGGGCTGCCCAGCAGGCTCGGCCCTGCGCCCTCGCCGCCGCCCGCCGCCATGGCATTGCCGGGAAGCTCCGAGGCCTCCTGCATCTCCTGTGACTGCACAAAGATCTGCACATTATTGATGATGTCCGCCTGCGCCTGATCGAGATAGTGCTGCACCTCGGCAAAGCCTGCAAACGCCGCGCGTTCATCATCCATGATTTCACGCACGGCCAGATTGGCGAATTCGCGGTTCAGTTCACGCAGATTTTTGCGCCGTTCTTTTTCAAGGCGCGGCATCTGTTCGAATGTCCGCACCATGCCGCGTTGCAGTTCCTGAATATCCGTTTCGATCTGACGGCGTTCTTCTTCCGGCATCGCCTCGAATGTTTCAGGCTTTACCAGTTCATTATTACGTACCGGCACCAGCGTTATTCCGGCGGGGGTGCGGACAACCCGGATGGATTTTTCCGCGGCGCTTTTTTCCAGAATCTCAAAAGCCGCCTGCTGGCGGCTCTGGATCATTTCGTCAATGGCGTGCCTGCGCACGCGATATTCCTCGCTTTCAAAAATCGCCGGAAGCGCGGTGCGCAATTCCTCAACCATCTGCGACAGCGCATCCCGGAAGCGCACGCCCTGCCCGGCCGGCAGCTCAATGGCGTTGGGTTTGTGCGGCTCGGTGAAATTATAGACATAGACCCAATCGCTGGGGGCGGGCTGCGATGCCGCGCGGCTCTCCAGCAACTGGCGCACCAGCGACCGCTTGCCGCTGCCCGGTTCGCCCAGCACAAACAGATTATAGCCATCGCGGGCAATCTCAGCGCCGAACGCGATGGCGTTGATGGCGCGCTGCTGGCCAAACACCTGCCCTGGATCGGCAAGCTCAGCGGTGCTGGCGAACCCCAGACAGCCCGCCTCACAACTGCGCCGCAATTCGTCCGCCCGCAATGCGCCTGTACGCCGCTCAGGCCTGATGTTTCCCTGTGCCATGCAGTATAATCTCCTGTCTACATCAACCGGGATATGATCCAGATCAAATTTAACCACACATCACCCATAGGAGAAAAGGTTATGCACAGCCCGGTCACACAATTTGTCGAAGCCAATGGTTTGCGCTTTGAGGTGGATACATGCGGGCAGGGAAAAAAGCTGGCGCTGTGCCTGCATGGTTTTCCCGAACTGGCCTATTCCTGGCGATACCAGCTTCCGATGCTGGCGGAAATGGGCTATCTGGCCTGGGCGCCGAATTTACGCGGCTATGGCAATACATCCCGGCCCCAGGGCGTGGCCAATTACGCCATGACGCATCTGCTTGACGATGTCGCAGGGCTGATTGATGCGTCTGGCGCTGAGGAAGTGGTGCTGATTGCGCATGATTGGGGCGGCGTGATTGCCTGGGAATTTGCGCTGCGCCGCATTCGTCCGCTGAAAAGACTGGTGGTGATGAATATCCCGCATCCCCGAATGTTCGAGAAAGGCATACGCAACTGGGCGCAGCTCAAACGCTCCTGGTATATTTTCTTCTTTCAGCTTCCCTGGCTGCCGGAATGGGCGCTGGGGCGCGACGGCGCCAAAGCCATTGGCCAGGCATTTCGCGGCATGGCGGTGGATAAATCGCGTTTCCCGGATCCGGTGCTGGACGTGTTCCGGCGCAATGCGGCCCAGCCCGGCGCATTGACCGCGATGATCAATTATTACCGGGCGGCATTGCGGGGCGGACCACGGCCCAAAAAGGCGCGGGCTCCCGGCAGACTGGACGTGCCCACCCTGATGATCTGGGGCGAGGAGGATACGGCGCTGGGCAAGGAGCTGACCTATGGCACCGAAAATCTGGTCTCGGATTTCACCATACACTATCTGCCCGGCGTCTCGCACTGGGTGCAGCAGGAGGCGCCGGAAAGGGTCAATGAGCTGCTCCGATCCTGGCTTGAAAGCCGGCCCTAATGGCGTCTTGCACACAGGCCGGACTCCATGTATAAGCCGCCCCTGACCTAACATTACAGCCTGTCCAGCGGCCAACGGCCCGCACCGGGCTGACCGGAGCAAACCCATGAAGAAAGACATTCACCCCGATTATCACCACGTAACAGTCGTGATGACCGACGGCACCCGCTATCAGACGCGGACAACCTGGGGCAAGGCCGGGGACGAATTGAAGCTGGATATTGACCCGACGACCCATCCGGCCTGGACCGGCGGCACGTCGCGCCTGGTCGATTCCGGCGGCCGGGTTGGCCGTTTCAACAAGAAATTCGGCACTTTCGGGCTTTAATCCGGCCCCTACTGTCTCACCATCTGCGCAAAGAACGGGGCAATCAGCCCCGGCAACCTGTTTGCGGGATAGCGTTGCGGCGCATTGACCGCGCGCACGCCCACGCCAATGATCTGGTTGAGCAGCATATCCGCCAGTTGCGGCGTGTGGGCCTGTGAGGCAATCCGGCCCTCCAGCTGCGCCTCGCGCAACCCCTGTATCAGAATCTGGCGCAGGCGGTCCGGAAACACATTATGCGCCACGCCCAGATCCGGATCGCCGGGTAATTCAGCCATAAATGCCACCCAGACCTGCCAGGCCAGAAAACGCGGCTGCATCACCGGCAGCGCGCCCAGCACCGCCGCTTCGACCCGCGCCATGCCGGTATGGGCAGCGGCGGCGGTCTCCACTTCCCGGCTCAGCATCCCCGCCGCCTGTTGCAGCGCGGCCAGCATAAGCCCCTGTTTCTCTGGAAAATAACGAGTGACCAGTCCGGCAGTGGCGCCCATCTCCTTTGCGATGGTGCGCAGGCTGGCGGCGGTGATGCCATCGCGGCAGATCACCCGCCAGGCGGCCGCCACCACCCTTTGGCGGCGCTCTTCGTCGGTGGTGTAGCTTTTCCGGGTGATCCTTCCGGGCTCTTCCAGCAATGACTCTGACATGATGGCTTCCGGCGCAGGGGGACTGACCGGGGCCAGCCTAAAATAAAAACCAACACCCATCAACAAAATAACAACTGCCCCGCCAAAGATCCAGATATAGGCTCGGAGCCTTGTCACATAAAATTCTTTCGTTTTTTATGGCTGAAACCCAGGACATTTTACCTTTTTAATGCACAAGCCGCAGTTTGAACGGCTTGGCGGCGCCGGTTAACGCATTGAGCGGAATACGGAAATAGGAAACGCCATTGCTGTCGGGCGGGGGCGCCACACCTCCCGCCATATTGAATTGCAGCGCCTGAAAATAATGATCGGGTTTGGACAGGCCCCGGTCGCGCCGGGTGCGATAGGCCACAAAATCCGCCTCCGCCACATCATGCTTGGCATGCACATTCTTTTCCAATTGCAGGGCAATGGTGGTTTCCCAGGCCGGTGAACGGCCCTTATGCTCGGGATCATGGCCGGTAAAGATGCGGGTTTCCGGCGGCAGCCCGTAGATTGCCCGGATCGAGCGATATAATTCCGCCGCATCGCCCCCCGGCAGATCGGCCCGCGCCGTGCCATTATCCGGCATCAGCAGCGTGTCGCCGACAAAGGCCGTATCGCCGACCAGAAAACTCATACAGGCCCCGCTATGCCCGGGCATGGCATAGGCACGCGCCGGAATATCCCCGATAGTGAAGGATGCGCCGTTCTCCAGCAGCCGGTCGAACTGGCTGCCGTCACAGGCGAAATCCGGCAGGTTAAACAGCCGCGCCAGCTCGGTCTGCACCCCGCAAACCCCCGCGCCAATGGCTATTTGCCCGCCCAGCGCCTCGCGCACATGCCGGGCGGCGGACAGATGGTCTTCATGCAGATGGGTTTCCAGAATCCAGTCGATCACCAGACGTTCCTGCTTCACATATTCGATAATCGCATCTGCGGAACTGGTATCCGTCAGGCAGCCGCCGGCGTCAAAATCCAGCACCGGGTCGATTACCGCCGCGCGTTTGGCCTTGTGGTCCGACACCACATAGCTGACCGTCTTGCTCGGCTCATGAAAAAAGCCGGTTACGGCAAGCACTTCATCTGACATTTTCTGATCCTTCCGGGAGTCATACGCATATCGGCGTGATAAAGCGGCTTTAGCGCATAGAAATCAAGCAGGTTAACTTGCCCGATCCCCGCCAATAGGATAGTAGTCAGCGGCAAATGAGCAAAGACACAGAATTCCGCCCCAAAGCCCGCAAACCACGCGGCCTGCGCGACCAGTTCGCAGGCGATGTCGTGGCGCGCCGCCATGCGCTGGAGGTGATCCGCGGTGTGTATGAATCCTATGGCTTTGAGCCGCTGGAAACCTCGGCTTTTGAATATGCCGATGCGCTGGGCAAGTTTCTGCCCGATGCCGACCGCCCCAATGAAGGGGTGTTTGCGTTGCAGGACGATGACGAGCAGTGGCTCGCTTTGCGCTATGACCTGACGGCCCCGCTGGCGCGGCTGGCGGCGGAACATTTTGACGCCCTGCCCAAGCCGTTCCGGCGCTATCAGTTTGGCCCCGTCTGGCGTAATGAAAAACCCGGGCCCGGGCGTTTTCGCGAATTTTTCCAGTTCGATGTGGATACGGTGGGCGCGGCGACAATGGCCGCCGACACGGAATTATGCATGGTGCTGGCCGATGCGCTGGAGGCGCTGGGCATTACGCGGGGCGATTACCGGGTGCGGGTGAACAACCGCAAAGTGCTGAGTGGCGTGCTGGAAATGATCGGCGCGCAGGACGCGCACACCAGACTGATTATTTTACGCGCCATCGACAAGCTCGACCGGCTGGGCATGGAAGGCGTGCGGCTGCTGCTGGGGCCGGGGCGCGAGGATGAATCGGGCGATTTCACCAAAGGCGCGCACCTTGCGCCGGAACAGATTGCCCGTGTCACCGGCTTTCTGGCGGCGGGCGATACGGACCGCGCCAAAACATGCATCAATTTGCGCGATCTGGTGGGGGCGAGCGCCATCGGGCTGGAAGGCGTGGCGGAACTGGAAGAGATTGATGCGCTGCTGACTGCGGGCGGCTTTGGCCCGGATCAGGTGGTGTTCGACCCCAGTGTCGTGCGCGGCCTGGATTATTATACCGGCCCGGTGATCGAGGCGGAGCTGACCTTTGAGGTGCATGACGAAAGTGGCCGCAAGGTGCAGTTCGGATCGGTGGCGGGTGGCGGGCGCTATGATGATCTGGTGCAACGGTTCAAGGGCGTGCTGGTGCCGGCCACCGGGGTTTCCATCGGCGTTGACCGTTTGCTGGCGGCGCTCGCATTGTTGCGCGGCGGCAAGGCCGCGCCCGCGCCCAGGGGGCCGCTGGTGGTGCTGATGCTGGATAAAAGCCGCGCCGCCGAGTATCAGGCCATGGTGATGGAGCTGCGCCGCGCCGGTATTCGCGCCGAGTTGTATCTGGGCGGCAGCGGGATGCGCGCCCAAGTGAAATATGCCGACAAACGCCACGCGCCCATCGCGGTGATTGCGGGCGGCGACGAATTCGCCGCCGGAGAGGTGACGCTGAAAGATCTGGTGCTGGGCGATCAGCTATCCAAAGACATCAAGGACAATGCCGCCTGGCGCGAGGATCAGCCCGCCCAGCAATCCGTACCGCGCGCAAACCTCGTCGCCGCTGTGCGCGAAATTCTCGCGCGCGAACATCACCGGGGGTAAGTTCCGCAAAAGCCGCCCGGCCAGCCTATCTCAATGGTGGACATAACAAGCCATTCCGCAGCCGCTTGACATGGTTAGCATATTTGCTAACATAACGTCATGGCATATCAGATTGAATATTTTCATGCCCGCGTGCTGGCTGAAATCGAGTCGTGGCCCGTGGATATTCTGGCTGACTATGCGCGTTTAATTGAATTGCTTGCTGAATATGGACCAAGTCTGCGTTTGCCACATTCAAAAGCGTTTGGTGATGGCTTATTTGAACTGCGGCCCCGTGGCAAAATGGGAATAGGGCGGGCCTTTTACTGTTTTCTGGCCGGTAAACATATTGTCGTACTGCACGCCTTTATCAAGAAGTCCCAGCAAACGCCTGAGCGCGATTTGAACCTGGCGCGAAAGCGCCTGAAGGAGTTGAAAAATGGCTAACCTCAAACACAAGCCTGTTCCCCACAATCATACGGAATTTCTTGCCAAAGCAAAGAAGCGTAATGGATTTTCCGCAGCCTATGCCGCACTTGATCTGGAATACAGAGTTGTAAGCCAGATGCTCAAGGCTCGCACGCGCGCGGGCCTTACGCAAGACGCCGTTGCGGCAAAAATGGGCACGACCAAAAGTGCAATTTCCCGGCTTGAGTCGGCGGGCAAACACACGCCATCGCTGGCAACACTCAAGCGCTACGCCGAGGCCGTCGGGTGTGAACTTCAAGTCAAGCTGGTTCCTCACAAGGAAGCGTGACACATCGGGATCATTCAAGCCGCATCCGCCGGTTTCACCCGCTGCGCAATCATCTCGCCACGGTCCTGTTCGACCACCGCAATGTCATACTGACTTTGTAGATTAACCCAGAACTGCGGGCTATTGCCAAAGTAACGGCCCAGCCGGACGGCGGTATCTGCCGTGATGGAACGGCGGCTATTGAGAATGTCCGTGATGCGGCCTGACGGGACACCCAGATCAAGCGCCAGACGATTGGCGCTAAGGCCACGCGCCTCAAGCTCACGCTTCAGCAATCGGCCCGGATGGGCAACAGGGGGCATTGTCCTATCCTTTGTGGTAATCAACAATCTCGACATTAAACGCATCGCCCTTGCGGAATTCAAAGCAAATCCGCCAAGGCCCGTTTACGGTCATGGCCCATTGGCCCCGGCGGTCACCACTCAGTTTGTGCAGCCCAACACTTTTGAGCGGGCTCAGGTCCTGAAGCGATTCAGCTATGTTCAGGGCCAGGAGCAGGTCGATTGCGGCGTCAAAGTCCAGGCTCCGAAATCGGTTAGACCGCTCACCATTCCAGACTTTGCGGCTCTGGCTATTTCGCCATGAACGTATCATGGCGAAAACGTACTACGATAAACGGTGAATTGCAAGAAAATATCTGCTCCGTGTATCGCGAGAGCGGTAATATCCGGCTATCCCCGAATGCTCGCAACAATTTCCGGCTCTCTTGCGCGCGCCTCCGCCAGATCATAGGCAAGCTGCATCCGCAGCCAGGTTTCAGCCGACGATCCGAATATTTTCTCGAAACGGATCGCCATCTCCGGCGTCACGCCGCCGCGTTCATTGATAATCTTGTCGAGCGTCTGGCGGCTGACGCCAAGCGCCGATGCCGCCTCTCCGACCGTCCAGTTCAGGCAGGCAATCTTCCTTCACGATCCGGCCCGGATGCGGGGGATTTTTCATCGCCATAATGGTTGCCTCCTAATGATAATCAAGATGGTCAACATCCCAGAGCGGCATGATTTTGGGTTTGACCATTCCACAATTTCAGCCTGTCACCCCGGATTTATTCCGGGGTCCAGGGCCACAAGGAAAGGCCTGCGTTTGTGACCCTGGACCCCGCAACAAGTGCGGGGTGACACCGAGTTTGAGGCGAATCTCCGTTCCCCTACCGCCCCACAAACTTCGCCGGGCGGCGTTCGGCGGTGGCCTTGATGCCTTCTTTCATGTCTTCGGTGCCTTGCAGCTTGTTTTGTTCCTGCAATTCGCGCGCGGTGGCGGCGCGCACTTTTTCCGGTAATCCCATGCGCATGGTCTCGCGCACCGCCATCACCGCCAGCGGCCCGGCCGAGGCAATCTCCAGCGCCATTTCACGCGCCGCGGCGCGCAATTGCGGTGCAGGAACCAGCCGGTCCACCAGCCCCATTTCCAGCGCCTCTTCGGCCTTCACACGGCGGCCGGTATACATCATGTTCCATGCCTTTTGCTGGCCGATCAGCGCGGGCAATGTATAGGTCAGGCCAAAACCCGGATGAAAGCCCAACTGTGTGAAATTGCACGCCAGCCGCGCCTCAGGACAGGCGACACGGAAATCCGGCACCAGGCACAGGCCGAGCCCGCCGCCAATGGCCGCGCCATTCACCGCGCCGACAATGGGTTTTTTGCTGGAGAACATGCGCACCGCCTGATCATAAAGCGGGCTGCCGCTGGGGCTTTCGGTTTTGGTGGCGAGGCCCTCGGCGCGCGTGCCGCTGGCGAAATTCGCACCGGCGCAGAACGCCCGGCCCGCAGACGCCAGCACCAGCACGCGGCATTTGGGTTCCTTGTCCAGATCATGGAAACAATCGGCCAGCGATGTCAGCATTTCCAGATCGAAGAAATTCAGATCGCCATTCCGCATCTCGACGGTTGCGACATAATCATCGCCCAGATCCACGCCGAGCAATTTGTAATTTCCGAAATTCGCCATTGCGGCCTCCCCCTGTCATTATGAATTGTAGGGAGGATGCTAAAGCATTCCAGGCGCCTATTCAAACACCCGTGTCGCCTTGGGCCGGATATACACCATGTCGCCGCGCCTGATATTGAGCGCATCCACGACGGTTTTGGGCACTTCGGCCTGCACGATGGCGCCGCCGGGGCGTTCCAGTTCCAGCTTTACGAGCGAGCTGGCCGGATTAACATGGGTCACCAGGGCGGTCAAATATTCCTCGCCATCCAGCTCCTTGCTGACAAAGATTTCATGCGGGCGGGTAAACAGTTTCACGGCAACAGCATTGTCCGGCCGCCTTATGGTTTTTTTCTTTTTGATGATAACCGGCGCGGTTTTTTGCGGCAGCAGGCCAGGCACAACCTTGTTCACCACTTGGCTGATTTCCGGGTAACGCCCAAGCCAGCCGGTTTGGGGGCTGGTTTGCAGGATGGTTTCCTCAGGAACTTCAATAATATCCGTCTCGGCCAGATGCACGGCCCCGGTTTCATCTTTCCAGCCGTCAAATTCATTATAATTGCCGAGAAAATCATACACAAAGCCATTGACGGGATGGTGATACACCTGTTCCGGCGTGCCCACCTGCTCGATGCGGCCATTGCTCATCACCACCACCCGGTCGGCAACTTCCATGGCTTCTTCCTGATCATGCGTCACAAAAATACTTGTGATGTGAATATCATCATGCAGCCGGCGCATCCAGCGGCGCAGTTCCTTACGCACCTTGGCGTCAAGCGCGCCAAAAGGTTCATCCAGCAACAGCACCTTTGGTTCCACCGCCAGCGCGCGCGCCAGCGCCACACGCTGGCGCTGGCCGCCGGATAGCTGGCTTGGATAGCGGTCATGAAACGCCTCCAGATGAATCAGCTGCAACAGGTCCATCACCTTGCGGTGAATCTCCGCGTCACTGGGCCGCAGCGGTTTTTGCCGCACGCTTAATCCAAAGGCGACGTTCTGGAAAACCGTCATATGCTTGAAAAGCGCATAATGCTGAAACACAAAACCCACATTGCGGTCTTTCACATTGCGGGTCTGCTGTTCCTGCCCGTCCAGTATGACCGAACCCGAATCGGCAAATTCCAGACCGGCGATAATGCGCAGCAAAGTGGTCTTGCCGGACCCCGATGGCCCAAGCAGCGCGATCAGTTCGCCCGACTTGATATCCAGGCTGACATTATTGAGCGCGGTAAAATCATTATTGAAGCGCTTGGAGATATCGTTGACCTGAATGCCCATATGTTTGCGCCTGTTCTAATGCCGGGTGGATGGGCTGCTGAACTTGCTTTCCAGCATGGTTTTAAGCAGCAGTGTAATCAACGCCAGAAGCGTCAGGATGGAAGCAACGGCAAATGCCGCAACAAAATTATACTCATTATACAGAATTTCCACATGCAGCGGAATGGTGTTGGTTTCACCCTTGATATGGCCCGACACCACCGAGACGGCGCCAAACTCACCCATTGCGCGGGCATTGCATAGCAATACGCCATATAGCAGCGCCCATTTGATATTGGGAAGTGTCACCCGGAAAAACAACTGCCAGCCCGTAGCGCCCAGCAATATCGCAGCTTCTTCTTCTTCGGTGCCCTGTTCCTGCATCAGCGGAATCAATTCACGCGCGACAAAGGGAAAGGTGACAAAGATGGTGGCGATAACCAGGCCCGGTACGGCAAAGACGATTTGCAGATCATGGTCAAGAAGCCATTCCCCCAGTATGCTGTTGGCGCCAAACAGCAGCACATAAATCAGGCCGGATATTACCGGCGAAACCGAGAATGGCAGATCAATCAGGGTTATCAGCAGCTGCTTGCCAATGAATTCGAATTTCGTAATAGCCCAGCTGGCTATGACGCCGAACACAAGATTGAACGGCACCGCCACCGCCGCCACCAGAAGGGTCAGTTTGATGGCGGCGATCGCATATTCCGCCTGCAAACTGACGGCATAAGCGGAAAACCCCTTGCGCAGCGCCTCGGTGAATACGGCGATGACCGGCAGGCCGATTAGCAGGCCGATAAAAATCACCGATGTGCCGATCAGCATCACCCTGAACCAGGGCGGCCCGGCAATCGGCGATCTGCCGGCAGACACAGATGAGGCGGGCTGGGCTGGCATGTTATTCATAGCGCCTTCTGCGGCTCCAGGTTTGAAGCAGATTGATTGCGAACAGCATGACGAAGGACGCCAGCAGCATCACCACTGCGATGGAGGTGGCCCCGGCATAGTCATATTGTTCCAGCTTGGTGATGATGATCAGCGGAATAATTTCTGAAACCCCCGGCATATTGCCGGCAATGAAAATCACCGATCCATATTCGCCAAGTGCGCGCGCCAGCGCCATTGCAAAACCCGTCATCAGGGCCGGTGTCAATTCCGGCAAAATCACGCGATAAAAGGTCTGCCAGCGTGATGCGCCCAGGCTAACCGCTGCTTCTTCATATTCGCGGTTCATGTCTTCCAGCACCGGCTGCACCGTGCGCACCACGAATGGCAGTCCGATAAAGATCAGCGCGATGGTGATCCCAATGGGAGTAAATGCAATCTTGATGCCCAGCGGTTCAAAATATCTGCCAATCCATCCTTGCGGCGCATATAGTGCGGTCAGCGCAATGCCCGCCACGGCTGTTGGCAATGCAAAAGGCAGATCCACCAGTGCGTCCAGAATCCGCTTGCCGGGAAATCTGTACCGCACCAGCACCCAGGTGACGATCAGGCCAAAGAACACATTGACAAAGGCCGCAACAAAAGATGCGCCAAAACTTATATAATAGGCGCTGATCACCCTGGCCGATGTCACGGTCTTCCAGAATTCGGCAAAGCTGACCCCCGCCGTGGTGATGAACAGCCCCGATAGCGGGATCAGCACAATCAGCGCCAGATAAGTCAGTGTAAGGCCAAGCGTGATGCCAAAGCCAGGTAGGACGCTGGGCTCTCTGAGTTTTCGCATGTATTTCAATATGCCCGTTGGGGGGAAATGTTATTGTGCATAGATCTGGTCAAATATGCCATCGTCGGAAAAATGCATTTCCTGCACCGCCTTCCAGCCGCCCATTTCATCAATACGCAACAATTTCAGCCTGGCAAACCGGCCGTTATTTTTTCTGGCGATATCCGGATCGCTGGGACGGTAGTAAAAGTCCGCCGCAAGCTGCTGCGCCTCTTTCGAGTACAGATATTCCAGATAGGCCTGCGCCACAGCAGTAACACCGTGCCGCGCCGCATTTTTGTCGACTAGAGCCACCGATGGTTCCGCCAGCATGCTCAGCGACGGTATCACAATATCGAACTTCCCCTGACCAAATTCTGATTCCGCCAGATAGGCCTCATTCTCCCATGCCAGCAACACATCCCCAATATTGCGCTGCACGAAAGTTGTTGTCGAGGCCCGCGCGCCCGCATCCAGCACCGGCACATTACGGTATAGTTTAGATACAAAATCTTTCGCCTTGCCGGGGTCGCCATATTTCTGCATGGCATACCCCCAGGCTGCCATATAGCTCCAGCGTGCGGCGCCCGATATTTTCGGATTGGGCGTGATCACCTGGACACCCTCACGCACCAGATCATCCCAATCATGGATCTGCTTGGGATTATCCTTGCGCACCAGAAAGACGATCGTTGAAGTATAAGGCGCGCTGTTATGCGGCAGCCTTTTCTGCCAGTCTTCGGGCAGCAGCTTTCTGCCCTTCGCCGCAATCGCATCCACATCATAGGCCAGCGCCAGCGTGACAATATCGGCGCGCAACCCCTCTATGACAGAGCGCGCCTGCTTGCCCGAACCGCCATGAGACTGGCGGACCGTGACACTCTGACCTGTTTTCGCCTTCCAAAAACTGGCAAACAGGGCATTATATTTTTCATAAAATTCCCGGGTTGGATCATAAGAGACATTCAGCAGGGTGACAGATTCCACCGCCTGCGCCGCCAGGGGCAGCAGCACCATCCACATCGCGCACATCCGGACGATGAAATTTTTCACCAGTTTTTCCTTTCCAGGCAGACTGAAATTACACATTTGGCCGCGTTTTATATTTTACATTATTTTACTGATATAAAATCTAATATCCATTTATTTATGAGGAATTTAGAAACTACCCCATTTTTATACGTAATATCAAGTGCGCTTCAAACGGGCTGGCGGGAAAAGTTTAAATAGGCTAACACCCGCATCAGGAATGGCAGTTAACCTGGAACCCGATGAGAATTCTATGACCACACTCGTAATGATCCGGCATGGCCAAAGCCAATGGAACCTGGAAAACCGGTTTACCGGCTGGCATGACGTACCCCTGACCGAACAGGGTATGGCCGAGGCGCACAAGGCCGGGCAATTGCTGCGAGATGGCGGTTACCATTTTGAACGCGCCTATACTTCGGTTTTGCAGCGGGCTATCCGCACGCTTTGGATTGTGCTGGGGGAAATGCATCTGGAGTGGATTCCCGAAATCAAGGCATGGGAACTGAACGAGCGTCATTACGGCGCGTTACAGGGCCTGAACAAGGCCGAAACCGCAGCCAAACATGGCGAGGAACAGTTGCATATCTGGCGGCGCAGCTTCGACACGCCGCCGCCGCCGCTGGCGCTGGATGACCCGCGGCACCCGAAATTCGATGCGCGCTATAAGGGGCTGACGCCCGCGCAACTGCCCGCCACCGAATCGCTGAAATCGACATTGGACCGGGTGCTGCCCTATTGGCGGGCCGAAATCGCGCCCTGCCTTGCGCGCGGGGAAAATCTGATTGTCGCAGCGCATGGCAACAGCCTGCGCGCGCTATGCAAACATCTGCTGAAAATCAACGATGCGGACATCATTCATCTCGAAATCCCCACCGGTAATCCGCTGGCCTTTGAGCTCAGCGCGGACCTGTCCGTCAAAAGCTGCCGCTATCTGGACACCGCGCGGGCGGAGAAAATCCCCCTCTAGCCGCAGCCTGGCAAGGCCGCTAGACTGGCGCGGCACGATAAGGGAGCGCGCTATGAGCATAGACAGATTGCGGGATTTGCTTGCCGCCAGCAAACGCGCGGTGGCGTTCACCGGCGCGGGCATCAGCACCGAATCCGGCATACCGGATTTTCGCAGCCCCGGCGGATTATGGACCAAATACAAACCAATTTATTTTGATGATTTTGTGCGCTCCGAAGAAATGCGGCGCGAAAGCTGGCGGCGCAAATTCGCCATGGAAAGCGTGCTGGACAAGGCTGAACCCAATCGCGGGCATCTGGCGCTGGCGCAACTGGTGCGGCGCGGCGTCATGACGCATATCATCACCCAGAATATCGACAATCTGCACCAGAATTCCGGCGTGCCTGATGATCGGGTGATTGAACTGCACGGCAATAACAGCTATGCGCGCTGTCTCGGCTGCCATACCCGCTATGAAATTGATCCGATCCGCGAGGCGTTTTTGCGCGATGAAACCCTGCCCATCTGCGACCAGTGCGGGGGCATGATCAAGACCGCCACCATTTCATTCGGACAAAGCATGCCGGAAGATGAAATGCGCCGTGCGCAGGACGCGGTTCTGGCCTGCGATCTGATGCTGGTGGCGGGATCGTCGCTGGTGGTGTTTCCGGCGGCGGGCTTTCCCGCTATGGCCAAACAGAATGGCGCGAAGCTGGTAATCGTCAATCGCGATCCGACCGATCTGGATGATATGGCCGATCTGGTGCTGAACAAGGAACTGGGTGAAACCCTGGCGGCGGCGGCGGGATTAAACTAGCCACTAGCCCCGCTGATATTCCGCCACGGCCTGCGGCGTATCGAGATCGAGCAGGATGGCGGCGTCGTCCATCGCCACTTCGCAGACCTGATCGCCATGCTCGCCAATAAGATGCCGTGCGCCGGTATCGCCGGAGACCGCCATCATCTCCATAAAAAATTGCGCGCCAAACAGCACCGGATTGCCGCGCTTGCCATGAAAAGTGGGTACGCAGATCGCCCGGCCTTCCACCGGATCAAATGCGGCAACCAGTTTTTGCAGATGCGCGGCACGTATTTCCGGCATATCGCCGAGGCAGATCAGCACGCCATCCACATCCCCCGCCAGCGCCCTGATCCCGGCGCGCAGCGAACTGCTCAGCCCCTGGGCGTAATCCGGATTATGCGTGAAGGAAACGCCGCTACCGGCAAGCGCCGCCCGCACCGCATCCGCCTCATGCCCGGTGACGGCGATTATTGGCGCGATCCCGGCCGCCTTAATCTGTCCGGCGGCGCGCGCAATCATCGGCTCTCCCGCCAGGGGGATCAGCAGTTTGTTCTGCGCCCCCATGCGTTGCGAGCTTCCCGCCGCCAGCAGCAATGCTGCAATGCGCGGGGCGGTGCGCGCCTGTGGCTTGCGCCCGGCGCGCGGTTGCGGGCGGGTTGGAATTTCCTTTAACAGGCCGCCCGCGCCCATGCGCATAATATCGCCAGGCGTCACCGGCACATCCGCCATCAGCCGTTGCAGCACCCAGTCAAAGCCATTCAGTTTTGGCGAACGCGCGCAACTGGGCAGGCCCACAACCGGCACGTCCCCCACCTGGCCCAGCAGCAGCAGATTGCCCGGATCAACCGGCATGCCCACATGCAGCACCGCGCCGCCCGCCGCCATAATCGCCGCCGGAATAACATCGCGCCGGTCCACAATGGCCGATGCGCCAAACACAAATACCGGCGCGCATCCCAAACCAATCAGTTCACGGATCATCGTGGCGGTATCGATTGCTGTATGCGCGCAGCGCCTTTCCGCCACCGGATTATTTCCCATATGCGCCAGCCGCCCGGTCAGCGCCAGCAGGTTTTTATCCAGCAGGCTTTTCTTGGACCCCGGCAACTGAGTCGAAACCAGCCCCACCATGCGCCCGCGCCAGGGCGCAACCCGCAGCAAGGGGGTTGTCAGCAAGGCCAGCGCCTGATCCAGCTTTTCGCGCGGCGCTGCGAATGGAATGATTTTGATGGTCGCCACCATCTGGCCTTTTTCCACCGGCTCATAGGGCGTGACGGTGGCGATGGTGATGCTTTCATCAATCAGATTGATCTCGTCCACCCGCGCCCGGTCAATGACCGCCAGCCCATCCGTGGCCGCAAACAGATTGGCGCGCCCGGTAAAGGCCGCGCCGATACTGACATCGCCGCCCGCGCTGGCCCGCGCCAGCGCAGTGGCGGCTATGTCTTCGCCAACATCGCCGGCCTCCAGCCGCGCTGCGATCACACTGGTGACGCCCGCCGCGCGCAAAAGGGCAATGTCCTGCGCCGACAGCACCCGGCCCTTGTTGAAAATCACATCCCCCCGGCGCAATGAATGCGCGATAATGGCCCCCGCCGCATCATCCAGCGCAAGATCGCCAAATTTCATCGCACCGATCCGCCGCGCAAAATGCTGGTCATTTGCGCCAGGATCGACACGGCGATTTCCGCCGGGCTTATTGCGCCAATGGCCAGCCCGACCGGGCCGTGAATACGCGCCATCACCGCATCGCCGAACCCCGCCAGCCGTAACCGTTCCAGCCGCGCCGCATGGGTTTTTTTGCTGCCCAGACAGCCAATATAAAAACTGCCGCTGTTCAGCGCCGTGCTGAGCGCCGCATCATCCAGTTTTGGATCATGCGTCAGCGTGACAATCGCGGTGCGCGCATCGGGGCGCAATTCCGCCACGCCCGCATCCGGCCATTCGTTTAACAGCGTAACACCGGGAAAACGTTCCGCGGTGGCGAAGGCGCGGCGCGGATCAATGATCGTCACATCATATCCGGCAAGCGCGGCCATACGCGACAGCGGTTGCGCAATATGCACCGCGCCTGCAATCAGCAACCGCAACGGCGGATTGAACACATTGATGAAAATTTCACCCTCCGGCGTTTCCACCAGGCGGGCCTTGTCCTCGCGCAAGGCAGTGCGCGCCTGTTGCGCCAGTTCTGTTTGCGCATCGCCATCGGCGTACAATAATTGTTCCGCACCCGTTGCAAGATTGGTGGCCAGCGCCACCGCGCGCTTGCTGGCGCGGTCCTGCAACAATTGCTCAAGAATTTTCTGTTGCATCAGTTTACACGCTCGACAAACACTTTGATCTTGCCGCCGCAGGCCAGCCCCACTTCCCAGGCCTGGCTATTGCTGACGCCAAATTCCAGCAGCTTTGGAATGCCGGTCTGAATAATATCGAGCGCCTCCATCACCACCGCGCCTTCGATGCAGCCGCCCGATACCGATCCAGCAAAGCGCCCATCCGCATGCACCGCCAATTGGCTGCCAGCGGGGCGCGGGGCCGAACCCCAGGTGTCGGTGACAGTGGCAAGCGCAACCCCTGCCCCCTCTGCCCGCCATTGCGCGGCCTGTTCCAGAACCCTGTCGTGATCTTGCATCATCCTTCCCTCAATTCGCTACGGAATTTCTCCACCCCAAAGCCGGTTTGCGGGCGGTTCAGCGCGTCCGCCAGCGCCAGCAGACTATCAAGATTATGGCTGGCGCGAAACTCATCCACATGCGGCAAGATCGCCCGTACCCCCATGGATTTGGGTGCGAAAGCGTCATAGCGCAAGAGCGGATTAAGCCATATCAGACGGCGGCAGCTTTTATGCAGCCGTTCGATCTCCGGGCCGATGCCAAAGGCCGCATCCCGGTCCAGCCCGTCGGAAATCAAAATCACCACCGGCCCCTGCGCCATGACGCGGCGTGACCAGCGTATATTGAATTCGCGCAGGCAATGGCCGATGCGCGTGCCGCCGTCCCAGTCGGCCACCATTTGCGCGATACGCCCGATCGCATCATCCACATCGCGTTCACGCAGCCAGCGCGAAATATTGGTCAGCTGCGTGCCGAAAACAAAACTATATACCCGGTCCTGCTCCCGGGTGATCGCATGCATGAAATGCAGCAGCATACGGCTATAGCGGCTCATGGAGCCGGAAATATCACACAGCAGCACCAGCGGCGGATGGCGGCGCCGGGGGCGTTTATAATGCAGGCGGATCGCGCCCCCCTGACGCAGGCTTTGGCGCAAAGTGGCGTGCATATCCACCCGGTCTGCGTTCGAGCCGGAACAAAAACGCCGTGTACGGATATTCTGAATGGGCAGGCGCAGTTTTTGTATCGCCTGGCGGGCCTGGTTCAGCTCATCCAGGCTCATTTGCTCAAAATCTTTTTTGCGCAGCAATTCCTGATCGGAAAAGCTCAGCGCAGCATCAATTTCCACATCCGGCGCGCCGGCCGGCGGCGTATCTCCCGCCTGGAGGCCCAGCGCCTCGGCCAGACGGCGCGGGTTTTTTTCCGGCGGCGGCGCCGGCGCGCTGATCGCTGGCAGCATCAGCGCCAGGGCTTTTTTCAGTAATTCCGGGTCGCGCCAGAACAGCTGAAACGCCTGATCAAACAGGGCCTGATCTGAATGTCTTGACACAAGCACCGCATGCAGCGCCCAGTATAAATCATCACGCCTGCGCAGCCCCACCGCCTCAGCCGCCGTCACGGCGTCCAGCATCCGGTCCGGGCCCACAGCCATGCCGCTGGCGCGCAGCAGGCGCGCAAAATGCGCGATATTGGCGGCTAGCATGCCTCCGGCCTGCATCTATGCCGCTGTATCTGACTGAGTGCGAATCTGTTCGAGAATTTTACCCGCTTCGCCGCCCTGAATGCGCGCAATATCATCCTGATATTTCAGCAGCACCCCTAATGTGTCATTGATGGTCTGCGGATCCAGCGCGATCTTGTCCAATGCCGTCAATGCGCTGGCCCAGTCGATCGATTCCGCCACGCCGGGAGATTTGAACAGATCACGCTTGCGCAATTCCTGTACAAAAGCCACCACTTCCGCAGATAGCCGCGCATGCGCGCCCGGCGCCCTGGCATGCAGAATTTCCAGCTCGCGCGCCGCATCAGGATAATCAATCCAGTGATACAGGCAGCGGCGTTTCAGCGCATCGTGAATTTCGCGCGTGCGATTGGAAGTCAGGATTACAATCGGCGGATGCGCCGCGCGCACCGTGCCTATTTCCGGCACCGTGACCTGAAAATCCGACAGCACCTCCAGCAGATAGGCCTCGAAGGGTTCATCGGCGCGGTCGATTTCATCAATCAGCAGCACCGGCGGCCCGGCAATATCCGGTTCCAGCGCCTGCAAAATGGGCCGCTTGATCATGAACCGTTCGGAAAATATATCCGTGCCCAGCGCATGCCGGTCCTGTATCCCTTCTGCCTCGGCCAGCCGGATTTCGATCATCTGGGCGGCATAGTTCCATTCATAGACGGCGCTGGCGGTATCCAGCCCCTCATAGCATTGCAGGCGCAACAGGCGGCGCCCAAGTGCCTGAGCCAGCACCTTGGCGATCTCGGTCTTGCCAACGCCCGCCTCGCCCTCAAGAAACAGCGGCCTTCCCAGTTTGAGCGCCAGGAACAGCACTGTCGCCAGCGGCCGGGCGGCTATATAGCCGCCCGATTGCAGCAGCGTGAGCGTTTCATCAATCGATGTGGGCACGGATAGGGTCATGCGGGCAGAATAAGCCATTTCGCCGATTCAGGATAGCGGGCCTTTTCACCCCACTGACATCTTGCCTGTGCGGGCCTGGGCGCGTATGTTCCGCCCGTTACACGGGCCGGCTTAGCTCAGATGGTAGAGCACCTGATTTGTAATCAGGGGGTCGCGGGTTCGATTCCTGCAGCCGGCACCAATAAATTCAATGGCTTATATCGCAATTAGGAAGTCGTGAATTGCCGCTGGCGACCAATTGGCGACCACTAGTCGGGATTTCGCTGCTTACCGGACCCGTTAATTATGTCAAGCCATCATCACCCGCCGGGGACAGAAAGGGGGCCGGAGTCCCGTTTCCTTTGCACGTGCATGTGGCTACCAAACACCCCGCCCGCCCGCAGAAATTTTGAAAATTTTTCCCACATTTTTCATTCGCGCCTTTATATCACAATGCTTTTGTGTATTATATGGCTCCCACAGAACAGGTGTGATCAGGATGCCAAGAGCAATCAATGGCCGGTTTCAAAAGGGGGCTTCCGGTAATCCGGGGGGGCGGCCTGCGCAACTGGCTGGCCTTCGTGAATTGGCGGCCCAGCATACCGAGGCGGCGATTGCAGCATTGGTACGGGCGCTGGATGATCCGAAAACTTCGGTGGCTGCCGCTGTAGCACTTCTGGATCGCGTCTGGGGCAAACCACAGCAGGCGATTGAACTGAGCCAGCCCGATCATGCTAAGCAAGTTGAACCACCGGATATCATGGCCCTGATTGCCATGCGGCGGAATCTCAGCCTTAGTGCGGCAATACCAGGCAACCCCATGCCAAACAGGCTAAGCCTCGTTGGCTCAGAGACATCCGTTGTCACCGGCGTCAACAGGAATGGGTGAATTACTCCGTTGTGATAACCCCATCCAGCGGTTCGGCACGAATAGCCTCAGCCTTGCGCATGTGAGGCGTTGCCGCCGTTGCTGGCCGCACCGCGACGTTTACCGGCCTCGTACACGCTCATGACCTTGCTCACCGTGACCTTTAGCCCGGCCTTGTGCTCGCCGTCTTTGCTTTGCCAAGTGCTAAGGCTGGCATGGCCTGCTATGGCTATGGTGTCGCCAGCCGCCAGTTTGCCCAGGGCTTCCACTGCGCCCGCGTCAAAGGCGATCAGGCTGCACCAGACGGTTTCGCCGTCGTCACCCGCAGCCCGCATTTGCGCCGTGATGTAGGCCTGCCCCTTGGCGCTTGTGCGCCGGACTGGATCGGCATGTAGTTTGCCCTCAATCAATATGCTGATCATGCGGGTTGTCCCCCTTCATGCAGGCCTATGGCCTTAAGGGCCGCGATAGCTGACTGTCGCCGGTGCGCATACCATGCGGGCCAGCATTCGCCATGCAGCCAGGTATGGCCGTGGTTTTCGTCGCCATAAGGCAGAACGTTACGGCCCGGCATATCGCCTCTCTGACACCATGCGCACTGCCCCGGCTCAGATATGACGGGATTGCGGCATAGCCACTCGCTCACGCAACAGCGATAGGCTTGCCGTTCGGCCTGGATGCGGGGGATAGCGCCGTCAAACTCTGCCACGGCGGCACGTTCATCGAAGTAGTTCCGCCAATCATCGGCCTGCCAGTGAGCCACCGGTTCGAGGTTTTGCAGCAATGCGGCCAGCGCGGGCTTGTGCAGCCGCAATACCGGCATCCATTTGGCCAGTGCCGCCTGCGGGCCGCGCAGCCTGACTGTGCCTTGGGGGGTGAGAAAGACGGTCACGCCATCCGCCTTTGCATTCGTGATCAAGATTGCAGGCGTCATAGATCGGCCTCCAATTCGCTTTCCGCCCCGTCAAAACTTGTCTCTTGCCTTGGCAGGGGGCTTTTATCCGCTACACCGCTACAATCGTTTGTTTTCAATTGGTTAGGTGATTTTCTATCCGCTACATGAGGTGGGCTTGTAGCGGACAAATTATCGAATAAACCAAGGTTTCCTGCGGGTTGTAGCGGTGTAGCGGATAGAAAGGGGGTGTCTGGGGAAGTGGGTATGTAACGGGCAAAAACGTCAGCAAAATCTGCCCGCAGGTAGCCTTTCTGGATTTCGCCGCCAGTCCGGATATTGCGGGGGAATATCTTGTAGCCTTGTAGCCGCTTTGCCAGATGCCGGGCAGTCATAGGCTTGCCGCGCGCCCAAGTTGCGTATGGTTTCGTATCGTCCGCAACGAGTGCGGCCAGCAGATCGGCGGTCGAAAGGCGATTGACGTTTGCAAATGCGGCGGCTATGTCGGCCAACAAGCTTCCTTCTTGCCCCGTGACTTCCAATTCCGCACCGGCCATTTTCAGCGCGGCGGATCGCGCCCGTTCCGGCCAGCCGCCACCGGCAAAATCGGCGATAGCCAATAACGGCTCCCAGTTATCCTGGGCGCGGTCATGCAAGGCGTTAGGGATGTTTGGCCGCGCCTGCCCGATCTGCACGCCGTGATCATCGGCGTATCTGGCAAGCCTTGACGCTATAGCGCGAAATGCCGCCGGATCGGCATGGCGCAGTTTTGCCGCCGTCTCGCCTGGCCCTTTCCGGCGCAGTTCCAATACTAGCGAACGGTCCATCAAGGTAGCCTGTAGCCGCCCGATGCCGCACAGAACTTTTGCCCCCCAGGTCGAAAATCGTTTCGGGTCAAAATTGTCGCCAACTGTGCGCAGCACATAGGCGCTGTCTCGGCCATGCCCCGAGTTAATGATGCCTCGCAGCTCTTCGTTTTCCCGGAAAAATGCGTCCGCTTCGTCAATCAGCAAGGTCGGCGCATGAGCTTCTATAACTCGATAGGTTGCCGCCGGTGAAATATTGGACGCCGCCAATGGCCGCTTTACCAGCTTGCCCATCACGGTCAGCAGTTGCGTTTTGCCGCACCGCATTTCAGGCGCAGTGATCAGGATCATCGGCGCAACGTGGAAGTGTTCGATCAGCCAAGTAAACGCTATCCAGAGTGCGGCAACATCTGCAATCTCAGGATCACAAACGATAAACCGCCGCACCGTGCTGGAGATTTCATCCAGCAGCGCCGCGCCGTTCACCGGTTCGGGCCACGGCTCAACATCCGTAAACAGTGATGCAGCCCCGCCGGATTGCTGGGCGCGCAGCCCTTTGACGGCATCGTCAAGCGTTGCGGTCCGCACCCTCAGCCGCGTTGCCTCAGCCGTCCGCACACGGTCATATTCATGGGGCCTCAGCGCCGCTAGTGCCTCTATGGTGGCATCGAAATCCTTACCCTTGTCATTCACTGGGTTTACTGCCTCACCGCCGCCAGCCGCGCAATCTGCGGCATGGATACCGGCCTCACGCAGCGACGGGGTAAACCATTTCTCGAACCTTTCCCAATCCCAGCCCTCGGCAAGTGCGTCGGCTGCATCGAATTTAGGCGGGACGTTTTGCGGGGTGATTATGTGGACGCTCTGGCATATTGACGCCAGGCGCTCCCCTATTCCCCGCATGGCGTCAATACCAGCCGCGTCGTTATCCGGCCACAGCATTACTGAACGGCCTTTCAGGGCGCGCCAATCGGCCTTGCCCCATGATTGTGCGCCGTTCGGCCAGCCTATCGCCACATAATCCGGACATAGGATGCGGGCAGCATCGGCGGATTTTTCTCCCTCACATATCAGCACCGGCGCGTGTGGACGTTCGGCTAAATCACGCAGCCCATAAAGCGGGCGTGGCACTGGCCATGATTGCGACTGCCACTTTATTTTGCCGTCTAGCTCTCTCGCCGCCACCCAGGGCGCAAATGTCTTGTCCTCCCCAGGCGGATCATAGCGCGCCACATGGCCTAGCAGATCGCCGCCCGCGTTGTGATAATCCCAAACTGCGGACGGCGCGCCGTGCTTGGCGTGATGGCATGAGGTGCGGCCAATCGCCTTAGGCACTGGCATCACAATTTCATATTTCGGTTTCGCTGGTTGCCTCGCAATACTGTCCGTAGACGAAGCGTTTCCCAGCCGTTTCGCCGCGTCGGCCTGGGATATTTTGTGGATGGCGGCAAATAGGGAAATCAGGTCGCCGCCACGCTCGCCTGTCGCAAAATCCGCCCATTTCCCGGTGCGTAAATTCACTTTCAGGCTATCGCCCGGATCGCCGTTTAGGTTCCCTATTTTATATTCGCCTGAAATCAAGGTCCCGCCGGGCAGCCATGACTGGCAATGCCCGTGCGAGTTCGCCAGCAGACGGCTATTCAGTTCCGAAAAGGCAATGCGATCATTCATGGCGCGCCCTTTTCTTTGAGACGCGCGGGCAGCCGGTAAATTATCCCGGCGGTGATTTCCCCGATGGAACGCGCATGAAGCACTTTGCCGTAATGTGCATTTGGGCTATAAACAGGCCTGTGAACGCTCTGAAAATAGCCCGCTTGGGGATTGCCCTCCCCGGCGGGTTTCTGTTTTTCCATAAGATTACCGCTGCGCCGTATGACTATCGTCGCTTGTGCTCGTGCGAGACTGTGCGTCGGCCCACGCAGTCAGATCATCCGGCGCGTAAAGCACTCGGCGGCCAAACTTACGGAAAATTGGGCCGGTGCCTTCAAGCCGAAATCGCTCAAGAGTCCTTTCACTCAGGCCTAGAAAACTTGCGGCGTCGGGCTGCGGCATAAAACGGGCGAGAGTGGGGTGGTCAGGCGATTGCCCGATAGCGGGATGTTTGTGTTCCTGCGGGGGGATTACAGCGGTATTGGATTGCAGATTGGTTTTGAAGCTGGGGTCGTTTGCCGGTGTCATTATTACGTCTCCAAAGTGTCGCCGCGAAGTTGCGGCGGCTAGAGACAATTTGGACGCATGGAGTTCCGGTTATGAGGGGGCCTTAACCGTAATCGCGCCTAACACAGGATTATTCCGATAAGACTCTCAATCTATTTGTCTGCAAGGTTTCGTCTAAACCCGTCAGCACACAGGATTGGATTGCAACGGGCAGCATAGCTGGCATTATCGGCGGATTGCCAAGTGCAAGATACGTACTGCCGATATCGGAATTCTGATCGGCGTTCTTAATTTCGGTGCGCCATCGAAGCACCGCCCTCACATCGGCATCAGTCGATTTCTCATCCCGCCCCATAGGTATGCCATGCTTTTGCAAAGTTTTCACAACCTCCCGCGCCGCCTCCCGTGGTTTCAGGAAGCAATGCTTCATCAGGATTTCTATCGCCTGCACAGCGAGCGCCTTCGTCCCGATTCGCATGAGCGGATCAGTTTGACGGTGTGGCAAATGTTGCGCCGGTGTCAGCATAGGCGCGACCTTCCCTTTGTCCAACTCCCCTAGAGCCGCCGCCAAATTACTGAGCGGGATCAGCATCTCATGCTCGAACATTTCGGGATATAATTTCAAGAATTCAATTACCCCGAGTATCGCAATCCGTGCAGCCATCCGGTCACTGCTTATCTTTTTTGTGTTTACCAGAATCTCACGCAGCGCCAGAGGCGCATCTGCTTCAAATAACTCTCTTTGGGCTAAAATATTTTGTTCCGCCTTTTTTATGCTAACGCCTTGATCTAACGGCGTGGCACCTGATTTCTTGCCGCCCGTCATAATCCGCCCTTTCGCAGGCTAACAATTTCCGCGCTACCGCCATCCATCGCGGCGGCGATACGCTGGCCTATCGCCTCATTGGCGGCACGGGCAGGATCGTGCGCCAGGTGGGCGTAGCGCTGGGTTGTCGCGGCCTGGGTATGCCCCAGCAGCTTACCGAGCATGGGCAGCGACAAACCGCCGCCAGCGCCGACACTGGCAAAGGTGTGGCGCAGATCATGCAGACGGACATCCGGCAGATCGGCGCGTGTGCGGATACGCCGCCAGGCCTTTTGCAGATTGACCAGGTGTGCGCCCGCCTTGTTTCCAGCGATCACATAAGGGTTGCCTTCGATGCGTGGAATGGCCGCCAGTGTGGCCAGCGCCGGGGCGGAAAGATAGATCGTTTTTGCGCCCGTTTTGCTATCAGGCAGGCGCAAGGTGGCGCGTTCGATATCCACATGCACCCACTGCAGCGACAGGATTTCGTTCAGCCGTGCACCTGTAAACAACAGCAACCGCACGGCGGCGATGTTATATGGGTTTTCCGCCCCGCTGGCCTCAGCCTGTTTCAAACTGTCCGCCAGCCGGGCAAGTTCGGTTTCCGACAGGAAGCGCTCGCGCTTGTGCTCGGGATATTTACTGATATGGCGGCAGGGGTTGCTACCATCCGGGCGGTATCCGTGCCGGGCAGCCCAATTGAACAACGCCGACAGAACCGCCAGTGTCCGGTTTGCCTGATAGGGCGCATTGCTCATGCCCTGATGCAGCCGCGCCACGTCAGGCCGCGTGACAGTGGCCGCAATATGTTTGCCCAGTACCGGGGTTACGATGCGTTCCAGAATGTCGCTATAGTGCGTAGCGGTGGAAGCCTTGCGCTTGCCCGTGATATGCGCCGCCAGAAACATCTCCGCCAGCGTGGCCACCGTGGGGCGTCGTTTGCTGGCGTCACGTTCACCCGCAGGATCGCGCCCGGCTGCGATTTCGCCCATGAGGGCGGTTGCCTGCTTTCGCGCCGTCTCCGGCGTCCAGGGCGAACCATGCCGCCCAATCGTGGCCCAGCGGACCCTGCCAGTGTGCCGGTACTTGACCAGATAGAATTTTGCGCCCCCGGCCCGGCAGCGAACGCCAAAGCCCTTTAGCTCGCCATCCCACAAATACCGGTCCCTTCCATCAACAGCCTGTAAGGCTTGCACCTGCCGCAAGGTGATGCGCCCCTGTTGCGGATCAGTTTTAACACCCATAACACCCTCCGTTCTGGCGACCAATTGGCGACCACCTGGCGACCAATTGGCGACCACATTACAAGATAATCACGGCGGGGTGTGTCGGCAAGAGGCGAAATAAACTAAGGATTTGTGCGGTTTATTGTGGGGCCTGGCGGGATGGTGTGAGATGGGATTTGAAATTTGTAATCAGGGGGTCGCGGGTTCGATTCCTGCAGCCGGCACCATTCTCACACTGTCCGGTCCTGGAACCGTCAGTGAATCATTGACTAAAAGTGGAGGAAATTGTCCATTGGCTCCCAAAAGATTAGGGTGTGCCATTGTCAGAAGAGCGTTTTCACATTGCCGAGTGGTATGGGCATCCCTTCCATGGGTTGGGCGACGGGGACCGGGTGAAGCTGGCCCGGCACGAGGTTGGTGGGTCGGCAATGACCAAGGCCGAACTGACACGCATGGTCGCGCTTGAGGAACAGAAAACACTTGGCGTGATGAAGCCGCACGACCTTGGTCGACTTACCGACCTCCGGGCCAAGCTGACCAAACAGCAGGCAGAGGAGCTTCCCTGCCCGTTCAGGACCGACAGCCCGCACCCCACCTGCACCAAGCCAGGCGGCGTCTGCTCCATCCGCATCTTCAAGGAGGAGCGCGGCGTTGTCGCGCCGATTGACGGCAACCGGGGGAGGCTCCGGGCTCTGTGCCCTTGGCGCTTCCATCAGGACGGCATGGACATGCGCTGGGCCAGCGCCCTTCCGGTTGTGTATGCGCATTTCTTATCACTGAGCTGTGCAGGCGGGCGGGGCGCGTAGTGATAGTCCCGTTTTCTATGACCCGGTTTTTTTTGCTTTTATTCAATAATAATAACTTCGCCATCTCTAATGGCTTTGAATTGAATATTATTTTCTTTGCAATAGGCAATCGCCTTATCGATATCCGTCGATTCAGGATGATTGGAATCCCAATGCGGCATGAAGTAAAAATCGATTAATCCTATTCCGTCCCATATAATTTCTTTATGTTCGTCATAGGGAGCATCCAGCGGGTCAACAATATCCATTCCTTTGAGGCTTGGCGCAAGGACACAGCCACCGGCGCTATAAGCTGCATATAAAAAATTTGCGTCCTTTATTTCTTTCAGAATTTCATCGAGGCCGCTTAACTTCATCGCTTGCCGCAGAACAAAGACATTGCCTCCGCTGATAAAAATTGCGCCGAGTTCTTCAAGCTTGTTTTTTAGCTCGTCCCGCCTTTCGAAATAATCTTGCAGATTTAGCATTTCAACTTCAAGACCGAGCCTGCGAAGCGAGCCCATATCATATGCGTTGGTTTTGGCGCGTCTGTCCGGGTCGGCGCCGGTAAAATCCCTCGCATTTGGGATGTAGCCAATTTTTCCTTTTGGAACGAGCGTTTTCAGCTTTTCCGTTTCGTTTCCAATTTCGTAAGACGATAAATAATATTTCATAATTTATTTTCCACCTGCACTTAATCGCGGGTCGGGTCTTGACATGACAGTCTATCTCTAACTTTTTAGAATATCCACACCTCGCCCCGCCCTCGCCACACGCCGTTTAAGTGATGCCCAGCAAGGAGCGGAAAAAGCACTGATCACATTCATGGACAAATCCGGCAGGACCATCGAGTCATCTGTGACGCTTGTGAAGGGGAAATTTAAGACAGGAGAAAATATAGAAATTTTTTCCAAAATTAAAAAATTGGAGATGGCAGAAGTTGGTCAGGTGATGAGTTATGAGAAGATAAATTATGTGCTGCTTACCGTATCGTTTGTTGGCGCGGCGGCTCTGGGTGTGATGGTTTATATGGGATTGGCCACATAGCCATTCTAAGGGCTGATCTCCGTCAGCCGTCAGATTTTATTTTATAATAAACCGCTTGGCCGCGCGCGGCAGGCCAAGATTTTCGCGCAGCGTTTTGCCCTCTTATTCCCGCCGGGACAGACCGCGGCACCGTAATTCCGGCATAACCAGATTGACAAAAGCATCCAGCCCGGCAGAGGGTCAAAGAGGGCGTATTAAAGGTTAGCGCCCCTTTAACCCTTTAAAAAATCGAATGCTGTCACCGGTCGGCTTCGAACAGCAGCAAAAAAATGAAACAGCTCGTGGCTAGAAAACACGGGCCACTCACACTCCAGGTGGATCGGACGAAAGATCTGCCCCTCGCTGTCATATAAGCTTCATAAGCGCTACATTAATTAGTCACCTCGCCAACCCAATGTATTGCGAAACGTAATCACTACGTTCCTTGCATTATAGATGGTGATCTATGCAGTTCCCCAGTGTCCAGAAGGATAGCGCGTATATGTTGCGGCTGAGGGATGTCGGCGTGACTTATCCCGGCGGCGTGGTCGCGCTTCAGTCAGCCACCATAGATTTCTTCCCGCAGCAGTTTTCCGTGTTGATAGGCCTTTCTGGCGCGGGTAAATCAACGCTTCTGCGATCACTGAATTTTCTTGTTAAGCCCGCCTCCGGCGAGATTGTTTCCTCTGAGTTTGGCGTGCTGGGCGCATCCCGGACACTCCGCCAGCATCGCCGGCAAACAGCCTTGATATTCCAGCAGCATCAGTTGATAGAACGGCATACGGCGCTCTCTAATGTGCTAACCGGCCGGCTTGGCTATCATGGCACGCTGCGCAGTTTCTTCCCGCTGCCGAAGGCGGATCTGGAGCTTGCGCTTCATTGCCTTGAACGTGTCGGCCTGGCCGATAAGTCGATGACCCGCGTCGATCAGCTTTCCGGCGGTCAGAAGCAGCGCGTCGGCATCGCCCGCGCGCTGGCGCAACAGCCCAGTATGATGCTGGCTGATGAACCTGTCGCCAGTCTCGACCCGGCCACTTCGGAAATGATCCTGGAACTGCTTTGGCAAGTATGCAGAGAAGATGGCATTTCTGCCATCGTGTCACTGCACCAGTTGGAATATGCCCAGCGATTTGCAGACAGAATCATAGGGCTTGCCGGTGCAAGGATCATTTTTGACGGCACTGCGCAGGAACTCACTGATGACAAGGTCGCAGCAATTTACGCCAGGCGCCCCCCCGAACCGGCGGCGCCTGTGAACACCCGAAACGGCACCGTTCGTATCGGCCGCATTTTAACACCCAAAGTGGAGATGAGAGCATGAATCGCTTGCTAAAATTCGTTCTGACTGCCGCCCTTGCGCTGGGGCTGACTGCGCCGGTTTTGGCCGCAGACGCAAATCCGAATCCGGATATGCTGAAAGTAGCCCTGCTGCCGGATGAAAACGCCTCTGAGCTGATCAAGAAAAATCAGCCGCTCAAAGCATATCTTGAGCGGGAACTTGGCAAACAAATTGAGTTAATCGTGACAACGGATTATTCCTCAATGATTGAGGCGATGCGCTTTGGCCGCATCGACGTCGCATATTTCGGACCGCTTTCCTATGTGCTGGCCAAGAGCAAGTCCGACATCGAACCTTTTGCAGCCATGGTCAAAGACGGCAAAGCCACCTATCGCTCCATTATCATTGCCAACGCCGGCGCCAATGTGAATACGATCGCCGATATCAAAGGCAAGAAATTTGTGTTTGGCGATAAAGCCTCGACCTCCAGCCATCTGATCCCCAAGTCGATGCTGGCGGAAGCAGGCCTGCTCCATGACAGGGACTATCAGGAAAACTTCGTTGGCGCACATGATGCGGTGGCGGTAAATGTCGTCAACGGCAATGCGGAAGCGGGCGGTCTGTCCGAAGTAATCTGGAAATCATTGGTCGAAAAAAACACAGTAGACCCGGCCAAGGTCAAGATCCTTGGATACAGCATGGAATATCCGCAATATCCATGGACCATGCGTTCCAATCTGGCGCCGGAACTGAAAACCAAAATCAGTGTTGCCTTCGTGAACATGAAGGATCCCGAAGTATTGAAGAACTTCAAGGCTGAAGGGTTTTCGCCAATCACCGATAAGGAATATGACGTAATCCGTGATCTCGCCACATTGCTTGATCTCGACCTTGCGAAATTCTGAATCTGATAAAAATGATGACCGCTGTCACTGAAGCCGGCGCAAACAGCAATTATCTGGAACTATATGGGCGGGCCTGGTTACGTCAGGCCGCCCAAATTGTTTTGCTGTTCCTGCTCGTACTCGCCGCATTCTGGTATGTCGGCCTGCTGGATTTCGAGACCCTGTCCGACGGGATCCCGGCTATCCTGACCCTTGCCAGCGAAGCAATGCCGCCCGATTTTGCCAATGCGCGGGACTGGGTAAAGCCGCTTATGGACACACTGGCAATGAGCGTCGCCGGAACGGCAATGGCGGTAATTTTTTCATTTCCGCTGGCATTTCTTGCCGCGCGCAATACTTCGCCGCATCCGGTTATCTTCCAGATTGCCCGCACATTGCTCAATGCACTGCGGTCGGTGCCTGAATTGATTTTGGGCATCATCTTTGTCGCCGCAGTTGGTTTTGGCGCTTTGCCAGGCGTTCTCGCGCTTGGCCTGCATTCGGTGGGGATGGTGGGCAAGTTTTATGCCGAAGCCATAGAACATGTGGATGAGGCGCCCGTTGAAGCCGCGCGCGCAGCAGGCGCAACGCCGCTTCAGGTTCTGTTCCATGCTGTTCTGCCGCAGGTGCTGCCACAGTTTGCAGACGTCTCCATTTATCGCTGGGAATATAATTTCCGCGCCTCCACGGTAATGGGGATGGTTGGAGCGGGCGGCATCGGCTTTGAACTGATGGGATCGCTGCGCATTATGCAGTATCAGGAAGTCAGCGCAATTCTGCTGGTGATCCTGGCAATGGTCACACTTGTCGATAGTCTCAGCGGCCGTCTTCGCCAAAAATTCAAATAAGAGTTGCCATCGTGAAGCCTCGTCTTGTCATCACCCATAAGGTACATCAGGAAGTTCTGGATTATCTGGACCCCCATTGCGAAATTGTCGCCAATCAAACGGCAGAGAGTCTGGCGCCGGAAGAAGTGCTTCGCCGCGTCAGCGAAGCGGACGCCATGATGGCCTTTATGCCGGATCGGGTTGACGCCGACTTTCTGGCCGCCTGTCCAAAATTGAAGATCATCGGCGCGGCCCTTAAAGGCTATGATAATTTCGACGCGGAGGCCTGCGAGACCCGGGGCGTCTGGCTAAGCTTTGTCCCGGATCTGCTGACTGTGCCAACGGCCGAGTTGGCCATTGGCCTCACGATCGCGCTTACGCGCAAATTGATGCAGGCTGACGCCAAAGTGCGTTCCGGCAAGTTTGTTGGCTGGCGGCCGGAATTTTATGGCCTGGGGATCAGCGGTTCCACCGTCGGCATTGTAGGGATGGGCGCAATAGGACAAGTCATTGCCAGCCGGCTGCACAGTTGGGGCGCGGCACTGATATATACAGACCGCGCGCCGGTTTCCGACATCAGGATCAGCCATGAAGCCGTTTGGCGCGAACTGGACGATTTATTACGCGAGTCGGATATCATCGTCCTTGCATTGCCGCTCACTCCCGATACCCTTCACATCATTAACGACAAAACTCTCGCTCGGATGAAAGAGGGCGCATATCTCATTAATCCCTGCCGTGGATCGGTTGTCAGCGAGGCAGCCGTCCTAAGGGCGCTGCTCAATGGCCGCCTGCAGGGTTATGCTGCTGACGTGTTTGAGATGGAAGACTGGGCGCGCGCAGTCAGGCCGCGCCAGATTGATCCCGGCTTGCTGAACCATCCCAACACATTGTTCAGTTCACATATTGGATCGGCGGTCAAAAAGGTGCGGCTGGAAATCGAAATGCGGGCCGCGGAAAATATCCTGCAGGCGTTGTCGGGCAGGCAGCCGATGGACGCCGCCAACAATCCGGCAAAGGCGGCATGACCCGCATGCTTAATTTAGTACGTATACAGACGTTTATTGCGTTAATAGAGCATAAAAGCTTTCAGACAGCCGCCGAACAGCTTCAGATCGCTCAGCCGACCGTATCCATGCACATTCAGAAGCTGGAGGAGCAGCTTGGCGCTGCGCTGTTTTACCGGTCGCGGACAGGCTGTGAGCCAACACGGGAGGCCGCCAATTTTCTGCCCTACGCCAGAAGCATGCTCCGCCTTAATGATCGCGCGCTTACTGCGGTTTCGAAGAAACGCCTGCGGATCGGAGCCAGTTCCAATATTGGCATCTATCTGCTGCAGCCTTATGTCCGGTCCTATCTTCATGGGCGCGATCCGTCCGCTTTCGATATGGTAATTGATCGTAATCCGGTAATCGCGGATATGCTTGAACACAATGAAGTTGATATCGCTGTGATGGAGTGGTGGGATGGCCGCACCGGATGCCGCGCCGCGCACTGGAAAAGCGAGCCAGTCGTTATGATCACCGCCTATGGGCATCCCTTGGCGTCGCAAACCCGGATTCATCCCACGCAGCTATCCGAACTTGAACTTCTCGGCGGCGAGCCTGGCACCGGCACCGGAAGGCTGCTGGCTGAATATTTCGGTGACCGCGCAAAGATACCGCGCGTCTCGATGCAATTAGGCAGCACCGAAGCCGTCAAACAGGCGGTAAAAGCCGGGATCGGCATTTCTCTGGTCTTTGCTTCCGCCGTCATAGACGAAGTGCGCGCGGGAAGTCTGCGGGCCATTCCTTTCGCCGATCCGCCGCTGCGCAAGGATCTGTTTATCGCCTGGCAGGCCGGCACTCCTGGCAGGCCCCCACCCGCGTTCGCCCGGCATCTGTTGGAAGCTGAACGGGGTTAAAGGGCAGGATAAACAGCCATGCCTATGCGGGCTGGCGGGGCTTCCATACGAAAAAATAAACGGCTCATCCGGCCCGGGCAACGGGAATCGCAGATTGCACCCCCATCTGCTGAACGGGGGAAATTGTTCCAGGGCCCAGTGGCCCGGCACACAGCAGTCCGCATTTTTTGGCCCGGTCAGGCGAATTGCGATCATCCGGCCAGAAAAATCCAGATAACAGGCTTTGACTGATATCAATGCGCGGGGCGGTCATATGACATATTTATCAAGTGCGGGGTTGAAAGAATGACTTGAAGGCAGAATGTATAATCACAGGACCAACCTGACCGGAGGCCGAAAATGCAAGTCCCTTATGAAATTACATTTGACGGCATGGACCCGTCGGACGCCGTGCGTGCGCGGGTTGAAAAGGAAATCAACCGGCTGGAGCGTTTCCATGACCGCATCACCTCATGCAGGGTAGCCATCACGGCACCCGGCAAACACAAGCGTCAGGGCGGCCTGTTTGATGTGAGAATTTTCATGGCCATTCCCGGCGGCGCCGAGGTCGCTGCGCAGCGCAATCCTGGCAAGGATCACGCGCATGAAGATGTCTATGTGGCGATCCGTGACGCCTTCGCGGCGGCGCGCCGCCAATTGCAGGACAAGGACCGCAAGATCGAAAATAATGTCAAACTGCATGCGGCGCCTCCGCATGGACGTATCGCCCGCATATTCTATTATGAAGGCTATGGTTTCATCGAAACCCCGGACGGCAGCGAGGTATATTTTCACCGCAACAGCGTAACCGGCACGAAGTTCGACAGGCTGGAAGTAGGGCATGAAGTGCGTTTCACCGAGGAACCTGGCGAAAAAGGCCCGCAAGCCAGTGTGGTGCAGCTGACCGGCAATCACCACACGGCTTGATTCCCAACGCTAGACCCTATCCGGATCAGATGGAATCGCCACTGTCGATCTCATCTGATCCGTAAAATAGGGTCGATGTGTTTTCTGTTCTGATCGAATTATTTTGGCCGGCACGGATTGCCATAATCACCCGGGAGCGGCCGGAATATCCCGTCAGGCGCAATAGATGCGTTAACCCGGATCAATGCCGGAAATGCCTGCTTCAAATTTCCGTCACCTTGTTGGAAATTTCATCCAGTTCGTCCGGGCGGGCAGGAAAATGCCGCTCAAGCAGCAGCGTGCAGCCTTCTATCGCCGCAATGAAACCGTCAGCAAGCCGCCCCCGGTGAACGTCGCGGATAAACTCTGCCACAATGCCCTGAAACGCCGCTTGCGGAATGCGCGCCGCAATGCCGTCATCCACCACGATCTCAACATGCCGCTCGGCAAGAGATACGAATATCAGCAGGCCAATATCGCCACGGGTACGCGCATTGACAAGGCTGGCGAATTGCAATTGCGCCATTCGGGCTGCATATGCGCGCTGTAGTGCGGCTGGAGCCAGGCGAGGCCGAACGCCTTTAAGGTGCAGCAGCAGGCCGGCGGCGATGAAGACACCTGCCTGAATCATAAAGCTCAGGCTCAAGCTGGTCATCGGAGCAGCGGCAGCAATGACACCACCACTCACCAGCGCCAGCAGACCCGCCCAAAGCAGGGGAAACGGCGCATAGTCATCGCTTGCCCCGGCAACAACCACTCCGAACTCCGCACAGGTGCGCGTTTCGGCAGCGGCAACCGCTAACTCTATCCGGTTGCGTTCCTCATCGGTCAGCTTGCTTATCATATTCACCATCGCCCGGAAGCGCCGCCGCCGCCAAACGAGCCGCCACCGCCTGAAAAACCGCCGCGTGAACGCGCACCCCACACCCCGCCCCCATGACGGCCGGAAAAGATACCATGCCGCCCAAAACGAAAGATGACAAACAGGATAATCAGGATCAGCAGCGATAAGGGTGAAAGCTGTTCCTGACTTTCTGTCGCGGGGCCCACGGCGCCGGGCGTTTCGCCATCCCATCCCAGCACTTTAAGGATCGCAGCGGTTCCGTTAATCACACCCTGCTCATAATTGCCCTGTCTGAAAGCTGGCAGAATATTCCGCTCAATAATGGCACGGCTGATAGCGTCGGTCAGTTCCCCTTCAAGGCCATAGCCAACCTCAATACGCACGGCGCGTTCGTTCGGCGCCACAAGCAGAATGACGCCGGTATTTTTATCTTTTTCGCCAATGCCCCAGACACGGCCCAGGCGATAGCCGAAATCCTCAATCGGATAGCCTTGCAGATCCTTCACCGTCACCACCACAAGCTGCCGCTTTGAGGCGCGCTCGAACGCCGCAAGCCACCCTGTGATGCGATCCCGCACCGGCACGGAAAGCAGCGCGGCCTCATCAACCACCCGGCCAGTAAGCTGCGGAAATTTTGGTTCCGCGGCACTGGCCGGCAACCCGGCCACAATATGGATGACGCACAGCAACAGCGCCGCGCTGCGAATGGCCCATGCGGCGGTTCTCCTGTCGCGGATGGAACGCATGCTCAAAACTTGACCTTCGGGGCCTCTTTCGCCTCACCGGAAATATCAAAGGTCTGCTTGACCTCCGCCTCCGGATACAGCACGCCTGCAACCCATCGTCCGGGAATGGTGCGAAGCTCGGTATTATATTTCTGCACACTGAGAATGTAATCGCGCCGCGCAATGGTAATGCGGTTTTCCGTACCTTCGAGCTGCGATTGCAGTGAAAGGAAATTCTGATTTGATTTCAGTTCGGGATATTTTTCCACCACCACCATAAGGCGCGCCAGCGCGCCGCCAAGGGCTGATTGACTTTGCTGAAACTGCCTGAATGACTCGGGGTTGGTAAGAATATCAGGCGGCAATTGCACTTGTGTCGCCCTGCTGCGCGCCTCGATCACCGCAGTGAGGGTTTCTTTTTCCTGCCGGGCGTAACCCGCGACAGTCTCGACCAGATTCGGCACCAGATCGGCGCGCCGCTGATATTGGTTCAGCACTTCACTCCAGGCGGCCTTGACTTCTTCATCATAGCGCGGCACGGCGTTAATGTCGCAGGCCGCCACTCCCATAGCGAAGAACAGGATCAGAAAAATGCGGCTGCTGCGGGAAAAAAATGTGCGGATCACTGAAACCCCCTCCTGGCTGAAATATAACGGCATGACACTCTATACCCAAATTGATCCCGGCCATGAGCCCTGATCAAGCGGACGGTTTGCTCCGGCAGTTTACTTGACATCCGTGCCGGCGCGCGGCCACGCGATGAAAGCGAGAAGCCAAAGACCCGCCAGATTGAGGAACGGAATCATCGCCAGGACAGACCAGAAAGGCGACAGACCCATGCGGGCAAGGATCCTGCCGGCCGGATAGAGTATCAAAGCGGCCATGATCACGAATATCAGCCAGTGGCTGGAGCCATACCCCAGCATCATGTTATGCATCATTTGCTTGCTCCCAGAAAAATTATGCCAAAGCAGCAATTTTCCCATTAACCGTTGCGGCGCCAGGCAATCGCAGATTGCCGCTAAAAATCATCCAGACCAGATAAAGCGACATCAGCGCACCCCCGAAACAGAACACCGATATATAGGCGTAAGCGAAAAATACATAGGTAATGATCAGCACCGCAAAAACCAGTAATCCGAAAATTCTGATATGTTTATGCGATGAAAGCAATAGCGGTCCGATTATAAGGGCCACGTAAAGCGTGTATGTTACCGAGCGGCCGAGTATATAATCAAACAGTTCTATCTCCCCATAACTGATGGCGTATCCCAGATATTTTACCGCCAGCCAGTCCGCGTGAACAAAATATGGAAAATATTGCGCGCCGCCAAATATGCCGCCGAGAATGGCGAAAATAACAAACAGCGGCTTGCGCGGTACCGGCTCCAGAAAATACAGCGAAAATGACGTCCATACGGGCCATGCCAGCCAGGAAAAAAACATATAGGCAAGTGAAAGTTGCGCCGCCAGATGCGCATCGTCATCTACGCTCCATATGCCGCCTTCCAGGGCCTGCTGCGCACCAAACAAAAGCGGCAGCGCCGCAACCGGAACCAACCGCCAGTCCGTTTTATAGGCGCGCCAAAGCACTGCCATTCCCGCTGGCGCAAGAATGGCGGCGGCGATAAAACTTGCTTCGGCTGAAAAACACATGACGCCCCCCGGCATTAGCTGCGCGCGCGCAAAAGCAGCTAATCACACATATAAGGGACGGCCTAAGAATATCTCCCAAGACATGCTCTTATCCCGGATCCGTCACGCATGCTGCAAAATAACCTCCAGAAATTGCGGGCCGTAACGCTGCAATTTCATTTCACCGACACCGCTGATCAGGCGTAACGTATCTGGCGTGCGGGGTTTGTGACTGGCCATTTCAACCAGGGTCTTGTCGTGGAAAATAACATAGGGCGGCACATTCTGCGCGCGGGCAAGCTCCATACGCCTGGCTTTTAGCGCATCCAGCAGCGTACGCGCTGTACCGGGCAATTCTGTAACAGGCGCCGGTAACGTCTGGCGCGTAGTTTTGCGAGCTGGCGCGGCGGGTTTGCGCAGCCGTAATTGCTGTCTTTGTTCAAGAAATGCCTGCCCCTGCGGCGTGATTTTAAGCCCGCCATGTTCAGAAATTTCAACCGATAACAGGTTCTGCGCAACAAGTTGCCGGAAGATGCCCTGCCAGTCATTTTTGCTATATTCACCTCCAATGCCAAAGGTGCTGATTTTATCATGGCCGAAACTTTCCACGCGCGCATTGCCTTTCCCCAGCAATATATCGATCAGATAATTTACCCCGAAACGCTGGCCGGTGCGCCACACACAGGAAATCGCTTTTTGCGCAGCAATCGTGCCGTCGAAACTTTCCGGCGGGGACTGGCAAGTGTCGCAATAATTGCAGGGCGCGGATGCGTCCCCGAAATAATCCAGCATCACCTGCCGCCTGCACCCCGCCGCCTCGCACAGGCCCAGCAGCGCGCTGAGTTTTTGATGCTCGATGCGTTTTTGATGTTCCGGCGCGCCGCCTGCCTCGATAAAGCTGCGCTGCATGGCCGCGTCGCTCATGCCGTAAAACATGATCGCGTTCGCGGGCAGCCCGTCACGCCCGGCGCGGCCGGTTTCCTGATAATAGGCCTCGATATTTTTTGGAATGGTCATATGCGCCACAAAACGCACGTCCGGCTTGTCGATGCCCATGCCAAAGGCAATGGTCGCCACCATGAGTATCGCGTCTTCGCGCAGAAATTTCTGCTGATTGCGGGCGCGGGCCTCACCGGTCATGCCCGCATGATAAGTCAGCGCAAGAAAGCCCTCATCGCACAGCCATTCTGCCGTTTCCTCCACCGCCTTGCGCGACAGGCAATAGATGATGCCGCTATCGCCCGGATGATGTTCCCGGATAAAGCGCAATAGCTGCTGCTTGGGATTATCCTTGATTGCGATGCTGTAATGAATGTTCGGCCGGTCGAACCCGCCCAGAAAGGTTCTGCCATCACGCAATTGCAGCCGGCCGATAATATCCTTGCGGGTCGGCGTATCGGCGGTCGCAGTCAGCGCCAGACGCGGAATAGTTGGGAAACGTTCGGCCAGCAGGGAAAGCTGCACATAATGCGGCCTGAAATCATGCCCCCATTGCGACACGCAATGCGCCTCGTCAATCGCAAACAGCGCAATCGGCGATTGCGACAGAATATCCAGAAAATCTTCCATCAACAGCCGTTCGGGCGCCACATAGACCATATCCACTGCACCCTTGCGGATGGCGGCAAGGGTTTGCGCAATGGCAGCTGGCGTCATGCTGGAATTGATCGCGGCCGCCCGGATGCCAAGCTGCTGCAACGCGGCCACCTGGTCCTGCATCAATGCAATCAGCGGCGAGATGATAATGCCCACACCATCACGGGCGAGTGCCGGTATCTGATAACAGAGTGACTTGCCGCTGCCGGTCGGCATCAGCACAAAGGCATTCCCGCCGGCAATCACATGATCAATGATTTCCGCCTGCTGGCCGCGAAAACCGTCATAGCCGTAGGTTTGCTTGAGAATCTGAAGGGGAGATCTGTCTGGCATGGCCCGTCATCATAGCGCAACATGCCGCCGTTTAAATGCTGTATTTAAAATCCACGCCGCTGCCTGCCTGCCGGGGCGGCGCGAAATGGTTCGATATTTGGCATCTAAATGAATGTGCCAGTTATCAGACTGGCCACTTTCTTCGCTTTCCCCCTTTTGCCCGGGCGCTGGCCCATGCTACAAGCCCCGTCTCATGCTGCACATCAATGATCTGAACTACAATATTGCGGGCCGGCCCCTGTTCAAGGGCGCAACGCTTGCCATCCCCGATGGCTGGCGCGTGGGTCTTATTGGCCGTAACGGTACGGGCAAATCCACCCTGTTACGCCTGATCACCGGCGAAATCTCGCCCGATGCCGGCAGTCTGAACATCACGCCCGGCGCACGCATAGGCGTTGTGGCGCAGGAAGCCCCAACCGGCGAGACCAGCCTGCTGGATACGGTGCTGGCGGCGGACACGGAACGCGCAGCCTTGCTGGCCGAGGCGGAGACGGCAACCGACCCGGACCGTATTGGCATTATCCATACGCGGCTGGCCGATATTTCCGCCCATACCGCGCCCGCGCGGGCGGGCGCCATTCTCAAGGGCCTGGGCTTTGACGCGGCACAGCAGGCACAGCCATGCAGCGCCTTTTCCGGCGGCTGGCGCATGCGGGTGGCGCTGGGCGCGGTGCTGTTTTCCGAACCTGATCTGCTGCTGCTGGACGAACCCACCAACTATCTCGATCTGGAGGGCGCGATCTGGCTTGAATCCTATCTGCGCTCCTATCCGCGCACCGTCATTCTGGTCAGCCATGACCGCGATCTGCTGAACACTGCGGTCCAGTATATTGTGCATCTCGATGAGGGCCGGCTGAATATGTATACCGGCGGCTATGATCAGTTTGAAGAAGTGCGGCGGCTGAAACTTGATCAGCAATTGTCGATGAAGGCCAAACAGGATCATCAGCGCAAACATTTGCAGGCCTTTGTGGACCGTTTCCGTTACACGGCCTCCAAGGCGCGCCAGGCGCAAAGCCGCCTGAAGGCGCTGGCGCGCATGCAGCCCATTGCCGCGGTCAGCGAAAGCCAGGTGCTGCCGTTTGATTTTCCCAAACCCGAACATCTGGCGCCGCCGCTGATCAGCATTGAGGATGGCGAGGTCGGCTATGTCCCCGGCAAGCCGGTGCTGCGCAAACTCAATCTGCGCTTTGACATGGAAGACCGTATTGCCCTGCTGGGCGCCAATGGCAATGGCAAATCCACTTTCGCCAAATTGCTTACCGGCAAGCTGAAGCTGGAGCGGGGACAGATGCGCATGTCCAAAAAACTGCGCATCGGCTATCTGGCGCAGCATCAGATTGACGAGCTGGACGGGCGGCGCACCCCGTTTGATCATTTCCAGGACGCCATGCCCGAAAACAGCACCGAGGCGCAGATCCGCAACAAGCTGGGCGGATTTGGCTTTGGCTTTCTGAAGGCCGCCACCAAAGTCGATGATCTGTCGGGCGGCGAAAAAACCCGGTTGCTGTTTGCGCTGATCACTTTGCCGAAACCGCATCTGATGATACTGGACGAACCGACCAATCATCTGGATGTGGACAGCCGCGAGGCGCTGGCGCAGGCGCTGAATGAATATGAAGGCGCGGTCATTCTGATCAGCCATGACCGGCATCTGATTGACGCCTGCGCCGAACGGCTATGGCTGGTGAAGGACGGCACCGTCGCCAGCTATGAAGGCAGCCTGGAGGAATATAGCCAGTCGCTGTTGCAGGGCGGGCGCGCCAGCGCGCCCAAACTCGCCACCGCGCGGGACAAGGATAAAGACGCCCCTGCAAAACAGGACACACGCCGCACCGGCGCGCAGAAACGCAACGGCGTTGCCCCCCTGAAACAGGCGGTGGCGGATGCCGAGAAAAAACTGGCGGAACTGAACACCCTCAACAGCCGCATCGAAGAAGCCCTGTCGCGCCCCGGCCTGTACACGGACGCCCCCGAACGCGCACAAAAACTGATCAAACAAAAAGCCGATCTGGCGCGCTTGATCACCGCCGCCGAGGAACGCTGGCTATCCGCGCAACAGGCCTATGAAGAAGCCATGGTTGAAGCGTAAACGGCCCGGTTACAGCGCGAAAAAGAAGATACGGCATGGCGATGCAGCCGTGATGAGGCCCAGGCCGCTATCTTCGATTACATTAAGGCGTTTTATAACCCCCAGCGCGCTCAAATCATCATGCTGCTTCATTGTGTAACATGCTCACGATTAATCTGTTCCTGTAATCGTTCCAGGCTAGCCTGGCTAACCTGGATCAAACCGCTTCTTGGCCGGTCAATATCAAGTATGATGATAAGCACACTGGCGATTAGCAAAGCGAAAAAGGCGGTGGATCCGTGTCTGTGCCTTCCTGAAAGTCCATAGTTATAGCCGATGAAGCCCATTCCGAAAATTGAAACGGAAAATAACAGAACGATGACGGGTTCCGGCACATGATTGTCCAGGGCAACTCTTCGTTTTTCGTTGTCATCGATGACATCATTCAAGGATTGAATAAATAAACTGGTGAAAATGGGATCTGGTGATCCTTTTGCCGACTGAACGGCAATATTCCACAATTGCTTTTCAATTATTGCCGCCTTGCCGGCGGCTGCCTCTATTTTCGCCGTGTCGTTACCCGCATAATAAAATTCAAGCCGCAACCCAATATATTCACGCAAGAGAAGCGAGGCTTCCTTGCTGAAATTTCCGGTCAAAAACCGGGATCGTAAATATGCCGTTCCTATGCTGTTTGCTTCTTCAAGCACAAGTTGCTTGCGCGTGTCGAAGCGTTGAATTGACATTGCGAATGTGAATCCCAGCAGCAAAGCCAATAGCCCGAAAAGGGCGCTTTGCAGCGCGGATAAATGATCGGCCAGCGCCGTATCATGCCCGCGGGAATATTTACGGCCAAACCTGAAGCCCAGCTCAATAGCGGCCAGAAACAAGCCCAGCACGACCACGAATAAAATAAGCTCGCTTATATTCCAAATCATTTTATCTCAAGGCAGTGTTAGGGAAATTTTCTCCAGCGCAGGCTGTACGCTTATTCTGTCATATGCCGGGGTTACAGGAAACAGCCAATCGGCAAGAATGAGATCAGACGTTTCAAGGGATCAACCTGAGGCATCCCCAGATTCCAGCGCATCCGCCATGAAAAAAGCGATTTCCGCATCGCTATCCAAAGCCGCGGCTGGATCATACGCCGTTAATTTTTCAGCCATTCTGTTCATACCCCTTCAAGTCCCCCCGAACCTCATTCCCCGTTGCGGGTTCGGCCCCGGCGGCGCGGATGGCGCACACGCATTCGAAAGGCGGTAAAGGGAGTTGTGATAAAAAGATTAAAGGGTGAAAAGGGTAACGTCCCCTTTCCCAGAGGCCCCCGAACGCGCACAAAAACTGATCAAGCAAAAAGCCGATCTGGCGCGCATGATCCTTGCCGCCGAGGAACGCTGGATGAACGCCCAGGCCGCCTATGACGAGGCAACGGTTGGGGCGTAAACTGCCCGGTTACAGCGCGAAAAAGAAGATATGGCGTGGCGATGCAGCGGGGAGTGGCGTAATGTCCGGCGTCGGCCTGACCGCCGGTCGGCTCCTCGATCCCGGCAATCCCGGGGCGGTTCAAAACGACATTCTTTATACTGATAAATCTGCTACTGAAGAAGCTTCGTTGGAGTACCAGTCACCCTAATTGTAAACCGCCTGACACAAATTGTTTCCCCAAATTATTTGATCCATAAATGAACAATCAGAATAAACGGCACGTTACCAATTTCCCCCTAAACATGCGTTTCAGAAGTCTTCGCCGTCAGTTCGATGCCCAGTGCTTTCATCACTGCCAGAGTGGTTTTCAGGGTCGGGTTGCCGTTTTCGCTGAAGGAGCGGTAGAGCTGCTCACGCGACAGCCCGGTTTGCGCGGCGATTTGCGCCATGCCTTTGGCGCGGGCGACAATTCCCAGCGCCTTTGCGATATAGGCGGCGTTGCCGGTTTCCAGCGCGTCGGCCATGAAAAAGGCAATTTCTTCGTCACTGTCCAATGCAGCGGCCGGATCATACGCTGTTAGTTTTTCAGCCATTCTGTTCACTCCGTTTCAAATTCCAGGGCCAGTTTTTTTGCCAGCGTAATATCGCGCGCCTGTGTGCGCTTACTCCCGCCACATAGCAGCAAAATCAAAATTTTCCCGCGCTGCTGAAAATAAACCCTGTAGCCGGGCCATAATGAATCCTGAGCTCACTGACGCCGCCACCCACCGGAGAAACATCACCCGGCAATCCTTCAGCCAAGCGCACAATTCTGGTGGCGATGATAGTGCGCGCCCGCCGATCCTTCAGCTTTGCTTCCTAAAGACGAAACGATTCGGTTTGTTTAACTTCAATCATTACAGGTCGTTGTAGTTTATATACTACTAAATATCAACATTCTCTTTCCGCGCAAAAAATATCATCCCCGCACCTCATTCCCCGTTGCGGGTTCGCCGCCTGCCGCCTGTATTGCGCGCACGCATTCCTTGACCAGCTCGACATTGGTTTTGCGTATGCCCATCGGGGCGTCTTCGAAGCCCGTGTGCACGCCAGCTCTGCAGCGGCGGCGGCGCGGGCGGTGAAATAAAGTCAGCGTTTCGCCGATGCTGTGGCGCGTTTGCGGCGCGGCGGTGGCGTAAGCGGGACAGCCGTAAGTTTCATTCCCAGCGCCGTCATGACCTTAAGCACCGTGGAAAATTCGGGATTGCCCTCCGCTGACAGCGCCTTGTACAAGCTTTCGCGGCCAAGCCCGGCGTCACGCGCCAGTTGCGTCATGCCGCGCGCGCGGGCGACGACGCCAAGCGCGTGTGCGATAAAAGCTGCATCATCGCCCGCTTCCTCAAAACAGGCTTCAAGATAGGCCGCCATATCCGCATCTGTTTTTAGATGTTCGGCAGAATCCCATCGTGAAAGCTTTATCTTGCCCATAAGATTTGTTCCTCACACTTCCCGCGCCAATTTTAACGCCGCCTTTACGTCTCTCGATTGCGACGCCTTGTCGCCGCCAGCCAGAAGAATAACCACTTCATTGACCCGTTGTACGAAATACACCCGGTATCCTGGGCCAAAATGGATGCGCATTTCGGAAACACCCTCACCTATGGGGGCGCAGTCGCCAAAATTGCCCATTTAGGCCCGGTCAATCCGGGACTGAATCCGCATCCTGCCCGCTCTGTCAGACAAATTCGCAAACCAGTCATCAAACAGTCCGGTGGTAAGGATGCTTTTCATTGATTATCGTATCCCAAAAGATACATTTTGTCAAACATTATTTCAATTCCCCCCTTACATCATTTCCCGTCGCCGGTTCACCGCCAGCCGCGCGGATCGCGCGCACGCATTCCTTCACTAAATCCACATTGGTTTTGCGCGTGCCCATCGGCGCGTCTTCGAGGCCCGTGCGCACGCCGCCGCCGCGCGCGACAATGGCCGGGATCAGCGGCGTAATATCGCCGCCCATGCTGGCCGCCATCCAGGGCGCGCCGGGGGCTTCCATTTCCAGCAGACGCAGATACGTATCGAGCGCCCATTCGGTTGGCGGCAGACCCATGGTCATGTTCTCGGCGAAACGGAAACTGTAAATCGGTTGCGGCGCTTGTGCGTAGGCGCGGTGCATGGCCGCGCCCAGCCGCACAAAGCCCGGTTCGAAACAGGCATATTCCGCATGAAAGCGATATTGCACAGCCAGTTGCATCCCGCGCCTTATTTCCGCATCCGTGTTGGCATAGACCACGCCCCTGCCCTGCAATTGTTTGGTTTTGAAATCATAGGCGTTGAGATTAAGCGAACCCGGATCAACCACCGCCCATTCCAGCAGGCCGCGCCGCCCCAATTCATCCGCACTCTGATAACGATCGGTCCAGCCGGGATAAAGCTGGATCGGCATGGTCGGATACACAATCGCGTCGGTTTTCGCGCGGATGCCGTTCATGATGGCGGCATAAATGTCCGGATCGTCATTCTGTTTGCCGGTGGCGGGGTCCACCGCATGAAGATGCAGAATGGCCGCCCCGGCCTGAACACAGGCGGCGCCATCGGCGATGATCTCCTCGACCGTCACCGGCACATTGGGCTGCTTGTCGCGGCCCCAGGAACCGTTCATCGCCACTTCGATCCATATCTTGCGCGCCATGCCCCTGCCCCTTTATGTTTACAATCTGCGCCTATAGTCTAAGCATAATCCGCACAGCAAGGAATACTCCCCATGACGCAGCGCGCGCGAGAATTTCTGTCTGCCGCCTGGGGCGCACTGGGGGGCAAGGCGGAATTACTGGATGCCGTGAATTTTACCGGCGAAGGCGGGCTCGCGTCGGCCTATCCGGTAACGGACTTTGCCAGCGCCACCATCGGCGCGGCGAGCCTGGCGATGGCGGAACTTTCGCAATGCCGTGGCGGAAAATTTCCTGATGTGACCATCGACCGCCGCCTCGCCTCATTCTGGTTTGCCTGGTCCATCCGGCCCGTGGGGTGGCAAATGCCCGCGCCCTGGGACCCGATAGCAGGCGATTATCAGACGACGGATGGATGGATCCGGCTGCACACCAATGCGCCGCATCACCGCGCCGCCGCCGGACAGGTGTTAGGCCATCATGCGGATAAAGCCGCCATGGCGGGCGCTGTAGCGGGATGGAAAAAGCAGGAGCTTGAAACGGCCATCGCTGCAGCGGGCGGCTGCGCCGCCGAAATGCGCTCTGTGGCGGAATGGGCCGCGCATCCGCAGGGACGCGCGCTGGCCAGGGAACCGCTGGCGCATATGGAAAGTTTCGCCCCCGCGCCATTGCCGGATCGCGGCGCGACAGCCTCGCGCCCATTGGCGGGCGTGCGGGTGCTGGATTTAACCCGCGTTCTGGCCGGGCCCATCGCCAGCCGTTTTCTGGCGGGCTTTGGCGCCAATGTCCTGCGCCTTGATCCGCCCGATTGGGACGAGCCGGGTGTTGTGCCGGAAGTCACGCTGGGCAAACGCTGCGCCCGTCTGAACATAAAGACCGCCGAAGGACGCGCCACATTCGAGGCGCTGCTGGCGCAGGCCGACATACTGCTGCATGGCTACCGGGCCGATGCGCTGGACCGGATGGGTTATGATGCGGCGGCGCGCCGCGCTTTGTCACCCGGCCTGATCGACGTGTCGCTCTGCGCCTATGGCTGGTCCGGCCCCTGGGCGTTGCGGCGCGGCTTTGACAGTCTGGTGCAGATGAGCTGCGGCATCGCCGAGGCGGGCATGCGCTGGAAACAGGCGGCGCTGCCGGTACCGCTACCGGTACCGGCGCTGGATCACGGCACGGGCTATCTGATGGCTGCTGCTGCCATTCGTGGCCTTTCGCAACGCCTGAATAATGTGAACAGCCTTACCGCGCGCCTGTCGCTGGCGCGCACCGCAAAACTGCTGACGGACGCGGGCGCCTATGCGGCGGAACCAGAACTTGCGGCAGAGAATTTCTTTGATATTGCATCCGCCATTGAGGAAAGTGATTGGGGCCATGCAAAGCGCCTCAAGCCCCCGGTCACAATCCAGGATGTGCCCGTGTACTGGACGCTGCCGGCGCGCGCATTAGGTACGGCAAAACCGGTCTGGAGCTGATTTGCCAGATAGGCAATTCCATCTGATCCGTAAAACAGGGCCGATCTGAATTTTAGAGCAGTTTGTGATCAGGCTGAAACATCTCAACAAACTCGGTGTCATTGCCCGATTTATTCGGGCAATCCATGGACGCCGCGCACGCAGGCGTTTGTGTACGGCTTCTTTGCCAGCCGCATCCCTCCGGCGAAGGCGCTTGATGGATTACCCGGACAAGCCGGGTAATGACACCGGGGGTGTGTTTCAGTCAGATCACAAAATGCAATAGAGCAATTTTACCTGTTTTGCTCTAAGGACGCGCGCCTAGCTGCATAAGCGCGATGATTACATTTATGTCAGTGCCGTTTCCCGACAGAGGCACATAGCACGCCTCGATACTTTGAAAATCCTGACCCGGTATCACAGTTCTTTCAACGAATGTGCGTAACGGTGCGCGTGTGCTTAATACACTATTGAGCGCCTGGAGTTTGCGCTCATACACAAGCGGCGGCAATGCCGAAATAGGTTGGCCGTGCAAATTCCCGCTGGCCAACAACTCACCCAACGCAGTTCCCATCAAGCGGATGCGAAACTCTTCGCCTTGCGCGGGCACATCATACATGCTGATCATTGGCAGCCATTGCTGCATTTCACGCGGCGCGATATCAGCGCGGGCAGGAAAATCCCGGCCACCCTTTTTTTCCTGCAAATAGCCAATAAAGTCAGCCAGTTTTGAAGACAGAAAATTTAACGCAAAGTCTGATTCTACTTCTACCTGCTCAGATTTTGGCATTCTGATGCCCTCCCGATCCGGGGCTATTCCTACAGATAACGCACCACAAAATCCAAGAAAAAAACCATGTCTGTTCAGCCTGGATTTTCCCGGGAAAAGTTTGACCTGATTTTGCATGGAAAAATGCGGCCGGATCCGATTAAGTCATTTAATCACAAGGAAGAACTCCGGCGTTTCAATTTCGGAAAGTGTCCGATACGGTTCACGACTCGCCCGATCAACCAGAATGCGGGGATTGCCATTGGCACTTTCAGAAGCCCGCTGCTCAATCCTCATGCCGCCTTGTCGCACCCCGTATCCACCACCTTCACAATGTCGGCCATAATATCGTTGAGCTGATAGTCCTTCGGCGTATAGACGCGGGCGACACCTGCCGCGCGCAATCTGTCCGCGTCTTCGGGGGGGATGATGCCGCCGATAATGACGGGAATATCGCCAAGGCCCGCCGCGCGCATCCGTTCCAGAACATCCAGCACCAGCGGCACATGGCTGCCCGACAGGATGGACAGGCCGACCACATGCACGCCTTCCTCCAGCGCCGCATTCACGATCTGCGCGGTGGTGAGACGGATGCCTTCATAGACCACTTCCATTCCGGCGTCGCGGGCGCGCACGGCGATCTGTTCCGCGCCATTGGAATGGCCATCGAGGCCCGGCTTGCCGACCAGGAATTTCAGGCGGCGGCCAAGTTTTGCCGATACCGCCTCGACCGATTTGCGCACATCTTCCAGCGCCGCGCCGCCGCCGCTGCGCGCCGCGCGGCCCACGCCGGTGGGGGCGCGATATTCGCCGAAAATTTCGCGCAAACAGGCGGCCCATTCGCCGGTGGTGACGCCCGCCTTGGCGGCGGCGATGGAGGGCGGCATGATGTTGGCGCCCGATTGCGCCGCCGCGCGTAAATCGGCGAGAGCCTTTTCGACCGCCTTGCCGTCGCGTGCGGCGCGCCACTGCTTCAGACGTTCAATCGCCTGCGCCTCGACAGTTTCATCCACCGTCATGATGCCGCCATCCGCGCCCTGTGATAATGGCGAAACCTCTGACTCGGTGAATTTATTGACGCCCACCACAATATGATCGCCCGCCTCGATGGCGTTCAGCCGCGCGCTGTTGGATTCAACCAGCTTCTGTTTCATATAGCTGGATTCGACCGCCGCTATGCCGCCGCCCATTTCATCTATGCGGGCCAGCTCGGCGCGGGCTTCCGCCTTCAATTCCGCAACCTTGGCCGCGATCTCATGGCTGCCGTTGAAAATATCGCCAAATTCCAGCAGATCGGTTTCATAGGCGACAATCTGTTGCAGGCGCAGCGACCATTGCTGATCCCATGGCCGCGGCAGGCCGAGCGCCTCGTTCCATGCCGGCAATTGCACGGCGCGGGCGCGCGCGTCTTTCGACAGCACCACGCCCAGCATTTCCAGCAATATTCTGTATACGTTGTTTTCCGGCTGCGGCTCGGTCAGGCCCAGCGAATTAACCTGCACGCCATAGCGGAACCGGCGCAGTTTCGCATCCGTGACGCCATAGCGTTCCAGCGTCAGTTCGTCCCACAATTCGCCAAAGGCGCGCATCTTGCACATTTCGGTGATAAAGCGCACGCCGGCATTGACGAAGAAACTGATGCGCCCGACCACCTGCGCAAAATCTTCCGGCGGAACCTGGCCGCCCGCTTTCACCGTGTCCAGAATGGTGAAGGCGTTGGCCAGCGCGAAGGCCAGTTCCTGCACCGGGGTCGCGCCCGCTTCCTGCAAATGATAGGAGCAGACATTGACCGGATTCCATTTCGGTACTTCGCGGTAGGTATAGGCAATCATGTCGGAGGTCAGCCGAAGGCTGGCGGCAGGCGGAAAAATATAGGTGCCGCGCGACAGATATTCCTTGATGATGTCATTTTGCGTGGTGCCGGTCAGGCTGTTGCGCGGCGCCCCCTGTTCGTCGGCGGCGGCAATATACAACGCCATCAGCCAGGGCGCGGTGGCGTTGATGGTCATCGAGGTATTCATGCGCTCCAGCGGGATGCCATCAAACAGCGCCCGCATATCGCCCAGATGCGCCACCGGCACGCCGACCTTGCCCACCTCGCCGCGCGCCAGCACATGATCGGCGTCATAGCCGGTTTGCGTCGGCAGGTCGAAGGCCACCGAAAGCCCGGTTTGCCCCTTGCCCAGATTGTTGCGGAACAGGGCGTTGGACGCCTCGGCGGTGGAATGCCCTGCATAGGTGCGCAAAATCCAGGGCGCGTCTTTTTTCGGGGCTTTTCCAGGGCTTTTTGCAGCGGTCATGAGCAAGTTCCATTCCTCTAGTCAATTTCACGTAAATATCATATTCTGTGTTGCGGTGCAAAAAATCGCTTGAACTGGCGCCGCATAAGCGCTTTATCAGGCATTATGACTTAATTTCAGGCAAACCTTCGCCCCTGGAGCTTTACCCCATGTCGCAAGCAAAAGCTAAAGTCCAAGAATTAAAAGATTTATACGAAATTGGCGAAATTCCGCCCCTGGGCCATGTGCCCAAAAATATGTATGCCTGGGCGATCCGGCGCGACCGGCAGGGCCCGCCGGAACAGGCAATGCAACTGGAAGTAGTAGAAACCCCAAGTCTCGACAGTCAGGAAGTTCTGGTCCTCGTGATGGCGGCGGGGGTCAATTATAACGGCGTCTGGGCGGCGCTGGGCACCCCGGTGTCGGTGTTCGACGTGCATAAACAGCCCTATCACATAGCCGGATCGGACGCTTCGGGCATTGTCTATGCGGTCGGCTCCAAGGTCACCCGCTGCAAGGTCGGCGACGAGGTGGTGGTGCATTGCAACCAGACCGATGGCGATGACGAAGAATGCAATGGCGGCGACCCGATGTTCTCGAACAGCCAGCGCATCTGGGGCTATGAAACGCCGGACGGTTCCTTCGCGCAATTCTGCCGGGTGCAGGCGCAACAGATCATGCCGCGCCCCAAACATCTGACCTGGGAAGAAAGTGCGTGCTACACGCTGACGCTGGCCACCACCTATCGCATGTTGTACGGGCATGAGCCGCATATTCTCAGCCCCGGCGACAATGTGCTGGTCTGGGGCGCCAGCGGCGGGCTGGGCTCGTTTGCGGTGCAGCTCTGCGCCACCTCGGGCGCCAACGCCATCGGCGTGGTGTCGGATGAAAGCAAGCGCGATTTTGTGATGTCGCTGGGCGCCAAGGGGGTCATCATCCGCAATGATTTCAACTGCTGGGGGCAATTGCCGCAGGTTAACGGACCCGGTTTTGCCGAATATATGACCGAGGTGCGCAAGTTCGGCAAGGCGATCTGGGACATTACCGGCAAGGGCGTGGATGTGGATTTCGTGTTCGAACATCCGGGCGAGGCGACCTTTCCCGTTTCCTGCATGGTGTGCAAACGTGGCGGCATGGTGGTGTTCTGTGCAGGAACCACCGGATTCAATCTGACCTTCGACGCACGCTTTGTATGGATGCGCCAGAAACGCATTCAGGGCAGCCACTTCGCCAATCTGAAACAGGCCAGCCAGGCCAACCGGATGGTGATCAACCGGCGCATCGACCCGTGCATGTCGGAAGTGTTTCCGTTCGCCGACATTCCCAAGGCGCATACCAAAATGTGGCAGAACAAACATGCGCCCGGCAATATGGCGGTGATGGTCTGCGCCAAACGCCCCGGCCTGCGCACCGTCGCGGACACGATCGAGGCCGGGCTGGAATAGCGCCGGTTTACACCGGCCCCTCCAGAAAAGCCCAAACAAGAGCCAGTTTGCCAAAGTGTGTAATTGGTGGTACACTTGATCTTGTGCTGTTGGAGACTGGTGGAGGCATAACGATGACAACTGGCAATCCAAGAATTCAGGTCATGCTCGATGAGGAGACCAATGCGCTGCTATCCACTCTGGCGGGGCGGCTGCGCCGCTCTATCTCTTCAACCGCAGCGGATTTGATCCGCGAGGCGCTAGAACTGCATGAAGATATACTGCTTTCCAAGCATGGCGATGCCCGGTTCGCCTCCAGTAAAAAGTGGATCAGCCACGAAGACGCATGGAAGTAGCGGGTGTGGAAGCTGCGCTATGCGGACAGTGTCATCCGCGAAGATATTGCGCGGCTGGACCTGACTGTCAGGCGGCGCATCCGCAAATCGATCGAATCCAAACTGACGATTGATCCTGGGCGATTTGGTAAGCCGTTGCGGCACAGCCTGCATCATTTGCGGAGCCTCCGGGTGGGTGATTACCGGGTGCTGTACCATTTGGATCATGAGGCGCAGTCTGTATCCATCATCTCCATTGGCCACCGGCGGGACATATATGAAGAATAAGGCGGCCGGGCTGGAATAGGCCGGTTTACACTGGCCCGGCAGCTTGCTAGCATATCCCGAAATAAGGGAAGGCGTATGAGGGTGCCTGCGTGGCGCAGGCAGATCAGCCTTCCAAATGGGAGGATGATCCATGGCCATTGAAGTGAAGCCGCTGGACGCCCCGCTGGGCGCAATCGTGTGGGGCTGGAATCCAAAAACCGAATTGTCCGATGGTGATGAGGCGGCGATCCGTCAGGCGTTGCAGCGGCATCAGGTGCTGGTGTTTCGCGGCCATGCCGCGCCTACGGATCAGGAGCTGGTCAGCTTCGCCTATCGTTTCGGCAATCTGATCAAGGGATCGGAATGGTTCGGCGATATTGATCCGGTGGCGGAAATTCTGCGCGTCAATAATGTGGTGGGCGATGACGGCGTGCCCGAAGGCACCGGCGCGTCGGCGTCGCTGGAATGGCATGCGGATTATTCCTATGTGCCGCATGTCGGCAAGGAAAGCTTTCTCGAGGCTGTCGAAATACCGCGCAAAAATCCGCCGCAAACCTGCTTTGCGAACCAGTATGCGGCGTTTGAAAGCCTGCCGCGCGCCATGGCTGAAATGCTGCGCCCGCTGTTCGCGCATCACAGCATCACCGGCTATGGCAAGGAAATTGAGAGCACGCAGATCACCGGCTCCCCCATGGATATGGATGGCTTTCGCGAGGAATTCAAAGCCAAGAAGGAACGCAATGCGCGCCTTGGCGTGGAACGCCCGCCCATTCCGCAGGCTATTCATCCGGTCATTCTGCGCCACCCGGACACGGGGCGCGAAATTCTCTATGTCAGCAAGGGTATCACCCGCAACATTATTGGTATGCCAAAGGATGAAAGCGATGCGCTGCTGAAAGAACTGGCCGCCCATTCGACACGGCCGGAAAATGTCTATGCGCATGACTGGCAGGTGGGCGACCTGGTGATGTTCGATACGCTCGGCACCCTGCACCGCCGCGACGCCTGGGATCCGGGTGAACGGCGCGTCATGCGCCAGATGAGCACGCTCTGGACCCCGCCCGCGCATAAGCATTCCGTGGCGGCGGAGTAAGGCTGGTTTCCAATAAAAAAGTTTCAGTAAGCCGCCAGCCGCGCCTCAAGGCCCGCGCGCACCTGCGGCCATTCGCTGCGGATGACCGAGAAAAACACCGAATCCCGAAGCCGCCCATCGGGCATCACCTTATGGGCGCGGTGCACGCCTTCTTCCTTTGCGCCCAGTTTGGCGATGGCGGCGCGTGAGCGGGCGTTCAGCATATCTGTATTCAACTCTACCCGGTTCGCCCCCGCTTCAAACGCATGGGTCATCAGCAGCAGTTTGCACTCCGGGTTGACGGCGCTTGCCTGCGCGGCGGGCGCATACCAGGTATAACCGATTTCGACGCGATTATGCGCGGCCACAATTTCGGCAAATCGCGTCGTGCCAACCACTATCAAGCGGAAAATGGGGTCAGACTCGATTAAATCAATTTTCTAGCGGAAAATGGGGTCAGGAAAATGGGGTCAGACTCGATTACGGAAAATGGGGTCAGACTCGATTAAATCAATTTTCTAGCAATCAACATTTAATCGAGTCTGACCCCATTTTCTTCATTTTCTTTTATAACCCCATTTTCTTTTAATCGAGTCTGACCCCATTTTCTACAGACCCCATTTTCTACATGAAAGTATTTGCCGGTGAACCCGGCGCCGAACATAAGGAAACGCTCGAAAGCGCAAGTCTGGCCGCCGCGGCCGGCGGCATCACGGCCATCATCACCATGCCCAATACCGACCCGGTGATTGATGATATTTCGCTGGTCGAGTTTCTGAAACGCCGGGCGCGGTTTGGCGCGCTGGTCAATGTGCATCCGATGGCCGCCGCGACCCAGGGGTTGAAGGGCCTCGGCAAATGATCGAAAATGGGGTCTCGAAAATGGGGTCAGACTCAATTAAATGATCAAATTAAACGCAAAATTAATCGAGTCTGACCACATTTCTATGACCCCATTTCTAACCATTATTATCCTGGGTGAACGGGAAAAACGGGTAACGTTTGCAAAGGAAAAGAGCAGCATCCCCTTTTCGTCCGATTAAATCGGGCAATGACAACGGGAGAACTGAATGTGCGTCAAACTGATCATAAAATGGTCCAATACACCGATTCGTTAACGAACCGCTTCGAAGAAGTCCATCTCCCCAAACATTGAACCAAGTGTCGGTAATGCCGTGACAGAAGTAATGGAAATGCCTTTGTGGGTGGTCGAGGCTAAACTCGATATTCCAGCACGCTTTGAAAACTACCCCAACGATCCGCGGTCTTTTATGTGGTTAAGCCTTGGCGGCGACGATCCTGATGGATTTGTTCAATTGCAACCGCTTGATATTGAGCGCACACGGAATAAAGCTTTCTGGTCTATTAGTGATCCCATGATTTACAGGTGCAGAGCGTTGGTGCGCGCACCCGCAGAGTTTTCCGCTTCGATGCGAGGAAAGGAACTGTATGAGCATGTCGCAGATCGGCTCACTTTGTTGTATGGGTATCCAGCTAGAGTTATTGCTGTGGGCTTCGTTTATAACGAACACGAGCTAAAAGATTGTATCGCCGGTAAGGCAACGGAATATAGCACAACGTCTGGCGGAGAAGAAGTAACCAGAAATAATGCGCCAAAGAATCTTCAACATCAAACACTGATGAACCCACCTGCATCTGCCCTTGAGGCTATTAGATGGTTTCGTCGTGGCATGATCTCGTCTCTAAGAGTAGAAGCATTTTTATTTTACTACATAGCCCTTGAGAGTATTGCGAAACACATACCCGGCGTGACTCGAGAGCGACGCCGTGACAGCGCAGGGAAAGTGAAAGAAACGTGTCCGGCTTGTGGCGGCGAACCTGAATTAGAGACGCGGGAAAATGCCGCTATCAAGTTTTTGCTCACGCGTCGTGGCCTGCCGATGAAGAATAAGGGACAACTTGCGACAGTTCGAGCAAGGATCGCACACGGTAATACGGACACTGAGACAATAGATAATGCAAGCAGGGGCGTAGGAATTATTCAGCGCCTTGCGGCAGATGGAATCGCCTTGGTTTGCGGTATTGACCCCGACCAATTCAACGTTCTCCAACCCGCACCATTTTTGGATATCGTTCCCCTCGGGAAGGCAATCTATTCTGATAAAGATGATCCAACGGTGCAGTGGGGAGGCTTGCTCAGCGATGCATTTGCTAAATGCATGGAGCAAATCAAACTGCAATCTCCCAATCACATTTGACGCTCTGAGCGAAAATGGGGTCAGACTCAATTAAAGGTAGCGGAAAATGGGGTCAGACTCGATTAAATCAATTTTCTAGCAATCAACATTTAATCGAGTCTGACCCCATTTTCTGTTCTGTTTAATCGAGTCTGACCCCATTTTCCCATTTTCGACCCCATTTTCTGAGTTGCATGGCTGGTGTATTAAACTGTTCCTGTTAAGGGGGCAATGCCCCGCCCCGTAAAAGAAAGCGGATATAATGGCTGCTGAAGCGTATAAAATGGCCGCCGCGCTAGCGGCGCTGGAATATGTCGCCGATGGCATGAAGGTCGGTATTGGCACCGGATCGACCGCCGATCATTTCACCCGCGCGCTGGGCGCGGCGGTGGAGGATGGGCTGAAAGTGATCGGCGTATCCTCGTCGGTGCGCACCGAGGCGCTGGCGCGCGAATGCGGCATTCCGCTGGTGGATATTGACGCCGCAGGGCAGCTTGACCTGACGGTGGATGGGGCCGACGAGATTGACCCCTCGCTATGGATGATCAAGGGCGGCGGCGGGGCGCTGCTGCGGGAGAAAATTGTAGCCGGGGCCTCCAGCCGTGTACTGATCATCGCCGATGAAAGCAAACTTGTGCCGCAATTGGGCGCGTTCCCGCTGCCGGTTGAAATCAGCCCCTTTGCGTGGAAAACCACAATTAAAGGGGACGCTACCCTTTTTTCCCTTTGTTCCCATTTTTTGCTACCCCTTTGGCTCAAAAGGGATACCGCCTTTTTTATGGATGCTATCACGCCGGGCGCGCGGGCATGACAATTTGATCATCCATTTGCCGCCCGCCGCCGCCCGTCTATGTCCTGATCTGAATGGGGTGGCGGGTAATGCTGCCCGCCGGGGCCGTCCGAGGGGGCTGGCCCCTGCCCCCCTGCCGGACCGGCGGCCCTGCACCTGTTTTGACGCCTGGCATATCCTGCTTGCAGGGGCCGGGTTTCGGCCTTATACAGTTCGCATTAATGAGCAGCCTCCGCACACATTCCGCGCTTCGATTCCCGCACAGGCATCTGTTGGGCATCAAGGATCTGTCCGCCACGGACATTGATCAAATTCTTGATCTGGCGGATTCCTATGTCGAATTGAACCGCCAGGCCGACAAGAAACAGAATTTGTTGCGCGGGCGCACCCAGATCAACCTGTTTTTTGAAGCCTCAACCCGGACGCAAAGCTCGTTTGAGCTGGCGGGCAAGCGGCTGGGGGCCGATGTGCTGAATATGGCGGTCAGCAATTCGGCCCTGAAAAAGGGCGAAACCCTGATCGACACCGCCATGACATTGAATGCGCTGCGCCCCGATCTGCTGGTGGTGCGCCATCCGGATTCGGGCGCTGTCGAACTGCTGTCGCAAAAGGTGGATTGCGCGGTCATCAATGCGGGCGATGGCAGCAATGAACATCCGACCCAGGCACTGCTGGACGCGCTGACCATCCGGCGGCGGCGCGGCAGTTTGCAGGGGCTGCTGGTGGCCATATGCGGCGATATTCTGCATAGCCGGGTGGCGCGATCCAACATCTATCTGCTTAACCGGATGGGCGCGCGGGTGCGCGTTGTCGCGCCGCCGACCCTGCTGCCCGCTAATATTGCCCGGCTGGGGGTGGAGGTGTTTCATGATATGCGCGCTGGCTTGCAGGATGTGGACATTGTGATGATGTTGCGTCTGCAACAGGAACGCATGCATGGCGCCTTTGTACCCAGCCTGCGCGAATATTTTCACTTTCATGGGCTGGACTATGAAAAACTGTCCCGCGCCAGGCCGGATGCGCTGATCATGCATCCCGGCCCGATGAACCGGGGCGTTGAGATCGACAGCGAAGTGGCTGATGACATTGACCGCAGCGTCATTCGCGAACAGGTCGAGATGGGGGTTGCCGTGCGGCTGGCCATACTTGATCTGCTCAGCCGCAATCTGCCCGCAAATTCGCCGCTGGCGGGGGCGCAATGAACGCCGCATCCTCAGGATACAGGCCCCTCCCGGGAACGCAACTGACCGCCTATGTCGATGCGCGGCTGGTTGATCCGGCCACCGGCTATGACGGGCCGGGTGAACTGCTGACCCAGGGCGGGCTGATTGTGGATTGCGGGCCAAAATTATTTGCAGATGGCATCCCCGCGGAATGCGGCGTGATTGCCTGCGCGGGGCAGGTTCTTTGCCCCGGCCTGATCGACATGAAAGTATTTGCCGGTGAACCCGGCGCCGAACATAAGGAAACGCTCGAAAGCGCAAGTCTGGCCGCCGCGGCCGGCGGCATCACGACCATCATCACCATGCCCAATACCGACCCGGTGATTGATGATATTTCGCTGGTCGAGTTTCTGAAACGCCGGGCGCGGTTTGGCGCGCTGGTCAATGTGCATCCGATGGCCGCCGCGACCCAGGGGTTGAAGGGCCTCGGCATGTCGGAAATCGGCCTGATGCGCCAGGCAGGGGCCGTCGCCTTTACGGATGGCGTGCAGGCGGTGGCGAATGCGGTGCTGATGCGCCGGTTGCTGAGTTACGCCAGCCGCTTTGACGCGCTGATCGTGCAGCATGTGGAAGAGCCGATGCTGGCCGAGGGCGGCTGCATGAATGAAGGCGAGATTGCCACGCGGCTGGGGCTTGCCGGTATTCCGGACGCCGCCGAAACCATCATGCTGGAACGCGATCTGCGCCTGGTTGAACTGACCGGCGCGCGCTATCACGCGGATCAGCTTTCCTGCGCTACCTCGGTAGAGATTATACGTCAGGCCAAACGCCAGGGGCTGCCGGTAAGCTGCGGCGTCTCGGCGGCGCATCTGGCGCTGAATGAAAATGATGTCGGCAATTACCGCACCTTTTTCAAACTTTCGCCGCCGCTGCGCCGCGAAGAAGACCGCGCCGCGCTGGTGGCGGGCGTCAAGGATGGCACGATCGATGTCATTGTCAGCGGGCATAATCCGCAAGATCAGGAAAGCAAGCGCCTGCCCTTTGCGCAGGCGGCGACCGGCGGCATCGGGCTGGAAACGCTGCTGTCCGTGGCGCTGTCCTGCTATCATAACGGGCATGTGTCCTTGTGCGGTCTGCTGGCGCGTATGACGATCAATCCGGCGCGATTGCTGGGCCTGCCCGGCGGGCGGCTGGCCAAGGGGCAACCCGCCGATCTGACCCTGTTCGATCCGGGAAAAAGCTGGATCGTGACCGGCAGCGGGTTGCGTTCCAAATCCAAGAACACGCCGTTTGAAGACCGGCATTTGCAGGGTGTTGTCCTGCGCACCGTGGTGGCCGGCGAAACGGTTTTTGTCAGGGAAGAAACCTAGCCATGCCAGACCCGATGGATTGGGGCCTGTCCGGACCCTATTTACTGGCGGCGCTGCTGGGCGGTTATCTGCTGGGCAGTATTCCGTTTGGCCTGATCCTGACCCGGCTGGCGGGGATGGGCGATATTCGCGCCATCGGTTCGGGCAATATCGGCGCGACCAATGTGTTGCGCACGGGTAATAAATTGCTGGCGCTTCTGACTTTGCTGCTGGATGGCGGCAAGGGGGCGCTGGCTGTTCTGATCGCGCAAACTTATGGGGCGGATGTGACCGTCAGTGCGGCGGCCGGGGCATTTTTCGGGCATCTGTTTCCGGTCTGGCTGCGTTTCAGGGGCGGAAAGGGGGTGGCGACATTTTTGGGGATTGTGCTGGCGCTGAACCCGCTGGTTGGGACGGCGGTCTGCGCAACCTGGCTTGCGGTGGCTGCGGTGTTTCGTATTTCATCGGCGGCGGCGCTGGCGGCGGCGGCGCTGGGCCCGGTCTATTTCTGGTGGACGGGACAGGACCAGCTGATGCAATTGTCGCTATTACTTGCAGTTGTGATCTGGCTTAAGCATTATGACAATATTCGCCGCCTGATTGCAGGTGTAGAACCGCGCATAGGAGCCGTCAGCTCCGAATAAGGGGGCGCCGTGGCAATTCTTTCTGATCGGGAGCGGGTTGACTGGCTGCGGCTGATCCGCACCCGCAATGTCGGCCCCGCCACTTTCACCGGCCTGATAGCACAATTCGGTTCAGCCACCAGGGCGATTGAAGCCCTGCCGGACCTGGCGCGGCGCGGTGGCGCGCGGGGCGCGATCAGCATTGCGGGCAAAGCCGAGGCCGAAGCCGAACTGGCCGCCGCCGCCCGGCTGGGTGCACGCTATATTGCGTCCTGTGAGCCGGAATATCCGCCGGCGCTGGCAGCCGGTGACACGCCGCCTCCCATTCTGTGCATGAAAGGCGCGCTGCATTTATTAAGGCGGCCCAGCATCGCCATTGTCGGTGCGCGTAACGCCTCTGCTGCGGGCGCCCGCATCGCGCGCGATCTTGCCCATGCGCTTGGGCAGCAGGAAATTCTGATTGCTTCCGGCCTGGCGCGCGGCATTGATACCGCCGCACATAATGGCGCGCTGGAAAGCGGCACCGCAGCCATCCTGGCGGGCGGCATAGATGTGATCTATCCCCCGCAAAATGCCGAACTGCACCATCGCATCGCAGAGACCGGCGTGCTGATTTGCGAATTGCCCCCCGGTACCCAGCCGCAGGCGCGGCATTTCCCGCAGCGCAACCGTATTATATCCGGGATCAGCCTGGGTGTGATCGTGATCGAGGCCGCGCCCCAGTCCGGCTCGCTGATCACCGCGCGCTATGCCGGGGAACAGGGGCGCGAGGTTTTTGCGGTGCCCGGATCGCCGCTTGATCCCCGTTCGCGCGGCGGCAACGCCCTGATCCGGCAGGGGGCGACATTGGTGCAAAGCGCTGAGGATGTTATGGAGGCCCTGCAACCGCTGCTGCGCAAACCCTTTAGCGAACCCGAGCGGGCGCAGATTATGGCCGTACCGGTACTGGATATGCGCCTGATCGATAAAGCGCGGCCGGAAATTATGGAAATGCTTGGCCCCACACCTGTGGAAATCGACGAGCTGGTGCGCCAATCCGGATTGAGCGCAGCTGCCATCGCGGTTCTTCTGCTGGAACTGGATCTGGCCGGACGCCTGGAACGCCATCCGGGGCAGCGTGTGGCGCTGATTGGCTGAAAGCACTTGACGCCCTGGAACAAAAAGGGTACATTCGCCAGTATTGGCGTGCGGGTGAAAACCGGACCGGGTGCTTGTTACCGCAGCCATTTTGTCATGCGCGCCAGTTCATGCGTGCCGTTGTCAGGATAGGCTAACCTGCGTTAAGTAACCGTGTTATTGAAGGCGCGTAAAATAAACACCTCATTGGAAGGCTCAGGAAGGCTCAATGGCAACTTCGCTTCGCAAAACCGCCGGAAACTGGTTTACCCGGATTTTTCTGTTTATTCTGGTGATCAGTTTCGCTGTATGGGGCGTTGCGGATTTTCTTGGCAACACGGCCGAGCCGCCTTTGGCCAAGGTGGCGGGCACCACCATTTCCGGGCCGGAATTCAATGCTGATTTCCGCCGCGAACTGTTTCGCCTGCAACAGCAATATGGCCCGGAATTCACCTCCGAAAAAGCCCGCGAAATGGGCTTTGACCGCGAAGTGCTACGCCAGATTCTGGTGGGTGTGATGTTCGACAAGGAGACGGAGAAACTGTCTCTGACCGCATCAGACGAGACCATTGCTCAGAGCATCCTTGAAAATGCCAGCTTTCGCGATTCGTTTGGCCAGTTCGACCGCAATATTTTTCAACGCGCGCTGAATGACAATGGTTTTACCGAAAAGGAATATCTGCGCCGTGCGCGCCAGGAGATGACCCGGCGGCAATTGATCGCCGCCCTCAGCGCGGGCGTTGCTGTGCCGAAAAAACTATCCGGATCATTATATTCGCTGCGCGAAGAACAGCGCATTGCGGAACTGCTGTTCATTCCGCAGAGCGCCATTGGCAAACTGCCCCCGCCAACGGACGCGGAACTGGAGATTTTTCACAAATCCAATGCGGCGCTGTTCACCGCCCCCGAAACCCGCGCCGTCAGCTATATCACCCTGCATCCCAAAGATCTGGCGGATACGATAACGCCAACCGAAGCGGAACTGCGCGAACAATATGACGCCAGGCTGGCCGAATTCACGGTTACCGGCATGCGCAATATACAGCAATTTGTGCTGCCCGATGAAGCCGCCGCAAAGGCGGCCCGCGAAAAAATCAGGACAGCGGAAGATTTTGTAAAGATCGCCAAACAGACGGTCGGCATGAACGAAAAAGAACTGGAACTTGTGGAAGTAACCAAGGAGATGCTTCCAGCCGAAATTTCGGACGCGGTTTTTGCGCTGAAAGAACGCGAAATCAGCGCACCGCTGCAAAGCCCGCTGGGCTGGCATCTGATCAGAATTACCGCCGCACGCCAGGAACGGGTGCAGCCCTTTGAAGAAGTACGCAGTAAAATTACCCGTGATCTGCAATTCAGCCGCGCCCTTGATCTGCTTGTCGCGCGCGCGAACCAGATTGAAGACGCACGGGCCGGCGGCGCATCACTGGAAGAAGCGGCAAAAGAATTTAATCTGACCCTGCACATGATTGCCAGCATTGACCGGGACGGCAATGGACCCGATGGCAAGCCCGTGGCGGCCATGCCGGCAGACCCGCAATTCATCGCGGATATTTTTACCACCGACGCGGGCGCAGAAGGTGATTTACGGGAAAGCAAGGATGGCGGATATTTTATCTTACGGGTTGATTCAATCACCCCCGCTGCGGTGCGGCCGCTTGCTGCAATACGCGGCGACGTGCTGGAGGCCTGGCGCGCCATGCAGACCGGCGAAAAACTGGATGATCTTGCAGGTGAGATGCTGAAATCGGCCAATGCGGGCAAAAGTCTGGCAGATATCGCCAAACCCCTGAATCTCAAACCCGCGATGAGCCCCGCCTTTGGCCGGGGCTATGCAGATGATCTGATAAGCGCTGCGCTGACCGCAAAATTATTTACCGCCAAAGCGGGGGACAGCTTTGCCGAGCCAGCCCCGAAAGGAGGTTATGTTCTGGCGCGCCTGAAACAAATCCAGACGCCCGACCGGAACCAGAATAGCGATGCGGTTGCAAAATTGGAGCGGGACCTGTTACGCAATCTGTCCGAGGACATGCTGGCCCAATATCAGACCGTGCTGGAGCGCCGGTATGAGGTGAGTATAAACCAGGATCGGCTAACCAGTCTGTTTGAAGAGCAATAACAATGCAGGTTGATCCTGATTTTACTGCATTCACCAAAACCTATGACGCCGGCGCGCCACAGGTGGTGTGGACCAATCTGGTCGCCGATCTGGATACGCCCGTATCGGTGATGCTAAAACTTGCGCATGGCCAGCCATACAGTTTTCTGTTCGAGTCGGTTGAGGGCGGCGCCGCACGCGGGCGCTATTCGTTCATTGGCATGAAACCCGATCTGATCTGGCGCTGTTATGGCGCGCGCGCGGAAATCAACCGCAGGGCGCGCGTGGATCACAATGCGTGGGAGCCATGCGCGGAAGGTGCGCTGGAATCACTGCGCAGACTGGTGCGTGAAATGCGTGTTGATCTGCCTGCCAGCCTGCCGCCCATGGCGACCGGTCTGTTCGGGTATATGGGTTATGACATGGTGCGGCTGATGGAAAAACTGCCCGCGCCCAACCCCGACCCGCTTGGCCTGGCCGACAGTATTTTCATCCGCCCGTCGATCATGGTGATTTTTGACAGTGTGAAAGATATCCTCAGTGTGGTTACGCCGGTATGGCCACAGGAGGGCGTAAGCGCGCGCGCCGCGTACAACCAGGCTAACGAGCGGTTGAATGATGTGGTCGCAGATTTTGAAAAGCCGTTGCCGCATGGCGCAAATTACCGGCTGGATAGCCTGACGCCTCTGCCCGAACCGCAATCCAATACGACACAGGCGGAATATCATGCGATGGTCGCACGGGCGAAGGAGTATATCGCCGCCGGGGATGTGTTTCAGGTCGTGCCCAGCCAGCGTTTTCGCATGCCGTTTGACTTGCCGCCGTTTGCGCTGTACCGCGCGCTGCGGCGGATCAACCCATCGCCCTATATGAATTTTCTGGATTTTGGCGATTTCGCCATTGTCGGGTCCAGCCCGGAATTGCTGGTGCGGCTGCGCGATGATGTGGTGACCATTCGCCCCATTGCCGGTTCACGCCCGCGCGGCGCAACGCCCGAACAGGACGCCGCGATGGCGCATGATCTGATCACGGACGAAAAAGAACGCGCTGAACATTTGATGCTGCTGGATTTGGGGCGCAATGATGTGGGGCGCGTGTCACAGATTGGCAGCGTCAAGGTCACCGGCCAGTTCATGACCGAATATTATTCGCATATCATTCATCTGGTGTCGAATGTTGAAGGCCTGATCGGCCCGGAATTTGATGCGATTACGGCCCTGTGCGCCGGCTTTCCGGCGGGCACCGTTAGCGGCGCGCCGAAAATACGGGCGATGGAAATCATTGACGAACTGGAAAAGGAAAAGCGCGGCGTTTATGCCGGATGCGTTGGCTATTTCTCCGCCAACGGATCAATGGATAATTGCATCGCGCTGCGCACCGCCGTGGTCAAGGACAAGGTGGTTTATATTCAGGCGGGCGGCGGCGTCGTGATGGATAGCGACCCCGAAGCCGAATATCAGGAAACCATCACCAAGGCCAAGGCCATGGTGCGCGCCGCCGAAGAAGCCGTGCGATTTGCCTCCGCCGCAAAAAAAGGGCAGTAATGGCGGCGGCCCGCGCCTGTAACGGTGACGGCGCCGCCCTGCCGGATCATATTACAATTTATCCGTACACGAATTTGCGTACCAGCTGGTGCGCAATGGCGAATGGGGGCGGGATCATGACCTTGCCGTTGCCCCTGCCTTCCAGCGCATCGCGGAGATCGGCGCGGCTGACCCACAGGGCTTCTTCCAGCTCGATGCCGTCCACCTTGATTTCCTCATTGTCGGCCACCGCCGAACAGCCGATCATCAGCGACATCGGATAGGGCCAGGGCTGTGTGAACCGGTAGCTAACCGAAGACACGCGGCAGGCGGCCTCTTCAAACAGTTCGCGGGCCACCGCCTCTTCGATGCTTTCTCCCGGTTCGACAAAACCGGCCAGGGCGGAATACATGCCCTTGGGAAAAATTTTCTGGCGGCCCAGAAGCGCCTTGTCACCCAGTTCCGCCAGCATGATCACGACGGGATCGGTGCGCGGAAAATGCTGTGTCTTGCATTGCGGGCAGTCGCGGCGATAACCGCCTTCGGCAATCACCGACGGCACGCCGCAGGCCGAACAGAATTTATGCGTACTGTGCCATTTCAACACCGATTTGGCCTGGGCCGCGATGGCGGCGTCCTGCGCGTCAATGCTCATGGCCAGCGCGCGCAGATCGCCAAATTCGCCAAAGCCTTTCAGCGGGCCCGACTTGCTTGGATCGCTGTCGCCGGGTAAATCAATTGCAAAATAAGCCCGGTCCTTTTTGTCCAGTCCAAGAAACAGCACCGCAGCGCCGCCGGCCAGCGCATCGGCGAACATATCCGGCCGCATGAAACCCACCTCGGGCGGCCCGCCGGGTTTGGCGGGCGGCAACGTGAAAACATTCTCCTTATACATGGGCAGCATAAAGCTGTCCTTGTGCAGCAGGCGTTGCGCCAGCCAGTCCGCATCGGTGCGCTTATGGCTAACCCTGTCCAGCGGGTTATTGGCGAAAATATTTGGATTTTGCGGCAATGCCATGCGGCGATCTCCCCTGACTGTCCGGATTCGAATTGGAATTATCCAACTCTGGCACAGGCGCGGCCTTGCGGCAAGCCGGGGGAGATACCTATTTGCGGGGCCTGGTCAGGCCGCCGCCTGCAATTCCTGACCGTTGATGATCAGGCCCTTTTCACCGGCGCTGACATGCACATTTTCACCATCCTTGATGACGCCGGCCAGCAATTGCTCCGCCAACGGATTTTGCAGTGCGCGTTGAATCACCCGCTTCAGCGGCCGTGCGCCATAGACCGGATCATACCCGGCATTGGCCAGCCAGGTGCGCGCCGCGTCGTCCAGGCTCAACGTGATTTTGCGCGCCGCCAGCAGGCCCAGCAGGGCGCCGATCTGGATAGTCACAATGGCATCCATCTGCGCACGGGTAAGCCGGTTGAACAGAATGATTTCATCCAGCCGGTTAAGAAATTCGGGACGGAAATTATTCCGCACCACTTCCATAACCTGTGCGCGCGCGCTTTCCGCCGGTTCTGAATCCTTCAGCGCCGCCAGATATTCCGAACCCAGATTGGAGGTCAGAATGATGATGGTGTTTTTGAAATCCACCGTGCGGCCCTGGCCGTCGGTCAGACGGCCATCATCCAGCACCTGCAACAGAATGTTGAAAACATCGGGATGCGCCTTTTCGACCTCGTCGAACAGCAGCACCTGATAGGGCCGCCGCCGCACAGATTCGGTCAGCGCCCCGCCTTCATCATAACCGACATAACCGGGCGGTGCGCCGATCAGGCGCGAAACCGAATGTTTTTCCATATATTCCGACATATCCATGCGCAGGATCGCATTTTCATCGTCGAACAGGAATTGCGCCAGCGTTTTGGTCAGTTCGGTTTTGCCAACGCCGGTCGGCCCCAGAAACAGAAACGACCCGATAGGGCGGCGCGGATCCTGCAAGCCCGCGCGCGAACGGCGCACCGCATGCGCAACCGCGCGCAGCGCATCGTCCTGACCGACCACGCGTTCGCGCAATTTGTCTTCCATCGCCAGCAGCTTGTCGCGTTCACCCGCCAGCATCTTGTCAACCGGAATACCTGTCCAGCGCGACACAATGCCCGCAATATGTTCATCCGTAACGGCCTCTTCCAGGCTGGCCTGGTCGCCCGCGGCATCGGCGGCGCGCAATTTTTCCTCAAGGCCTGGTATCACGCCATAGGCGATTTCGCCGGCGCGCGCCAGATCCCCGGCGCGCTGCGCCTGTTGCAGGTCGCTGCGCGCCTGATCGAGTTGCTCCTTGATTTTTTGCGCATCGGCGAGTTGCGCTTTTTCCGACTGCCAGCGCGCAGTAAGCGCGGCGGAATCTTCTTCCAGCCCCGCCAGTTCATTCTGCAGCTTTGCAAGCCGGTCGATGGACGCCGGGTCGGTTTCCTTGCGCAGCGCCTCGCGTTCGATTTTCAATTGCAGAATGCGCCGGTCCAGTTCATCAAGCTCTTCCGGTTTGGAATCAATTTCCATGCGTAACCGGCTGGCGGCTTCGTCCACCAGATCAATCGCCTTGTCGGGCAGGAAACGGTCTGAAATATACCGGTTCGACAGCGACGCCGCCGCCACGATCGCCGCATCGCTGATGCGCACCCCGTGATGCAGCTCGTATTTTTCCTTCAGGCCGCGCAGGATCGAGACGGTGTCTTCGACGGTCGGCTCGCTCACAAACACGGGCTGAAACCGCCGCGCCAGCGCCGCGTCTTTTTCCACATGCTTGCGATATTCATTCAATGTGGTGGCGCCGATACAATGCAGTTCGCCGCGCGCCAATGCCGGTTTCAGCAGATTGGAAGCGTCCATAGACCCTTCCGCCGCGCCCGCGCCGACAATGGTGTGCATCTCGTCGATGAACAGCACCACTTCGCCGGCCGCTGCGGTGATTTCCTGCAATACCGATTTCAGACGTTCCTCAAATTCGCCGCGATATTTCGCGCCCGCGATCAGGGCGCCCATATCAAGCGCCATCAGCTTTTTATCTTTCAGGCTTTCGGGCACATCGCCATTGATAATGCGCTGCGCCAGGCCTTCGATGATCGCGGTCTTGCCAACACCGGGTTCGCCAATCAGCACCGGATTGTTTTTTGTGCGGCGGGACAGAACCTGGATAGTTCTGCGGATTTCTTCGTCACGCCCGATCACCGGATCGACTTTGCCATCGCGCGCCGCCTGGGTCAGGTCACGGGCATATTTCTTCAACGCCTCGAAACTGTCTTCCGCCGAAGCGCTGTCCGCCGTGCGGCCTTTGCGCATTTCATTGATGGCGCGATTGAGATTTTCGGCCGTCACGCCGGCGGCCTGAAGAATGGCCGGGGCCTCGCCGCCTTTGACCAGCATCACCGCCTGCAGCAGCCGCTCTGCGGTTACGAATGCGTCACCGGCTTTTTTGGAAAGGTCTTCGGCCTGCTCAAACAGCTTTACCAGCGGTTGGCTCATATGCAGCTGGCCCGCGCCCGGGCCGGTCGCACTGGCCAGTTTCGCAAGCGCCTTTTCCGCGCCCTGCCTGGCCAGATCGGGATTGCCGCCGGCCTTGCGGATTAAATTCGCCGCCAAACCATCGGCGTCATCCAACAGAACCTTCAGCATATGTTCGGGGGTAAACTGGCCATGGCCGCTGCGGCTGGCCAAGGTCTGACCTGCCTGGATCAGGCCACGGGAACGTTCGGTATATTTATCAAATTGCATCTGACACCTCTCAAGCGCGTATGCCCTTCACGGCTGAAAAACCGCGAATCTGGACCCCCGTTTCAGAGCTGTCCGGCAACGCCTCATTGCACCAAAGCGGCACGGCCTTTTAAAAAGCGCCGTACCGCACACGATCTTATTTAGGTTGCCAGAACGCCAGGCACAAGACCGTGACGCAAGATAAAATTTCCGCCGGGGACAGGCTCAGGCCGTGCCGGCCGTGCTCTCTTCAAGACCTGCTTCGGCGGCCTGCTCCGGCGCGGTGGTGCGCATGCCGTCATCATAGCCCGGCTCCGCCGATTGCTCGCCAGCCTCCAGAACATTTTCCTGATTTGGCAGGCGGCGGTTTCCGGGATTGCGGGCATTTTCGCGTTCGCGTGAGGCGGCCTGCGCCTGATTGGCCGCGGCCAGCAGGCGGTAATAATGCTCCGCATGCTGCAAATAATTTTCAGCGCCGACATGATCGCCCTGGGAATTGGCGTCGCGCGCCAGATTTTGATATTTTTCATAAATATGCGCAACGGTGCCGCGAATTTTAATGTCCGGGCCATTGCTGTCCAGGGTGCGGTTGAGATTGACAATTTCCCCGCGGCCTGCCCCCAATCCGCCATTGCCGCTGCTGCTGCCGCCACCGCCTCCGCTGATATGGGGTTTGCCCCGCCCGCGGCCGCGTGAGCGCTGCTTGTTCATGCCGCCTTGCTGCACGGGTCTCATGCGGCGGTTAACTCCTGCATCACCTGCATCAACTGCATCACTTTCACCATAGGTACACACTCTCCCTAAATTTCGGCCTTTAACACCTGCCGCTAAATCAACTTCAGGAACAGCCCATAAAAACGGCCCGTCCAAGAGCGCTGGCGCAAACGGGCTTTCTTGACGCCGTTGGCACACAAGCAAAAAATATCACGCAAGTTCCGGTTTCAGCCCTGTTCCCCGAATGAAACGCCGCCCATGGAAGTCAATCACCTCTTTCCGGGCGGCACCAGCACACCGTCTTCTGACGCGGTCCGGCCTGGATACCCATTCCGGAACAATATGCATGCCGCGACAGCATCGGATAGCAGCGAGAGCATTCAATACTCAATCGCTGGGAGCATGATAGCCGCTTACGCGACAGATTCCTAGAATAATCTTACTGCCCGGATCGGGGCCCAAACCGGCCAGCCACTGCTCTTTCCAAGCCGCCCAAATCACGATAGCGGTGCTGCCGGTCAATCCCGGCCTTTGAAAAAAGCCGCTGCACGTCCCCGGCCTGCCCGGCGCCCGTTTCCAGGATCGCCCATCCTCCCGGCGTCAGCAAGTCTGCCAGTGAAATAGTTATTATCCGGTAAAAATCCAGCCCATCCGCGCCGCCTGCCAGGGCGCCAAAAGGGTCAAAACAGCTTACTTCCGGCGCCAGTCCCGCAATGACGGCATTCTCGATATAAGGCGGATTGGAGATCACCAGATCAAATGGCCGCACCAGCTGCGCTGTCCAGCCTGGATGCCGCACATCGCACAGTGCAAACTGCGCGCGTTCAGACAAGCCCAGTCGCAAAGCATTGCCCCGCGCCACATCCAGCGCACCCGTGGAAATATCTATGCCCAAACCCTGTGCGCGGGGCAGTTCCGACAAGAGCGCCAGCAGCAGGCATCCGCTTCCGGTTCCGATATCGAGGATGCGCAAAGCACGGGCGCGATCTGCAATAAGCTCCATTGCCGCGCTGATCAGGGTTTCGCTGTCTGCGCGCGGGTCGAGCGTGTCCGGTGTTATCTCAAATTCCAGACTCCAGAATTCGCGCCGCCCCAGAATACGCGACACCGGTTCACGCGCAAGCCGGCGCGCGATCATGGCGGTGAATTTCTCGGCCTGGACCTGCGGCAGTTCGGCGTCAGGTTCGCGGATCATGGCTTCGAGAGACAAACCAGTCGCTGCCGATAGCAGTAAGCGCGCATCCAGCCGCGCCTGTTCCACGCCCACCGCCTGTAACCGCGCCGCCGCCATGCGCAGCGCACCGTCAATAGCAGGCATCAGGAATGAATGGGCTGCGCAACCAGCCGCACTCCGAGTGCTGCGCAAACACGGCTAACCGTATCGAAACGCGGAGCGCTATCTGGCCGCAACGCTTTATACAGGGCTTCGCGCGTGATGCCGGCCGATCTGGCTATCTCGGTCATCCCGCGCGCGCGCGCGATGTCGCCCAACGCCGCCGCCAGTAAGGCCGCATTGTTCGTTTCCAGAATATCGGTCAGGTAAGCAGCAATGGCCACCTCACTATCAAGGTAAGGCATTGCGTCGAACTCGGGCAGATCGGCTGCTTTAATGCGTTTGGGCATGTCTTTTTCCTCTGGTCATTCCAGCAACGCCGCCAGCGCCCTTTAGACCATTTTGTGACCTGACTGAATCGCCTTTGCCCTCCCCCTCACCCTGACCCTCTCCCCCGAGGGGAGAGGGAAACTCGCCCGGAACTCATATCTCCCTCTCCCCTTGGGGGAGAGGGCCGGGGTGAGGGGGCGGTGAATTCGGGAAGCGGCCTGAT